>JAQVXD010000019.1 GCA_028709385.1 Fermentimonas sp.
TTCTTCAAAAGGGTAGTTAGTCTCTTCGATTATTTTCACCTCTTCTCCATTAGCAACAGTTACATTAGCAGTGCAGGGACCATACATTGCTATCGCTATACCGTTATCAGGCGTTGCTAAAACAAGATGTTCTATATAATATGGCCATCCCTGACCATGATTATGTTGACAACATCTGCTGCTGAATGGATTCATTGCCAGAAATGGTCCCCTGTTATCAATCCCCGGGTGATGATTTCTGGAGTCACTTATAGTTTGATTTGGAGAAGTTATATAACGTAACGACTTCAAATCAGGCATCATTGATGCAGGATATGAATTAAAAGCAACACCCTCACAGTGCTCTGCCCAGAAAGGATCACCGGTTAATCTTAACAATATTTCATCTGAAGCCATCTGCTCAACAAAACCACAGGTTTCAGTCCCTTGTCGCGGATCAATATATCCCATTCTCGCATTTTCATCTGCTCCAAACATCCCCCCGGGAACTTGTCCAAAAGTATTACGAATCAAATGATGTACATTATAAGTCGAAATCAAATCTGCTGAATCTGCTGAAAGCATATAATATGTTGCAGGTTCCCTGAAGCTTTGTGCAATATTTACATTATGCCAATTAGGTAATGTTGAACGTTGCCGCCAGTTTGCCGTGTTTTTGTGCGTCTTCTCTGCTAGTTCAAGTAAAAAGCTATCTCCCGTTATATTATATAACCATAACACACTTAGCAAATTATCACCACCTCGACTGTTTTCCCAGTAATCCTTGAGAAACATATCTTCCGTCAGATCAACTTGCCACTTGAAATAATTAGTTAATAGATCAATTACTCTTTCATCTCCAGAAAACTCATAGTATGATTGAAGACACCAAATCATAATCATATTGCCCCAAAGGTCGGGTTTACCGTTTTTCTCAATGTAGGGGCCAAAATAACCATCTTCACGCTGACTCTTGAAAACTGCTTCCAGCCAGGTTTTTGTTTCAGTAATCATTTTTGTGTCATTGAGTATGTAAGCCATGTTACCATACCCCTTTAGCCAATAAGGTACCTCTTCCCAACCATATTCTGTACCAGTTCCCAGCCAGGCATTATTTTCTTTATCAAGCCAGGCACTAATCTCACCCAAATGACCATTCAATCCATCTTTTTGTAGTTCAAGTAATTTTAAAGTCCATCCGGCAGGCTTTACATCTCCCACAGGCAGTTTAATAAAACTAAGTGGCTGTAAAGGGGCCTTATTAGAAACATAATGAGAATTCTTTGTTTTTGTATCAGGTCTGTCTACTACAGAAACTTTAGATTTGTTTTGTGCATAAATACATACAGAAAATATTTGCAGTATAGCGACTAATAAAAGTATTGTTTTTTTCATTTTATCAATTATTTAAAGAACAGATTGATGATCACTGTAATTATCTGTTCACCTCATTTCTACTTTCCATTTATTAGTTTTGGTGAATGTATTACTTGCTCAGCATATCTTCCAATAATTTCATATAATAACCTCCTACAACTTATCGCGCTTTAAAATTCATCCTTTCAGCTGTAACAGTATCATGCCAGTCACTTATAGGTACGCGAGATTCTGTCTCATTTGCATATTTATAGACCGGATTAATCAACTCGTCAAAATCATTCCTATCACCAGTTAGAGTGGCAGTCCACATTATCCAGTCCGTTTTTGTATAAGTAGCCCTGTTATCGAGAGGCAACCCATATTCGTTCTGTAAAGTTTCATAAAGAGCCATCTCTTTTTCAATAATCTTAGGGTCAAAGATATTAAATCCTAATAGTTTATCCCAAACAATATTGTACTTCTGACTCCAAGTGCCTGGTTTATCAAATGTAAGTCTGTAATGATTACCATCATTTGCCATCACTTCCCACTCAGTTGCCATCTCCCTTGCAATATTCATATATTTATCCGCAATATCAGACTTACCCAGTATATCCGCAAGTCTTCCATAGGATGCTATTCCCATTATAGCCTTGATTGACAGATTTGCATTATGAGCTAAGTGGCCCGCAAAATCATCAGTACAAAGCTGATTTTCCGGATCTAATCCGTTATCCGCAAGGTACTCTGTCCAGGTAGTCAAAGTTTCCCAATGTTGAGCAGCATAGTCTGCATTTCCTTCTATTTCAGCAATTGCCGCAGTCAATATCAATACATTCCCGGACTCTTCTATAGGCATATCTTCTCCGTAAGTTTGACCGTTAGCTATCGGATATGTTCCAACATCATGAGCGGCAAAAGGTTTTTTCCATCTTCCACTTTCACTGTAGTAAAAAATAGGGTTAAGCATTCCTTTTACCAGATCGGGATTATATAATAAAAATAATGGAGATGATGGATAAGTTATATCAACTGTCCCAATTGAGCCATTACTATTGTTTTCTTTAGAAAAGAAAAGAAGATTACCATTTTTATCTTTTACCAATTTATGCGCTGCTATAGCATGTCTGTAAACTAAAGATGTTAGTTCTGCATATTTGACACCACCTACCCTTTCGGCGTCAGAAATCAGTTTTCGGTTAAACTCTTCACAACGATCCATGATTGATGCATACTCAGATACGGCATCATTAAAAACACTGAATATATCAACAGTACCGTCTTTAGTCCAATATGCCTTTAAAGTTTCTTCAAAATACTGTATTGAGTAAATATCATCATACCCAAGCATTATATAACCAGTTGCCATATCATTTGAAATTGCTCCCAAATCTTTGCTGTATGCCAATACAGTCATATTATCATTTTCAGATAAGTTTTCATTTTGTACATCAGAAATAACACCTGATGTCTTAAATTCTTGCTTTACATTCCAATAATCACCAAAATTCATATTTGTAAACTTATCTGTATGGCCTGCCATATAGAAATATCCCCAGTCAATTCTTACATCATCACCCTTCTTCTCTAAAACCGGTTGTTCAACTGTTCCTGTTTTAAGATACTTAAGATCATTTCTTTCAACCACTTCAAAAGTCACAGGCTGATTATTATTATGTTTAGCCCATTGTGGTGTAGTTTCAAAATATATCTGAACATCGTGTGGAAGATCATTTTTTGAACGCAACTGATAAGAAATATAACTCACTGGACGTGAAACTAAATCCAGATCATCTAATAGCAGTGGAGATGTAAATATTAGATCCATTTCGATATCCCCACAATCAAATTTATAAATAGTTTGAGTTGGCAGAACGCTAACAGATTTTTGAATTGCAGTATTAACAAACGCCCTTTTTTCGGGTTCCATCTCATATAAACCGAAATCTACATAAGCACCGCCGGTTCTGTTGTGACAATGTGCAGTGATTATATTCTCACCCTCTTTTAGAGTTGCCTTAACCTCTTCACTAAGTTCTTTTTGTACATCATAATTCCAAGTATAGCCAGTACCTACAACCTGTACACCATTAATATATAATTCAAAAATATCATCGTGAGAGAAATGTAAAATAACATCTTTTTCCTTAAGATCTTCTTCCAATTCAAAAGTTCTTCGAATCCAAATATCTTTTGTTTGCCAAAGTGTCGATAAATTGGGTTCATTTTTAGTTCCAAAAGCTGAATGCCCTGTTTCCCAAGAACTATCATCATAAACTAATGATTTCCATCCTTCTCCGGTTGGTTGTTGAAATGTATATTTTCCTTCCCATTTTTTCTCATGTGATGTTGGCAAGATATTTTTTAAAGGCAGTTTTTCAACACCCATAAATCTGTAAACATTTCCGTCTACCCTTAAGGCTCCGATTATTGGGAACTCTTTTTCAGTCCAATGTCGCACCTGATCATCATACAAATTATCAGCATTTGACCATGCATTGAAATATGGATCAACAGTCACTAAAGGATATGATGGTGCACGAAGTTCTGTGGTTAGATCTGTTGCAATAACAACACTGTTCTTGACAGACTTCCCGCAAGAAAGTAATGTTATAAACGATATTAAAGTAAGGAAAAAACCATTTCTTTTCATTATAATTGATTGTTAATGTACACAAAATATTTTTGCTTTAATTGAATATCATTTTCACCCAGGTAGGTGTTCAATTCAATTAGGAGGTCTAAAGACTATAAAAGTACTTCTTTAAATATGGAATTAAAAAACTAAATTAGATCAAAACAAAAGTACAAGAAAATGTAGCTCCTAAATTGTTATTTAGTGAAACACTTTCCTGTACTTTATGATTAATAAAATGAATTTTTACCAGAAAATAGCCTGATCCTCATCAGGAATCAGAGTGCTGATGTTGCGCTGCATAAGCATTGTTCCTTTGCAATGATATGGAAAAACCATACTATTACTTGAAACCGAATCTTCATATTTATATTCCATTGTGAGGGTATAGAAGCGCTTAATTATGTGAGGACGATCTATGTCTACCTCCTCTTTTATCTCATAAGTAGGTTGTCCTATCACTTCAAATGCTAAATCTGAATTTTCAGCACTAAGTACCAGCTTACCTTTTTTCAGATAAAGATTCATGTCATCTTCAGCATTAGGATCGTCAATTTGGGTAACTTCTTCTGGATCTAAAAACTCACATTTGATCTTAAAATCTCCGCGGTTCTCAGCTAGTTCTTCAGTAATACCGGCATAGAAGAAAATTGTATTCTCGTCTACTACACGAGTTTCGCGTGTGCTGGCTGTCATGTACTTTGTTGTATTATCTCCAAAATAGACATACATACTACCTGCATTATAAACACCTGAGTAATCATTAAATGGCATTACCCATAATAGTGCTTTTTGACGTCCCTTGTAAGTGTTTGTATGGTATGAAGCATCTGGTAGTATAGTAATTGGGAGAACCCATTTATCTACTAGATCTATTCCTGAAAAACGAAAATCTATATTGAAGTAGCCTATGTCAGAACCCTTCGGAATATGACAAGTTTGAGAAGGCAACTCATAGAAGTTCTCTGGCAATTGCTTATAATACAAATCTCTTCTTTCTGTATATTTATCGAAATTTAGAGCATTAAGAGTATCGTTGTCAACCGCAACCTTTACATTATAATCAATACCATTAGTTTGCGAACCGCTTACAATTACTGGCAACTTATAGGTTACCACTTCATTATTCGGATTATATCTTAGGTATATAACTGATACATCGTCTCTGTTTATAGGTGCTTTTAATGATACCATACGTGTATATAATTCATCTTCCCACTCATCATTACAACCGGTGAAGATAAAAATAGCACAACACAATATGATCAAATAAGAATAAAAATCTTTCATATTATATATATTTATTTCTATTTTAAAATGAATTTAAGTGTTTGTGATTAATCAAATGAAGGCCATCCAGGTGCTTGTGTAAGACGTGAATTTCTTCTCAATTCATCGTATGACACAGGCCAGAAGTATTTTCTCATCGACCATGAAGTTTGAACACTTGGTACAATTACCTGTTCGTAGAAGTATTCGCGATACTCTTTTGGAACTGTAGTGTTACACCCATATATCATTTGACTCTCTTCAGCTGGTGCATCTTTCCATCTCCTCAGATCATAATATCTTTGGTTCTCTCCAAGAAACTCAATTTGACGTTCACGTTTAAGGTGTATTCTAAACTCATCAGGGTTACTATAAGGGTCGCCTTGCCCAATTTCATCAAAGTTTGGAAGTCCTGCGCGAAGACGAACAGGAAGTACAGCCGCTTTCATTGAAGCAACATCACGTGAAATTGAATAGGTCTCTGAATTATCCCAAGAAGCTATCTGATATGTTTCAGTCAACTCATTGAGTGCTTCAGCATACATCAAAAGAATGTCAGCATAGCGGATGGCAGGGTCAACCTTTGGGTACACAGTACCATCTCTATAGCTTTCTTTCGGGTTAACAAACTTCATCATTCCAATTCCTGTAGGTATCCAGCGATCGTCGGTACTTACAATCTTTCTTCCTTCATCTTCACCATAGTAGTAGAAAGTCTGAAAGTCGCGATTTTGTGCATCTCGAGCGCTTGTATTAGACCAGTTTGCACCGTTAAATGCAACTGAAGCATAGAAACGTGGCTCTCGGTTTGCATATTCCAACCAGACATCTTTTCTTAAATATGGATATTGCCCATCATACTCAGTAAATCCTTTCATACTGGTGTTACGGTCGAAAGGCTTACCATCAACCATTGCGTAAGCATCTGCTTGCTTACCTGTAATACCATGACAATTCCAGCCACCTCCTTGGTTTACTGGCATTTGATGTCGAGTCATTGATTGAATTCCATATTCATCATTCAATTGGTTATCTCCTCTAGTGAATATTAGCTCAGGGTTTTCAGATACATACAAATCACCATTAAACAATGCTCGATAAGAATCGAGAGGATCAATGTCCGACCATCCTCCTTCTTTAAATGTTTTTTCTGAATAAACAGGATGATAAGGAGGTTCGATTGTTCGAGGATATGCTCCCCATTGTCCACCGTTAAATCGTTTTGGCGCCGTAAATAATTCATATTTATTCAGCTTGATTACATCTAATGACGCTGCTGCAGCTTTTGCCCATTTCTCTTCATCGTATTGTGTTGAAATAAGTTGGTTTCCCTTATCATCAACAAAAACAGCCATTTCTGAGTTACCATTCATAAGTGGACTTGCCCCATACAAGTAAGCCTTGGCACGTACAGCCAATGCTGCTCCTTTAGTCGGACGTGAGGCATCACGAGTACTTCTGTCTGTTGACAAAAGTTCTGCTGCTAATAACATTTGTTCTGCTATATATTCAACACATTCATCATAAGTGTTTCTTGGAAGTGCAAGTTCTGAGTAAGAAGATTCATAATCTAGTCCTTCATCAGGTAAAATAGGAATCGGACCATACTTTCTAAGCAGTAACCAATATAAATAACCGCGTATAAAATAGGCTTGCCCCTTTAAGTCGAGATACATCTCTTCTGATATTTCTGGACCAGAATGTACATTGTGAATGAAAATTGAAGCTTGTCTTATTCCTTCGTACGATTGATCCCATGGTCGTGAAATTAAAGCACCTACATTACCACCATACTGTGGACCATATTCGCCAAATTTGTAGTCAGAAAATGATAATCCTGCCCCCTCTTCTGTGAATATCATATCATCGGAGTAATTTGTCAGCGTAAATCTAACGTGACCAATCTCCAGATTGAAAGATAGGAGTTGATAATATGCATTTGCAAGCCATTGTTCTGTATAATCTCTACTGTTAAAGATACGGTCGATGTCTTGTCTGTCACTGAAATAACGCTCTACATTTAAGTAATCGGAGCATGCCGAGAAAAATGATCCAAGGCAAATTATTGTGCTTATAAGTAAATATTTTTTCTTCATTTGTTTGAATTTTTTAGTTTAATAGATAAACATCAGATATTAACTGTTACACCTACGGTTACTGTTTTACCCAATGGGTATCTCATACCATTTGAACTTCCCATTTCAGGATCCCAAAGCTTAAATTTTGAGAATGTCAGCAAATTTTGACCTATAATATGAAACCTCACTTGATCCATGTAGAATCTGGTAGTAAACTTTTTAGGTAATGTATATCCCATTTCTAGAGTTTTTAATCTAACATATGACCCATCTCTAAGCCAGTATGTAGATGCACGGTAATTGTTTGCATTACCTCCATAGCTCAGACGTGGATATTCAGCATTGGGGTCTTCATTTACTCCTAATATCCATCTATTGGAGCTTGCCATATCTTCAAGTATGTTACCCCATTCACCATTTACAAATGGATATACAGTGAATCCATCTATAAAGAAGTGTGATTTACCAGCACCTTGAAAATGCAAATTGAAGTCAAATCCTTTCCAATTTGCAGAAAGACCTAGTCCGTATATAAGATTAGGACGAGATGTTGCACCAATAGGTACTATATCATCATTGTTAATAATTCCATCACCATTAATATCTTTATACTTAATATCACCTGGCATAATATCTCTTTGATCTCCAAAGTCCTGTCGAGGACTGTTACGAATATCTTCATAATCTTCAAACAAACCCAAAGCTATCAGTCCTTTTGCCTGGTCAACACGGTAGCCTGTACGACGAAGATATGGATAACGGTTTACCATTTCATCAGCCTCAGTAATTTCGTTTTTACTATATGTGAAATTACCACGAAGCTGAAATCCCACTTCACCAATCTTATTATCAAGTTTAAAGTTTCCATCAAATCCGTTTGTTTTTACGCTTCCAACGTTGGCTGAAGGATTTTGTCCTTGAATACCAACCATGTCTGGCAGAAAAGAACGAACCATATATATACCGTCACGATTCTCTGCAAAATAGTCTACTGTTAATCCAAACTTATCTCCCCACAAATAAAGGTCTATCCCTAAATCATGCTTGCGTGCAACCTCCCAGGTAACATTATTTGATGATACTCGAGTATAGGTTAAACCGGAATATCCAAATGCACTATTCAGATCGCCCCAGTTATAATAAACAGATTGATTACCTGCACCCGTGTTGCGTTCATAATTACCAAAATCGGCCAAGTAAGGGAATCGTGATGATGAATTATCTGTACCCACCTCACCATAAGAATAACGAAGCTTCAACATACTTAACCAATCTATATTATCCTTTACAAAGTTTTCCTCTGCCACGTTCCATGCGGCAGAATATGCAGGAAAGAAACCAAACTGATGACCTTTAGCAAAATTTTCAGAACCATTATAACCAAAGTTGAAATTTAGTAAATATCGGTTCATATACCCATACGAAAGGTTTCCTGCAACACCTTGGTGACGACGAGCAATACCTTCCATTATATCTCCACCGTAGCTGGAGGTATTTACGTAGTTGTCATGTGTATATTTAACTACAGTTGAAATATTATGATTGCCTACATTCTTTCCATACGAAAGTTCTGCTTCAACAAATTCTTTACGATCACCAAAAGCATTTGAAAATTGCTCCAGTAACCTTTCGGGCACCAACCTGTTAAACACAATCCTTCCGTCTGAGTCACGTTGACGTTCTGCACGCCACATCTCAGGATTCTTACGACGTTGAATGAAGTTATGGTTATAAGTATCATAACCAAAGCGTCCAACAAACCGAAGTCCTTCTGTAATAAAATGTAAATCTTGCTGTAGTGATATATTTGAATTAATTGTATTTTGCCATATTTCAGCATAACCGGTTTGAGTGGCTACTGTCCATGGATTATATCTGTTTTCGAGCATCTCACTCTCTTCTCCCTGTATAACAGGCACATAACCATTTGAATACATTACAGGCATAGTTATTGGATTATATCCGAATACTGAATTCCATATATGATCTGAAGAAGCTCCTGCATGATTTGTTTTTTCTAACGCACCTCCAATACCCACTTGTACTATTGTACTCTCAGTAATATTCATATCGATATTTAATCGATAATTATACCTTTGATAGTTAGCATTTGTGTCGTACTCTTTCATTGTTCTATCTACATGATACATACCACCTTCATTGAGATAACTACCTGACAAATAATAACGAGCTTTAGAACCTCCACCTCTAACACTCACTGAACTTCGTTGTGTTGGTGCGCCATCTTTAAGAAGGAGATTCATCCAGTCTACATTTGGATAAATATCCGGGTCGAGCTGCTCATCAATCATCATCAGTTCCTGATTATTATATACAGGACGTTGGTTACGTGAAATTCGCGCTTCATTTGCCATTTTAGCATATGTAAGTCCGTCCACAAATTTTGGAGTACTTGTACGTGTAGTCCATGTATATTCCGACTTACCTGTTACCTCTACTTTACCATCGCTTCCTCTTTTGGTATTAATTAAAATAACACCGTTAGCTCCTCGCGAACCATAAATAGCTGTTGCAGAAGCGTCTTTCAACACTGAAAACGACTCGATATCCTCAATATTGAGTTCGTCCATGCTTCTTTCAAATCCGTCAACAAGAATTAATGCGCTCGAACTTCCTCCAAAAGTTGATATGCCTCTAATCCAAAATTCTGATGTGTTAGAACCCGGCTGGCCTGAATGTTGCATTGCAATCACACCTGCCACATTACCGGCTAATGCGTTACTAATACTTGACACAGGTGTAGATAGTGTTCCTACATCAACAGTAGTTATGGCTCCTGTTACTGTAACCTTCTTCTGAGGGCCCATACCTGTAATTGTAACCGCATCAAGTTCAGTGGCTTGCGACTCTATCAGCACTACATTGAGTATCATGTTCTGGTCTTTTACCAAATGCTCTTGTGTTTCAAATCCTATATATGAAAACTCTAAGTATTGAAAAGATTCAAGTTGAATAGAGTATTCACCGTCAATATTAGTTGCGACACCTAATCCAGGCCTTTCTTTTACAATAACAGTTGCGCCAATAAGTGGTTCTCCTTGTTCGTCGAGTACTGTTCCGGAGACCTGAACAGTTGTTTTTTGTGCGAATGCACCTATTGTGTATATAACCAAACATAAAATGGTTAGAATGTAATTCTTCATCTTTTTGTGTTTTTATTCTTTGATTGTGTTTAGGTCGTTATTCTACGGAAATGGTGCGTATTCGCTTATTTTCACGATCTGCAACATAAAATATTTCAGTTTCTTCATCGTAACAAATACCAGTGGGCTCTCTGAATCGTGCTGTTTCACGCGCTTCACCATCTATCCAACCCCATACTCTTCCATCTACACCAACACTGCCTCTTCCGGCGAATGTGCTAACTTCACCGTCAGGTGTAACCTTTCGTATGGCATTGTTATGATGATCACATACATAAAAATCATAAATATCTGCTCTCCCTTCAGCTTCGTATTGCTTATTTTTCACAAATACGCCCTGACGGGGACGGTTGAAACGAGCTGAACTACCTGGTGCATCAACATAACCATCACCTCCGCCAATATCTCCAACATGGAGTACAGATGATACGAGTTCTTTTGATTCAAAATCATATGCACATCTGTATACACCATTAAATCCTGTTATATACACGTAAAGGTCATCCGGGTGACGAAACATAAAGATATGATCTGATGAATTGGCCTTTACACTAAAAAGTGCTTTACCGTCCCACATCTGTGCTTGTTCATCATAAATCTGTTTAGCTTTGTAAACAGTTGAGTTTGTCCAGGTATTATAAAAAAGTGATCCATCACTCATTGATACAGCAGAATATGATGTTTGTGCGTATAAATATGGATATACCTTGCGAAAACCTTCGTTTCGTACTGCATAAAATATGTTAGGCATTTGATGTCTATCATTCCAGCTACCTCGTCCATTATCATCTACAAAAAACAACGTATCACGTGTAGGTGTATCAAACAGCATTGACTTAACGTTTTCTGTACCAGACTGACCTTTCATAAAAACTGTTGAAACCTCTTCTGTGGTTAGATTGATTTTACGAAGAGCTGCCATACCCTCAGAATCTATACAATAGATTACTTTGTTTCCTTCATTATCAATATCAAACTCCAGCCACCAGGGATTTTGAAACTCAGCATCCTTAAATGATCCATTGATAATACTAGAGGAGTTTGTCTGAGGATCAACCTTGCCGGTTAGCGTACTAACCAATAAAGCAGATTGCAGATAAAATAGCTCTTCAAATTGATGTTCTCCAATAAGTTTACTTTTTTCGTCTTTTATCTTAACAACTACATCACCTCTGTTTGATCTACGTGGTGCCATCACGCAAATTTTACTACCTGAAGAACCAATTACAGGTGCTGATACACCTCCTATTTGAACTTCAATATTTTCAATTTCAGTACCGAAGTTACTTCCCTCAATAAAAATAAGAGTTCTAACAGGTCCCTCTTTGGGATAAAAGTCAGTAAATAATACTGGCTTTGAAGGATCGGCAGGTACAGTTGGTTTATTACCTTCGTATCCTCCTTCCAGACTACAGCTTGAGACAAAAAAACCTATCGCAATAAAAATTGCAATAATACAAGTAAAGTAATTTTTTTGATTATTCATTAGCATTTTTTTTTGATTGTGTTAATATATATTTCTGTTTAAGTTATTAGACAAGTGTAAATAAATATATGTTTGTATTTTTGAGCGTATATAAATAATTATAAAAAATAAATGTCAGTCTCTTATGTATTAGATAAGGTACATAGTTATTTGATTTATTTTAACATCTTGCTTTACTTATCACGTTCACAATGAATGCAAAAATAGATGAATATGTGGTGGGGAAGTATAAAAAATGTCTCAATAAATAACATTTTCTTATCTTTCTCAAATAAACAAACCTTACACTCACAATACAACAGATTGATAATATGATGTTTTCGGTAAATGATAAGGTAACTAAAAAACAATTGTAGTTACTAACATTAAATTTATCAGACTAAATGAACCAAAAAAAAAGCTGCTCGGATGAACAGCTTTTTAGTTAATTTATATTATAAAATTATCCTACAACTCTTTATCTACAGCTTCAATTTTTCTTACTATCAACTGAAGTTCCGACTTGATTTTTTCAACTTTCTGATTCATGTCATCAAGCAGGTGGTTACCTTTTTTAGATGAAACAGATAAGAATCCGATGTTATTTTCATAAGTCTGCAGTTCGCTCTTCATACGATCATACTGACGCATCAGTTTCTCGCGTTCGTAGTAGAGCTGATTCTTGGCGTTACCCGATTTGGCCATATCAGAGATATTTGTCTTAAAGCTCTCCAGTTTACGGTCTGCCTTGTCGATGTTCAGTCTGTCAAACTGCTCCTCTGTAGCCTCGTAAAATTCACGATAAGTAATATCTTTAAGTTTATACGGTACGTGACCTATTGTATACCATTGATCCATCAGCTCGCGTAATGTAGATAAAGCCTTATCTGCATCGAGTGTTTTATCAATATCTTTTATAGACTGTACAATTGCTCTCTTTGCTTCCAGATTTCTGTTCTCTTCTTCGTAGCGTGAAGATGTGTGAAGTTTCTTCTGTTCAAAGAAGTAATCACATGCACTTATAAAACGTTTCCAGATACTATCTACATATTTTCGAGGTACAATTCCGATGGATTTCCATTCCCTCTGGATGTCAATCATATCCTGAGTTGTTTTCTTCCAGTCGGTACTGTCCTTCATCGCCTCGGCGCGTTCACACAGCTCAATCTTTTTCTTTAGATTCTCTTCCATCTCTCCGCGAAGAGATTTATAGTAATCATTTTTATTTTTAAAGAACAGATCACAAGCAGCACGATATCGTTTGTATATTTTTGTATTCCATTTCCTGGGCACATAACCAATCTTGCGCCATTCTGTCTGGAGTTCGAGAACCTCTTTTACATTTCTGTTCCAGTCTTTTATGGATTTTATTTTAGAATAATCTATAGACTCCAGTTTCTCACAAATAGCAGTCTTTAGTTCAAGATTCTCATCTTCTTTTCCTCTGAGCTCTTCAAAATGAGCCTGATACTTTTTATTGATTGTAGTTGATGCCGCTTTGAATCTGTTCCAGATATCCTCACGGTCTTTTCTTGAAACCGGTCCCGTTTCTCTCCACTCCTGGTGAAGATTCTGAAGCTGATGAAAAGCAGAAATCACATCCGTCTCTTCGTCCAGACGTTCTGCAGCTTCACAAAGATCAGTTTTCAATTCAAGATTCTTCTTGAAATCATACTCTCTGAATTCGTTATTGATCCTGACAAGGTCATAGAACTTCTCAACATAACGCTGGTATGATTTCCATAACTCGTTAACTTTCGACTGTGGTATAAGTTTTATCTCGTTCCATTCCTGCTGGAGCGACTTAAATTCCTGATAGGTCTTATTGAAATCCTCATGACCCTGAGTCTCAGTCAACAATTTAATCTGATTTATGATAGAAAGCTTTCTGGCAACATTCTTTTCTTTCTGTGCATCTTCTTTTGCTACAAGCTCAGCACGCTTCTCTTTAATTTTCTGCAGAAGTTCTTTACCTTCAGTATAAATTTCAGGTTCAGCGGCTACAAAATCTATTTCCTCACCTCCTTCTGCAAGGTATGACTGTTTTTGTGCTTCAATCTCATTTCTAAGTGAACGGTAAAACTGATTTTTATACTCTTCAACATGTTTACGTTTAAGAGCTTCCTTTTCCAACAGGTCACGAAGATGCTGAACAATCTCTTCTATAGCAAGCAGTGATGTGCCCGACTCCTCAGAAACGGTGTCCTCGTCTATGTCGTCATCATCTGAATCTGATTCATCCTCAAGATGAGCATCTTCAAGATCATAATCAATCTCCTTTTCATGCTCATGTTCATCAACCGGTTTCTCAGGTTCGTTAACTTCAAACTCAGGTTCATCAACCGGTTGCTCAGGTTCGTTAACCTCAAGCTCAGGTTCACTATCCGATTGTACAGGTTCGCTACCCGATTGAATTTCTTTTGAAGAAGCTTCCTGCTCTGTTAACTCAGCCTTTTCTGTGGACTCAACCTTTTCTGTGGACTCAGTCTGGTCCTTCGTTTCGGTCTGTTCCGTTGATTCAGACTGCTCAGTCACCTCGGGTTGCTCAGTTGATTCAGGTTGCTCAGTTGACTCAGGTTGTTCTGTTACCTCAGGCTGATCTGTAGATTCAGACTGTATGTTATTATCAGATTCTACTTCGTTAACCGGTAGTTTTTCGTTCTCTAGATTGTTTGTAGTATTCATCCCTGTTCCTTAGTTTTACTCGGCCTGCAAGCCGGAAATATGCATTTCAAATTACTTTTTTTTATGATACAGTAGCAGATTTTATATTCTATCTGTCTAAATATCAAAAGTAATACAAATTAACGCATTATTTTTGTTAATCCATTGTATTAAGACATTTATTTTTCTCTGAAGAAGATATTGATGGGCGTTCCGCTAAAGTTCCAGTTTTCACGCATCCTGTTTTCTATAAACCTTCGATAGGGTTCTTTCACCCACTGAGGAAGGTTGCAGAAGAATACAAAAGAAGGGACACTGGTATTGTGTAGTTGTGTAATATATTTAACTTTAACAAATTTACCTTTATTTGAAGGTGGCGGTGTATTCTCAATTATCGGAAGCATTACCTCGTTTAATTTATGAGTCGGAATTCTTCGCTTTTTATTAGCGTAAACTTCTTTTGCCAGATCCATTACCTTCAAAATCCTCTGTTTAGTTGTTGCTGATCCAAATACAATCGGGAAATCTGTAAAGGGAGCAAGCTTCTGGCGAATAGCGTTCTCAAATGTTTTTACAGTTATATTATCCTTGTCTTCTACCAAATCCCACTTATTTACAAAAACAACCAAGCCGTTCCTGTTCTTCTGAACCAATGTGAAGATGTTCATGTCCTGACTCTCTATCCCTCTTGTAGAGTCAATCAACAAAATACATACATCTGAGTTTTCTATCACTCTTATTGAACGTAATACGGAGAAATACTCAAGGTCTTCGCTTACTTTACCTTTCTTACGTATCCCGGCGGTATCTATCAGATAAAAGTCCATCCCGAACCTATTATATCTGTGATTTATTGAGTCGCGTGTTGTACCTGCAATGTCTGTAACAATACTTCTCTCTTCTCCGAGAAGTGAATTTATCATAGATGATTTTCCCGCATTAGGTCTGCCTACTATAGCAATCCTGGGAATATCTTCAAGTTTTTCCTCTTCACTCTCTTTTGTGAACAGAGTTACAATGTGATCAAGCAAGTCACCTGTTCCTGATCCGTTTATACTGGATACACTATAAGGATCACCTAGACCGAGTGAATAAAATTCAGCTGACTGATGACCGATTTCAAAATTATCTGATTTATTGGCTACTATTACAACGGGTTTGCCTGATTTTCTCAGAATCTGCGCAACACCTGTATCCAGGTCTGTCAGGCCATGCATTACATCTACAACAAAAAGTATGACATCAGCCTCTTCAATTGCTACTGCTACCTGCTTGTTGATTTCATCCTCCATTATGTCATCGGAGTTTACAACCCATCCGCCTGTATCGACTAATGAGAAGTCACGGCCATTCCAGCTTACTTTTCCATAAAGGCGGTCGCGGGTGGTGCCTTCAATATCTGTCACAATTGCCTGGCGTGTCTGGGTCAATCGGTTAAATAGTGTGGATTTACCTACATTGGGGCGACCAACAATTGCTACTAAATTTTTCATAATTTTGTTTTGTTTGATAATGTATCAATAACTTCGCGAATGATAATATTAATCCAGCTTATAACCAAATTGTCTTAACATATTATCTCTGTCGCGCCAGTCTTTTTCGACTTTCACATATAATTGCAGGTAAATTTTCTTTTCAAAAAACAGTTCAATATCCTTGCGTGCCAGTGTGCCTAATTTTTTGATGGCTTCTCCCTTGTGACCTATTATTATACCTTTCTGAGTATCTCTCTCCATCAGAATTATTGCTCTTATTCTGATTATATCTTTCTCCTCTTTAAACTCCTCCACAACCACCTCCATGGAATACGGTATCTCTTTCTGATAAATCTGAAGGGCTTTTTCACGTATTATTTCAGTCACAAAAAAACGTGCAGGCTTGTCAGTTAAAGCATCTTTCTCAAAGTAAGGAGGTGATTCGGGCAGTAGCTCCAAAATCCTTTTCTGCAGGATATCAATACTGAAATTGTTTAAAGCTGAAATAGGGTATATCTCTGCCTTGGGCAACAATTCGTGCCAGGAGTCAACAAACTTCTCCAGTGCCTCCTGATTTGTCTGGTCAATTTTATTTATCAGCAAAAGAACAGGCATATCAAGCTGTTGTACTTTGCTTAAAAACTTATCGTTCTTATCAATCTTCTCAATAACATCTGTAACATACAGCAAAATATCTGCATCCTGAAGTGCAGAAAGTGAGAAGCTGAGCATTTGCTCCTGTAGTTTATAATTAGGCTGCAGTACCCCTGGTGTATCTGAGTAAACAATCTGATATTCCGGAGTATTGACTATCCCTATTATCCTGTGACGGGTTGTTTGCGATTTATTGGTAATAATGGAAATCTTCTCTCCTACCAGCCTGTTCATTAAGGTTGATTTACCAACATTGGGATTACCCACTATATTCACAAAACCCGACCTATGTTTATTTTGCTGTTGCATTTGCTGTTTTTACTATTTAAACTAATCAGAAAGCATTACATCGCTTCCATCGTAGCCCCATTTTAAATAAACACTTCCCCACGAAAAGCCGGCTCCAAAAGCTGTAAGTATCAGATTGTCGCCCTTTCTTAGTTTTGGTTCCCATTCCCACAGGCAAAGAGGTATTGTTCCTGCGCTGGTATTACCATATCTCTCAATATTCACCATCACTTTATCACGGGAGATACCTGTACGGTCAACTGCCGCATCAATTATACGCAAATTTGCCTGATGAGGCACCAGCCAGTCGACATCCGCGGCTTCAAGACTGTTGCGTTTCATTATTGATTCAGAAACTTCAGACATCTTCGAAACTGCATATTTGTATACAACTTTTCCGTCCTGATAAACTGTATGCTCTGAGTTTCTCAGAGTATCTTCAGTTGCTGGATATTTACTTCCTCCTGCTTTCATTTGCAAGGGTTTATAACCTACCCCGTCGGAATGCAGTTCTGCGTCAATTATACCAAGATTATCTTCTGTTGGTTCAATTAAAACGGCTCCTGCTGCATCTCCGAAGAGCGGACAGGTAGTACGGTCGTTATAATTTGTGATTGAAGACATCTTATCACCTGCCAAGAGGATAATCTTTTTGTATTTGCCGGTCTTAATCAGTCCGTTGCAAATCTCCAAACCAAATATGAATCCTGAGCAGGCTACCTCCATATCAAAGCAAAAAGCATTTTTGATACCGCAGTTCTCTGCAACTATTGATGCTGTTGATGGAAATACGTGATCCGGTGTTGAAGTGGCAAATATTACAGCATCAATATCTTCGGGCTTAACATCTGTTTTTTTAAGGAGATCTTCTACTGCTTTTGTTCCTAAAACTGAAATCCCCTGCTCCTCCCCTTTCAAAATACGTCTCTCTTTAATACCAACCCTGGTAGTAATCCACTCATCTGTAGTGTCTACCATAGTGGACAGCTCCTCATTTGTCAGAATATAGTCCGGCACGCTTGCAGAAATACCTGTGATTACTGCATTCAGTTGTTTCATCATTTCAATCAGTTATTAATGATAAAAAACCCTGAAAAAACGATCGGGTCATTTCAGGGTCATTTGTTTAATATTTTCCAGAGATCGCAATTTATGCCATCACATCTTTTTCAATTGCCAGTTTACCTCTGTAATAACCACACTCACCACACACTGTGTGATATACATGCCATGCACCACAATTTGAGCAAAGTGCCATTGTTGGAGTTTTAGCATGATCGTGTGACCTTCTTTTTCCTTGTCTTGATGAAGACTGTCTTCGTTTTGGATGTGCCATTTTATGTCAAATTTTCAATTATTCTATACTTAGTTATCATCTATATTTAAATTCCTGAGAGGATCCCAACGAGGATCACCTGACTGTAAATCGTCATCTTCACCGGTGTCAGAATCATCATCATCCAGGTCGATTTCATCTCCGTCAGAATCGTCATCATCGCTGCTCACAGCCCGATGTTTTCTGTATTTTGAAGATACAACCCTGTTACACTCACCCGGTGGATGTACATGCTTTATCGGGATAGTTAAAGCAATAAATTCATACAGAAACCAGGCAACATTTATCTCTCCTTCTTCCTCAGGGATAATGACTATCTCGTCACTTTCCTCTGAATACTCTTTGCCAAACTTAACTATAAGCCGGTTAGAAGTATCAATATCGAGACTCATATCGTCCAGGCACCTTGTACAAGGTACTTTAACGACACCTTCTATATCAAAATTAAACTCAAAGGTGGATGAAGTTCTTCTTACATTCACCTTCACCTTAACATCACCTTTCCTGACTTCCTCGCCGTCGATAGCATCAAAAAACTTGTTATCCAGCTCATACTCATAGGTATGATTGCCCAAGGAAAGATTTTTCAGGGAAATATTGTACAAACTAAATTTTGCCACGTTTTCTCCTCAAAATAAAGCGGTGCAAAGATAGTAAAATTTTCTTTACACTGCTTGTTTTAAATGTTTTTATTTTTCTTATATCGGTTAAGCCCGATTGTAGTAATATGCTTCCGTTAGAAAACGGTTATTTCGCTGCGGCTTTCATTACAATCTGCTGCATTGCGTCAAAATTCTCTTCCAGACTCTGCAACAGCTTGAACTGAGCTTTTGTTCTCACCAGATTATGTTCGGGGTATGCTATTTTATAATACACATCACCATCTATATAATCCGTAAAAAAGCGAACAGTTTGCATATAAGTCAGCAATTTAGCTCCAAAGGCAAGATTTTCTGTTTCAATGTCTGTCAGAAATGATGCTGCATGTTTTAAATAACCTTTTGCGTAAGCTTCAAATATTTCAAGATTAACAGATACATTATCAAGATTCTTATCGTCCTCAGCTCCTGTATTGGCACCAGTACGAATAAAATCACCGAAATCCGACAATACATACCCTGGCATCACTGTATCAAGATCCACCACGCAAAGAACCTGATCGTTTTCATCAAACAACACGTTGTTTACTTTAGTGTCGCAGTGATTAATACGCTTAGGCAATTTTCCCTCACGATGCAGTTGTTCAGGTTTACACATATCGACGGCACGGGCTTCAATCTCTTTAACCAGATCGGCAACCTCTTCCAGTCGCCCTGCCCTGTCAGCTTTCACCGATTCCCTGAATGTTTTCAAACGTGCCTCCATATTATGAAAGTCCGGAATAGTCTCATAGAGCGGTTTTCCCGGAAGATCGGCCAATGATTTCTGAAATTCACCAAATGCCATTCCTGCACGGTAAGCCAGATCACTGTTTATCTCTTCGTAGCTTTTGCTATCCTTAATAAACTTAGTTATGCGCCAGTAGTTGCCTTCACTATCCTTATGATAAAGAGCTCCCTCATGAGTAGGCACGAGCGTAAGCACTCTTCGCTCCACATCCTCCACACCCTGCTGCTGAAGTTTTTGGCGAATATGGTTTGTAACCCTGTTAATATTATCCTGCAGCTGGTCTACGTTCTTAAATACATAATGATTTATACGCTGAAGAACATACTCCTCATCACCATTTGATACTTTATATGAGTCGTTGATATGTCCTTTTCCAAGCGGCTCTACTTTAACATTCTCATCTTGCTCAATAAATTGAAAGACAACCTCTTTCAGTTTGTTTATCTCATTCATTCTGCTCGTTTTAGGTTTTTTCTGTAAGGGAATTATTTAAAATCTCTATTTTGTATTTTTTCTAATTGACTTGTCTGATATCTTCTAAATTCATTCAAACTCAAGTTCTCCGAAAAATTTGGGTGTATGGAAATTAGGTTCAGGTAAATCAATAGGACTCCAGCTCAGATAATGAGGGTTAGGTGTTTTATCACCACATTTATAGAAGTTGGCCCTTATTTTCTGTCCCGAAAGCGACTCCTTTTTCTTAAAGCCCATAGCCTCTTTGGGGATTTCGAGATACATCGACCAGTCGCTCACCTGTTTACCGTTCTCATACCTGTGATTAATAGTGCTGTGTCTGATAATAGAGCTCATCAACTCAGTTTGCGACTCTCCTTTATCTCTCGATTTGTGCACACGTGACAGCAATGCTCCCAGAACGTTACACTCAAAATTTCTGTAATCAGTTTCACCTTCCCTTTGCATAAAAAACTCAACGCAACTGTCTTCCCACACAGAACCGAAATCATCTGTATTATATGCCCTCAACTCTTCACCAATCACTGTGAAGTAAAGATACAGGCTCTCGTTATTGTGTGCAACGCGAACAGTCACCGGCATTTTTACAGGAAAGTCCTCCTCCCAGTTTACCTGATCTACTTCAGCTACTGCTCCCGCTTCCAGGAGTATTTTCATTTTATCAAGTGCAGTTTCGTAGAGTGAAACATTCTGTAGTGGTACGTGCAAATTCTTCATGCTATTTAATATTTTTTCTCAAAGATATCCTTTTAACAGAAAACGGGCAAATAATATTTACCCTGCTGCGAGAATTCAGCCAGATAAAAAAAAGATAGTTGCAGGTAAATCCCACAACTACCTTAAATTTTAATCCTAATAACTTATTAAGTAAATATAGGACTTATTCTGCACTTTCGTGACTGAAATATATACTATATTCTAATTGAGGAACTCCATTAAAAGAATATTTATTTGCTATAATTGTAAGCATGTCTCCAACCTTAATACCTTTAGTAGCTAATAGATTATTTCTGGCATCACCAGTTGCGCCATAACCGGGAAGACAACGATATACATAAATTTCACTGTCACCGTCTTTCAAATAAAGATTACCTTTCACGACATCATCAACGCTGGTAATTTCACCTGTTACCATGTAGTAAATTTCTTTGGAATCCTCCTTGGCCAGCACTTCTGCAATGGTAGCAGCAGTTACAGGAATAGTCTTTTCCAGTACAGCACCGCCAACCTGAGGAGCACCATTATATGCTGCACGTTTGCCTACAACAGTTATGATATCGCCTACTTTCAAGCCTTTAGATTGGTAATCTGCAATCTTATAAACATACGCTTCTCCGGAGAAATCTCTTATATATAACCGGCCGTCTTTATCATTATCAATTTTGGTGATAACACCTGTCAAACGATATTGAGTATTACCAACTTCAGCAGCCAGGAAATCTGCAATTGAAACTTCAAGAATAGCGCCTTTTTGAGTAATACTGGTTTCAGTTGTATATACCTTGGAGTTAGAAGAAGTGCTGAATTCTATGGTAGTACCACGATCACCACCGGCATTAGGTTCGGCTTTGAATTTTATTACCGTATTCTCACCCTCTGTTTGTATAGAAGAAATAGAAAGCCATGATTTTGCATCTTCGGGAATCTCTACCGACACACCATCTCCTTTTGAAGTAAGATAGGCTGTAAATTCACCACCTTCTATAGGGAGCGCTGCGTTTTCAACAGAATCAACTTTTACAAGCGACTTTCTTAATTCGACGAGAGTCACGTTTACCAACTGTGGCGATCCGGCATAAGTAGATTTAGGTCCTGAAACAGTTACTTCATCACCAACTTCAATACCAAGACTCAGGAAGTTTTTTGTTCCACCCTTTTTATCAAGTGTACCATAGATATAAATAGTACCTGTTTCGTCTGTTAAATCCCAGTTACCATATTCTGTATTTGAAATTGAAGTCACAACTCCTGATACAAGGAAAGTTTTTCCGTCAGGACCGTTTCCTACCTCTGCAACTGATGCCTCAGATATTTGAGCTAAACCCTGAATGATATTAATCCTCTGAGTTTTACCCCCACTTTTTATCAAAACTTCTGCAGTTCTTCCATCTATTGCAGATGGTGCAGAAAAGGTAAGCTGCGACTCACCGGCACTTCCCGAAGCTGAAGAGATAGTCAGCCACTCAACCTTATTTTTGTCAGTAGTTACTTTCTCTGCAGTCCAGCTATCCAGAGCAGTAACAGTGATAGTTGCAGAACCACCGTCAACGGGTAGTGACACGTATGACGAGGAAACCTGAACTTCATCAAGTAATGTCATTGTTTCTTCTTCATCACAACTTATAAAAAAAGCAATTGCTGCGAAGAATATTGGAAATATATATTTTAATTTCATTTTGTGTGTACTTTTAATTAGTTGAAAATATACTTAACACCGATTGATCCGTACCAAGTCTGACCCAATGTATAGCTTGGGGTGAATGTTTCAGTTTCACCACTTATTGAAGCAGGGGTTGAGAATGTGGCAAAACCATCAGCATCAACACCTTCATATTTGAGTATACGAGCTTCAGTACCTATTTCAGGATTCAGATATTTAGCTACACCCCAATTCGAGTTGAACAGATTCATAACGTTTTTGATATCAAAGCTAAGTTGCAGTACATTTCGTGATTTACCTGTATTTACAACAAAATCGTGCTTGTAGCTAAAATCTAAACGATTTACCCATGGTGAGTAAACGCTATAAGCTTCTGCATACTTACCTTGCTGGTTTTTCAAATAATCGTTGCCATGAACAAAGTCCATAAAACGAGTTTTGTCTCCTTCCGAAACAAAGCGGAATTGGTTGTTTGCCACTTCTTCGTCTGTCGGTACATAAACTGCATCATAGTTGTATCCATCACTGTTTATATCGTTTACGGTCATAAACGAGTAGTTTGCACCACCGCGCCATCCTTCATAAATAAAGCTGTAGTGATTACCGCTCTTATCGCTTGCAGTTAGTGATGCCACAAGACGATCGGGTGTGGTATATTGAGAATTATGCAATTTAATATGATTAGGTCCTTCTACTGTAGGTACATATGTAAATGCAGACTCTGCATTTGATCCCGGCATACCGGTAACATCTTTTGCAACTGTGTGAGTATATGCTGCCATAAAGTCAAGCCATTCTGTTGGCCGTGCATTGAAAGTGATGTTGCTTGACCAGCCATAACCGCGACTTGTGTTTTCTAACACAAAAGCCTTTGTATTTGTACGATATCCATCAGGATAGATAGGACGATTGTCAATTCCGTTGAAACGGGCAAATCCGCCTACAGATGGTATACTCCAGTCGGAAATAGATACACCGTTAATGGTTTTATTGAAGATTCCCTCAACTGTTACAGAGGAAGGGAAAGGTGTTGGTAATGAATAATCCAGAGCAACTGATGTTTTCCATACTTGCGGCATCTTGAAGTTAGGATCTACAGCAGCAATTGCAGAAGGAACTGTTCCATCCTCGGGTGAAATAGTTGTAGGGTAACCCAATGATGCTAATTTGTCATTTAGAGCAGTTATATTAGCATTACCATTTGCATCAGTAACAAGTCCACCTGCAAATTCATCCATTGAGAAACCTTTCTTTGCAGCGTTTGCAGCATTTATTTGTGCCTGATACTGTACCATACCGCCATTGGTAGGCATATTGGTAAAGAAAACAAGAGGTAGATTACCTGAGAAAAGACCGGTACCTCCACGAACTTTAAGACTGTTATCACCAATTGCATCCCAAACAAATCCTACACGGGGAGAGATCATAATACTTGCATTAGGCCATTTACCTGTATCAATTTTACGACCGTCGTAATCTAATTCGTAGATCGCCTTGTTTGTCATCAGATCACTGTTATTGAAGAAAAGTCCGTCTATACGCAGTCCGTATGAAAGTTTGAACTTTTCACTGAAACTCCAGTCATCCTGACCGTATACTCCAATTTTGTTACTTCTCACACGTGCTGCGGGATTACTTTCTCCGTCGTAACCATAAGTAAGGTTTACAATTTCAGGAACCCCACCGTTTAAGAAGTCATCGAGACTGGAATAACGATAATATCCGGTACCATTACGCATATAGGCATTGTCTGCCATCTTATATTCGTATGCAATACCACCTACGATTTTGTGATTACCTAAATAATAGGTCAACTCATCTTTAATGTTGATAACATTGTTGTGAACACCGTTGTTCCAGGTAAAAAGTTCATATCCCAATGACATATAGGATTGATTATCTTTCAAAATATCAATAAAAGGGAATTCAGAAGAATTTGATCCGCGGATATCATCGAGTTTAGAATATGTTGCCAAAAATTGATTTGAGAGTTTGTCCGACAAACGGCTGTTCAAGTCAAATGAAAACGAATGCACCAGGTTGTCCTGCGAATACATTGAGTTGGCAAATGACATTGAGGCTTGTGACATTCTTGCCTCCGACATACGGGTACCGCCATCCATAGAAGTAGCGTTAGGTGATCTCCATGAAAGGTTTTTTGTGTAATTATAACGTAAAGCAAGTCGATGCTTGTTTGTTATATTCCAGTCCAAACGGGCAAGAAGCTTGTTATTACTGTCATCTGCAGGGAAATTTGTATAAGATCCTGTTTCGTAACCATATTCATTTCTCACAAAATCAGAAACTCTCTTAAGATCACTTTCAGTTGTGCGTGAGATAAAGTTGTCAGGAACCGCAACACCATCCGTTGATGCTCTCCAACGATTAACTATTGTAGGTGTTTTAGCCATTTCAGCGTTAACGAAGAAGAACAATTTATTTTTGATAATTGGTCCTCCTAAAGTGAAACCATACGTTGTGTTACGGTCTTTTTCGCGTGCTCCGTCTATTTGAAAACCTTTTACAGCATCACCGCGTATGTTTTCATTTCTATGATAAACGTAAGCACTCGCTTTGAATGCGTTTGTACCTGATTTGGTAATAGCGTTTACTCCACCGCCAATAAAGTTTGTTTGACGAACATCGTATGGAGCGATTACAACCTGCATTTCCTCAATAGCTTCAATTGAGATTGGGTTACCTCCTCCGGGAAGTGCATCGCTTAGTCCGAAGTTATTATTAAAATTTGCTCCATCCACTGTAAAGTTAGCTGTACGACCATCTGTACCGGCAAAACTCATCCCGTTACCTCCATAAGGAGAAAGGCGGGTGATATCCATAATGCTACGGCTTACTGTAGGCAGATTAGCTATTTGAGTGTTTGTAATATTAGTTACTGCACCTGTTTTTTCGTTAGAGAATTTTGTTCTCATAGCAGTTACAACAACTTCTCCCAAAGCAAATGTCTCTTCGCTCATCACAACATTGTGAGAGTAGTTTTCACCAAGGCTGAGTGTAATGCCTTCAGTAACATTATCTCCATAACCGATATAGGTTATTTCGACTGTATAAGGACCGCCAACACGCATACCGTTTAAGTTGTAACGTCCTTCAATGTTTGTAACAGTACCGTAGGTCGTACCTGATGGCACATGGGTAGCAACAACAGTTGCACCAATAACTGCACCGTCAACATCCGTAACACGTCCACTCATACTGGAAGTTGTTACCTGAGCTTGCATCACAGCAGCAATAGTTATAAAAAAAGCTACCGCTAAAAACCTCAACTTTTTAATCATAAATTGAATTTTAATTTTAACAGAATTGTTAGATTGAATTAAATTAAGCACAAAAATAAGTATAAAATTTAAGAATATAATTAAGAAAATGTTACGAAATAATCGCAAAGGTTTAAACACTCGATTGCATTGATTACTAAACATTTATCAAATGACCAGTAAAAAGAAAGCATAATAATCAAATTGCAGGTTTTAAACCTTTATAACTTCATTTTTATAAAAGAAAAAAGCGTACAACTTACAAACTCTCATTCGCAGTTATACGCTTTATTTAGTCATCTATTTTATCTATAGACTACATCATTCCGCCCATTCCACCGCCAGCAGGCATTTGAGGTACAGGATTTTCTTCTTTCTTATCAGTGATTACGCACTCTGTTGTCAGGAACATTCCTGCAATTGAAGCTGCATTTTCAAGAGCAACACGGGCAACCTTAGTTGGATCGATTACACCTGTTTCATACAGATCTTCATATTTGTCATTAGCAGCGTTGTATCCATAATCGCCTTTTCCTTCGCGAACCTTCTGAACTACAACAGCACCTTCTCTACCTGCATTTGCAACAATCTGACGAAGTGGTTCTTCTACTGCACGTTTTACAATTTCGATACCTGTTGTCTCGTCATCATTATCACCCTTCAGATCTTCAAGTGACTCAATTGCACGAAGATATGCAACGCCACCGCCCGGAACGGTTCCTTCTTCAACTGCTGCACGTGTGGCAGACAATGCATCCTGAACGCGGTCTTTTTTCTCTTTCATCTCTACTTCAGAGTTTGCTCCAACGTAAAGAACAGCAACACCACCGGCTAATTTAGCCAAACGCTCCTGTAATTTTTCACGATCGTAGTCTGAAGTTGTTTTTTCAATCTGAGCACGGATCTGGCTGATACGGCTTTGGATTGCATCCTTGTCACCAAGACCGTTTACGATGGTTGTTGTATCCTTATCGATAGAAACTTTCTCAGCGCTTCCACACATTTCCAGAGTAGCATTTTCAAGAGTAAGTCCTTTTTCTTCAGAAATAACTACACCGCCTGTAAGAGTTGCGATATCCTCGAGCATCTCTTTTCTGCGATCTCCGAATCCCGGTGCTTTAACTGCAGCAATCTTAAGTGATCCGCGAAGACGATTAACAACTAAAGTTGTAAGTGCCTCAGAATCGATATCCTCTGCAATAATCAACAATGGTCTGCCTGTCTGAATTCCTTTTTCAAGGATAGGAAGCAGATCTTTGATTGCTGAAATTTTCTTGTCATGAATCAGGATAAGAGGATTTTCGAAATCAACCTTCATTGACTCAGTGTCTGTTACGAAGTATGGAGAAATATAACCACGGTCGAACTGCATACCTTCCACTACATCAACATAAGTATCTGTACCTTTTGATTCTTCAACTGTAATTACACCCTCTTTGCTTACTTTCTGCATTGCTTCTGCAATAAGCTTACCAATGCTTTCGTCGCCGTTAGCTGAGATCTTGGCAACATTCTCAATTTTCTTAAGGTCGCCGCCTACTTCTACTGCCTGCTTTTTCAGGTTTTCAACTACTGCAGTTACCGCTTTATCGATACCACGTTTAAGATCCATTGGATTTGCTCCTGCAGTAACATTCTTCAGACCAACACTTATAATTGACTGTGCCAATACGGTGGCTGTTGTAGTTCCGTCACCGGCATCGTCATTGGTTTTGGAAGCAACCTCTTTTACTAACTGTGCTCCCATGTTCTTGAATGAATCTTCTAATTCAATCTCTTTTGCTACAGTAACACCATCCTTAGTGATATGAGGTGCGCCATATTTTTTATCAATGATCACATTGCGACCTTTTGGTCCTAATGTAATTTTAACTGCATCTGCCAGTTCGTCTACTCCTTTTTTGAGCAGGTCGCGGGCTTCCATGTTAAATTTAATCTCTTTAGCCATATTTTTTTAATTAATAGTTTTTATGTTTTCAATTAAGTTGTTACTCATCGTTGAAACACTTAGAGCCATGTTATTGACTGGTATTTCAACTTTTGATTAAACTTGCTTTAAATGTTTATGAAAGTATAGCAAGAATGTCAGACTGACGCATTATCAGATGCTTCTCCCCTTCAAGTTCGATTTCTGTGCCTGCATATTTTCCATAAAGCACATTGTCACCTTGCTTAACTACCATTTCTTCGTCTTTTGTGCCTTTTCCTACAGCAATCACTTCACCTTTTAATGGTTTTTCTTTGGCTGTATCAGGGATTATGATTCCGCTAACTGTTTTCTCTTCTGCAGCTGCCGGCTTAACCAGCACTCTGTCTGCTAATGGTTTAATGTTCATACTACTAAAATTTGTTGTTAATATTATTAATATAAATTATCTAATCGACACTACACTTACTGCTAATTCTGTGCCAAAAATTTCTCAAAAAAGAAAACAACAATTAATCTGACAAAATTTCAGTCACAATCTGCCATACAAATAACATCTGTGATACTTATTGATTTTAAACTATCAGACAAACATAAAATCAATTGAAATGTTTACATTTAAATGATATCTCTGAAAAAAAAGCGTATTTTTACATGTTAATTTTTAGAGCAAGCCATTTAAGCTTTTATTATACGGAATTAATTTGTGTTACTTTTATGAATATATAAACTATGGAAGAGAAATTTGTTACAGTAAAAACATTTGCATTTCCGGCTGATGTAACCATGGTGCAATCTTATATGGAAATGAGAGGTATTGACGTTTACTTCAAAAATCTTGTTTCCAACAGACTGGCATACACAATCGGAGACATAGAGATGCAGGTAAAACAATCTGACTACGAAAATGCTAAGTCTGCGCTTATCGAGGGTGGATTTGCAAAACCGGAGGATTTTTAATATGCCAGGACAATCGGAAACAAAAAACCCAAAATACAGGTACATACTTATAGGCCTGATTATCTTCCTGGGATTAATAATTTTCAAATATACCCGCCCATACATGAGCGGTTTTCTGGGTGCGGCAACATTGTATATTATCGTAATAAACCAACACAGATATCTTACACAAAAGTTAAACTTTAAAAAAGGGCTGAGTGCAATTCTTATAGTTCTTGTAGTCTTGATTTTTATTTTGATGCCTCTAACCGGAATGGCTTTCCTTGTAATTGATACCTTCTCAGGCATAACAATAAACCCGGAGGCATTACTTGGCCAGGTGAATGATTTCATATATTCCCTGGAAGAAAAAATCGGATTTAATCTTTTTACTCCTGAAAACCTGTCAGCACTGCCACGTGCAGGTACAAATATCCTGCAGATTCTTGGCAACAGTGTTTACTCTTTTGTCATAAATGTTGTTGTCATTTTGTTTGTGTTGTACTATATGCTTTACAGCAACGAGGAGTTTGAAAGAGCTATAACAGAGATCCTTCCATTCAAAGATGAGAATAAACAGATACTGATTGAAGAGTCTCGTCTTATAATTCAGGCAAACGCAATCGGTATACCTCTGATGGCTATAATTCAAGGATTTTTCGCCTACATGGGATATCTTTTATTTGGAGTTAACAGTGCTCTTCTTTACGCAATTTTAACAGCTTTTGCTACAATACTGCCGCTTGTTGGCACTATGATAATATGGGTTCCACTGGGAATAGGTTTAATAATCGGCGGAGATTTAGTCAATGGCTTGGGTTTGCTGATATATGGCTTGTTTATAATCGGTGGAGTGGATAATGTTGCACGCTTACTTCTTCAGAAGAAGTTGGCTGATATACATCCGCTGATCACAGTTTTCGGAGTACTTATCGGTTTACCGATTTTCGGGTTCTGGGGAGTAATATTCGGCCCACTTCTGCTATCACTTTTCATACTGTTCTTTAATATGTACCGTCATGAATATGTTCCCGGTTCAAAGGCAGAACCGAGAGTCACTTCACGTTTCAGCGCAAAAAAATTAAACATCCCCGGGCACAGTCTCAAAAAGAAAAAAAAGGAAAATGACTTGCAAAGTGAGTAATCACATCTGTATATCTGTTTTATTAGTCTGTTCGGTTATCATCTTAAGCAGATGTGTGTCAGAAAAGAAACATAACAAAACAACTGAAGAAAAAGGTACTTACCTCTATTCTGAAAAGATACTATATGCTGAAGGCTTCATGGTTGATTATTATGAAGAATATACCAAGGTTACATTAAATAATCCGTGGCAGGATAATCAGGAGCCATATACTGTCTATTATCTGGTAAAGAATGATTCAGTCGAAACACCTCCGGAAGGGGTAAGAATAGCTGTTCCAATTACTTCAATTGCAGTTAATACTTTTTCCTATTTTGAGTTTTTATCCTTAATAGGTAATCTTGAAAATGTGACAGGTGTTACGGACGGATTCAGAATTTACAATCCTGAGATTCTGGAGGATATAAAAGAGGGTAAAATTGTTGATTTAGGTGATCCGTTCAACCCGAACATCGAAAAAACAATTGCTCTTAATCCGCAGGCAGTAATAAACTCGGCTTATGCTCAAATTGATAATTACAGTGTCAGACTAAATCAGGCTGGATTTCCTGTGATTTATTCACTGGAATGGATGGAAAACAGTCCGCTTGCCCGTGCCGAATGGATAAAAATGATTGCTCCATTTTTTGATAAAATGTCTTTAGCCGACTCTTTATTTAATGATATCGAGCAGCGTTATCTGGCAGTCAAAGAGATTACTGATGAGGTTGATCAGCACCGTACAGTTATGACGGGTGATATATTTCAGGGAACATGGTACGTACCCGGCGGAAACAGCTTTAACGCAGCCTTATACAGAGATGCAAGTTTATCATACCGTTACGAAAACAATAAATTGAGCGGCAGTATCGGTCTTGATATTGAATCTGTTCTTACTCAGTTTGGGGAAACTGACATCTGGTTTGGCTGTGAAGCAGACAGTTATACTGAACTGGCAGCTAAGGATTCTAAGTATATGCTTTTGCAGCCTGTTGCATACAAGCAGGTCTTCAATAATCATAAACGTACAACTAAGACAGGGGGCAACGACTATTTCGAAAGTGCTATTGCTCAACCCGACCTGGTTTTGTCGGATCTTGTGAAAGCTGCATATCCGGATCTTTTGCCTGACTATTCTTTCACGTATATAAAACCGTTAAACTGACTATCAATAAGACTCTGAAAAATTGAAGAAGAAATCAACAATATTTGCAATATTAATTCTGCTGTTATTGGTGGCTTTCATCTGTGACATTTTCACAGGCAATGCTCCCATTTCGATTAAAGAAGCATGGTCATCTCTTTTTGGTGGCTCTGGAAATGTGATAGTCGATGAGATTATCAGAAACTACCGCTTGCCAAAAGCCCTGACAGCAGTTATTGCAGGGTCAGCACTTTCTGTATCGGGATTATTAATGCAAACACTTTTCCGTAATCCTCTGGCAGGACCTGATGTACTCGGTGTCAGTGCAGGTGCCGGTCTGGGCGTAGCACTACTTACAATGCTGAGTGGTTCGGCTGTTTACCCTTTTATTTCATCGATGGGCAGTATGGCTCAGGTTATTGCCGCTGTAACAGGTGCAGCTTTGGTTTTAATTCTTATACTTGCTGTTTCTACAAGGATTAAGGATTCAATCACTATTCTCGTTCTGGGAATGATTTTTGGTTATGTTGCCAGTGCACTGGTCACAATACTACAGAGTTTTGCCGATCCCGATTCACTCAAGGTATTTATTACATGGACTTTCGGCAACTTGGGTGATGTCACATGGAATAAAATGCCTCTTCTTGTTATTCTGGTTTCTGCAGGTCTGATTCTGGCATTCGTTTTGCAAAAGGCACTGAACAGTCTGCTACTGGGTGAAAATTATGCTATGAGTGCAGGACTCAACACAAAAAGAGCACGCATTTTGATTATCTCTATATCAGCAGTTATTACAGGAACAGTAACTGCCTTTACGGGTCCCATTGCGTTTGTGGGAGTGGTAATACCACATTTTGCCCGCGCTTTTCTTGGAACAGTAAATCATAAAACTATACTTCCTGCTACTATACTTCTCGGAAGTATTCTGATGTTAGTCTGCGATATAGTTTCTCAGGTGCCTATAGCTAACAGAACACTTCCGATTAATGCAGTATCAGCCATGTTTGGTGCTCCGATGATTGTGTGGATTGTATTAAAACGCAAGAAACTATAAATCATATTAATAATTGATTTTTTTTCTTTTCACCTAAGTATAAAATTTCAGTAAAAATCTCCTCTTTTTATAAACAAAACAGCTTTTAAAATGTCTAATACATATATTAGTATAACAAAAAGGACAATATTTTATTTGGCACCGTTTTTGCACATATGTATGAACAGGATAAGAGTGAAAGACTCATTTTAAAATTATTCGATTAAAAATAAAAGTTTATATTTGTAATCGTAACACAGTATAAAGAAGGGATTAAAACAATGGATAATAACTTTTCACAGCGAGTAAGAGACATAATGGCATATAGTCGTGAAGAAGCCGGACGTCTGCAGAACAACTATATCGGGCCTGAACATCTTATGCTTGGTATACTTCGTGACGGAGATGGTGTGGCTGTTCAGGTACTTCAGGATTTTGATATTGACCTTAAAGTCTTAAAAGATTACATAGATTCACATGTTCGTTCTATTCAGGAACCCTATGACGGTACCAGCGAGCTTGTGATTAATAAAAAAACCGAGAAGGCTTTAAAAATGAGCATTCTGGAAGCACGTCTGACTAAAAGCGCAGAAACAGATACCGAACATATTTTGCTTGCACTGCTTAAGGAAAAAAACACATTAATATATGATATTCTTAAACAGTTTCAGCTTGAATACTCAACTGCATTTGTTTACATCAAAAGTATTCTGGAAAACAGAGATGAAGATGGTTTAGACAGTACTGATCTCCCAATTTCAGGACCAAACTTCACTGATGACGACGATGATGATATGAATGATAAATCATTCAATCCGGGCGGCGGACAGGGTACATCTCAAGCAAAAAACACAGCATCTGACACACCTGTACTTGATAACTTTGGTACCGATATTACACGTGCAGCTCTTGAAAACAGACTGGACCCTGTGGTAGGACGTGAGAAAGAAATTGAGCGTATAGCACAGATACTTAGCAGGCGCAAGAAAAACAACCCTGTATTAATTGGTGATCCCGGTGTTGGAAAATCAGCAATTGTAGACGGACTTGCACTTCGTATAACACAAAAGAAAGTGTCACGTGCTTTATTTGACAAAAGGGTTATTGCTCTCGATATGGCTTCAATAGTGGCCGGTACAAAATACCGCGGTCAGTTTGAAGAGAGAATAAAGGCTATTCTTAATGAACTCTCCAAGAATCCGAATATCATTCTTTTTATTGACGAGATTCATACAATTGTAGGTGCCGGCGGTGCAGCAGGCTCTCTTGATGCGGCTAACATGCTGAAACCTGCACTTGCAAGAGGTGAAATTCAGTGTATCGGAGCAACAACGTTAGACGAATACAGAAAGAATATCGAGAAAGATGGCGCACTTGAACGTCGTTTCCAGAAAGTGATTGTAGATCCTACAACACCCGAAGAGACTCTTCAGATACTACGCAATATTAAGGAAAGGTATGAAGATCATCACAATGTAAGATATACAGATGAGGCACTTAAAGCGTGTGTGAAGCTGACAGAAAGATATGTTTCTGACAGAACTTTCCCTGACAAGGCTATTGATGCTCTGGACGAGGCCGGTGCAAGGGTTCATATTTCCAATATAGTTATTCCGGAAACTATCGAGCGACTGGAAGAGGAACTTAAAGAGGTTGAACAGCAAAAAACTGATGCAGTTAAAGCACAGAAATATGAATTGGCTGCCAGCTTCCGTGACAAACAACGTCAGCTGCTTCTTGCTCTTGAAACAGAGGAAGAACGTTGGCAGAAAGAGATTAAGGAGAAACCGGAGATAGTGGACGAAGAAAAGATTGCAGAAGTAGTTGCAATGATTTCAGGTGTACCTGTACAGCGAATAGCAGAGGCTGAGGGACATAGATTACTTCAGATGAAGGAACTCCTGAAAAATAAGGTGATTGGTCAGGACGAAGCCGTAGATAAGGTTGTAAGAGCTATTCAGCGTAATCGTGTCGGACTTAAAGATCCTAACAAACCAATTGGTACATTTATGTTCCTCGGGCCTACAGGAGTCGGTAAAACTCACCTTGCAAAGAAACTTGCACAGTTCCTGTTTGACTCTCCCGAAAATCTTATCCGCATCGATATGAGTGAGTACATGGAGAAATTTAATGTTTCCAGACTTGTAGGAGCTCCTCCCGGATATGTAGGATATGAAGAAGGTGGTCAGTTGACCGAAAAGGTGCGTCGCCGCCCCTACTCTGTTGTACTTCTCGATGAGGTTGAGAAAGCTCACCCTGATGTATTTAATATCCTGCTTCAGATTATGGATGAAGGGCATGTGACTGACAGTCTGGGACGCAAAATTGATTTCAGAAACACTATCCTTATCATGACATCAAATATTGGTACACGACAGCTGAAGGACTTCGGACGTGGTGTGGGATTCAAGACTAACAGTGACTTAACTGATGTTGAACACTCACGAGGTGTTATTCAGAAAGCACTGAATAAGGCTTTTGCTCCTGAGTTTCTTAACAGGGTGGATGACATAGTAATGTTTGATCAGTTGAGCAAAGAGTCAATATACAAAATTATTGATCTGGAACTGGAAGGACTATACAAACGTATCGGAGACCTTGGCTTCAATATTAACCTTACAGAACCGGCTAAAGAGTTTATTGCTAATAAAGGCTACGATGTTCAGTTTGGGGCAAGACCGCTAAAGCGTGCCATCCAAAAATATATCGAAGATGAATTGGCAGAGAAAATCATCAGTACCGGTATGAAAGAAGGCGATACAGTTGTTGTTGATTTCGATCAGGAAAAACAGCAGATAATTATGAATAAAGTAGAGAAGGTTCTCAACTAAGCCAATTTATTCATCTGAATTTATTAATAAACCCCAAAAGCAATTCAAAAAAGCTTTTGGGGTTATTTTTTAAACAAAAAGCAGGCTCAGCTTGTTTAATTAGATTGTGGAAGTAAAAAATAACGAAGAGAAAATGGAATCAAAAAAAATGAAAATAGAAGTGTGGACCGATATCATGTGTCCATATTGCTACATAGGTAAAATACATTACGAGAAAGCCCTCAAGCAATTTGACCATGCTGATGAGATAGAACTGGAATGGAAAGCGTTTCAGTTAAATCCTGATTTACCCGATAACGGTAACGGAATACCCGTTAAGGATTATTTAATCAATCAGGCAGGATATCCCGAAGAGGGAATTAAAAGCATGTACAGTTCATTAAGGCAATTATCCGAGGAAGCAGGCGTTGTTTTTAATCTCGACAATGCAATTGCAGCAAATACACGTGACGCTCACAGGCTGATAAAATTAGCTGCTAAAAAAGGAGTGGACAGTTTTGTATTAGGCAAACTCGCCAAAGCATACTTTGAAGAGGCTAAGGATTACAGTGACAGAGACCTGCTCGTTTCGATCGGTAAAGAGGCAGGACTCGACGAAGTTGAGATTATTAATATGCTGAACAGCGATGAATATAAATATGAAATAAAACAGGATATACAGGAAGCGGGCAATCTTGGTTTTGATACGGTACCAACATTCCTGATGGACAGAAGACAGGCTATTGTCGGCTCAGAACCTGTTCAGCTGTTTGTTGATGTTCTGAATAAAGCATACAAAGCATGGAAGAGCCGTACCACAGAACAGATAAAACCTGAAGTATTCAAAGGCCAATCCTGTTCAATTGACGGAACTTGCGATATTTAACAGCTAATCAAACATAAAATCTTTTTTATCTATTTAGGGATTATACTAACTTTGTTGCTAAACCTTTATAAAAGAACAGATGGAGTATTTAATAATTGAGGCTGACGATAAAGAGCGGTGGAACAAAGTATGGGATTTGTATGAAAACAGTTTTCCTGTTGCAGAAATCAGGAAAAAAGATGATCATCTGCGAGCTTGTTCAGATGAACGTTTTTCTCCTTTTTCTGCCTGGGAAGGTCAGCAGCTTATAGGATTAATGTTCTTTTGGGAATGGGATTCCTACCGTTATCTGGAACATCTGGCAGTTAACCCCGATCTTCGGGGCAACGGCTACGGATCTCAGCTGCTCAGACATTTACGCGATTCTGAACACACTATTATTCTTGAAATCGACCCACTTGTCAACGAACTGTCGGTAAGACGATTACAGTTCTACGAACGTGCAGGCTACACCCTTACACCATACAGGTTTGTACACCTGCCTTACAGAATTGACGGGCAGGAACAGGAACTGCTTATTTTAAGCTATCCTCAGATGATAAGTAAAGTACAGCACAATGATTTCCTGAGATTTGTAAGCGAAGTGGTTATTCAATATTGCGAAGGGCAATCAGACATTTAGTACGATTCTCATGATACGTAATATCTGATTAACCATAATTTTCTCTCTCTTAGAATTTGGGAACATAGGATATACAATCACTGTAATATTTTCCCCATCCTCCATTTTGATGTAACCGCCAAAACCCCATGATGTCATTCTTGAGTCGGTTCTGAACTTCAATATACATTTTTTCCTATTTGAATAAGAGACAATCCACTGCCTGTCGATACGTTGTAAAACCTCATCGAAAGGGCATTTTGTTCGACCCTTATATTTAAAAACGGCCTTTTTCTGACCTGAAAAGGCAGGAGGGTTAACATTGTCCGATTCCATATAATTCAGCCGCTTCCAAAAATAGGCTGTAATTATTGCAGGCGGAATCATACCCACAATAAAAAACACCAGAAGAATCTGCCAAAAATTCATACTTAGTCCCCAGAAAAAATGGATGACTGCCAATATTCCTATATAAAATATCAGGAATATTGATACCCAGTAGAAATATAAGCGATAAGTAAATTGCATCTTAGTGTATTTGTGGTATTGTAATCTCTTCAGTTATATGTATTTCAGTAAAACCCATCTCCTCAAGCATAGCTTTCAAAACCATCTTTGCCTGTTCTGTAGCATCTGCCAGTATACCCTGACTAACAGCATCTTTTATCATTATATTTTTCTCTCTTGTCAGAGCCTCATTATAATCAGAAATCTTAATCGGATTGAAAGCATTTTCACTTTCATTGAAAACCTGAACCGACTTCTCATCAATTACTGTATCCAGTATCTTTGGCTTAGGAATAGACACATGAATGGTGGAATCATTCTTAAGGTCAATTTTCACCCTACTGAAATCCACACCTGCTTTTAAATACCCGTTATATTTAAGAAGAAAATATTTATCAGTAAGCGGTATATTGATATTCAGGAATTTCATATAATCTTTGTAGCTGATGACTCCCGTGTAATTATGCTTCACAAGAGCCAGCTCCTGAATATGAGTAATCCTGTTCATTACCGCAGAGCTGCTGTACCCGGGCTCATCTGCCTGGTTTCTATCCCTGACCAGAAGAACAATTGCAAGTATTACCGTAGTCAGGAAAAAGAAGAGTGTAGGAATGGATATTTTTCTCATAAATACAAAAATAATAAATTAATTATCAATTTGGTGTAACTTTACTAAATCTGCTATTGAAATATATCGCGAAAAGAAGTTTTTACGGCCCATTTCAGAAAAGGCGATATCTCTGCCCCCCATTCTGTCTGAAAACTGGAAACATATCGGACGGAACTTTGCAATTATAATAACGGCCGTTACGGCAGTCGTAGTATTCTTTCAGGTAATAAACCAGGGAAATATAAATTGGAGCAACTGGCCTAAATACCTCCATTTCATCCTCTCTTGCAGGATGTGGTTATCTTTTCAGCAATGATTTTGATTTTATAATTGCAATAAGCTTACATCTTTTTTAAAACTTTCTCAAAGGTGTTAAGATTTCGTGAAGTAAATGAGTTTTTAAGGTTCTTCCTTCCTAATATCTTACCGAAATCTGAGAGGTGCGTATCTCCTTTGGGAACTCTCCAGTAGAAGTTATTAGCAATAATCTTCGCTTCTTCACCAGTAGCTTTTCCCGATTTCTCAAATTCCGACATTAATGTTTTTTCAATTCCGTCAATACCCACGAAACCGTAAATATGAAAACCGGCATCCGCTTCAAAAGGGCACTGGTTAATAATGACTTCCACCTCACTTTTATCTTTTAAAAACAAAAAAGCATCATAGTCAAAATGTTCCGACATTGCCCTTTCCAGCAACACCTTTAATTTGTCCCTGCTTTCCCCTGAAATAAAAAGGATATTCCCTGAAGCCAGAACAGACGAAACATTTTCCATTCCAGCCTTTTCAAATACAGAGCATACTTCTGCCATTTTCATATTAGTCCCTTTCACGTTCACGCCACGCAGAAAGGCACAAAAACTATTTTTCTCCATCTGTTGTTGATTTAAAATATAACATTATACTTTCCAAAATATCGTAAATCACATAATCTACAGAACCAAATTTATACTATCCGAACCAATATTCCATAACAAATATTAAAAAAAAAGCGCATATTCTTATAGGAGTTTGGTATTACCCTGACCGGGAAAATTTTATATGCTTTAAAAAAAGCAACCCCGCTTTAACGGAGTTGCTTAAAATTATAATTAAGAAAATTATTTACAACACTTTATTAATTCAATCCCGGATTATTAATTCCATCCCGGATTTTGAGAGAGTTGCGGATTGAGTGATATCTGTCCCGAAGGAATCGGGTACCAGTAGTGTTTACTTTCATAAACACGATCCCTGTCTTTAGAGCCGTCAATATATGTACCAACCTTTGCAACACTATGATTATACGGATCGTTAACAATATTTGCACCGATAAGTACATCAGGATTCAGATTTGAGTCAAGCTTATCCAGCTGATGCCATCTTATCATATCCCAGTATCTAGTCCAGTTGTCAAACATCAGTTCAGTTCTTCGCTCACGACGTATTTCCCAAATTAAATCACTCACTACCATGTCATTAGCAGGGTCAGTAAAACCTACATTCACGGTCAAAGCCGGTAGTCCTGCTCTGGTACGAAGCTTATTGACAGAAATATCCAGATCATTCTGAGTTATATCACCAAGTTCGGCGCAAGCTTCTGCATACTGAAGATAAACAACAGACAACCAAAATATAGGTGCATGAGTAAAGTTATTGCTGGTCTGATTACGATACATATTATTTATGTTCTTATTATCATACTTCTGAACACCATAACCAGTAGAAGAAGTATTTGAAATTCCTGAACCAAACCTTGTAAAACCTCTCCCTACATAACTCAATGCCGTATCAACAGTCTGAATCAACCTGTTGTCACGCACATCCAGCATATGTTTAATAGACATAACGGTATCCGGTACAGTTTCACCTGCGACAACTTTCGTTCCCACATACATTTTTGCCTCATCAGTTTTATCATAAGATGTTAATGCCAGCGGCTTTCCGTCTTTAAAAAGATAAGATTCAAAAGCATCCTTGCTCATTCCGCTCATCTGAGTAGAAGAGCTGATATAAGCAATAAGTGAATGATGAAGAACATTCTGCTTATACTGTTTGTAAAAAATCATCTCAGGATTGCTTGACAGATCAGTTGAATTATAATTTCCCTGATAAGAACTGTTAAGTGTAAAACCTTTATTAATTAGGTATGATGCAGCTGATTTGGTTTCGTTAAGGAAACGTGTTGACCCTGCAAGATCCGGAGCTTTTTGTCCGTCTGCTGCTTTTCTATACTTACGGAAAGTACCTTCAAAAAGAGTAATCTCAGCCTTCATGGCATATGCCACGTTTCTGTTAAGCGTAGTCTTTGAATTATTGTCATACATATTCTGAATGGCATAATTGAGATCATCTAGCACTTTATCCATAATCATATCGCGATCTTCACGCGCACCGTAAAGCACACCTTCATCCGTAATATCAAGAGGTTTTTCCACCCAGGGCACATCGCCAAAAGCACGTACCAGCATATAATACTGCCATGCTCTCATTAATCGCCCTACACCGGTCCAATGAGCCTTTGCCTCATCGCTCATATCCACCTTGTCTATGTTCTGCAGCAAAATATTTGCACGCCTTATTTCAATCCAGCCGCTGTTCCAATCACCGCTGCTTGCAGGAATATTCTGGAAAGTCCAGTTAGCAAAACTGTTGCCGGCCTGATCGTCCGACAAAGTCCTGAAATAAAAAAGTCCCGTTCCACCGGCATTACCATATCCCAGAAAATCCTGATAAAATGTATTAGCGTACCCTTCAACATTGCTTTCGCTGGTCCAAAAGTTCTCGTTTGTAAATGTATCCAGAGGCCCCTTTTCCAGAAAATCATTACAAGATCCCAGCAAGAAGGCTAAAGACAGGATATATATTATTCTAAATTGTTTCATATGATTTAAATTTTAAAATGTAAGTTGTACTCCGACTGATACTGTACGTGACATAGGATCAACCCTTCCCCATGTTGCATTTGCCAGGCTGACACCTGTTTCTGCAGTATTTACTTCAGGGTCGATAGGAGCATTGCTCTTATTAATTAATTCCATAAGATTAACTGCACTAAAGTAAACTCTTGCTCTTTGCATATAAATACGCTGAGCCACATCCTGCGGCAGTGTGTAACCCACAGTCAGATTCTTAAACCTCAGATAAGCCATATTTACAACATACTTGGTCTGCGGATAGAAGTTATGATTTCCACGATCCAGAACAGCAAGTGTGCCAAATCCGGCGTTACCCGGAAACATTCTAGGGAAATCTGCATTTGGATCCGGATTTTCTTCTGTCCAGTAGTTAGTCTGATTTGCATAAATAGCATCAGCACCACGCATCATCGGCATAACAAAAGCACCTTGAGTCCATACAGACCTTTTCCCTATGCCCTGGAAGAACATATCCACATCAAAACCTTTGTATTCTGCACCAATCCTGAAACCATACTGGTATCGGGGAGTAAAGTTACCTATAACCTTTAGGTCGCCATAATCATCAGCTGTTCCTTCACCTGCATCAATAACTCCATCACCGTTACGGTCTACAAATTTAATATCGCCGGGACCGAAAACAAATGTACCCTGCTCAAGACCCGTCTGATCTGCGATACCGTTTTTAAATGAACCGTCTGCATTAAAATCATCAGCTGTAAAATAACGATCAGTTTCGAGTCCCCAGATATCTCCGTATCTCTTGCCGCTATAATTCTGATTCAGCAACATAGAAGGATTGTCCCACTTTGTAATATCGGTTATAAAATCTCCAATATTGGCATTTGCATAAAGAGTAAGATCACTGTTAACCCTCCTTCGCCAGTCGATATTGAGCTCCCAACCTCTCGTTCTTAATGTACCTGCGTTAACTAACGGAGCAGAAGCACCAAGAACCTGTGGCATTGTCTTTCCGGGAGCAAGCATATCTTTTGTGGTACGCTGATACCAGTCGAACACAATATTAAAATCATTAAACAGACCTAAATCAACACCTACGTCAATAGTCTCTATTCTTTCCCATTTAAGTGTTTCGGAAACCAGACTAGGCATATTGTAAGCTACAACTTTATTTCCGCCGGGTGTTAACCAATTTGTGTTTCCGTCAGAAATTTTTGTCATTGTAGGTATATACATATTATTCCCTACAGCCTGGTTACCAATTTCACCGTAAGATGCTCTGAACTTAAGATTATTTATTGTATTCTTCAGTGGTTCAAAGAAAGCCTCTTCACTAATTCTATAACCCATTGAACCAGATTTAAAGAATGCCCACCTGTCAGATGCAGGGAATCGTGAAGATCCATCATATCTTCCGTTAAGTTCCACCAGCAATTTACCCTGGTAATCATAATTAATACGTCCGAAATAACCGGCTGTAGCCCAGTGTGAATTAGATCCGGAAACGTATTGCGGACCTGTCGCAAGGTTAAACTCAGGCAGGTTATAGTCGAGCAGATCATCTCTTTCGGAATAGTGACTGAAATAGTTTCCGCTCTCGGCGTTACCTCCAAGCATTAAATTAAAATTATGAGCATCGGCCAATGAAAACTCATAATTTCCATACAGGTTAAAAGCATAAGATCTGTCCTGACTTGAACTCTGTTCAATCCATGAACTGCTTGTAAAATTAGTTGGTTCAGTTATTGCCCCACCCCATGAATTCCATCCTGACAGCGGAATATAAGCTGCTTTATAAGTATAATTGTTAATATTATAAGTATAATCAGTGTTAATTGTAAGTCCGTCAGCCAAAGTAGCCTTTGCAAAAGCCGTCATACGGGTAAAAGTATTATTATCAGTCCAGTCGCCGGCCTGCTTACGATAAGCAATATCATTACGCATATCAGTACCCTGATAAGTCCCGTAAGGTCCGAAGAAACTACCCCATCTCCACATATACTGGTAAGTGGTACGACGGGTTGCAGGTCCCACAAAATCCTTATTACTGAAGTTAAAACGGCCGCCAAGCTGCAGCCAGTCCTTAACATCACTTGTAACATTTAGCATAGCAGTCCATTTATCCATCTCTTCAGGGAAGAAGGTCATTACACCTTCATCATGGTTATACCCCACTGACATATAATAAGATGTTTTTCCACTTGTACCCTGTACTGATAGATTATGACTTGCTGATGGTCTCCATTTACGGAACATAATATCAACAACGTCCCAATCTGCAAAATACATACCTACACCATTATCATCCAGGATAAAATCTCCAAGAGGAACAGAAGGATTGGTTAGTGCATCCTTGTGTCCAAGAATCATTTCGCGGTAACCTGATTTCTTGCGGTTATGCTGATCTCTCCAAGCCCTTGCATAAGGAAGCATTTCATCAAGATACATACCAAAAAGTTCATTTGCCAGACCCGCGCGTCCGTTTGCTGCGATTAGAGCCTCAAGCTGAGTTGGCACATCGGGATAATCAGGCAGAATAGATGGAGTATCCCAGGCAAAATTATTAGTATAATTAACTGAAAGCCGATCGACATTTTTAGCCGATTTAGTGGTAATAAGTATAACACCAAATGCAGCCCTTGTACCGTATATAGAAGTAGAAGCCGCATCTTTAAGTATAGAAATATTCTCGATGTCCTGTGTATTAATCAGTGACAGGTCGTCCATCGGAACCCCGTCCACCACAATTAGCGGGTTACTGGTAGCATTATTACTTAAAGTACCCAAACCACGAATAGAGATAGAGGGTTGTGCGCCTAACCTTCCACTGCTGCTTATTACAGAAAGTCCCGGCACAGCACCCTGCAGTGCTTTCCCGACATCCGAATAAGGGCGGGCTTCGAGTGTTTTTGAAACATCAACCGTAGATACTGCACCTGTAAGATTTTCTCTGCGTTGAGTTCCGTAACCTACCACCACAATTTCATCAAGCAATTCAGTATCAGCTTGAAGTACAATCCTCATATTTTGACTGACAGGAAGCTCCTTAGGAATCATTCCAACATAAGTAACTACAACTGTTGCATTATCAGGAGCAGTCAGAAAAAAGTTACCGTCAACATCAGTTACTGTCCCCTGTGTTGTACCTTTCACTAAAATTGATGCACCTATTACAGGTTCACCAGTTTCATCAACCACAATTCCGGTATAACCGGTTTGTGCGTAAATTGTACATATTGCAAATAGCAATAAGACAAACAAATTGATTTTTTTTCTCATATAATAGAAAAGTTAATAAATTAATACTGCATTCATAATGTTTAGAATATATTAGTGGTTTCCGCCATTATTTAAGTTTAATATTACAAATATATATGTACATTTTACAATTAACAAGATTACACAAGATAAATTTGACTTATTATAGTTAAATTTGGCTAATTTAACATATATGTAAAATATATACGCCTAATAAGGGGCTGTTCCAAAGGGCTGTTCCTTTTTAATTTATTATGGTACGGCTTTATGATTGTATTTATAAATCCAAGAGAAACTTTTAAAATTTATCCCTATGTAACAAGAAATTAGAAATGGTTCTTCGTCACTTTTGGTGGTTATCCCCATTTAGATAGAATTACTTTTTTTCTAAGTAAATCAAAGCTTGCTCTTCCGTACTTCTGCTTCTTTATATTTTTTAGTTGTCTCGTCCTGAAATAGCGGGTTCTTCTTTAATTTAGTTGAAAACATTTATCTCTCCTTCTGTGGTTAATTATTTATTTACAGGACATATTATGATTGTTGAAAGATTATAATCAAACATCAATTAAGTGCCTAATAATCAACAAAATAAGCGCCAAAATAATAGGATATTCGACTGATTTTCAGTAACTTTATATCGCTAAACGTAAAGTTAAAATCATGTCAGAATATCCTATCGGTAATAAAATTACAACAAAAAAATTAAAATCTGAGTCGGTCCCTTATTTAAAATATCATGAAAGTTTTGATATATCCAACTTATACACGTCATCTGGATTATACGTAGAAAACGTAGATCATTTTGAGAACACACTCCATTTTTATTGTAAATCCTCAGACACTACTGGTGTTTGCCCATATTGTAGATATAAAAGCAGGCAAGTACATAGTCGTTATCAAAGGTGTGTTAATGATCTTTCTATTTTAGGTAAGGTAGTCAAGTTGACGTTGGAAGTAAGAAAGTTCTTTTGTAAAAACTCCAATTGTTCTAAAAAGACATTTGCCGAACAACCAGGCAATGAGGTATTTCGTTATCGTCGTCGTACCCGCAGATGCGAAACAGCTGTAATACGACAGGGATTATCAGTGTCTTCAGGAATGGCGAGCAGACTTTTATCTTTAAGTGGCATTGTTTTGAGCCGATCAACAATCTTAAGAGACCTGCACCGTTTACGACCCTCAACTTATGAAGATGTTGAAGAAATAGGTATTGATGACTGGGCTTGGCGTAAAGGAATATCGTACGGAACCATCGTAATTGATTTACGCCGCAAGTGCCCTATAGATCTATTAGGCAAAAGAGAAGAAAGTAGCTTTCGCTCATGGATGGAGAATCATAACGAGGTCAGTTTGGTTAGTCGTGACCGTTCCACCGCATACAGCTCTGCCATTGGGTCAATCGATCGCCCTATAACTGAGATTGCAGATAAGTTTCATCTTATCAAAAAAATGTCAGATCGTTTTACCAAACTCATTGGCGAGCATTATTCGGACTATCGTAATGCGATTAGGGAGAGCCAAGCCGTTAAGGAAGAGATAATGTATAATGAGCTCGAAAGTTGGATAAAACGGTTTGATTTGTGCCAGTGATTTCGGTCTATGTGTGCCACCTTTTTCGGTTCAAACCGTGCCACTTTTTACGGTTCGATTTGTGCCACTTTGAAAAGATCAAGTTATCTTGTCCC
>JAQVXD010000122.1 GCA_028709385.1 Fermentimonas sp.
ATTCACAACCAATGTTTGCAATAAAGAATTTTAGTGCGGCACAAACAGCAAAGCTTCGCGATGAGGCTTTAAAAGAGAACGGTACTAAAAAAGCATATTTTACCGAATATGAAAGTATAACTGGTACTCAATATTTCTTAAATGCTGTACAAAATTATCATGAATTGATTGGTATGAAAGCCAATCTTTATAAATGCTTTTTACCTCAAGCGTGGATGTTCGGCAACAGTACAGGGATATCAGCATTTGTTCACCCTGATGGAGTATTTGATGATCCTAATGGCACAAAACTTAGAGAAAGATTATATCCACGCCTACGATTCCATTTTCAGTTTATTAACGAGTTTAAGTTATTTGCCGAAGTTTTTCATCACATGCGTTTTAGTCTAAATATTTATTGTAATGCTTCAGGTAAAACATTTGATACGATAGTGAATCTATTCGATGCATCTACAATTGAGCAATGCTATGATGAATCTATTCAAGGGGCAGTACCCGGTATAAAAGATTACAAAAATAACTGGAATACGCAAGGACACCCAGATCGGGTAGTACAAGTTGGAATTAAAGAGCTTACTATCTTCGCCAACCTATTTGATGGTAAAGATAATTGGAAACAAGCTCGATTACCGGTTTTACATGCTAAGCAATTATTAGACGTTTTAACGTGTTTTGTAGCCCAAGAGAAAACCGTAGAGAAATATGGTAACGACCTTTACTCTTCCCAGATGTGGAATGAGACACATGCTCAAAACGATGGAACTATTTTGCGCGATGTTCGTTTTCCGGAAACGATGTTGAATACGATATATTCAGGACCCCATATCAGTGTAGCAAATCCCCTTTATAAAACATCACGCCGTATTTGTAGAGTAAACAGTGATTTTGATAGCATCGATTTGTCTGTTGTATCAGAAGATTATATCCAAAGATGCAATTATTCGCCCGGTTGCGAATTGAATAAGTATTTGAGTCAAATTCCGACTACTCCATGGGGAGAAAAATATCATACTAACTACAGAGTAATAGCAAGAAAAATGCTTAATTTAGGTGCAGAACGAACACTGGTTAGTGCATTAGTTCCGCCTGATAGTACGCATACCAACGGTCTTATAGGATTTACTTTTAAAGATAAATCATTCTTAGTTCTTGCTGCAGCGTTATTTGAATCAATTCCCTATGATTTTTTTATTAAAGTCATGGGTAAAACAAATTTATATGATGATAATGCCGGTAAATTGCCAATTATAAACTCAAAATACAAAGATCCACTTTCCGTTCGTGCCCTAATGCTGAATTGCCTCACAAATTATTATTCTAGCCTGTGGTCACTTCAATTTGATAATAATTATAAAGAGGAACGTTGGTCAAAATACGACCCCCGCTTGCACCCTGAGTGCTTCACCTCTCTCACCTCCGAATGGACATGGGATACACCACTTCGCACTGACTACGAACGCCGCCAAGCCCTTGTAGAAATCGATGTATTAACAGCAATGGCGCTAGGCATGACCCTTGAACAGCTAAAAACTATATATCGTATTCAGTTTCATGTTTTGCACTCCTATGAGGAAGACACTTGGTATGATCGGAATGGACGAATTGTTTTTACAAACAATCGTGGCTTAACAAACGTCGGATTCTCGCGGCCTGAGTGGAATGAGATAAAGGATGTCAAAAGTGGGACATTTACCCGTACCGTAATTGATGATACCATGCCGGGCAGACCGGTTGAGCGTACCATTGAATACGTAGCACCTTTTGACCGCTGTGACCGGGAACAGGACTACGAAGCCGCCTGGGCATTCTTTGAAGAGAAATAAGGATAAATAACGGGAGAGGATATTATGTTACCATCCGTTCTTGCGGGACAACTACAGCAGGGTCTGGAAGATTATATTAAAACAACCTTCCCGATGACCAATCCTTTTTTTAAAGGTTCACTGGAGCGACTGTTGGACACCGAAGACTCAGTATTCCATGAACCTTATGTTACTGTACGTTTGCCTTTTCGTATTGCTGAGGATGGACCTGATATGTTTACAGCCATTCATATGCAATATAGCTCATATGTGCATCAGCAAAAGGCCTTTGAACGGTTAACCGGTGAAGATGGACGTTCCACCCTGATTGCGACCGGAACCGGTTCCGGCAAAACCGAGTGTTTCCTCTATCCTATCCTGGAATACTGCTATCGGCATCGAGGCGAACCCGGGATCAAGGCATTGATCATTTATCCCATGAATGCGCTTGCTTCTGACCAGGCCAAACGTATCGCCGAACTTATACATAACAGCCCGGAATTGAATAATCAGATCACAGCGGGAATGTATGTAGGCGGGTATGAATCCGCTCCTTGCCGGGTGATGAATGAGTCGCAGATAATAACTGATCATGAGACTATGCTTTCCTCCCCTCCGGATATCCTGCTGACTAATTACAAGATGCTGGACTATCTGCTAGTCAGGCCGAAAGATGCTACCCTGTGGCAGGATAACAAGCCGGAAACTTTGAAATATATTGCGGTTGATGAACTTCATACTTTTGACGGTGCCCAGGGAACTGATCTGGCCTGCTTGTTGCGCCGATTGAAAGCGAGATTGTTTACTCCCACCGGATATCTATGTTGTATCGGTACTTCGGCTACCATGGGTGCCCGGGATAGTGCAGATAGTATACGTAAATATGCCAGTGATGTATTCGGGGAATCATTTGAAGATGATGCTGTAATTACAGAGGACAGGCTTTCGCCGGATGAGTTTTTTGCTGGATTTGATGTCATCGATTTTACCGTCCCGACTGAAGAGCAGGTCAATGAATTGATCAATT
>JAQVXD010000020.1 GCA_028709385.1 Fermentimonas sp.
AATGTTGAAATATATGTTTCATTTATTTCGGCTGACGGCAGACTGGTTTCTGACAGTATGTATCTGGGATCTCATCCGATACCTGCAATTTAATTTCTCAGAACCGCTCCCTATTATTTCTGGGGGCGGTTCTTTTTAAATCTGAATTGCAATGATTGATTTGCTAAATATAAATTATGAGCTGATTGGCACCATAAGCTCAATTGCCGGTGGCGGTGCCCTGGGTGGCTTTATCTCTACCATGGTTAACCGAAAAGAGATAAGGCGTATAAAGAAAAGCGAAGCTGTGCAGTCGGAAGCAACAGCCAAAAGAGAAGATGCTTCTGCAGCTACCGAGATGATGGGACTGCTTGAGCGAACTGTTGCTCACATGGAAAAGATGAATTCCTACAATGAATCCAACTCGGAGAGTCTGCTGAAGATGGTCAGAGAGAAGGATAATATCAACGACCGAATGAAAAAAGACATGGAGCTCCTGCAGTTGCAGAGAACTGAGGATCATCGAAGGATTACAGGGCTTGAAAAGACTGTTGCGAGAGAATTAGCTTGGCGCAAAGACAGCGATTATCATTTTTGCGAGATAGTTGATTGCGACGTTAGAAGGCCGCCGATTGGCAGTATTATTAGGTAGTCTGTAAGTTTTTCTTTTGCGCCCGGGGATTGATTTGTTGTTACGCCGACCTCAGATAATTGATCGGGACCCGTTCTGTGAAGTTTGCGTCAGATTGATTTGCTGTCTGAGCGCAGCGAGTTTCAAATCAATCAGCAAACAAACAGCAAACGGGTGATCAATTATCGTCAGTCAAGAAGCAATAAATCAAGACCAGCAAAAGAAAAACGCTAAATAGTACAATCAGAAATCAAAGCAAAAATGAACAAACAACAATTTTTTAACGAAATCGCCAAATCGCTCTTCAACGGCAAACTGACAAGATCCCAAAAGAGTGGCATGGAATACAAACTAACCGCCTTCGATATGTTCAACATCAGCGACAACAGAAGGCGCGCTTACATGCTTGCAACATCCTACCACGAAACAGGACGAAGAATGCAACCCGTGGAAGAAATCGGCTGTGGTGCCGGCAAACCCTACGGCAAGAAATTTAGATGCGACGCTACGAGATATTCACTTCCCGACAAACTTTATTATGGCCGTGGTGATGTTCAACTCACCTGGTATGAGAACTACGAGCGAATGGGCAGGATACTTGATCTGCCTTTGCTTGAGTATCCCGAGCTGGCACTTGATGCTGAAGTCTCTGCGTTGATAATGGTTGAAGGTATGACTCGCGGATTATCAAAAAAGGGTGATTTCACCGGCGTTTCGCTGGATAATTATTTCAACCCCCGTAGGGATGATCCTTTTAATGCCCGCAGAATTATTAACGGACTCGACCAGGCTGATAAAATTGCGGGGTACTATTATAAATTTTTGTTTGCTTTGGAAAGGGCGGAATTTAATTGAGTATCATAAAACGCACAAGCATGAAACTTAGAATTATACAAGTAAATACCTTGATTACAGTATTTGCAGTTTGCTCCTTGATTTTCTCTTTAGGCTGTAAACCCCAAAGAGTTGTTTCAGAAAAGGTGATAACACATTCCGATAGTTCTGCAGTACTTCTTCTCAAAGATAGTCTGCACAAAAAGGATTTACTTATTGCAAATCTTAAAAGTGATCTGAAACTGATAAAAACAGAGAACATAAATCTGCAAAACGAGACAGCAACATATCAAATAAATTATGATACAAGCACCCCAACAGACTCGATATCGAACCGCCCGGCAGTAATTAGCGAAGTTTTCACTGTTAGCAAAAGCATTTACGATAAAAGTATCAAAGAATACCAGATGCTCCTTCAGGAGGCCTCTATTGAGATTGACGGGTTAACTACTGCTAACAGCAATCTAAAGCAGGTTGTAAGTAACTTGCAGGATGAGAAATCAGAGTATTTGTCGGAAAGTGATCAGAAAGGTTGGTTTGGTGGGAAGGCTAAATTTATCCCTCATATAGCAACACTTTTAATCTTTTTAACTATAATTGTATCGACAAATATCAGCAAACATTTTAAAAATCACAAAACAAAATGAGACATACAATTTTAGGTGCCGGAGGATCCATCGGAAATGCTTTAACACATAAGCTGCTAGAAGAAGGTGAGCAGGTGAGGCTGGTTTCCCGCAGTAGGTATTCAGTTGAGGGTGCAGAGTCTGTGAGAGGTGATCTGACTTCTTATTCTGACACTCTCGTAGGTGTAAGAGATTCAGATATTGTATATTTATGTGTTGGCTTAGCTTATGATCATAAGATATGGAAAAGGGACTGGCCCAAAATTATAGTTAACACAATTAACGCATGTAAAGAGGTAAAGGCTAAACTGATTTTCTTCGATAATGTTTACATGTACGGGAAAGTTGAGGGAATTATGACCGAGAGCACTCCTTACAAACCGATCAGTAAAAAAGGGGAGGTTAGGGCAGAGATTGCAAGACTCCTGGAGGATGAGATGAAGAAAGATGATATAGATGTTATAATTGCCAGGGCGGCTGATTTATACGGACCGTACGGAACACCTCAAACCAGCGTGCCTTATATGATGGTTTTCAGTAATTTAATGAAGGGGAAACGTGCGCAGTGGATGGCGGATGTTAATCAGCCGCACTCCTTTACTTATATACCAGACTGTGCAAACGGATTGTATCTGCTTGCAAAGAGCAGTGATGTTTGGAATCAAATATGGCATCTGCCTACTCACAGTCCTGCAATTGATGGTAAGACATTTATCAGCATAGCTGCAAAAGAGCTGGGCGTGGAGGCAAAATACTCAATTATGACCAAATCATTTATGAGGTTTGGAAGTCTGTTTAGCAAGATTGCTTCTGAGGCGTATGAAATGCTCTATCAGAATGAGTTCCCTTATCATTTTGATTCTACAAAGTTCAATGTTCACTTTAAATATACTCCTGTAAGTTATGAGGAGGGGATTAAATCAAGCATTGAATATATAAAGAACAAAACCAACTGAAAAGTTTACTGCAAAAATCCGGTAATCTTACCACTGATCTGCATTAGTGAAATCTCATACAGTTTGGTGTTGTACTGAGCTGTGAGCAGTCGCTGCTCAGCTTCAAGCAGACTGTTTTGTGCTTCACGCAGTTCGAGTCCCGACAGGTCGCCTATCCGGTATCTCTCCATCGCGATTTCATAATTTATGGTGGCATTTTCCAGACTCTCTATTTCCAGGTTGGTGAGCTCGATATTATTTTGATAGGCCATCCACATGTTGGCGAAATCACTCTCTATAACAAGCTTGTCTCTTTCTACTTCCAGCTCCCTGTTTCTGATCGTGATCTGCTGGTTTTTCTGTTCCCTTTTGCGGTTGAATCCGTCGAAAAGAGTGTATCCCAGAGTAACTCCCACATTCGGTCCCCAGTTACGCTGCCGGTCGAGATTACCGGTATTATAATTAAAATGGGTGAATCCATATCCGGTATTGAGTCTAAGGTAGGGATAGTTTCTGCTTCTCAGGTTTTTCAGTTCCAGTTCACTGAGAGTAAGATTGCTTTCACTTAACTGCAGGAAAGTGTTTTGTGCCATCGTCAGGTCGAAGAGTTCATCCTTTACAAGAGACGGGTTTAACAGAATAGTGGTATCCTGAGCCATAAACTGACTCTCCACATCAGCTCCCATTAGCTCATTGAGCTTGATTCGTGAACGGTTGAGTATTTCATACTGCTGAATCAATTGTGAGCTGTCGGCATTGAAATCTACTCTTGCCTGCTGCAGGTCGAGCCTTGAAAGTGAACCAACCTGATAGCGGGCTTCTACAATACGCAGACGCTCTTTTGAGAGTGATACGGCATACTGCAGGTTGCCGAGTCGGATTTGTTGCTGAACATAGTTGTAATATTCTGCTGTTAGTCCGGCTATAAGGTTTTCCATCTCCAGACGGGTGTAAAGTTCGCCAACCGACTGCAGCTCTTTGAGTCGCTGATAGTTTGTCTGTACTCTGAAACCTTCAAAAATAGTCCAGTTAAGATTTACTCCAGCATCCAGTGTTTGAGTGTTTGAATTACGATTTTCTACAACTTCTGTGTCACCTGCCGGGAACTGGTCTGAATTGCTGCTGCGAAGGTTGTAGCCTGAATTGAGACTCACTTGGGGGAGATATCCTGCATTTCCAAGAGTGACATTGTTATCTGAAATCATCTCCTCATTGCGGGCTATCTGCAGGTCGAAATTATTTTCAAGCCCAATCCTGAGGCATTCCCGAAGGTCAAGAACATTCTCAATTTTCGGTCGTTCCTGCGACTGAGGGCGTGCCGTTAAGGCAAGAGAAATAAATAGTAGTATAAAAAAGAAGCGTATCTTTTCCTGTATAAAAAGTACCATGATAATCTTTCTAAGTCTTAATTGAGTTCAGCCTGTTCGTTCTCTGTTGCAAGTAAATTTTTTCCGTTTTTCTTCTCCTCAGCAGATTTTCTGTCAGTTGACAGGTAAATATACATTGCCGGGATAAGATAAAGTGTGAGCAGCGTTGAGATTAATAGTCCGCCAATTACAGCGGTACCCATTGCTATACGACCGTTAGCACCTTCACCCGTAGCCAGAGCCAGGGGAAGAAGTCCCAGCACAGTTGAAATACTTGTCATAAGTATAGGTCTTAACCGCTTAATTGATGCTTCAACTATCGCCTCATGTTTATTCAGTCCTGCATTCTGGCGCTGATTTGCAAACTCAACAATCAGGATACCGTTTTTAGTTACAAGTCCCACAAGCATAATTATACCAATCTGACTGTAAATATTAAGCGTTATTCCAAATATCCACATAAACAGGAGGGCACCAAACAGAGCAAGAGGAACAGTAAACATAATCACGAACGGATCCTTAAAGCTTTCGAATTGAGCTGCCATAACAAGGAAGATCAGCAGAATGGCAAGTCCGAATGCGAATAAAAGACTGGAAGAACTCTCCCTGAAGTTTCTTGATTCACCCTCCAGTGCTGTTCTGAATGAGTCGTCCAGTACATCCGCAGCTATACGGTCCATCTCTTCAAGTCCCTCTCCCAAAGCATATCCCGGAGCAAGTCCCGCAGAGATAGTAGCCGAGTTGAACCTGTTATACCTGTAAAGTTGAGGGGGTGCAACCGACTCTTCCAGTTTCACCAGATTATCCATCTGAATCATCTGGCCCACGTTGTTTTTAATATATATGGTTCGCAGGTCAACCGGCGTATTTCGCTGCTGACGGTTAATTTCGCCCAGTATCTGGTACTGCTTTCCATTCATATAGAAGTAACCCATACGCTGACCGCTGAGTGCATATTGTAAGGTCTGACCGATATCCCTGGTACTCACGCCAAGCATTGCAGCTTTATCCCTGTCGATAATAATCCTTGTCTCCGGTTTAGTGAATTTAAGATCCACGTCTGCCATACGGAAATAGGGACTGGCATTCATTCTTTCCAGAAATGGAGGTATAAACTCTTCAAGCTTCTCAATATTAGGCGCTTGAAGTACGTATTGAATAGGCATTCCCGAACGTCTACCGCCAAAGGTAGACTGCTGCTGTACAAACGCACGTGCTGCATTTTCATTTCTTACAGCTTCAGTGAGTTCATTTGCAATTTCCATCTGACTCCTTTCTCTTTGGTCCATGTCATTAAGAACCAAACGCACCATACTCCATCCACCTCTTGTCATAGTTATGTTGGATTCTTTTTCAGGTACTAAAGAGTCGGCTATAGCTGATATCCTGTCAGTATAATCTCTTATGAACTCGAATGTTGCTCCTTCAGGTGCTGAGCTCCTTATGATAATCTGTGAACGGTCCTCAAGCGGTGCCATCTCTTCAGGTATTATACTCCATAACACGGCAATCAATACCCCGGAAAGGACGATTGTAGGAAATACAAGCCATTTTCTGTTAAGAAAAGAGGTTAGAGTTTTACTGTAGAATCTGTTCATCCCGTCAAAGAACACTTCGGTCTTTTCGTAGAATTTACTCTTTTTCCTGCCTTTCTTAAGCATTTTGGATGATAGCATAGGAACAAATGAGAGCGCTACAAAGGATGATATTATAACTGCACCTGAAATTACAATACTGAATTCCCTGAACAGTCTGCCCGTCATCCCCTCCAGGAATACAATAGGGAAAAATATAGCAACAAGTGTAATTGTTGTGGATATTACCGCAAAGAAAATCTCTTTGGATCCTGCAATAGAAGCCTCCTCGGGATCCATGCCACTTTCAACCTTCTGGTATATGTTTTCAGTAACAACAATTGCATCATCAACAACAAGTCCTACTGCCAGAACTATAGCCAGCATAGAAAGAACGTTAATAGAGAATCCGGCAAGGTACATTACAAAGAAAATACCTATCAGTGAAATTGGTATAACCAGGGCGGGGATAAGTGTTACCCTCCAGTTTCTGAGGAACACGAAGATGATGAATACAACCAGCAGAAAAGCTACAATAACTGTTGTCTGAACTTCACTTATTGATGCCCTGATAAATTTTGTATTATCAAATGCAACATCAAGTTTCACATCTTCAGGCAGGTCTTTCTGCATTTGATCCAAACGTACTCTCACTTCATCCGCTATACTAATATGATTGGCACCGGGTTGTGGGATAATCACCGCACTTACCATCGGGACACCGTTTCTGCGGAGAATATTCTGCCGGTTAGCTGCATCCAGTTCGGCAAACCCCACATCTCTAAATCTTACGATTCTGAAATTATCCTCAATCAGAATAAGATTGTTGAAATCTTCAGGTGTTTCCATTAACCCCATGGTTCGGATCGACTGCTCAATATGATCGCCCTCAATACTTCCTGCAGGGAGTTCGATATTTTCCCTGTCAAGAGCACTTTTTACATCCATGGGCGTAATATTATATGATGCCATTCTGATTGGATCCAGCCATAGTCGCATGGCGTACCGGTATTCACCCCAGATTTCCACTGCACTGACATTTGAAATTGTCTGAAGGCGCTCTTTTACCGTCAGATCGGCAATCTCTGAAAGCTCAAGGAGTGAGCGGGTGGGACTCTGAACGGTAATCTGCATGATCGGGTCGGAGTCGGCATCAGCCTTTGATACCGTTGGCGGGTCGGCATCACGGGGCAGGTAGCGTTGCGCAATTGAGACCTTGTCCCTTACATCATTGGCAGCTGTTTCCATGTCAACGCTGAGTTCGAACTCAACTGTAATTCGGGAGCTGCCCTGACTACTGCGGCTGATTAGTGATCTGATACCCGGTATCCCGTTAATATTCTGCTCCAGCGGTTCTGTAATCTGATTTTCAATAACCTCGGCATTGGCACCGGGGTAAGAAACATGAACGGTGATTACGGGATTATCCACGTTGGGATATTCACGAACAGGGAGACTGGTATAACCTATAATACCAAAGATGATGATAATCAATACCATCACTGTGGCAAGTACGGGTCGTTTTATACTTAGTTCGGATAAGTTCATATTCTCAATTTGCGTGGTTTTCTGTAAATTGCTCAATCCTCACAGGCATTCCGGTCCTGAGCTGCATAACTCCGGTTGTGAGAAGTGTGTCACCCACCGAGAGACCGCTTACTACCTCTACTGAGGCGGCTGTTCGCATACCTGTAATAATCTCAACTTCCTGAGCAACTCCGTCTTTATATATATAAGCAATATCACGTCCCATCTCTTTAACACTTGAAATACTGGGTATCACAATTGCATCATTTATCTCATCAAGCTTTATCTGTACGCTTGCTGATTGTCCCGGTTTTATTTTTCCGTCGCTGTTGTCATATCTTGCGCGGGCAAAAAGACTTAAAGTGCTGACATCCAGACGTGATTCAACTGCGTAAACGGTGGCGTTGCGGACATCCAGACTGTTATCTACCATAAATGCCACTTCACTTCCGGGCCTGATAAGGTTCACGAAATTCTCTGTAAGTGAAAATTCAATTTTAAGAGGTGAGATTTTCGTGAGATTTGAGACAACTACATTGGGTGATGCGTAGGCTCCTTCGCTCACCTGCCTCAGACCAAGCAGTCCGCTGAACGGTGCACGCAGTTCGGTTTGTTTGATCCTTGCCTTCACAAGCTCAATATCTGCTTTCAGTGTTTCGAGCTGAGTTGCGACGGACTGGTAGGTTTCCTGACTTATTGCATCTTTATCCAGCAGTGTCTGCTGACGGTATAATCTGTCTTCTGCAAGAGGGAGCTGCGCCTCCAGTTTCTTGAGTTCAGCCTGCAACGGTGCATCATTAACTTTTGCCAGCAGGGTACCCTCCTTTACAAATGTTCCCTCTTGAAAGTATATATCTGTAATTTTCCCTGAAGATTCAAAAGTAAGATCAACTTCCTCATCCGGCAACAAAACACCCCTGATACGAAACAAATTATTGAGAGTTTGCGGCTTCAGTACGGTAGCTGTAACCACAAGTTCGGATCTTGCAGCACCCGGACCGCCGCGCTGCGAGGACTGATTTCCGGGAGCTCCGTTTTGGTTTTCAGAAGCAAACAACCTTTTAATGGTTGGAAAAAATGCCATACCCAGTATGAGTACTGCTATGGATGTAAAAACAATAATCCTGGTCTTTTTCTTCATAATTATGTGCAAAGTCACTAAAAATACAACATTACAACAAATAAAAGATAGTAGTGATGCCGGTTTTTAGTTTTTTTAGGCTGTATAATCGACATACTATCATTTTATATCGATGAATCAGATTAGTAATTGAAGAAAAATAACTATTTTTGACATTCGCTTTTAAAAACAGTCTTTACGATAAAGTATAAAAAAAACAATTGTATGAAAAAATTTATGTTAACTATGTTATGTGTTACTTGTAGTTTGTTGTTTTCGGAAGCACAGGATTGGGCAAATCTGAACAGATTCAGAGAGGCGAACGAAAAGCTTGGCGCTGCACGTACTTGTGATGACAGAGTTGTATTTATGGGTAACTCAATAACAGAAGGGTGGATTAATCAGGTTCCTGAGTTCTTCGCAGAAGAGAAACAATATATAAACAGAGGGATAGGGGGGCAGACAACTCCACAGATGCTGCTGCGTTTTCGTCAGGATGTGATTGATCTTTGGCCAAAGGTGGTTGTGATATTGGCAGGAGTTAATGATATTGCCGGAAATACCGGTCCCTCTTCTCTTGAAATGATTGAGGACAACATTCATTCGATGACAGAGCTTGCACAGGCTCACGGCATTCAGGTGGTCTTGTGCTCTGTTCTCCCTGCTTATGATTTCCCCTGGCGCCCGGGTTTGGAGCCTGCTCCTAAAGTTGTAGAGCTAAACAGACGTATTAAGGAGTATGCATCAAAAACAGGAGCCGTGTATTGTGATTACTTTTCAGCCATGGCGGATGAGAGGAACGGACTGCCCGAAGAGTTGTCGGGTGACGGTGTACATCCCAACAAAGAGGGTTATGCAATTATGCAGCCTATAGTTGAAAATGCAATTGCCCGTGCATTGATTATGTGGAAAGAGTTTAAATGAGAATGATGTTACTCTGTAAACATGTATTCCTTCGGACTTTTTAAACCGGGGACAGAGTAATATCTTTCAAGGTTTCCTTTTATAATAATCTTCTTTCCTATATTGGATTGATTGTCATAGATATTTAGGGCTTCCCGCACTTTACCTGCAGGGAGTTCCACTGGCATTATTGCAGTGATGTCGGTTTCGTTGGGCTGAGCGGCAATGGCGAGACTCGACTGCCTCGCTTCGTTCGGATTTTGTGTGTAGCTTGTTGCTTTGGTTCCTGTGAATCCGCCAACTATATAGGCTTCCACCCATACTCCCTGCTTTCCCTGATTTACAATGGCTTCCGCGACGCTGAAGGGTGATTTCTTTGAGCCTTTTATTTGAGGAGGAGTTTCCCCGGTGGGTTCCAGAGTGACATCAACAACCGGTGCACTTATCCAGTCGTTTATGTTACCGGCAGGTTCTGTACGGAAATCCTCCGCGAATAGTTTGATGTTGTATTGGTAGCGGGTGGACCTGTTGAATCTGTTTTCAGGTGTGTTTTTTGCCAGGGAGTATTTAAAAACTTTATCTTCATCATCTCCGAAAATAAACCATACTTCCTGATCTGAGATATCTTTCCCGGGTAGTAATATTGCTTCGGCCTTGTTATTCTCTTTTAACGCCGTCAACTGTATATTACCAAATTCTGAAGCAGATGAGAGTTCCCCTGTTCGGAGATCAAATGTTGCTTTGGTAGCGGTATTTGTAATAATAATTGTCAGGTCGCCAGTTTCAGTCGCACTGAATTGCTCAATATCGAGCACAAGCTTGCATAACTGGTGAGAAAATACCATAGGCACTTCAGGGATGGTGCGATTAAGATCTGTTGCATTGCCCGAATACATGAAGTCAATTTTTGACAGGTCCGACTGATCACTAAGATCGATCTGATATGTGAAGTCTGTAATATCTTGTTTGTAAGGATAATAACCTATAAAGTCAACCTTTGACTCATCCTTAGGATAGTACATGGTTTCTGATTCATTTTCAGCAGCGAAAAGAGATGATCCGTTTACATTTACATGCTTTGCATTTATGTGAAAAGCTGACGAGTCGAGTGCTGAACCGCTCTTTTTCATATAAACGCCAATTGCATCTCCTGCATCCCATGATGTACCTGAAGCACGTGTTTTGGCACCCTCAATTATTACATCAAACCGGATGCTGTCTTGTGTAATATTCCAGTCGTTTGGATCCCCTTCACAGGATATCAGTATAAATAATAATAATAATAATAGTGTCAGAAATACAGAGTTGTTCCTCATGATTAAATAGTGTGTTAATTATGCCTCGGAAATTTAATTTTAATAATAGAATCAGGAAAAGTTGCATTTTAGATAAAATATCTAAAAAAACCAAATTTGAATTAAGGTTGTTCCTCTTTGTTTGACAATATTAACACTATTGACATATTATTTGTTATTACGACAGCTTGCAACAAAACTCTGTTAAATCTGTTTAGAATAAAAAGATCATTCGGGAGTGATAAGATATATCATTTCGGGTTTTCATAATAACATTAACAGATAAAAGAATGAAAGATCTAAATAAGTTTTCTAAAACAATCACACAAGACCCGACACAGCCTGCAGCTCAGGCACAATTATATGCACTTGGTTTATCAGAGGGAGATTTGGCAAAAGCACAGGTGGGAATAGTCAGTATGGGCTATGACGGTAATCCCTGTAATATGCATCTCAACGGTCTGGCTATGGAGATAAAAAAGGGTGTATGGAAAAATAATCTTGCAGGGTTTATATTTCATACAATAGGGGTGAGTGACGGCATGAGCAACGGTACCGACGGCATGCGTTACTCCCTTGTCAGCAGAGAGGTAATTGCCGACTCGATAGAAACAGTCTGCGGAGCCCAATACTACGATGCACTGATTGCTGTGCCGGGGTGTGATAAGAATATGCCGGGTTCACTTATCGCGATGGGACGATTGAACAGACCGGCCATAATGGTTTACGGAGGCACAATAGCCCCGGGTCACTACAAAGGACAGGATCTGAATATTGTATCTGCTTTTGAAGCATTGGGTGAAAAGATCGCGGGTAAGCTTGATGAGAAGGATTTTAAAGAAATTGTGAAAAGAAGTTGCCCCGGACCCGGTGCCTGTGGCGGTATGTACACCGCCAACACGATGGCAGCAGCTATTGAGGCTATGGGTATGAGTCTGCCCTACAGCAGCAGTAACCCCGCTGTAAGCAGGGAAAAGAGGCAGGAGTGCCATGATGCAGGTGAATATATTCGAATATTGATGGAAAATGATATCAAACCGAGGGATATTATGACCCGCAAGGCTTTTGAAAATGCAGTCACAATTGTTATTGCTTTGGGCGGGAGTACCAATGCCGTACTACATCTCCTGGCTATGGCAAGGAGTGTGGATGTGGAACTGACAATTGATGATTTTCAGAAGTTCAGTGACAAGGTGCCGGTGATTGCGGATTTCAAGCCGAGCGGCAAATATCTTATGGAAGATTTGCATAAGATTGGCGGGGTACCGTTGGTAATGAAGTATCTGCTGAAAAAGGGCATGCTTCATGGTGATTGCATAACTGTTACAGGAAGAACAATTGCAGAAAATCTGGCTTATGTGCCTGATATTGATTTTGATGCACAGGATATAATACATCCAGTCGAAAAGCCTTTAAAGCCCGAGGGGCATTTGCAGATTTTGTACGGTAATCTGGCCGAGAAGGGCAGTGTAGCTAAAATAAGCGGGAAAGAGGGTGAGCGGTTTGAAGGGCCCGCTCGTGTATTTGATGGTGAGAAGGACCTGATCGCAGGTATTTCTGATGGCAGAGTGAAAGCAGGGGATGTGGTGGTTATAAAAAATGAGGGACCAAAAGGTGCACCGGGAATGCCTGAGATGTTGAAACCGACTTCCGCTATTATTGGTGCAGGATTGGGTAAATCTGTTGCATTGATTACCGATGGGCGGTTCAGCGGCGGTACACACGGTTTTGTTGTCGGTCACATCACTCCCGAAGCTTTTGAGGGCGGACTGATCGGGTTGGTTGAGGATGATGATATTATTGAGATTGATGCTGTTAACAACAGTCTGACTCTCAGGGTTTCCGAAGATGAGATTGCCCGTCGCCGTTCATTATGGACGCAACCTGAACTGAAAGTAAACAGAGGCATCCTCTACAAGTTTGCTAAACTGGTAAAGGATGCTTCGCATGGGTGTGTTACGGATGAAGATTGAAATTGAGGGATGTTCTATGAAATTTTAAATGTTCAGACAATTATGCTCCTTTAGGTCTAATTTACCTTTCCTTGTTCAATCAATCTTATTGATTTAACTCCCCTTGTCGTTGAAGAAATAATCTTTTTTCACATTATTCACCTATTTATTAAATCAAAATATTTAAAAATAAAAAAAACACTCAGATTGTTTGTTGGTAATTACCTTTTTTTATAGATTTGTAAGTTCATACATATAGCATTATTGATTAAACATATTCAGAACTTCAAAAACAACAAACGGAAACTCCGACATGAAAAATGGTAATTATTAAACAATCGGAAATATGAATAAACAAATATTCACCATATTTTTGTTTTTATGGTACAGTTTATGTCTGTTTGCAGGACCAGATAATATCGCACCATCAGCCAAAGTAACGGCCTCTTCTGAAATGAGTCCCGAATATTCGGCGAATAAAGCGAATGATGGACTAATAGGTATCGAAAATCAAGGAGAATGGGCTTCGGCAAGTGGGCAAACTTCCTGGGGGGCTATTGATTACCCCTGGATCAAATTAGAATGGGAAAAATCGCAAAACATCAATCGGATCATATTATACGACCGTCCGATACAAGAGAGCCATATCGCGGGTGGGACATTGCACTTTAGTGATGGTACCTCAATTTTTGTCAATCAGATCCCTAACGACGGAACAGCAAAGGCAGTTAACTTTCCGGTTAAAAAAGTTACCTGGGTCAAATTCGAGACTACTGATGGGGATGGTTTAAATATAGGGCTGTCTGAAATCGAAGTATATCCGGCACCTGCAGATTATACCGATTATGTTTCAAAAGTGGATCCCTATATAGAGTCTGCCCGGGGGCGTTACTTCTTTTTTGTAACTGGAAGTCGTCCGTTTGGTATGATCAGCGCAGCACCAATGACTCGTAACAAAAACCAGTACGGTGGCGGTTACAATTACAATTCTCTCGAAATACTTGGATTTCCGCAAGTGCACTGCTGGATGCTATCGGGTATTAGCCTTATGCCGACCACCGGCAGTATTAATCCAGTATTGGGTGAACAGCATTGGAAATCTGCTTTTTCACATGATGGTGAAATTGTGCAACCTGGATATCATCGTGTGTTTTTAAAGGATTACGGCATTTGGGTGGAACAAACTGCAACCGACAGGGTGAGCTACTATAAACTACGTTATACCAAAGACAATACTTCGAATTTACTTTTCAATTTAGGAGGGTATATTGGGGCCACAACAATGAATGATAGCCGAGTTACCAAAGTGAGTAATACCGAAATTGAAGGATCAGTTAACACCACAGGACGTTTCTGGGGTGGTCCCGAAAATGTGAGAATATTCTTTGTGATTAATTTTGATAAACCGTTTGAGCAATTAGATGCATGGGATGACAAGGAAATTTTGAATAATATAATTTCACATCAAGGAGTAATTAAAAAAACTGCACGAAATGCAAATGAAAGCTATTATGATGCTCCCAACTGTGGTGTGAGTGCTGTCTATGACGTAAAGGCAGGTGATGAGATTCAGCTTAAAGTTGCAATATCTTACACAAGCATAGAGAATGCACGCAAAAACATGGAAAATGATCGGTTTGGATGGGATTTTGAAGCTGTCAGGGAAGATTCGCGTCAAGAATGGAACGATTGGCTAGGACGTATTGACGTAAAAGGGGGGACACACGAACAACAAATTAAATTTTATACAGATCTGTGGCATGTATTACTCGGAAGACACAAACTGGATGATGTATCGGGTGATTATCCCGATTATACTCAGGGTGAACGAGTAGGAAATGCCACAGTAAATGCGAAGTTAATAGTACGTACATTACCCAAAAAGCCGGATGGTACTGTTCGTTACCATATGTATAATTCCGACGCATTCTGGTTAACTCAATGGAACCTGAATATTCTCTGGGGATTGGCTTGGCCGGAAGTGTTGGACGATTTTGCCGCTTCTCTTGTACAATATGCAGAGAACGGCGGATTATTGCCTCGTGGCCCCAATGCTGGCGGTTATTCTTATATCATGACAAGCTGCCCGGCGACCAATTTGATTACAAGTGCCTATCAAAAAAACATGTTGACTAAGACAACACCTGAGAAAGCTTATGAAGCAATGGTCAGGAATCATAAGCCTGGTGGAATGATTGGTCCGGTAAATGAAATAGATTTCTATATTAAAAACGGATATTATCCCGGCAATGCCGGAATTACCATTGAGGCAGCTTTTCAAGATTGGGCTCTTTCTCAGATGGCTCTCAAGATGGGTGAAAAAAAGGAAGCTGACAATTATCTGAAACGTTCTCAGGGCTGGAAAAAGTTATTTAATACCGAACATAAATTACTCTTTCCAAAAGATGAGAAAGGAGAGTGGGTAACATTAGATCCATTAAACAATAGAGGATGGGTTGAGGCTAATTCTTGGCAAGGCACGTGGGGTGTATCACACGATATTCCAGGATTGTCCAAATTAATGGGAGGAAATGAACAGCTGTGTGAAAAATTGAACTATGCATTTGAACAATCCGAAAAAGATGATTTCGTATTCGGATATGGCAGTGGCTACGTGAGCTATGCTAATCAGCCGGGATGTTCAAATGCTCATGTTTTCAATTTAGCAGGTAGTCCATGGCTTTCCCAATATTGGGTCAGAAAAGTAGGTGCCCAAGCTTACGGCGCAACTACTCCTGATCGAGGATATGGCGGGCACGACGAAGATCAGGGACAGATGGGAGCTGTAAGTGCTTTGATGGCATTAGGACTGTTTAGTGTACAAGGAACGAGTTCTATAAATCCTTCATATGAGATTACAAGTCCTGTTTTTGATGAAATTACAATAAAGCTTAATCCTACATACTATAAAGGTGACGAATTCAAGATCAAGACATACAACAACTCAAAAGAAAACTGCTTTATACAGAAAGTACTGCTGAACGGAATTGATCACAACAAATATTGGATTGATCATAAAGATTTTGGAGCAGGAGGAAGTTTGGAAATATGGTTAGACTCATCACCAAACAAGCATTGGGGAACAGAAAAATAATTGCATTTCCTCAATTTGTAGGTAATCGAATTTAGTACCTTTACACAGATACTAGTTAATATAACCAGCATTAAATAATTTAGATGCCTATGTACCAAATAAACTAATTTACAAATCAAATAAACTAATTTAACAATGTAAAGTATGAATAAAATACCAATTGCTATGAGAATGACACTTTTTTTAATGTTTATGCTTGTTTTTCAGTTACAGGCAAATAGTTCATATTCTCTAAATACAAAGGAATCGATGATTATCCTGCATTCTAAAGAAATGAGCAGGAAACAGATAACTGAAGCACAGCAACAGAGTAAGCAGATTTCGGGGAAGATTATCGATGAATTTGGTGAAGCGATTATCGGTGCCAACGTAATAGAAAAAGGTACGTCAAACGGTACGGTAACCGATATTGATGGTAATTTTTCTTTGAGAGTTGCCGATAATGCGGTTATAGAGATCTCCTATATTGGTTATCACGACCAAGAAGTTTCTGTTGCAGGCAGATCATCTCTGCAAGTTACTATGATAGAAGACACTAAAACACTCGATGAGGTGGTAGTTGTGGGTTATGGTACACTAACTAAAAGCACGCTGAGCTCATCAGTTAGTTCACTTAAAAGTGAAGATCTGAATGATAGAACAAACGCTTTTAATATTCTTGAGGGACTTGCTGGTAAGGTAGCTGGTGTGAGCAACATATCGTTTTCGGGTAAGCCTGGTGGTGGATCTTCATTGAGAATTCGTGGTATGGGATCTATTAATGCAGACAGTAACCCTATTTATGTGCTTGACGGCGTGGTGGGTGTTGACCCACAGCTTATAAATTATGCTAATGTGGAATCTATTGATATTCTGAAAGATGCGGCTGCAACTTCTATGTACGGTGCACAGGGATCAAATGGAGTTGTACTTATCACCACAAAAAGCGGTAAAAGTGAAGTCGGATCTGTTACCTATAATGGTAAAATTGGTATAGGCTTTTTGAACAGGAGAATGGATGTTATGAATTCTGAAGAATTCATGGAGATGCAAAAAAGAGCTTATGCTTACAGCGGCAAGACCATGCCTCATTTGATTAACCCTATGGAGAATTTATTTTTCTACTCTAAAGATTCTTCTGGCAACTTTGAACGTGATTCTTATGGTAACCTAATTGCTTCGCCCAAGTATGATACCGATTGGCAGGATGCCATTACACAAAATGCTATTACTAATGACCACACATTATCTTTCTCATCAGGAAATGAAAAGACTACTCTTTATGCGAGTTTGGCTTATCAGGACTTTGAAGGATTAGTAAAAGACACTTATTCCAAACGTTTATCTGGTGTTGTGAATGTATCGAGCAACATTAAAGAGTGGTTAAATTTGCAAGCGGTGGTGACTGCTGGTTCTCACAAGAGAAATGATATGGAGGGTGGATTTGGACAGGGTCCGATCAGAAATATGGTTGAAATGCCTCCTATTGTTCCTATAAAATATGAAGATGGAACTTGGGGTCGTAAGAATGACTATCCACTTGGTGAGGCTGCAGAAAACCCTATTCTGCTTTTAAGGGATCAGAAGAAAATATATGATGAAAATTTCTCTATCGCAAACCTTATTCTTACTTTTAAATTGAGTGATCAACTGAGCTTTACCGCTAAGGGTGACATGCAAACAGTTAACGCAAGAAGCATTAGTTATGCAAAAGCTGGATTGCTGGATGTAAGTGAGAACAACAACGGTTATGCTGACATTGGCAATTCGGTTAGAAAAAGATGGTCAAATGAGGACTATTTTACTTACAACAATAATTTCTTTGATGGTCAGCTTTACTCACAGTTTGTATTGGGTGCCAGCTGGTATTACTACCGTACAGAAAGCTCTTCATCTGGATCGGAGAACTATTTTGATGATTTCTTTGAATACTTCAACCTTGGTGCTGGAACTGTTTACCATAAACCCACATCGGGAATGGCTGAGAACTCAATGAATTCATTCTATTTCAGGACAAACCAGACATTTAAAGAAAAGTATATTTTAGGCTTTACTTTTAGAGCAGATGGTGCTTCTAACTTTGGAACCAACAACAAGTATGGTTTTTTCCCTTCTGCTTCTATTGCATGGCGCATGTCTGAAGAGGATTTTTTTGAGTCGTTGAGATATGTTGTAAATAATTCAAAGTTGAGACTCAGTTACGGTGCAGTGGGTAACGCTTCAATACCTAACTACAGAACCATCTCTTCTTATAATAACAACTCTACAATTTTCAACAATACTTTGCAGCCTTATGTCGTGTTAGGTAACCTGGGTAATCAGGATTTGAAATGGGAGTCGTCGAAACAGTTTAACTTGGGATTGGATTTGGGTTTCTTTAATAACAAGCTTGAACTGATTGCAGATTTTTATCATAAATCTACTCAAGACTTGCTGTTCTCAAAACAGGTACCTGTGCTTACTGGCTATTCTTCAACTTGGACCAACCTTGGTGAGATTGTCAATAAGGGATTAGAGCTTACGCTTTCTACACGAAATATTGTGGAGAGAAACTTTAGCTGGTTTACCGATTTTGTTTTCTCTACTAATAAGTTAGTTGTTAAGGATATTGGTGGTGAGACCATTGAGACTGGAAACAACACTATAGCAAGAGAAGGTGAAGAGTGGGCTACATTCTCTGTTTATAACAGACTTGGCACATGGGGCCTTGATGAAGTGGCTGAAGCTGCTGTTTATAACAAGAAGCCTGGAGACATTAAATATCAGGATGTTGATGGAGATGGTGTTATTAACGACAACGACCGCGTGATTATGGGTAATGGTTTGCCTAAAGGTGATATGAATCTAGTGAATACGTTTACATTTAAAGGTTTGTCCCTAATGGTTGACCTAAACTATCGTTATGGTGCAAAAATTATGGGAATTAGCCATGCGATGATGGAAAACAGGCAGATTTATGGTAATTCTGTTAAGTCGGTTCTTGATGCATGGACTCCTGAAAATCAGAATTCTATGATTGCTGCTGTGCGTCTCCCTTCTGATATTAATTTTGGTGAAAATGAGAAGGATAGCCGAATGTTGCATAATGGTGATTTCTTAAGAATAAGAAATATTGCTTTGACATATGATCTTGATCAGAATTTGTTGAGAAGGTTGAAACATATACAGAACCTTACTATTGGTGTGAATGTTGAAAATGCATATGTATTTACTGAGTATCCTGGATTTGATCCTGAGATTGGCGCTTTCTCTACAGATACCGGACAGGGGATTGATTTCTATTCTTATCCTAGACCTACAACATTTTCGATGAATCTAAGAGTAACCTTCTAAATTATAAAACAATGAAAAAATTTATATTATATACAAGTTTAATAGTATCTCTGGTTGTTATCCTTTCCTCGTGTAATGACTTTCTTGAGGAGGAGCCGAAAACATTTTTATCTCCGGACTTCTATTTTACATCGGAGGCTCAATTGGTAGCTGCGGTGAATGGTGTCTATACTTATCTTGACGATATATTTATTTCTCAGATTGAGATTGGTTCACAAACGTATTTGTTTCTTGAACTACTTTCGGGTTATGCCGACAGGCCATATTCAGGTAGTTGGATTGGACTTAGTCAGGCAATAAGCCTGGATGTGAAGGAGGACAATTCCTACCTGCAGATCTACTGGCAATCGCACTATACAGCAATTGAGAACTGCAATAGTATTTTAGAGAATTTTGATAAGATGACACCTGAAATTATATCTGAAAGTAAGAAAAACATGCTTTTCGGAGAGGTATATTTTTTACGTGCTTTTAACTATTTTAATCAGGTTAGGATGTTTGGCGAGATACCTTTGAAGGTTACAAGCACAAAGAGTCTTTCTGATGTTGTATCGGAGCTCTCATCTATTGATGCCGTCTATGCTCAGATAGAGAGCGATCTGCTTAAAGCAGACTCACTAATGGTCAACGGACCTTGGGCAAGTGGCGAAGGTAGAGTAGCAAGAGGTGCCGTGAAATCACTTTTGGCAAAAGTTTACCTTACAATGGCAGGATACCCTCTTCAGAAAGGTAATGAATACAATCAGAAAGCCTATGATCAGGCAAAAGCTGTAGTTCAGAGCAAGCAGTTTTATCTGTTTGATAATTATGCTGACCTGAGGGAACCTTCTAATGAGAATTCGGGAGAATATATTTTTATGATACAGCGTGAGAGCCAATATGCTGGATCGCCAACTCACTTTAACACATTACCATATCCGGGACCAGCGACACCAATTTCAGCAATTGGCTCAATGGGAGGGGGAATGGGTCCTGCGTTGTCTTTTTATGGTTCATATCCAGAAGGCGACTTGAGACTTGAAGAGAAAGCATATTACTATACAAAGCATGAGACACTTGATAATCCTGATGTAATTGTTGAATTTGGACGCCCTTACATCTATAAGTTCTGGGATCAGGCGGCAGCTGAGACAGGTAACTCAGGAAGAAACTACTCACTGATAAGATATGCTGATGTATTGCTGGTACTTGCAGAAGCAAAGGCTCGCTTAGATGGCGGAACAACAAGTGATGCGGCTGCCATTGATGCATACTATGAAGTAAGAAGCAGAGCATTACCTGATGAGGGAAAGCCTGCCAGTATCTCGGTAGATAATATTCTTAAAGAACGTTATTGGGAACTTTGTTTTGAAGGTCAGACTTGGTATGATTTAATCAGAACCAGGAAGGCATTTAATGTGACTACCGGAAACATTGTTGACATGGTGGGTTACAATGCTCCCGGCCACCCCGAGGGACGTCCTTTTAAAGAAAGTGATCTCTTATTCCCGTATCCGTTAAGGGAGAAACGATTGAATCCTAATCTTACACGCTAATTAATGAGTTAAATGAAAATCAAAGTATTACATATGTTATTCATTGGTATATTAATGTCAATATTCTTAGGGTGTGGGGAAAAAGATAACGGCATAAGGCCTAATCCGTTTGAGGATGGTGATACGCCCGGAAAACTAATGAATGTTGAATATACATCTAACGCAGATACAGTATTCCTTAATTGGGAGTTATTGACTGATAAAGTTGATTTTGATAATTATCAGATTACAAGCAGCAAAACAGACAAAGTGGTTGTTGTAGCCAAAGATAAAAAAGGAGGTTACATAACCCGTGTTCCTTATAATGAGCTTGTCGACATCAACATATCGTTTATCAAGAGTGGTAAGGAAGTTGAGAAAGTGACCAAAAATGTGACAATTGACGGACTTGACAAAACATTTGCTGCTTTGCTGATTCCCGATCGGGGAAGCGTTACTGGGGGTGATGGTACATACTCTATTGCTTTACCTGATGGTAGAAGTATATTTATGATGGGTGATTCATTTATCGGGCCGGTTACAAACGGTGAGAGATCGATGTCGGACCATATGTTCAGGAATACTTATATTGTTTACGATGATGGTAAAGTTTCTGCCATATATGGTACAAATGGAGATAAGTCTTCAGCTGCTGTGCCTCCCGGTGTTACAGATGAACATCAAAAATGGTATTGGCCAGGACATGGATTTGTTAAGAACAATAAATTGTATATTTTCCAGACACTAATGTTTCAGGGTGCTGAAGGTATGTGGGGATTCATGTATGAGACAACCGATATTCTAGAGTATAGCCTGCCTGAAATTGAGTTGCTGAGTACTACAACTATTCCTTTTAAAGGTTCAACAGACATTCATTATGGTATGGCTGCCCTTGAGGATGGCGATTATATCTATGTATATGCTCAGGAGGATGTTGAAAACAGTTTTGAACCTATATCGGATGCATTGGTTGCACGCACTACAATTGAAGATCTTTACACAAATTGGGAGTATTTTGATGGTACCAACTGGAGTCAAAACTCTGTTGATGGAGTGAAGATGGCTGGTCTTTCCAGCATTGCTATTTCATCTCAGTTCAACGTGTTTAAGCTTGAGGACAAATATGTGTTGTTATCTCAGCACAAACGTTTTAATTCAGGTGAGATTTATACATTCATTGCGGATAATCCACAGGGTCCATGGTATAACAGACAGTTGGTGTATAAGATACCTAAACATGAAAACCCTAAGGTGTTTACATATAACGCCATGGCTCATCCGCAATTTACTAAAGATGGGATGATTTTGATATGTTATAACATTAATAACGAGGATTTTGCGGATCAACACAGAGATGTATCTACTTATCGGCCCAAGTTTATGTGGATTGATATAAATAAGATATTGGGTAAATAACTAATATAAAATAATAAATATGAAATTATATAGATTCTTAATTATGATGATTATTGCATCTGTCGCACTAACAGGATGCAAGGATAACACATCGAATCAGATGTCGGATGAGTTTAAAACAGATTATGACATAGAATATGGTATTAGACAGGTACTACAATATGACCCTATGAACATAAGTGGGATTAATCTTGCAAACAAGGTGGATTTCTTCAAGACTTTAAGATTTACACTTCAGTATAGAGGAGGTAAACTTTCTAAAGTAATTTATTCTAATGGCGACGTGCCTTTTTCTCCTTTTAACTTTGAAACTGAGTCAGAGTTTGAGGCTGAGTGTGAATTGGACTATAATGCAGCACCTAATGAATTGAGAATAAAAGGTACAGACAAAGTGATTGCTTACTATCAGAATGGTGAATTCACTATGCCTTTTCAATTGGATTGTAGTTCAATTAATTACAAGTACACATTTACTAACATTTTAAATGACTAATTATGAAAAGCATGTATAAAAAGATTTTGGTATTACTTACTATACCTTTGATATTGTTGATGTGCATGACGATTGAGAATATTTTTCACCCCGAGAATCCGCAGGTTAACAGTGAAATCGAGATTGTGGTTGACTTGAAGCTGGTGGCTGAGAATGACAACAACACTAAAATGATTTTTGCTGTTTTGGCACCAAAGGCATGGAATATTGCAGAGAACTCTAATCTTACATTTACCACTACCGGTTATACCAAAGGGGATGTTGTTAATGAGCCGCTAACGGTTGTGCCGGCATCTGATAATGAGCCTACTACTGCACTGCCATGGTCTTCTGCATTACAAAAAGAGATTGGGTTAATGGATAACCTGGGCCCGGTTGAATGGGTTGTGTTTGAATCTCAAACAACATTTATTATTACCGACGAGGACGAGAAACTTATTACAGCAAAAGTGAATATCAAGTTGCAAACTGGTCCTGATAATATTAAACTGTTTATGGGATACTTCTTTACGGGTAAGGACAAGGGACTACACTCCGAATACTACAAGGGGAATGCTAAGTCGAAAGTAATTACTGTATTGGGTGGTTCTAATCCGCTTATCGACTTCACTACTGCTCCTCTTACATCTACAGTACCAGCTACATTTGGCTTTGGTGACCTATTTGCAGTTAACTTTGAAACAAAGACGCAAGTTCTTGAAACTGAACTGCATGGGGCAAATAAGGTGTACATGCTTGGTAAGGTTATCTATGAAGATGGAACTGAATCGGAATTGATAGATATTACTAATGATAAAACTCTCATGACGAAGATTGGTAATACAACTTGGCAAAAGTACATTTATGTTGATGATTATTTTAATTTGCCTGCCGATGCCGAAATTGAATCTGTACATATATATTTTGCTAATGAGGATAAGAGTATTATTGTGAAAGATACTTCAGGAGAAGATTTTATAGTAAAACAGAATTGCAATTAATGTAACCCAATAATTATGACGAAATTTAAGCTGAACTTTCACTACATTGTTTTATTTTGTCTTGTTTTAGTAAGCCTGCCAACTATGTCTCAACGCAAAGCATGGTTTAATGATGGTTATCATGGTGGTATTTATGGTCACTATCCTATGTGGCAGGCCAAATTTATGGTTGATAACCTGAAAAAGTACCCGGAATGGGCAATAAATCTTGAGATTGAACCTGAGACATGGGACACGGTTAGTGTAAAGGACGCTGAGAATTTCAAAGCATTTCAGGAATATTTTGATAAGGAAGGGCGCTTTGGCCGGATTGAATTTGTTAATCCGGCCTGGGCTCAGCCTTATGCCTATAATATTTCAGGAGAGAGTTTAATAAGGCAGTTTTACTATGGAATTGCAAAGACAAAAGAGTATTTTCCGAATGTAACTTTCGACACCTATTCGGTAGAAGAGCCCTGTTTTACAAGCAGCCTGCCACAGATACTGAAGAATTTTGGATTTAAGTATGCAGTATTGAGAAATCCCAATACTTGTTGGGGTGGCTATACAACAGCTTTTGGAAAAGATCTGGTTAACTGGATCGGTCCCGATGGTACATCTATGCTTGCGGTACCCAGATACGCTATTGAAGGCCTGTCGGAAGAATCAACATGGCAAACGGATTCATGGACTAACTCCAATGAATTTATTACGGCTTGTTTTAATGATGGAATAAAATATCCTGTGGGTATGTGCTTTCAGGATGCAGGATGGGATGGCGGCCCCTGGAACAATGAGTATGAACCGACAGTATATACTACATGGACTAAGTATATAGAGATGGTTAAAGACAGGGTAGAGCATACCGATTGGAAATTTACACAGGAAGATATTAAACCGGGACTTGTATGGGGTGCTCAGGTTTTACAAAAACTCGCACAGGAGATACGTGTGAGCGAGAATCGCATGGTTATGGCTGAGAAAATGGCTTCACTTGACTATCTTTACAACAATGTGGAGTGGCCTGAAGCTGATTTTGCTGAAGCATGGCGTACAATTATGCTGGCACAGCATCATGATTGCTGGATTGTGCCTTATAACGGCAGACCGGGTTTCACTTGGGCAGACAATGTGACACGATGGACCAACTCATCTAACGAGATTGCAGATGAGAAGATTGAGAGTCTTTTTGGTAATGTTTCGGGTTCTGAATATATACGTGTTTACAACACATTAGGATCTAAGCGTAATGAGCAGGTTGACCTGTTATTACCTGATAATTTAAGAGGTATTGAAGTGACAGTTGTTGATTCAAAAGGTGAAAAAGTTCCGTCACAGGTAACTCAGGATGCAAACGGACAAAGCATTCTTCACTTTGAAGCTGTTGTTGCTGGAATGGGATACTCATCATATAAGCTGGTTAATAATAATACAAGAAAAGCAGACAATGCTGACAAACATAATTCGGATTCTTTTCTCATAATTGATACCGACTACTATACAGCTGTTTTTGATCCTAAACAGGGTGGCGTAATAACCAGTTTGATTGACAAGATGAACGGCAAATTGGAACTGGTGAAAGATGGTAAGTATCTTAACAACCTTAAAGGATTCTTTTATCAGGAAGGTCGGTTTTTTGAAGGTCTGGAGAACAAGGCTAAGGTATCTGTAGTCGAAAATGGAGCACTTTTTACAAAGGTGAAGATTGAAAATGAGATTGCAGGCAACAACTACTGTCAGCTTGTAACATTTAACAAAAACAACCCAAGAATTGATTTTAAGTTGCATATCGACTGGAATGGCAGTCCCGGTATTGGAGAATATGACCACAGCAAAAACTACAGGGCAGAGGATCGCGAAAAAGCTTTTTATAATGATAAATATAAGTTGCACGTTGAGTTTCAATTTAATGAGGTTGGTGAAAGGTTGTTTAAGAATGCTCCGTTTGATGTGAATGAGAGTAAGCTCGACAACACTCTATACTCCAGCTGGGACAAAATTAAGCATAATGTGATTCTCAATTGGGTGGATGTTACAAATGATGCGAATGATAAAGGTGTTGCACTATTCTCAGATCACACAACAAGCTATATTCAGCATGATAGCTTGCCATTGGGACTAACAGTGCAATATGTTGGCAAGGCACTTTGGGGACGTGATTATAAGATACATGGACCAACTGAAATAAAATATGCTCTGTTACCGCATACCGGCGACTGGGAAAGTGCTTTGATTCAGAGGGCAAGCGACGAATGGAATGAGCCGTTGATTGCTAAGTTTACAAACATGCCTGCCAATACACCGGGTTTAAATTTGCTTGAGGTTATGGATGAGAATCTTGAGATATCATCTTTGGTTGTAAAGGATGATGCACTAATTGTAAGATTCTACAACACTTCGTCGGACAGTGCGCCACAGACAATCATATGGAACTGCGATGTTGATGGAATTGAGCAGGTTGATTTAAATGGCAATAAAATTGCTGATGTAAGCTTTAGCGAAGCTTCAAACGGGCAAAAAACCGTGAAGCTGCAGATGCCTCAGTTCGGATTTCAGACATTAAGGCTGAAAGGTGTAAGAGTGTTTTAAGAACTAAGAACTAATTAATCATTAAATAATGAAAAACATAATACTTTTTATACCGATAATAATGGCGTTTTTAACAAGTTGTAACAATAAAGAAGCGCAGAATAATGTGGATTATGCTGCATACGTTAATCCCTTTATTGGAGCATCGACAAGTGTTTATGATGCAGGTACATTTCATGGACTGGGTAAGACTTTCCCCGGTGCAGCCACACCTTTTGGGATGACACAGGTGAGTCCTAACACCATAACGGGTGGCGACAATGCTTCTGGCTACAGCTATGAGCATACAAGCATTGAGGGATTTGCAATTACTCACATGAGTGGTACAGGCTGGAATGGAGATTTAGGTAATTTTTTGGTAATGCCGACAACCGGAGATATGAAAACCAATAGGGGAACAGAGTCAGATCCTGATACTGGATATCGTTCACGTTACTCAAAAGAAAGTGAGAAAGCTGTTGCAGGATATTATTCGGTGCGGCTAGATGACTATGATATACTTGTTGAGCTAACTGCCACTAAGCACTGTGGTATGTATAGGTTTACTTTTCCCGAGAATGAGAACTCAAGAATACAGATTGATCTTGCACGTCGAATAGGCGGCACATCTACTTTGCAGCAAGTTGAAGTATTGGATGACAACACTATTGCCGGTTGGATGATATGTCCGCCTGAAGGTGGTGGCTGGGGTAATGGTGATGGTAAATCGGATTACACAATGTATTTTTATGCTCAGTTTGATAAACCACTCAAAGATTATGGTGTTTGGAGCGCTAATATTCCCGATAACTGGACAAGGAAGCTTGAAGATGTGACAAGTGATAAGTATCAATCTGTTATTGCTGCTGCAGAAGTAAAGAGGGGAATTAGCAAAGAGCAGGGTAAGCACCTGGGCTTCTTTAACGATTTTGCTACAGAAGAAGGCGATGAGGTGGTTTTAAAGGTCGGTATCTCATATGTAGATATTGAAGGCGCCAAAAAGAATTTTGAACAAGAGATTGCAGATTGGGATTTTGAAAGGGTAAAAGATGAAGCTTATCTGAATTGGAGCAGAGAGCTTCAGAAAATAAAAGTTGATGGCGCTTCAGATGATGATAAGGTGATATTTTATACTGCACTATATCATACAATGATAGATCCCAGAACATTTGAGGATGTTGATGGCAGATATATTGGTGGTGATAAACAGATTCATGAATCAGTTGACTTTACAAAACGTACCGTTTTTAGTGGATGGGATGTATTTCGCAGTCAGTTTCCATTACAAACGCTAATTAACCCCACGCTTGTGGAGGACATGATGCAATCGCTCATTACCCTTGCAAATGAAAGTGGCAAGGGATATTTTGAAAGGTGGGAACTTTTGAATGCCTACAGTGCCTGTATGGTTGGGAATCCTGCGATATCTGTTTTTGCCGATTCCTACGCAAAAGGCATAAGAGGTTATGATGTTGAAAAAGCGTATGAAATTGCAACAAACACTTCTGAAAGGAGTGGAAATGAGAAGTTGGGTTTTGCAGTTAGAAGCGATGCTCCCGACTCCGGAAGTGCAGGTTATGCCATCGGAGAGTTTGCAATCTCAAATACTCTTGAGATGAGTTATACCGAATGGTGTATGGCGCAGTTGGCGAAGGCATTAGGGCAAGAAGAAGATTACAACAAATATTTTACACTATCTGAGAGTTATAAAAATATATATGATGATGAGGTGGGTTGGTTTAGGCCACGCAATGAAGATGGTAGCTGGGTTGAATGGCCTGATAGAGGAAGATTAGAGGATAACTACGGAACTGTAGAGAGCAATCCATATCAACAGGGATGGTTTGTTCCACATGACATAGAAGGAATGGTGGAGTTGATGGGTGGAATTGATAAAGTCCTGCCTGATTTGATTAACTTCTTTGAAAAAGTGCCCGATGATATGATGTGGAATGACTATTACAATCATGCAAATGAGCCCGTACATTTTGTGCCATATCTATTTAATAGATTGGGGTATCCTTGGCTAACGCAGAAATGGACTCGTGAGATTTGTCGCCGTGCATATAACAATAGTGTGAATGGGTTGGTAGGTAATGAAGATGTTGGACAGATGTCAGCGTGGTATGTTTTATCATCAATTGGTTTACATCAGGCATGTCCGGGAGACCTTCGCTATGAGATAACCAGTCCTGTATTTGATGAAATTGAGATTAAGCTGGATGAAAAGTATGCTTCAGGAAAAACTTTTACAGTGAAAACTATTAACAACTCAAAAACAAATATTTATATACAGCAGGTTATACTTAACGGAGAGGTATTAGACAGATGTTATTTAGACTACAATGAGATTATTTCAGGCGGAACACTAATACTTACTATGGGAAGTGAGCCAAAAACTAATTAAATAAATCACACACATATGAGATTTAAATTATTTATTTTATCTGGATTTATATCTTTTTTCTCTTGTCAACAATCAACCAAACAAGATAATGATACTGTATCTGATGTTTCTGTAGAGATTGGGGAAGTCGTTATTGATACCCAATTTGTAGACTTTTTATTCCCTCCCGGGAAAGATATTCTTACGGGAGGAGATGGAGCAATATCCATCCCTATTGATGACACCAAAAGTTTTTGGTTATGGGGGGATTCATTTTTAGGTGAAGTCAATGAAAACCAAAGAGCTGAATCATCACCGTTCATAATGGGAAATGTATGGTTACTACAGGATGGGGAGTCGGTAAAGACAATAACCGGGGGTAATTCAAATAATCCGGAGTCTTTACTGAAATCAGAAAATGTTGACGGTTATCCTGCCGTTCTTTGGCCTATGCACGGTTTTGTGAAAAACCATATAGTGCATCTGTTTATGTCGACAATTGTTCAAACAGGAACAGGTACCTGGGATTTTTACTGGCATTCAACTATGTACTACAGGTTAAATCATGCGGATTTATCAGTAATTGATAAACAGGAACTGTTAACAGTAGAACAAACTGATGCCCATTTTGGATTTGGGGTCACTGAACATGATGGTTTTTACTATGTTTATGGTTCAAATCCTCAACAAGACCTGACTGCAGGATTACACGTGGCTAGGGCTCAATTAGTAAATGACAGGTTGCAAGATTGGGAATATTTCGAAAATGACAACTGGGTAACTAATGCCAAAAATAGCAAACCATTGAAAGGTATTGATATCCCTGTTTCGGAACAATTTAGTGTATTCAAGCAGGATGGCAAATTTATTTTGTTAACGCAAGACAGATTCAACCCCGAAATTTACACTTTTATTGCCGACGCACCTGAAGGACCGTGGACAAATAAAAAGCACATTTATACAATACCTGAAGGAGCGAATCCTTCTTTATTCACCTATAATGCAATGGCACATCCCCAATATGGTCCGGAGGAGAATTTATTAGTGAGCTACTGTGTTAATGCAAAGAACATACCCGATTTATATACTGATGTCTCTATATATAAGCCGCGCTTTTTTTGGATATCGATGGACACACTGCTGAAAAAAAACTACAATGAGAAATAATAGAAATAACCTGGGCTATATTTTATTAATTATATCTTTACTAGCTGTTTCAGCATGTGCTCAAAAAGATAAAAAAATAAGCAGGGAACTTAGCACAAAGATCTTAGCCGACAACCGCTTTGATCAAGTGGAGCAAATGGCGGAACAGCTTGTTGAAGATGGACTAACGGCCGGTGACAGTTACGGGGAAGTGTGGATTCGTGACCTTAATTCCTTTATAGAGTTGTCTGTAGCAGTAAATGGACAGGAGCGACCAAGTGAAGCATTACTTACCTTTTTCAAGTTCCAGAGTGAAGATGGAAATATTCCGGATGGTTATATTCCGATTGAAAGTGGACATGGAGGGTATAAGTATATTTTTTCTGATTTTGCTACTGAATACAAAGCCCATAAAAACACAGTCGAAACTGATCAAGAGTCGTCACTGATTCAAGCTATATACAAATATATTGAGGCAACTGGAGACCAGGACTTCCTGCAAAAATCTATTAATGGTAAATCGGTAAAAGAGCGTATGGGCAATGCACTCCAATATCTTATCAATCATAGGATGGACAATCAATATGGACTGTTATGGGGAGCTACAACAGTAGACTGGGGCGATGTACAGCCGGAACACAACTGGGGAGTTGAACTTGACAGCTTGTCACATCCTGCTATTGATATTTATGACAATGCGATGTTTGTGATTGCTGTCAAAAATTATATCTCCCTGATTGAGGACAAGTCAGAGAAAGCTTACTGGACATCTGTGACACAAAATATCACCCAAAACGTACGAAAATACCTTTGGGATGAAAAAAATCAGAAATATATTCCTCATATATACCTGGAAAAAGGGTCGCCGTTTCCTGTTGATTTTGATGAAAATAAAATTTATTATCATGGTGGAACTTTCATGGCTATAGAAGCGGGTTTCCTTACACGAGATGAGATAAGAATAACCTATCAAAAGATGCAACAAAATGTAAGGGAATCTGGTGCGCCGACCATCGGTCTAACTGTATATCCCCCTTATCCGAACGGGTTTTTCCTTAACCCGGGATTGTATGAATATGGTTATCAGAACGGAGGAGACTGGACATGGTTTGGTGGCCGAATGGTACAACAATTGATTCGACATGGCATGTATGAAGAGGCTTATGAGTCGATCAGCCCGATGCTTGATCTTGTGATTAAACATGATGGATTTTATGAATGGTGGACACGAGAAGGTGAACCGGCCGGATCCGGAAGTTTCAGAGGTGCAGCAGGGGTTCTGTGGAAAAGTATCCAACTATTTAGAGAAAATATGGAGTAACTGAATGATAAAATCACAGAAACATACTATATTGTATTCCACTCCAAAAAATAAAATTACTTATATGAAAATAAGATTTTATATCACAACCCTGTTATTATTATCGTTTCTCTTAGCGTCAGGAAAAAACTGTTTTGCGCAGTCGCTTGTTCCCGTATGGCAGATAGGTGTAAAGGATAATAGCGCGGATGAGTTTGCACTGGCACCCGGAGATTATGAGGAGTTTCTCTCACATGATTTTGGGTGGGAGGATCGCTTCTATTTAGTGGGGAAATCTACTCCGAAAGTTGATTTTCCGTATGTACTTCCAGGGCCAGACGACCGATGGGGTGGAACCAGCGGTACGGCCGGAATCAGAACCCATGTGCTGAACATCTTGTTCCGTTTAAGATCAGCACCTGAAAAAGGCAACTGGAGGTTAATAATAGACGTGCTCGATACTCATCATGAAAGACCGCCTTATTTTAAGGTGACTGTAAATGGAAAGTCCTGGAAGCAGATACTCCCAAAAGGGGGAGGGGAGTCACTGACAGGCAATTATGATAAAACGATAAAGCATAGAATTGAAATACCGCTGGAGCCGGGATTAATAAAGAGGGGCGGTAACGAGATAAGTTTTACCAATCTTGAGGGCTCCTGGCTGATATTTGATCATATAGGAATGGAAGGACCGGAAAGCGTTGTATTGGAGAATTCCTCTGGAGGAGCTTATATCAGGGGTGTGCAGGCCGCTAATTACCAGACTAAGGAGAGCCAGCCGTTGTTGGTTGACCTGGAGCATCTGCAGGGCACGCCTGAAGTTGAGGTAAGGGTTGATGATGAGACAATTTTGATGCAGCAGTTGGAAAAGGGCCGATATGTCCTCGAAGCGCCCATGCAGGCAAGCATAACCAAGAAGGAAAGCAGCTACATGGTACTGGTAGATGGAACAGTAGTGGAGGAGGGAACCATAATACGCTCACCGCAACAAGAAATCAGCGTGGCAGATTATGTGGATACCCGTATGGGCACGGCACATTCCCGCTGGATGATTGCTCCGGGACCTTGGATGCCTTTCAGTATGGTTAAATTAAGTCCCGACAATCAGAATTCCGGTTGGCAGGCAGGATATGAACCCAGCTTTGAAAGTATTGGCACTTTCAGTCATATTCATGAATGGACAATGGCCGGATTGGGTATAATGCCGGTAAACGGTCCGTTAAAAACTAAGATAGGAGATCAATCAGTTTTCAAGCAGGATACTCTTTCCTATCGATCGGCTATAGATAAAGAGGGGGAAGTGTCAGAGATAGGATACTATAAAGCAGACTTGACAGATTACGGTATCAGGGCGGAGCTCACTGCCACCACAAGGTGTGGCTTTCAGCGATATACTTTTCCCGCCACATCAGATGGTCGGGTTATGGTAGATCTTACTATCCCTGCAGAATATGGATATAACGTTCTGGATGCTAAAATAAATCGTGTAAGTAACAGACGAATAGAGGGATATAGCATACAACAATCGAAAGGTGTCTGGTCCACCGATGCTGATCAGGATTATACATTATATTTCGTGATTGAATTCGATCAGGATATTATCAAATCAGGAGGATGGATAAATGATGAAATTGTTACCGATGATGAAGTATATGCATTGAATCCGGATAAAGTGGGGTATTTCGTAGAATTCAACACCAGGCAGGATAGTGTTGTACAAGTACGTTCTGCCATTTCTTATGTTGATATGGAGGGAGCTTATAAAAATCTGGAAGAGGAGGTAATCGTTCCGTTTAACTGGAATTTTGAAGCGGTAAGGGAAGCGCAGCTTGCATCCTGGAATGAGATTTTTTCGCGTATAGAGGTAAAAAGCAACAACCGACGGGAGAAAACACGTTTTTATACCAATCTCTACCGGTCCTACTGCCGCAATATGTTCAGTGATGTGGACGGACGATGGGTTGATGCCACTGAGAAGATTCAACAGTTTGGAGATCCTGCCAACGAAGTTGCACTGGGCTGTGATGCGTTCTGGAACACTTTTTGGAACCTTAACCAGTTGTGGAATCTGATTACTCCCGAATGGAGCAGCCGGTGGGTAAAATCACAACTTGCCATGTTTGATGCCAACGGAATGCTTGCTAAAGGACCTGCCGGAATGGAGTATATACCGGTAATGGTTGCTGAGCATGAGATACCTCTGCTGGTTGGCGCATATCAAATGGGAATTCGTGATTACGATGTGGAGAAAATGTACGATGCCATCAATAAAATGCAGGCAGTGCCTCCGCAGAAAATAGGTAATGGTCTGGCTGGAAATCGCGATATCGAGGCTTACCTGAAATATCAGTTTGTGCCTGCTGATAAAGGGCGTTTTTCGAATACACTTGAATATTCGTATGACGATTGGACAGTTTCACAGTTAGCCAAAGCTTTGGGAAAAGAAGAGGATTATATCAGATTTGCTGAACGGGGTAACTGGTGGCGAAATAGCATCGATCCTGAAAGCGGATTCGCACGAATGCGTCATAGTAATGGAGAATGGGAACAAGATTTCGATCCCTTTACTTCAGGTGCCAACCATCACTACGTGGAAGGAAATGCCTGGCAGCTCACCTTTTTTGTGCCTCAGGATTTACCGGCTTTGTCTGAGATGATTGGAAGGGAGCGTTTTCTGGAAAGACTTACATGGGGTTTTGAAGCGAGTGAACCCTGGAGATATAATGCTCCGGGTGACCAATACTGGGATTTTCCCGTAGTACAGGGTAATCAGCAAAGCATGCATTTTGCTTTTATGTTTAACTGGGTAGGAGAACCCTGGAAGACGCAGAAATGGAGTCGCTCCATATTAGACAGATACTACGGTCATGATCTTGCCAACGCCTACCTGGGTGATGAGGATCAGGGACAAATGTCTGCCTGGTTTGTGATGGCAGCAATCGGACTGTTCCAAACAGACGGTGGTTGTAGTTACAATCCTCATTATGAGATAGCGAGTCCGATTTTTGAGGAGATAAAAATTGATCTGGGTAACCGATACGAGAGAGGCAAAGAGTTTACAATCCTTGCGAATGGAGTGTCTCACACACGGAAATATATCCAATCAGCCACACTTAACGGCAAAGAACTTAATTCTTTCAGATTTCCGGCAAGTGAATTGCTTAAAGGGGGATTGCTGGAACTTGAAATGGGAGATCAGCCTAATTACCAATGGGGTTTAAAATAAATTAATCGTATGAAAACATTCACTTTCAAACTTACTTTTTTGATTGGCGTCTTTTGCTTGTCGCCGCAATTATTTTCTCAACTTACCTTATCACCCATGTTCAGTGACAACATGGTACTGCAACAGAAGACATTGGCGCCTGTATGGGGTAAGACATCACCTGGTTTTAATGTCAAAGTAGTTCCTTCATGGAATAAAAAAGAGTATATTGCAAAGGCAGATGATGACGGGAATTGGATGGTTAAAATTGAGACACCTTCTGCCGGAGGCCCATACGAGATACAAATCATTAACAATAAAACTCTGAAAATTTCGAATGTAATGATCGGAGAAGTTTGGCTCTGTTCTGGACAATCCAATATGGAGATGCCATTGGCTGGCTGGGGACAAATCACCGACTATGAAAAAGAAATAAAAGAAGCTAATTATCCAAACATTCGATTATTTCAAGTAGAGAAGGCAACAAGTAATAATCCGCTGGAAAGTCTGGTTGTCTCCGGAGGTGGCTGGCAGGAGTGTTCTTCGGTTACAATTCCGGGGTTCTCTGCTACAGCCTATTTCTTTGGCAGAGATCTTCATGAGAACTTAAATATTCCCATCGGACTAATTCACACCTCTTGGGGTGGCACTATAGCCGAAGCGTGGACAAGCCTTGAATCACTTAAGATGATGCCTGATTTTAGTGATAAGGCTGAGGAATTTGCTCAATTATCAATAGAGGATCCGGATTCAACTGCAACGGAGATATTGAAAAATCCTAATATGCCTACTACTTTGTATAATGCTATGATCGCCCCGGTAGTACCTTATAAGATTAAGGGAGCGATTTGGTATCAGGGTGAAAGTAATGCCGGCAGGGCGTACCAATACAGAAGCCTGTTTCCTCTTATGATTAACGATTGGAGAACCAAATGGGGATACAATTTTCCATTCTATTTCGTTCAATTGGCTAATTTCATGCAATTCAAAGAAGAGCCAAGTGAGTCTCAATGGGCGGAACTTCGTGAGGCACAGATGAAGACACTTACTCTTGAAAATACAGGAATGGCCGTGACAATAGATATAGGGGAGGCCGACGATATCCATCCAAAAAACAAGCAGGATGTAGGTAAAAGGTTGGCGCTACTGGCACGCTCAAAAAGTTATAATGAAAAGGTGGTTTCTATGGGACCTTTGTATGATTCTTATTTCATTGCTGATGGTGCGATTCATATAAAATTCTCTCCGAGTGAAAGTAAACTTCAATCAATAGACGGTAAACCACTTACAGGATTTTCTATAGCCGGTCCCGACAAAAAGTTTTATTGGGCAAATGCAGTAATCGTGGGGGAACAGGTTGTGGTGAGTTCTCCTAAAGTTCCTTTCCCGCTTGCCGTACGTTATGGATGGGCAGATAATCCCATATGCAATCTATCCAACAAAACAGGATTGCCTGCCTCACCTTTTAGGACAGACGATTGGCCAGGTCTCACTTCAACCAATAAATAGTCGATTAAATGGGACAAAATAAGTACTGTGAAGTAAATACTTATTACGAAACTTAAATTACTTATTTATTTGCTTACTTACTTACTATATTATAAGTCCCGGAACTGAGTTCAATTTCAAACCCTTCATTGGTTTGTGAAAATCTTTTTACTCCTTCTCCTTCCAGAGTGGCGATATTCAGTTCCAGTGGAAGTTTAACGGTCGCTGCGCTGTTGCCGGGAATCGTAATATTCCAGGTGAACTTGCCATTTTCATCTTTAGTCCATTCACTCTTAATTTCTCCCCTAACGGAGTTGTATGTGGCGTTAACATGAGTCAGCCCTTCAGGAAATTTCGGTTCCATCAGCAGCTTTTTGAATGCTGCACTTTCAGGATGATTTTTAATTCCTGCGAGATCTTCGTAATACCAGATAATCAGATCACCTAAGAGCATAACATGATTGCCCGAATTCATTGCAGGATCTGCCGTATTGCCATTCCAGAGTTCCCAGATTGTTGTGGCTCCATTTTCAATCATATAACCCCAGCTTGGATAAGAACGGTTTGTTGCAATTTTATATGCAAGATCAACATTTCCATATTCAGTAAGCCCACGCATTAAATGCTGAATGCCAAGTACTCCGGTGCTGACGTGACCATCAAAATCAACTTCTGTTTTCTCAACAATGTTATTGAACAGATCAAGCTCTTTGCCCTCCGGAACCAGTCCAAGTCTCAATGAAAGCATGTTTGCAGTTACGGTATTGTTGTCATACAAAGCAGAATCAGCATTGAAATATCTGCTGTTATAAGCATCCTTAATTTGAGCTGCAAGTTCTTGGTATTGAGGAATATCATCAGAATGGCCGGTTAGTCCGGCAAACTCAGTCATTAGGTTTAACAGACTGTAGTAGACAGTTGTACTTAAAACCGTACCGGCTGTTCTGCGTGAAGGGTCCTGAGAGTGAATAAGCTCCTGTGATTCGGGTGGCATGCACCAGTCGCCATAAGCATCCTTAGTAATGATATAATCCTGCATAGACACCCCCTGAATTCTTTCCAGATAACGCTTCATTGAGTTATAGTGTTTGAAAATCGGTTCTGTATCACCGTATTGCTGCCACAACATTTTGGCGCTGTAAAAATATGCTGCTGGCCATGTTACATCGTCATGATAAAGTGTCCAGTATTTTGGAGACACAACAGAAATGCTTCCTTCAGGACTCTGTGAATCTTCGATATCCTGTAACCATTTGCTGTACAGCAGAGCATTATCAAAAATAAATGCCTCGCCAAAGCTGCCTGTTGTGCGATCACCAAGCCATCCTACACGTTCGTCACGCTGCGAACAGTCGGTAGGCATACCTCTGTAATTTCCCCTTATACCCCAGTAGGCATTCTTGAACACCTGATTGATTGTCTCGTTGTTAGTTTCAAACTTTCCGGTAGTTTCCATCTTGTCATACACGACTTTGCCCGTGAAATCAGATAGTTGAGGCTGATAATCCAGTCCTGATATCTCTGCATATCTGAAGCCGTGGAAGACAAACTTAGGCTCCCAGCTGAATTTGCCGTCTGACTTGGGTGTGTATATATCAGTAACCTTTGCACTTCTGAGGTTATCAAGATAGAGACTGCCGTCATCTCTTAGGGTTTCTGCAAATCTGAAGGTTATTGGTTGGTCTTTCTTCCCGTTCAAAGAGTTGACTTTCAGCCAACCTACCATGTTTTGGCCCAAATCCAGGATATATTTTCCATCGTTGAGTTTTGTAATGCCTATAGGGGTCAGCTCTTCCTGAACCTGTATATTTGGGTTTGGTTGTGCTGTCATTACCCCACCGGGTGCTTCCATTATATCTGCTGTTTTCCAGTCAGAATCATCAAAATTTGCAAGGTTCCAGTTATTTATTTCCAGACTTGCATCATACTCCTCTCCGTCGAACTCATTGTTTGCAATAATCGGACCTTTGGAAGTAACTTTCCATGTTTCATCAGAAGTAATAATATCTTTTGATCCGTCAGCATATTCGACTTCAAGTTGTGCTAACAAACGGGGAAGACCAAACATTTCACTTCTGGAATCTCTCATCCCGAAATACCTCCCGTTTCCTAGGATTACTCCTAATATGTTTTGTTTATTCTTAACAAGCGAAGTAACATCATATATATTATAATAAACTCTGTCGGGGTACCATGAAACGGTTGGTGCAAGTACATCATCAGAAACTTTTTTCCCATTTATGTAGGCTTCATACAAACCTTGCCCTGAAATATAAAGAACTGCCCGTTCAATGTTTTTTGCAAGTTCGAAAGGTTTCCTGAGGTATCGTGCAGCCAGTCGTGTGTTGCCTTTATCAGTTTCACCTGCATTAGACATACTGTTTTCACCTATCCAGTTTGCTTTCCAGTCGGACTCATTTAAAAAAGCCATCGACCAGTTGTTTATCTTACTCCAGCCTGTTTCACCCTGGTTAGAAGTTACTTTCAGTCGCCAGTAATATTTTTCACGTGATTTTAGCTCTTCACCTTCATAGGGTATTAATATTGAATTGTCATCAGCTAATATACCTGAGTCCCAAATAAGGTTTTCTTCATTGGTTAAATCCTTTACTGAACGTGCAACTTGTATCTGATATGATTGTTGCTTCAAATCGGGTTTCAGGGATGTTATCTGCCATGAAAACCGTGGTGCAGTGGTTCCGACTCCTACAGGATTCTCCTGCATTTCAACCTTAAAAGATGTGAGTTCTACGCCTTTATTTTCACATGCTGTCAGTCCAATTATGAAAACTGACAGTACAATCAATAGTTCTGTGAATGTCGATAGATCTGTTAATGCTTTCCAGTTTTTCATCTTGTTTATTTTATAATTAAATCGTTCATTCATTATTAAATAGCTTATTAATTGGTTTATTTATTAATTGGAAAAGATGTAATTGCCTGCCGGTACTTCAAACAACCTGTAGCCTTGCTGATCTCCTATTGTTTTAGCGAGACCGGAATTCTCAGTAATATTTTCTCCGTTTTCCAAAGGGAACCAGACTGTCGCGCTGCAATTAGCAGGTACGGTGATGTTAAGCGTGAGAGACGATCCTTCACGATTCCAGTGTGATTTTATTAAACCGGCAGGAGAGTCAAATTCTGCTTTTGCCCAGTTCAACTGAGATTCTTTTAGTCCTGGTACCCGCACTATAAATTTCCTGTACCCGGGAGTTTCTTTATCCTGCCTGATTCCTGCTACTCCGTCAATATACCATGCTCCGGGGTACAGATATGAACTATGCAAAAGAGAATGACCGGGAAGATCCTTCTCCCACATTTCCCAGATAGTAGTTGCATCGTTCTCTTTCATAAATCCCCAGCTTGGATAAGTAGTTTGTGATGTCATTGAGTAGATCAGATCGTCGCGTCCCTCCTCACGGAGCACCTTAAATAACATTGCACCCCCGGTTATACCAACATCAATATGTCCGTTTTTATTTATAAGAATTTCATTCTCGAGACTTTTCATTATTTCAGGCCGTAGTTCATCGGGCATAATGTCACCATAAAGAGCGGCAGTTAAACTTCTCATCGACTTGTCGGAATAGTTTTTCTCTTCAGCAATATAATATTTGGCATGAATAGCGTCACTGGCCATATTTGCCTGATTTGTCCAAAGTTCCGCTTCTGTTTCTCTACCGATTATCGATGCAATCTGAGCTGCAGTTTTAAGATTATAAACCCAATAACAATTATTGAAAAACAGATTTTCGTCTGAATAGTTATTCATTCCCGCAGCAGTAGCACCAGGCCAGAGCCAGTCACCCAGAAAGTCCCACCTGCCTCCGTATCTTTTGAGCATATTGTTTTCAACGTGACTGTCCAGAAACGAGAGCCAGCCCTTAATCATTTCAAAGTTTTCCTCCAATGCTCTTTTGTCGCCTTGGTATTGATACATAAACCAGGGGAGTGTGACAACTATTCCTCCCCAGGCAGGACCGCCCCCGCCATGATAGGTTGGAGCAGTCTGTGGCATTATACCGCCTCCAAATATTCTTCCGCTGCCTTCCTGTTTTCTTGCCCACTCAGGATCATTCATGTTGCCCACCATTGGTTCTGTTCCCTGCACATCACGCCAGTCCTCCAGCCATTTGGTATAAAATGCCCCCAGTTTGTAATTGAGGAGACCTGTTTCCGATGTAGCATGTGCATCGCCTCCATATCCAAACCTTTCGCGTTGAGGACAATCAACAACAAATCCTCCCAAAGAGAGATTTTCGAAAGTCCATTTAACAGTGTTATATATCCAGTTTTGCAGTGAATCAGAGCTTTCAAACTTTGCAGCATCTTCATAATCTGTACGTACCATCCAGCCTTTTATATCCTCTTTTACCGGGGCTGAGGTTGTTCCTTTGATTGTTATCCAGCGACCTGACATATAATTAAAACGATTTTGGAAAAGGCCTTCACCCGAATCACCTATTACATATGCACTATGAAGTGCGAACGTCATGTCTTCGCTCTCTCTTTCAGAGAATAAAAAATGAATAGTATCACCGCGGTTACCTTTTACATGAATATCAGTCCACCCTGCAAAATTAACTCCCATATCCACACGATAGGATCCGTCAGATCTTTGTTCGATGTCAACCGGAATAATCTCATCTATTAATCTATTTGGTTCAACTTGTTGAGCAGAGAGTGTAAGTGAAGGATTTAAAACATTTGAATTCTTCCAGTCGTTATCGTTGAAGCTTACTATATTCCAGCCTTCAATCTCCTTGTTTGCATCCCAGATTTCTCCGCCGTAACCACCGACACCGAAACCCCAGTTGCCAATAAGTTTGTTTGGACTGGGATGTGTTTTCCAGCTTTCATTCGTAGCTATTCGTTGAATGACTTCACCTTTTTCGTTATAAATATCTGACTGAGCAATAACTATTGGTGCACGTGGTTTATCATCAGTTGCGTATGGTGCGAAAATAGACCAGGAAGTACCAAGCCACAGGACAATTACATTTTCGCCTTCATTGAGTTCAGGTGCAATATCATAAGCTATATAACGGGCTCGCCTGGTGTGATCTGTTACAGCAGGAGCTAGTACATGATCTCCAATTCTCTGACCGTTTACATAAACTTCATGGAAGCCTAAGGATGCTACAAAAAGTGTCGCTTTTGACGGCTTTTCAGTTAGATTAAAGCTTTTTCTGAACCATGGGTCATGCATATTATTCGGACCTTCTGCAGGGTTGTAAGACTCACCTGTACCAATCCATTTAGCTGACCACTCATTCTGTGACAGTAGTCCGGTACTCCACTTAGAGTTTTCACTGAAATCAGATTCAATACCATTTTCATCTTTGACTGCTACCTTCCAGTAGTATGTTTTATCAGATTCCAGCGGAACTCCATCATAATCAATAAGCTGCATCTCATCAGATTCAACCCAGCCTGAATCCCAGATGTCTCCTTTGCTGCCTTTTAATAATTTCTCTGAACTGCTTACCATTATTCTGTATGCCGTTTGCCTTTGCCCGTAATCAGATTCTTTAACTGCTTCCAACGTCCAGCTCAATCGGGGTATTTCTAAATCCAGACCAGACGGATCTGTAAGATATTCTACTGTTAGATTGACCGGAGTTACACTGCCTTTAGGACTGCCTGAGCAGGAAGCTGTAAACAGTAGCGCAAGCAGAGTTAGAGACAGAAGCACAGTTGATGTAAGAAAAGTAATTGCTGTTTTTGTTTTCATTTTCAATCTTGATTTCTTGGATTATATAATTGGGGCAGCCAGACTTTAAAGAAAGGGTAGCCATTTTTACTGTTGCCTGCAGATGCGTAATCGCATAAATTTAATTTTATAGGTTGTGATCCTTGCTCGGTATAAGATTCAGGCAAAAAATGAGCTGAAAATATCATATGTATTTCATGATTTTTAGAATCTTCTTTGACCAGATCAATAAACCCTTTATTGTTTATAACCGGAATCAAAATAGCCTCTAGTGCCGGTTCGCCGATTCTTTGGTCTCTTGAGAGTACAATGGGACCACGGGTAATAGCTATATATTCCGGAGATTCACCAAGTCTGTGTATCTTCCCGTCCATGTCAAATTCTATTGAAATCTTATCACTATTTTTCCACTCACGGTTTAATTTAAGAAAATTTCCCGGTAATACACCTCCTGTTTCATTTTCAACAACATTATTCACGTAAACTTTGTAGTTATTGCACCAGGAAGGAATTCTCAGGGCAATCTCCATATTCTCATTTTTATTAATTTCAATATTAAGATCAATTTTTCCCGAAGCAGGATAGTCAGTTACCTGGTTGATAACAAAAGATTGATTTTCAGGAGTCTTAAGATTATAAGTACCATCGATATAAAAATTTACGTAAGCCCCTTCTTCTGATTGCATTATGGCGGTTTTTGGGATTGTGAACAGACCTCTGGGGCCACTGGCATTACAACAATTAAGTCCCATGCCACATTGTTCAGAACCTTCAAGCCGCTGACCTGACAGAGGAGTATATTTTGCCCAATCTGAACCATCTGGCTTCATTGCACCCAAAAGTGCATTATAAAAAGTTTTCTCAATTTCATCTGCATATTTTGCCTCACCGGTTAGACGTAACAACTGTTGATTAAATTTTATCCATGTTACTGTTACGCAGGTCTCCTGATAATGAGCTATTGGCATTGTTTGTTTTGCTTTGCCTGAAAACCATGCTTCCATTGCAGAGCCTGAACCTGCTATATTTATCTCACTATCAGTGATACTTTGCCATGTTTTTTCAACAGCTTCTTTATACTCTTCTTTATTTGTAATCCTGTACAATTCAAGCAATCCTTCGTAGCATGACATCATTTCGTACGCTTTCTGTCCCTGCTCCCATCCATACCAGTTTTCTACAGGTTTTGGGAAACGTTCAGAAACAGGTAAATTTGCTTTGCTGATTAATTGTGGTCCTTGGGGTGTTTCCCATTGACGGACTATCTCTTCAGCAAAATTGAGATATTTTTTATTTCCTGTACGGGTGTATAGCTGGCAAATTGGTTCCAATACAGAAGAAGCAGCCATTCCACGATGATTTCCCATTGATACAATCTCTGCGTTTTTCTCATTAAGTTCCTTAATAAGGAAATCAGCCTCTTTTGCTGCCGATTCCAGGGCCTTCTCATCATTTGTAATGTCGTAATAGGCAATCAATCCAAGCATACAATATTTTCTCCCCCATATATCCCAGGCTTTTAATCTGCTTTCAGGAGCATAATTACCGATGTAACCATCTTCAGTTTGAGTGTCAATTAATCCATAAACAGCTTGCTTTAGTTTTTCGGCAAGTTCAGGAGTTGGATTGTATCTATATGCCAGTACGGCAGAAGTGAACCACTTTCCCCAAAACTCACTCTGCCAGCAACTATGTTCTTCTCTGACTGTGAATGGTTCAATAAGCCTGTCAGCATCCTGTGCTAGAATACGATTATTGTATGAAGCATTCATTTTATTCCCCACAAAACCATTTATCTTGACATCAAACGATTCTGATAACTTATCCTGAGCATTAGCAATATGAAAAAATAATGCCAGTGTAGAAATGATAGTAAAGATTTTAATATACTTGTCCACCTTGTTGTTATTTAGAGGGAGTGTTATTTAAAATAAGAATTCAATTATGTAATTTCCACTTTTTAATTCATATTCTGTTTCAGAATATGATAAGCTTTCTGATATTGAGTAAATCAATTCATTATTAATCTTTATTTCTGAAGCAAGGTCAGGGTATTGCAATAGTCCTGTAGTGCCAACCGGAACTTTCAAATCCATAATCATTTTTTTATCATTTAATTCCCAATTAACCTCTACTATACCGTATGGGGTCATTTGCGATGTTTTAGCCCAAGTGACACCTCCAGGAATTTGAGGATCAATTACGAATCTCTTATATGCCGGTACTCCTTTGACAGTTCGTATTCCACCCACTACCTGATAGAACCATTGACCTACGCCATTATAGCAATTATGAATCCTGCTCCTTTGGCCATTCCAATGTTCCCATGTTGTAGTGGCTCCATTTTCTATCATATAAAGATATCCCGGGTGGGTTTTCTTTTTCAGCATAGAGTAAATAAAATCAGGTTGATTGACAGTTGCTGCCCATTCCATCATCACGGGGATTCCAACTAAACCCGTATTAATGTGGCCGTTGAATTCATTCTCTGTTCTGTTAATAAGTGTTTTAGTTAAGTTGTCTCGCAATTCTTCAGGAGCCGCTCCACAAAGCATTGGAAATATGATATCAATCTGCGATCCGGTTGAGTAGTACCCCTCATCATTATTATAGAATGTATCATGAATTTTTTTGTTAATTTCATTTCTTTTTTCTGAGAATATACTTTTATCCTCTTCTTTTCCCAATACTAAGGCAATATCTTCCATCTGACTAAGGCATACTGAAATATAGCAATTACTCACCAAATCTACAGATTTTTCATCTTCCTGATTAGGATCACCAACACCGTCAGGTGTTGCCCAATCACCCAAATACCAGTTCCTATAATCGGTATTTGGCCATTTTTTAAGCAAACCGTCAACACTATATTTCTCTACATATTCGAGCCACTTTAGCATTACCGGATAATATCTTTCCAATATTCTCTTATCTCCATAATTAAGGTATGTATTCCATGATGCAGAAATTATAAATCCACACCAGTAAGGACCTCCACCTGCACTGTATGGATTTGGTGCCGTATGAGGCATGCCACCATCTTCACGAATTACATCTCCCCATGCTTGCAGCCAATTGTTATAAAGAGGAGCTAGGTTGAACATCGTTTGGGCTGTTATTGTGGATGCGTTGCCATCGCCACCATATCCTAATCGTTCAATTTGAGGGCAATCAACAAGATAGCCACCAAGTCCAACATTTCTAATAGTGTAGGAGATCATGTCGTGTATTCGATTCAGATCTTCATCTGAAGAGGAGAATGAGGAAGTAGTTTCAAAATCGGTATGTATAAAATGAGCTTTTATATCTGAAAGTTTAGGTTCCTGATTTAGATTAGAGATTTTTACGTAGCGGAATCCATGATAATTGAACTTGTTTATGAAATGCTCTGTTCCACTTCCGGATGCGATGTATTTGTCGATTTGTCCCTGATTATACAGTTCGCCTTTATCATTCAAGTGATCGGAGTATTCCATTACAATTTCCTGATTCTTTTTTAATTCGGGGAATGTAATTTCAAACCATCCCGTAATTGTAGTTCCCATATCAATTAAATGAGAATTTTCAGTTAGTCTTAAAGTAGATATAGGATTAATTGTCTCTTTAATTCTGTTTTTCTCAGCCATCTGAGGGGTTACTTCATGTACTGGGATATCTACTAAACTTACTTTATTCCATTTCAATTGATCAGGATTTTCTATGGCAATTTTTCTTGTCTCCAGATTCCCGTTAATTGTTTCTCCTCCATAACGCCCCGACCTCCAGTTGCTGATTCTCTCATATTCACTGTTGCGCGCAGTCCAGGATTCATCTGTAACAAGTATATCAGTAATATTATCGCCTGAAACTTCTTCTAATTGA
>JAQVXD010000021.1 GCA_028709385.1 Fermentimonas sp.
TAATTCTTTAAAAAATATATCGGGCAGCAATTTAGCTGCCCGACATATTTGCCACAATAGCTCAGTTGGTAGAGTAACGCATTCGTAACGCGTAGGTCGCGAGTTCGATCCTCGCTTGTGGCTCATTTCCATTCTTTAAATTGATTTAATACCTTTCATCAAATAAATTTATTATCTTTGTATAGGTCAGCATCTGCTGAGATTAAAAATCATTACTATTTACTATGCAGGTTTTAATGGGAAAAATTTCCCAAATTATAGGTCCTGTTGTTGATGTGCGTTTTGAGTTATCAGATTCAGAGGAAATCAAGTTACCCGCTATTAAAGATGCACTATATGTCAAGCATAAAGACGGGCAGGAAGTATTCCTTGAAGTTCAGCAACACATTGGAGAAAATATTGTACGTACTGTAGCAATGGAGTCTACCGACGGATTGAGTCGCGGTCTCCCGGTAAAAGCTTTGGGCCGTCCGATAAGTGTACCGGTAGGTGAACAGATTAAAGGTCGCTTACTTAACGTCGTAGGAAGACCTATTGATGGTCTTTCTAAACTTAGTCGCGACAATCAGTATCCTATTCACCGTGAGGCGCCTAAGTTTGAAGACCTTAGAACCACAGAAGAAATACTTCACACAGGAATAAAAGTGATTGACCTGCTCCAGCCATATTTAAAAGGAGGCAAGATTGGACTTTTTGGAGGTGCCGGTGTAGGGAAGACGGTTATCATAATGGAACTCATCAATAATATTGCTAAAGGGCACAAAGGATATTCTGTCTTTGCCGGAGTAGGTGAGCGTACCCGTGAGGGAAACGACCTGTTGCGTGAAATGATTGAATCCGGAGTAATCAAATATGGCAAGGAGTTTAAGAAAGGCATGGATGAGGGTAAATGGGATTTAAGTAAAATAGATTACGAGAAGCTCAAAGAATCTCAGACAACACTTGTTTTCGGCCAGATGAATGAACCTCCGGGTGCAAGGGCGTCTGTTGCATTGACCGGCCTGGCAGTTGCCGAGTCCTTTCGCGACAGCGGAGGGGAAGGCAGTGACACACTACTATTTATCGACAATATATTCCGTTTTGTTCAAGCCGGTTCTGAGGTTTCCGCACTTTTAGGACGTATGCCCTCGGCCGTAGGCTATCAGCCAACACTGGCATCAGAGATGGGTACACTTCAGGAAAGAATTGCTTCTACAAAATATGGTTCTATAACATCTGTTCAGGCGGTATACGTGCCTGCAGATGACCTTACAGACCCTGCTCCTGCAACAACTTTCAGTTATTTAGACGCATCAACCGTACTTAGCAGAAAGATAGCATCACTGGGTATATATCCGGCTGTTGATCCCCTTGAATCATCATCTCGTATTCTGGAACCATCAATTGTGGGTGAAGATCATTATAACACCGCAATGCGTGTGAAACAGATACTTCAGCGATATAAAGAGCTGCAGGATATCATCTCTATCCTTGGTATGGACGAGCTTTCCGATGAAGACAGGCTTACTGTCAACCGCGCACGTAAAGTACAGCGCTTTCTTTCACAACCCTTTTTTATGGCAGAACAATATACGGGACAGCCGGGTGTGATGGTGCCTATTAAAGATACTATCAAAGGTTTTCAGATGATTTTGGACGGAGAAACGGATAAATATCCCGAAACAGCATTTATGAATGTTGGTACAATTGAAGAGGCAATAGAAAAGGGAAATCAGCTGATAGAGAAAAGTATTAAAGGATAATTTATAAAGTGTTTTTTAATTATGAAACTGGAAATTATAAGTCCTGAAAAGACCTATTTTAAAGGTGAAGTAGATTCTGTCACTTTACCCGGTGCTATGGGACCATTCCAGGTATTAAACAATCATGCTCCTCTTATATCATTATTGACAAAAGGTATGCTTGTTTTCTCAACAGAAGGCCATATTAAAGAAATGGAAATAACCGACGGCTTTGTAGAAGTAAGCAAAAATAACGTAACTGTTTGTATTGACCCCATAAAGAAGAAAAAGTAGAAAAGAATGAACAAGTTAACGAAATATTTTCTGATATTTCATACAATCATGATTCTTGCAGCAGGTGCAGGAGTATGGCTTGTAATAAAACTGTTCTTTCCTGAAATAATGGTTAAAGGCTATTTTATCATTCCACTGTATTTTTATATTATGGGTTTGATTTTTATATTTCGGTTCAGACGAACACCTCTGGATAAGCCGGCTCAATTGGTGAATCTGTATATGCTAATCAGGGTGATAAAAATATTTACATCATTTGCTATAATATTTCTGTATTGGCTTATTCACCAGCCAGGTATAAGGAACTTCGCATCAATATTTGTAATATTCTACCTAATCTCTCTGATATGGGAAACTTATTTCTATCTGAGAATGGAGAAATATATTAAATTAATGAAAGAAGAGAATAAACAGCCAAGTGATCACGAGCGAATAGATTTATGAAGCGTATTTTATTTTTGATTGTTTTATTTACTTTTTCTGTGGCTGGTTGGGCTATGGGAGGAGAAACTCAGAATATATCTGTCAGTAACTCAAACAGTGAAGAGGAGCTGAATGTAAAAGAGCTTATTCTTGACCATCTTGCCGATTCGTATGAATGGCATCTGTTTAACACCAAAAACAGTAGTGTTACTATTCATCTTCCGGTGATACTTTACAGTAAGACCTCCGGATGGAACATTTTCCTTTCCTCTAAACTGCACAACGATAAAAATAATTACAAAGGTTTTGGTATTGCTACTGATAGTAAATATAAGGGAAAAATAGTTGAAACAACCTCTTCGGGTGAACAAGTACGTCCTTTAGACCTCTCCATCACCAAGAATGCAGCATCCCTGTTAATCAGTTCATTAATACTGATACTCATAATTTTAGGAGTATCACAATCTATTAAAAGAGACCCGTTGAAGCCTAAGAAAGGTTTTTCCGGAATTATGGAGATGTTTATACTGATGATTGTGGACGAAATTATTAAACCTGCAATTGGAGAAGATTACAAACGATACTCACCATATTTGCTTACACTGTTTTTCTTTATATTCTTCAACAACCTGTTAGGTTTGTTCCCCCTGTTTCCGGGAGGTGCAAACGTAACCGGTAACATTTCAGTTACGCTGGTGTTAGCTATAGGTACTTTTCTTGTGATCAATCTAACCGGCTCAAAGAAGTATTATAAAGACATATTTTGGCCTGATACCCCTGTATGGCTGAAAGTTCCTTTTCCACTGATGCAAATCATTGAACTAGTTGGAACACTTACAAAACCTTTTGCATTGATGATTCGTCTCTTTGCAAATATAATGGCAGGACATGCTATAGTACTGGGTTTGACTTCTCTGGTATTTGTTACATTAAGCCTGGGATCTGCAATAAATGCATCAATGACTGTTGTCTCGGTAATTTTTACAGTTTTCATTGATTTTGTTGAGTTGCTGGTAGCTTTTATACAGGCATATGTGTTTACATTACTCTCCTCTGTATTTATAGGTTTAGCAAGAGAGAAAGAGCCGGAGAAAGAAAATAAAGAGTTGACTTTAGAGAAGTTAGCAGAGCCGGGAAACCATTTGTAACATAAAAATGAAATATAAATCAGTATTAATATAAATTTAAATTATGGAATTATTATCAGTGTTATTACAAACAACAAGCGGTTTAGAGGGCTTGGGTGCTGCCATTGGTGTAGCCATAGCTGTTGTTGCAGCTGCAATAGGAATCGGGCAAATAGGTAAAGCAGCAGTAGAAGGTATTGCCCGCCAGCCTGAAGCAGGTTCGGATATTCGTACAACGATGATTATCTCAGCAGCACTTATAGAGGGTGTAGCACTATTTGCTATTGTAGTTTGTGGTTTTATTCTTTAAAAACTAAAATATGTCGCTTTTAACTCCCGATCCCGGACTAGTCTTTTGGATGTCTGTATCCTTTGGAATAGTGCTTCTTATTCTGGCAAAATTTGCTTTCCCTGCAATAATTAAAGCAGTGGATAAAAGAACCGGCTATATCGAAGAATCAATAAAGTCTGCCCGGGAAGCAAACGAAGAACTGGCTAAGGTAAAAGAGACTAAAGCCAGGATTTTGGCCGAAGCGCACAAAGAACAGAATGCTATCTTGAAAGAAACTGCAAGAATTAAGGAGGAAATTCTTCAGGATGCGCACGTAAAGGCTAGTCAGGAAGCAGAAAAAATGATCGCAGAGGCACGTAAGCAAATACATGCAGAGAAAGATCAGGTTCTAAGATCAATCAGAAGTGAAGTAACAATCATGTCTGTAGATCTTACAGAAAAAATCCTGAGAGAAAAGCTGGGTAATGATAATGAACAGATGAACATGATAGATCGTCTGCTTGACGAAATTGAAATATCTAAATCCTAAGTTATATGAATACAGGACTAATTTCAACCCGTTATGCCACAGCACTACTGGATTATGCATCTGCATTAGGCCAGGAGAAGGAGGTATTTGGTAGAATGAAGACCCTGTCGGAAGTTTATTTACAAGTTCCCCAGCTACGTATTGCACTTGCAAATTCTGCAATTTCACGTAAGGATAAAAAGCAAATCCTTTTTACATCTATTGGAGGCAATGTACCTTCGTCATTGGATAAGATGGCGGATATCATATTAGAAAATGAAAGGGAAGAGGTGGTTCTGTTTATTGCACTTCGTTATATTGAGCTTTACCGATACAAATTTAATATACAGTACGGAAAACTTATTACAGCAGTTCCGGTAAACAAAGAAAATGAAGAGAAATTTATATCACGTATAAGCAGTATAGTAGGCGAAAAGCTTGAAATTGAGCCTATTGTTGATCCAGATATAATTGGAGGATTTATATTATATTTAAATGATTTACGGTGGGATGCAAGTATATCGGGTGAACTGACCCGAATAAAGAGCAAGATAAAGAAACAGGATGCAGAAAATGCTTAGACAGATATTAGTGAAAAAGAGAAATAATGGCAAATAATTCAATAAAGGTTAGTGAAGTTTCTGAGATACTCAGGTTGCAGCTTGAGGGACTTGACACTGATGTAAAGTTCGATGAAACAGGAACGGTCATCAGTGTAAGTGATGGTGTTGTTCGAATATTCGGACTTCGCAATGCTGAATCAAACGAGCTGCTTGAGTTCGATAATGGTATGCAAGCTATTGTTATGAACCTGGAGGAGGATAATGTAGGTGCAATCCTGCTTGGTACTTCAAGTGATGTGAAAGAGGGTTTCACCGTTAAAAGAACTGGCCGCGTTGCATCTATTTTTGTGGGAGAAGGTATGCTTGGCCGTGTGATATCACCTTTGGGTGAACCTATTGACGGAAAAGGTCCCATTAAGGGTGAACTGTTTGAAATGCCACTTGAAAGAAGAGCACCGGGTGTAGTGTTTCGTCAACCTGTGGATACACCTCTGCAGACAGGTTTAAAGTCTGTTGACGCTATGATTCCTATTGGTCGCGGTCAGCGAGAACTTATTATTGGTGACCGGCAGACAGGTAAAACAAGTATCGCCATAGACACTATCCTTAACCAACGAAAGAATTTCGAACAAGGTGATCCTGTCTATTGTATTTATGTTGCTATTGGACAGAAGGGCTCATCTGTTGCTTCAATTTTAAAGACTCTTACAGATCATGGCGCAATGGATTACACTACGATCATATCAGCAAGTGGGTCTGATTCAGCAGCATTGCGTTATATAGCACCCTTTGCAGGAGCTGCGGTAGGTGAGTTCTTTCGTGACACCGGAAGAAATGCTCTTGTTGTTTATGACGATTTATCTAAACAAGCTGTTGCCTATCGTGAGGTATCACTAATACTTAGACGACCTTCAGGCCGTGAAGCGTATCCGGGTGATATATTCTATTTGCACTCACGACTTCTCGAAAGAGCTGCTAATATTATTGATCAGGAAGAAGTGGCAGTAAAAATGAATGATTTACCGGAAAGTCTGGTTGGTAAAGTAAAGGGAGGAGGTTCACTGACTGCTCTGCCTATAATTGAAACACAGGCGGGTGACGTGTCAGCTTATATCCCTACAAATGTTATTTCAATTACAGACGGACAGATATTCTTGGAGGCTGATCTCTATAACAAAGGAATAAGACCTGCCATAAATGTGGGAATTTCAGTTTCCCGTGTAGGTGGAAATGCACAGATAAAAGCGATGAAAAAGGTTGCCGGTTCATTAAAAATTGATCAGGCACAATATCAGGAGCTGGCTGCATTTTCGAAATTTGGAGGTGATATGGACCCGGTGACAGCAATGGCAATTGATAAAGGACAGAAGAATGAACAGTTGCTGATACAGCCGGTGCACAGTCCGATAAGCGTAGAAAAGCAAATTGCAGTTCTTTATTGTGGAACTCACGGTCTGCTTAAGAAAATACCTATAGACAGGATTCATGAATTTGAGAAAGAATTTCTGACATCTTTAGAGCTAACCCATAACGAGGATGTACTAAAACCACTGAGTAAAGGAATCATGAACGATGAGATTGGCAAAATAATTGAGAGTGTTGCCTCCAACACAATTCAATCAATGTTGTAAGAGAAATGGCACAACTCAAAGACATAAAAAGCAGACTTCAATCCGTTAAATCAACACAGAAGATTACTACGGCAATGATGATGGTTGCTTCCGCTAAGCTACGCAAGACACAGAACATCATTCAGAACCTGTATCCTTATGAAGAAAAACTTAGTCAGCTACTTAACATATTTCTTAGTCAGGAAGAGAATTTTACAACTCCTTTTACTAAAGAACGCCCTGTTAAACGGGTTGCTATTCTTGCTTTTTCTTCAAACACAGGCCTTGCCGGCAGATTTAACGATAATATTGCCATCAAGCTTGAGTCGGTAGTCAACTCATATCTCCCGTTAGGAAAGGAAAATATTCTGATTTATACATTTGGAGCGAAAGTAGCCAAAGCTGTAATTAAAATGGATATGCAAATTACAGAAGATTACTCTGAAGTAAGTGACAAACCATCTTATGAATTTGCACAACGTGTTGCCGGTGATCTAATGGAGCAATTTCTTAAAGAAGAGATCGATCGAGTCGATTTAATTTATCACCACTTTAAAAGCAAAGGTAGACAGTTACTAATACACGAACCATTTCTCCCGATTGAACTGCAAGGTGGTGTTGAATCTCATTTTGAAGGAATTGTTGAGAAAAGTGAAAACAGACAATTGGTAACTGACTACATTATTGAGCCGGACAGGTTGACCATCATGGAGAAACTAATACCCAAAGTGTTAAAAGTAAAACTTTTCACAACGCATGTCGATTCTCTTACATCTGAGCATGCAGCACGTATGACTGCTATGCAGATTGCAAATGATAACGCTGATAACTTGATTGAAGAGTTAACCAGAGAGTATAACAAACTACGTCAGGAATCGATTACCAACGAGTTGCTTGATATTGTTGGCGGGTCGCTAGGAAAATACTAACTATTTATTTTAGAAACATCAAAGATCGTATTTACCGGACTTTCAATTATGCATTCAGACTAAACTACGTCACATACGGACTATTTTCCAATCATCCACAATATTTAATGAATTTACAGGCTTTTATTAATCGACCCAATATAGCTCAGCAGCTCATCCCTACCCTGTTTTTTCTCAGATGAGGTAATAAAAACAGGTGGCAGTTCTTCCCATGACTCCAGTAGCTTTTCTTTGTAAGTATCAATGTTTTGCTGAAGACGAGCAGGACCCAGCTTATCGGCTTTAGTGAAAACTATTGAAAACGGGATACCGTTTTCACCCAGCCACTCCATAAATTCAAGATCAATCATTTGAGGCTCGTGACGAGAGTCGACGAGTACAAACAGATTCATCAGCTGCTCGCGCTCAAGTACATAATCCTCAATTATCTCCCTGATTTTTTCACGACCCTCTTTTCCTCTTCTTGCATAGCCGTAACCGGGTAAATCAACAAGATACCACTGCTCATTAATAAGAAAATGGTTAATAAGCATTGTCTTCCCCGGAGTAGATGAGGTCATGGCCAAACCTTTACGATTGGTCAGCATGTTGATTAAAGAAGATTTACCTACGTTTGATCGACCGATAAATGCATATTCCGGTTTACCATCTTGGGGGCATTTACTGTAATCACTATTGCTTACTACAAACTCAGCAGATTTAATAATCATTTTCTTATATTTTTTATTCTGTAACAACTTACAGTTAATTGTCTAAAAACAACACTTAAGACTAAGCTAAACGCTCTTTATTTCTGAAAGAAACTGCATATAGACCTATACCTGTTATTAATCCGTTTAGTAACAGCAACTCATATCCAACACGATAATTGAAAAGTTGCATCATTAAAAATTCTATTACAAAACAGATTACGGGTGCTGCTATTGCAACATAAGGTACAAACTTGTCAGTAGGTTTAACTTTAGTATAAAGGCCAAAGAAATAGAGACCCAACAACGGTCCGTAGGTATAAGATGCCAGCTTATATATTGCATTGATAATACTATCAGACCCTATAGCTTCGATCAGAAGTATAATAAGTACAAATACCCCACTGATTGCAATGTGAACAATTCGTCGCGTTCTGATATCTTTTTTCTCTTTATCCTTATCCTGAGAAACAGCTTTCATATTAAGAATGTCCACACAAAAAGAAGTTGTAAGTGCTGTAAGTGCTGAGTCTGCACTTGAGAAAGCAGCAGCAACTATACCCATTACAAATATACCCAGCACAACAGGTCCCAGGTGCTGACTGGCGATAACCGGCAGAATCTCATCAGATATTTCTGGCAATACTATTGCATTTTGCTCTGCAAATATAAGTAACAGTACGCCCAGACAGAGAAACAAAAAGTTGATAGGTGCAAATGCAAACCCATACGAAACAACATTCTTTTGAGCATCTTTCAATGTACGAATAGTAAGGTTCTTCTGCATCTGATCCTGATCAAGCCCTGTCATCACAATAGTGATAAACATGCCGCTAAAGAACTGCTTGAAAAAGTTTTGTGTGCTTGCCCAATCATCGAATACAAATATTCTGGAATGGGAGCTTTCACTAATTGCTGTTACCATTCCGCCAAAATCAAGATTCAATCGCATACTAACCTGCCAGACAATAAGTACCAATGCAGTAATAAAGAGAATTGTCTGCAACCAGTCAGTCCATATAATTGTTTTGATCCCACTCTTATGACTATATAGCCATATTACAAGGATTATTCCGATAACCGTGATTACAAAAGGGACGCCCCAGGCATCAAATACCAGACGCTGTAAAATGAATGCGACAAGATACAACCTTGCAGCAGCACCTACAATTTTTGAAATAAGAAAAAACCATGCACCTGTCTTGTATGATTTGGGACCGTATCGCTGATCAAGATAACCATAAATTGTTGTCAGATTTAGCTTGTAATAAAGAGGTAATAATACATAAGCAATTACAAGATATCCAAAGAAAAAGCCGAACACCATTTGCATATACGTCATATCAAGGTTACGCACCATACCGGGTACTGAGACAAAAGTAACCCCCGAGATTGATGTCCCTATCATAGCTACTGCAACAACATACCACTTTGAAGATTTATTGGCACGAAAGAACTCATCGTTACCGGAACCTTTTCTACTGGTGAGATAGGATATTAACATCAATACCCCAAAATATACTACAATGATTATTAAAATATAGGCTGATTGCATTCCGGTTATTTGTGTTGTTAGTTTTTATTAGCAAGGTTTACATAATACTCTGTCAGATCGTTGAATGTATCAAACTTTAAAGAGTAATTTTCTGTATTACCAAATCCGTAAGTCATAAATACAAAAGGGACACCTGCTTTTGCAGACTCCACACTGTCAGAATCTGTATCTCCTACATATACTGGAGATTTCAGATCATGTTTATCTATAAGTAATTGCATATTATGATGCTTAGGTTTCAGGTTCATACCATGCTCCATGTAATCAATGATAAGATGATTTGTTTTTGTATGATTCATAAAGTTTACCAAACCATCTTTTTCGCAGTTACTTAAGAGAAACAACTTATAATCTTTTGCCAGACGCTCCATTCCCTCTATAACACCCTCATAAATAACAGGCTTCATAGTGGGCACCAGTTCCTGATATGAGTCTATGACAGCTTCAAACAAAGTATCATGCATTTCGTCAGTCCATTCAGGTATCAGAGTATTAAGCATTACTCTGGCCTCTTTACCCATCAATCCGATTATATCTTCTCTGGAAATTGTATTGTTTTCCCCACACTTTTTGAAACCTTCTGTCCATGCTTTGGCATAAGTATCAACGTTATCCCAAAGAGTGCCGTCCATATCTAATATCAAGCCATCAGGCTTTTCTTCTGCTATCATATTTTTTGTCAGCAAAAGTACTCAACTAAGCCCTAAGGGGCAAATAAATAGTTATAAAAAACAAATGTAGTGTTATCTTTGTTTAAACAACAATCCCTGAGTGCTTATCATAAAAATAACAGACTTTAAAATATATGGCTAAAGACAAAGTATGCCTGATTATTAATCCCGTTTCGGGAACAGAATCCAAGAAGAACATACCAGAAGAAGTTGCAGCAGCAATAGATCAGAAAAAACAAGACCTGATAATTCGTGTAACAGGTTATCCCGAACATGCAACTGAGATTGCGAGGCAGGCAGCTAAGAAAAAATACAAGTATGTGATTGCTGCAGGCGGAGATGGCACGGTTAATGAGATTGCCCGGGAACTGGTTAATACTAACACCACCCTGGGTATTTTACCATTAGGATCAGGTAACGGTCTTGCCAGAGATTTAGGAATACCAATTGATATTGAAAAAGCCTTAGAAATAATTCTTAATGCACACACACGAACAATAGATTACGGTGTTGCCAACGGCCATATCTTTTTTTGTACATGCGGATTTGGATTTGATGCTTTTGTTAGCGGAAGGTTTGCCGAGGATAAGAAACGGGGACCACTGGGATACGTAAGAAACGTTCTGGAAAGTGTTGTTGACTTCAGGGCTGAAGAGTATGAAATTACTCATGACAATGGCAAACTGACAGAGAAGGCCTTTATTCTAACCTGTGCTAATGCTTCGCAATATGGGAATGAAGCATATATTGCACCAAACGCCAGCATGTATGACGGTATGATGAATGTTTCAATTCTCAAACCACTTAACGCTTTGGAGATACCACAGACAACGATACAGCTCTTCACAAAAAATATTGAAAAAAACAGTAAGATGATCTCCCTGGTTACACAAAAGCTACACATCAAACGAGCCAATCCGGGATTGATGCATATGGATGGTGAACCGGTATATACAGATAGTGAGGTGGATGTCCGTATTATTCACAAGGGACTAAAAGTATTCACTCCTACCCAATCCGAGATAAATGAAAGAAAGCGCAAAGAGAATGATAACATTTTCAGTGCGCTTACAAGATGGTTTAATTAAATCTATTTTTTCTTCCAGACTGTCACCTGCAGTATTCTCTTTTCGGTAAGTCTGGATGATTTTTTCTTCATCTGAATGATATTTTGTGGCTCTGCAAGTCTTTCAAAATTACTTTCAAGTGCGCTACTTATTCCATCTAAAGAAGTAACAGGCTCGCCATCATGTTTGAATCCACCCGGCCATTTATCTCGAGGAGTTTTATATGTATCCCACTCATAATCAGAAGCTATAACCAAAATACCCTTATCATTGATTCTATTATGAATCATAGACAAAAATAATTTTGGATCACTCAATTCCTCTAACAGGGCAGGTACAATAATCAGATCATAACCTGAGTAGTTATCCTTCAGGTTCATGGCATCAGCCTGCATAAATAGTACATTATCCTTTACTTCGGACAGCTCGAAATCATTAAGCACGATGTCACGATAAAACACCAATTCTCCCTCATCCTTCATGGTGTATCTAACATAACCCTGCTCCTGAAGCTGAATTGGAATACGTATCATACGAGCTGTGAAATCCAGTGCAGTAACATCTTTAAAGTTTCTTGCAAGTTCGAAAGCCAGGCGACCGGTGTCAGCATTCAGATCCAAAATTCTGGAATCAGGCTTATCCTTTAATAAATCACTTACAATAACAGACAGCTGCTTTGAAAGGTTATGCGTGTCGGTATATGCATCACCCCAGTTATCTTCACATGAAAGAGCTACCTCTTCATCAGTTTCATAATCTGCCTGTTGAATTTTCAGTGGAGCATCAGACTCAATATACCTGAATCCGGCATGCTGATAAAAATGCCTCCTGAATGCGTATCGTGAGTGAATAGTTGTTTCATTACCTGTTGAAATCCATGAACCACCCTTTATAAGATTGTGCTTCCCATCAAAGGTCGGGGTTGAAAAATCATCATACATCGGATGAACTTTAAATCCCGGGAAACCTGTAATAGGTGTTTCTGTCCATTGCCATACATTACCTATTACATCGAAAAAATGTCCCTGCTCGAACATATTTACTGGGCAAGGTGATGTAAAGTGCTCAAGATTGATATTGCCCGGAGCAAGTTCCCATTCAGTTACTTCAGTCAATTTAGCAACTTTGTGCAGACGATACCACTCAGCCTCTGTTGGCAGACGGAAAGTTTTTCCTGTCTTCAGGCTTTTCCAGTTACAAAAAGCTTTAGCCTCAAGATAATTCACTTCAACAGGCCAGCTCCATGGCATTGGAATCTCCTCTGCAACAAGACGAAGAAAATACCCTTTTTCATCTCTTCGCCAGAAAAGAGGCATCTCAGCCTGTTTAAAGTTTCTCCAATTCCATCCCTCTTCTGTCCAGTATTTTTGATCTGCATATCCTCCATCTTCAACAAATTCAAGAAATTCTCTGTTGGAAGTCAGATATTTTGCTGCAGCAAATTCGGCCACCTCTTCTTCATAACTGCCATACTCATTATCCCACCCATACAAAGGATAATCCATAGGTTTTCCCAGTTTAACAACTGCACTGCTGACAGAAATCAACTCATTATCGGGCGCATCACCGATTACTGGACAACGATCACCAAACAGTCCGGTTCTTAAATCCTCCAAAGGAAGCTGACGAATCAGAACAGAAGAAGTTTCCAGATGAATTCTCTCATGCTCAATACCCATCATAATTATCCAGAATGGACTATCCCAGTCGATCGGCAGTTCAAGAGGAGTGTTATCTATTACCTCAAGAACTGTTTTTTTTACCTCATCACGATAAACACGCACCTCATGCACAGGCGGCCAGTCATAGTGATTATTATCCAAATCATCCCAACTCATCTCGTCCACACCAATTGCGAAAATGGATTCAAATTTAGGATTAACCCTATGGTCAATGATCTTGGCAAGAAAAAGTTTATTAATATAAAAAGCAGCTGTATGCCCAAGATAAAACAGAATTATATGCCTCAGAGGATCTCCTCGTTTGTAAAATATCTCATCCGATTTGAGCTGTGTATAAAGCAGTTCATCTATCGCCCATGTTTTCAGGAAGTAATCCCTAATTTCCTCTCTTTTATTATCAGGCGATCCTGAACGTAAATCAATTGTTTTAGTAATTAAATCAGTCATTTTAGGAAGTAAGTTTTTTGTATAAATATATTTTTTTCATTTGAAACTCTTCAGTCGGAGAACTCATTTTAGTTTGTGATATTTCTGCTATTTGTTTAAAACCAAGCTTTTGATAGAGCTTCAGTGCAGGTTTGTTTTTTTTCCAAACACGTATTGCCGCACCTGTATAGTCGCCAACTACCCTCTTCAGTAAGTTCTCAATTAAAGCAGTGGCTAAACCTATCCTTCTAAAATCATTATGCACTATAACTTCAGCAATATAAACTGTGTTCTCTAACTTAATATCTTCAATTTTTCCAGCAGGAAACTCTTTATCATACAATAATGATGTTGCAAGAGCGAAAGCTACAGGCTGATCATTGTCCAATACTACATTTCCGAAACCGTTTTGAATTAAATAATCAACTGTACTTTCAGATGTCTGATTGTCAATATACTGAGCATATTCACCCTTTGTAAATGTAAATATGTACAAATCAATTAATCTCCTTTTCAGCATCGGATAATTGTAGCGGTCAAGCCTTGTAATTCTGAATTTTGAATTAGAATCCTCCATTCCTGTGATTTTAATATTCAACAATCTTTTGCATGGTATGTTCACCAACCTCCTACGCTGCCGCCACCACCGCCCATTCCCGAAAAGCCGCCGCCAAAAGAGCCGCTGCTCCAGCTGCCGCCACCAGAGGAAGACGGATGGGTAGCGGAATGACTCATTGTATTTGAAAGTGTACTGTTCAGAGCATGCCCAAACATAGCTGCATTAACATATGTTCCTGTGTACCAGGTAGGCCTATAAGCTTCAGGCTTCACAGATGAAGACAGAAATGTTTTTTCAAATTTTTCACCCCAAACCTCTTCCATATCAAGAGCAATAGCATAAGGCAGTAACTCCTCAAACTTCTCAGGAGTAATCGCAGGAGGGTTAAAAAACTGCATACGTTTTTCTTCTGCAATATCAAGATACATTTTTAGTCCTTCAATATTTGACTTGTAATGAAGCTTTCTTTCACCGGGACGAACTATCTGTATTGCATAAATTACATACAGGATGGCAAGTAAGGGAACAGTAATAAACAGAGCCTTTCTGTTTATCACGAAATGCATCAAGTTATTGTTTATAAAATAAAACAGTATAATAACATATAGTACTACAGTGAGCCAGGGAACAATATGAAATTTAATATTTTGCCCTTCATCAATAACTGGTCTGTATTGTTTATTGAGACTTTTCCTGTAATTCTGCATCATTTCTGACACGTCCTTGTTGTATTTTCCATCAAGTTGTATGTTATTATCTGAATAAAAAAGATCTTGCAAGACAACAGCCTCCTCTTCAGGCAATTTACTGTAATCACTTTTCAGACGAGTCAGAGAAAACACCCTGTCCTTACGCATACCAAACAGCCCTTTTTTCTCAATTATCTCATCTATGGTTAGGTATCCTTTGACTGACAAGTTAACAATTGAAGCAGTTATCAGGTCATCCATAAAATACCCTTTATGCAGCATTCCTACGGCAGCGGGTGACAAACCGTCCGGTGGCGAAAACTGGGGGATAGCTACAGGCTTTGGTGGGTCTACTCCATATTTTTTCCAGGTAACGCGATAATAAACCAATAATAACAGGACAAAAATCGCACTGACTAAAGCCATTCCGTTTTTATCGAACCATGTGAAAACTTTAGGTTCAAATCCTGCAGGTTGAGTAACGACACCTTTTGTAAAACCCACCGAAACAGTAAGCATCTCGTTAGGCGACAAATTGGTCACTAATGTTTTCAAAGATCCATCGTCATTAGTTTCAGAGAAACAGTCACTATCTTCAGATCCGATTCTCCCTGTGTAGCAATGTGAACTTATAATTCTTGCTTCCTCGGGCAAACGGACAACTGAACTCACGCTGTCTGTCATTTTATCTGATACACCATTTACGTTCCAGCTCAGCTCGTCATAATCTTCAAAAAAACCAATCTGCCCTGCGGATTCATAGTTAATTTCATAATTATAAAACCCCGGTTCAAGAAGTATATTTCTGTCGCCTACATAAATTACCAGATCCCCACTCTCCTTTTCTGTAAAGAAGTTAACAGGATTACCATTCATAAGCACCCCGCTCACCGTGTAATCCATCCTTATGAGGTTGTTATGTATGTCGCTTCTGTTTAGTGGCAGCGTCCTTGTTATCCCCCGTTTGAAAATATCACCTTTCGAAAATATTCGAATCTCCTCCTTGACTCTAATCATTCCTGATTTCTCAACCACGATATCCGAATGAAACGAGTAAATTTTCTCCTCCTGAGCTGCAATAGACAACGTGGAGAAAAGCAGAAAAATTAAGATATTAATATAACGCATTAGAATTGTACGTTTGGAACTGCTTTTTCAGCTTCGTTTTCCAATTCAAAGAATAATGATTTTGTAAACTTATACATTCCGGCAATAATATTGCTTGGAAAAGTATCAACAAGGATGTTATTCTCACGAACAGTGCCATTATAGTAACGTCTGGATTTTTCAATATCCGATTCAATAAGACTCAGCTGATCTTGCAATTGCAGGAAATTCTGATTAGCCTTAAGCTCTGGATACTGCTCCGCAACAGCCAGCAGCCTTATTAAAGCTGCGTTTAAATTATTCTCTGCAGCTTCCTGCGATTTTACGTCATTTGCCTGCATCGCTCCGGCCCTTGCTTTAGTGACACTATCGAATGTTTCTCTCTCGTGAGTAGCATAGCCTTTTACAGTTTCTACCAAATTAGGAATCAAATCATGTCGCTTTTTCAACTGAACATTTATGCCACTCCAGGCTTCCTGAACCATTGTACGGAGTCTCACAAGCTTGTTATATACAGAAACCCCATACATAACAACAATTACGATCAGGATAAACAAAATAAGAATTACAGTACCCATAGATTTAATTTTTAAATTAATGTATTATTTAAAACAAATATACAACAGTTAAAGTTGTTTCATGATAGATAAACAAATCCCTTACAAACATAAAATTATAAAAATAATTGCAATGTTAATATAAATATTGTTATATATTTGAAGACTTGTTATAATATATTTTTTTAAAACATTTCGAACAAGTAGGATGTATAATCGTTTAAGTAATAAATATTACTGATGCCAAAAATAATTTTAAATATATGAAGAACTTTATTTTTCAGAACCCAACAAAACTGGTTTTTGGAAAGGGTCAAATAGAAAAGCTTTCTGAATTTATACCACAAGATGTGAACCTTTTGATAACTTACGGAGGTGGAAGTGTTACGAAGAATGGTGTATACGACCAGGTGAAAAATGCTCTAAAAGGAAGAAATTATACCGAATTCTGGGGAATTGAACCTAATCCGCGTGTAGAAACACTCAGAAAAGCTATAAAACTGGGAAAAGAAAAAGAAATTGATTATTTACTTGCTGTTGGCGGAGGCTCAGTATTGGACGGGACCAAACTTATTGCTGCAGGAATTGCCTCTGATACAGACGCATGGGATATAGTACTGGGCGGAATCGCTGAAAAACAGATCCCTTTTTCGTCAGTAATGACAGTGCCTGCTACCGGTTCGGAAATGAATGGCGGGGCAGTAATTACAAGAGAAGAGACACATGAGAAGTTCTCTTTTGGAGGAAATTATCCTCAATTCTCCATACTCGATCCGGAGGTAACATATTCACTGTCTGAACATCAGATTGCATGCGGACTTGCTGATGCTTATACGCATGTACTTGAACAGTATATGACAACTCCAGGACAATCGAGAATAATGGACAGATGGGCTGAGGGTTTGCTTTTGACAATAATAGAGATCGCTCCAAAAATAAAAGAAAATCCTAAGGATTATGATCTTATGGCCGACTATATGCTTTCAGCAACACTTGCTCTCAACGATTTCATCAGGATGGGCATAACCCAGGATTGGGCAACACATCAGATCGGGCATGAATTAACTGCACTGCATGGTATCACACACGGTCATTCGTTGGCTATAGTAATGCCTGGAACATTAAGTGTATTGAAGGAACAGAAACATGACAAGCTGCTACAGTATGGTGAAAGGATTTTCAATATAACTGAGGGGTCTGAAGAAGAAAGAGTGAACAAAGCAATAGAAAAAACTGAAGAGTTCTACCGCTCACTTGGATTAACAACAAGACTCTCAGAAGAAGGAGTAGGAGAAGATACAATTGAAACAATAGCTCGTCGTTTCAATGAGCGTGGGGTTTCATTTGGTGAGAACCGCAATGTAACTGGTGATGTCGCAAGAGAAATTTTGATTAAATGCCTGTAGCCATTAATGATTATTAGGACAAACATTTAAACGTTTTCTAAATGCGGCTTATATAAATCCTTTTTTTTTTGTACGTTTGTGTTTCAATTTATCAGTATGAGCACAATTTTACTTAGCATAGGGTCCAATACGTTTGCAAAAACAAATATAGATAAAGCGAAGCGTATGCTTTCTTACGTATTCCCCGATATCATTTTCAGTGATCCAATTCTGTCTGAACCGGAAGATGACAATTTTAAATATCTGTTCCGAAATATTCTTGCAAGTTTTGAAACCGAAATGTCGCAGGAAGAAATAATTAGTAAGATTAAGCAGACAGAGAGGGCTGTTGGTCGTACACCAAAAGATAAATATATGGGCAAGGTCGTAATAGATATTGACCTGTTAAAGTACGACGAAGAGATACTCAGACCTCAGGATTTTGAAAAAGATTATGTTCAGCAGCTATTGGCTGATTTTGTAATACCTGAGCCAAAACACACTGATACACTGCCTGACGCTGCTGATACACCGGAAGAAGCCGATCAATAGTTAATGTTAATTAAGCCTGGTAATTGATTTAACCCCTTTCACTGCTTTAAGCTTTTTAATCAACTGTTCCAGCATAGAAGTGTTCGCAAGCATTACAGTAATATTTCCCTGGAAAAGGCCGTCGTTGGAATCAATTGAAATTGATCTCATCTGAACTCCTTCTTCTTTAGAGATGATAGACATCAGGTTAGCAACTATATTGATCTGGTCATTTCCGATTACCCTTAGTATTATAGTGTAATTAGATGAACTGGTTTTGCCCGACCACCGGGCTTTTAACACTCTGTATCCAAAGCGTGAAAAAAGATCATGAGCATTGGGGCAACTGAATCTATGGATCTTTATCCCCTGGGAAGATACAAAACCAAAAATTTCATCACCATAGATCGGATTACAGCATTTAGCGAGTTTATAATCAATCCCTGTAAGGTTCTGATCAATAATCAGCTCATCTGTGCCCGTGTTTTCTAATTCAGTTGTTTTTAATGTAAACTCTTCTGCACTTATTGTTGAGTGTGGCTCCCTGCTTTCATGGCTTCTGCTTTCAATCTCAAGATATCGGTCTATAACCCAGTTAATGTCATTTTTACCGTTTGCAATATCAACATAAAAATCTGTAACCGTCTTGTATCTAAGCTTCTTTATCAGCTGCATAAGATGAGAATCATCCAGCTCAATCTTTCGGTTCTTCATCCTTCGCGAAAGAGTCTCCTTTGCAATATCAACCTGTTTTCCTGCCTCCTCTTTCAGCAACTGACGGATTTTGGTCTTAGCTTTTGATGTCACGACACAATTAAGCCAATCCTGTTTCGGAGTTTGGTGTGATGAGGTATTAATCTCTACCTGATCGCCACTTTTCAGAATATGTTTTATGGGAACATTTTTTCCATTCACCTTACCGGACATGCACGTGGCACCTAATTTTGTATGTATTGAAAATGCAAAATCCAGTACCGTTGCACCTTTAGGCAACTTAAAGAGATCTCCTTTTGGAGTAAATACAAAAATCTCTTCATCGTAGAGGTCCAGCTTAAAATCAGAAAGCTTCTGAGTGATGTTTGTCTCTTTATCGTCAAGCGACTCTCTAAGTGTCTTAAGCCAACTGTCGAGTCCGGATTCACCCTTCAGCCCTTTATATTTCCAGTGAGCTGCCAGTCCGCGTTCAGCAATTTCATCCATTCTCCTTGAACGTATTTGAACTTCAACCCATTTTGAGTCAGGACCCATTACTGTGATATGGAGCGATTCATACCCATTGCTTTTTGGTATTGACAACCAATCCTTCAACCTTTTAGGATTAGGTTGATACATATCGGTTATTATGGAGTAAACCTGCCAGCACTGGGCTTTTTCCTGTTCAACAGGAGCATCCAATATTACACGAATGGCAAAAAGGTCGTAGATATTCTCGAACTCAATCTTCTGCTTCTTCAGTTTGTTGTAAATCGAGTTAATTGATTTTGTACGACCCTTAATATCATATTTAAAACCGGTTTTATCCAGTCGCTCTTTTACAGGCTCAATAAATTCAGAAATATATTTATCTCTGGATCGTTTTGTCTCATTAAGCTTACCTGCAATAAAATCATAAGTTTCCCTGTCAGTGTATTTCAAAGAAAGATCTTCGAGTTCCGATTTTATGGTATAAAAGCCTAATCTGTGTGCCAGTGGGGCATACAAATAGGTTGACTCCACTGACAAATCGAGTCTCTGAGAACTTGTTGTCAATTTTGCCTCCCTCATCATTCTCAGATGCTGAGCTATCATTATAAATACAACCCTTATATCCTCAGCAATTGAAAGCAGCAGTTTTATATAATTCTCAGACTCTACAGCAGACTTTTTATCACTAAACTCGCTTATTTTAATTAGTCCGTTAAGTATTACAGATGTATCTTCACCAAAATCGGTTTTCGTTTTTTCTACAGTATATAATCCCTTCGAAACAGGATGTATAAGCATTATAGCGCACACAGATGATTGCTTCAAACCAATCTCATCTATGGCTACTAATGTAGTTCTGATATCAGCCCAAATTTCATTTTTGACATCTTCCTGAGTGTCTTTTTCACAGGATTTTATATAATCCAAAAGAATCTGTTTTAGCAATCCTGTTTGTTTTGTATTCCACTCATCCCGAAGGATTGAATATATCTTTTTATAATGAGCTAAAAACTCAACTCTTTTATTTTCCTTATTCCCGGCCATACACCTTTTACTAAAAATAATCTCTACTTGCTTTATTCTATCCGAAAAATGAATTAACTTTAAAACATAAATAAATAGAGCAAAGCAAATTTAATGATTTAATAATTAAAAAAGCGGTAATTAATATGATTTTAGATAAGTTATTACCCATACATCTATCGTACTTCGCCCAAAGCACCTTCGTAGCATATACGTATCAACCTCGTATCAACCTCGATAATTATCGAAGTTGAAGCGACCGAGGTTATACTAATGTAACACTTATGTAGTTGCAAAATATTTACAATAAAGCGCTAAAATTCAACCAAACAATAATTTATAACTAACGATTTTAAATATTAGAGTATGCGTAAAATAATAATTTTCCTGCTAATTTTTATGCCTTCATTTTTAATAGCTCAGCAAAGTGAAGTAATGCATTTAAATGTTGGCTGGCAATTTTCTCAGTTAAAAGGCTCAGATCAGGACAACGAAACTGATGTGTGGTATGATGCCGAAGTACCGGGATCTGTTCAACGAGATTTAATACGCCATGGAGTACTTCCCGATCCCTATTACGGTACCAATGAAGAGCTGGTTCAGTGGGTTGAGGATAAAAACTGGGATTTCAGAAAGACTTTTGAAGTTACAGCAGAACAATTGCAGTATGATGATGCTGTAATATTTTTTGAAGGTTTGGATACTCATGCAGATGTTTTTTTGAATGGTTCAAGAATATTACAAACAGAGAATATGTTTGTTGGATACAAAGTATCTCTAAAAAACATGCTTCGTGAAGGTGAAAACAGTTTGTATATTCGATTTTATTCTCCTATAGAGCGTATGATGCCTGCTCGTGAGACTTTTGGATATGAGTATCCTGCCGGAAATGACCACAGGGATGAAAAACTTAGTGTCTATAATCGCAAGGCACCATATCATTTTGGCTGGGATTGGGGAATCCGTATAGTGCAGATGGGCATCTGGAAACCTGTTTCAATACTTTTTTATAACGATGCTATTATTGAGGATTATTATGTGAAACAGACTTCAATAGACAGTGAAAAGGCAATTACAGAGCATCAAATAGAGCTTTATTACGATAATCAAGATCAGATAGAAGCTACTTTGTCGATTGAATATGTTTTTGAGGAAAACAGTAATTCGATTGAGGAAAAAGTGGGACTCATGCCGGGATGGAATTATTTTACTATTCCTTTGGAAATCAGCAATCCACAACTCTGGATGCCGGTAAACTGGGGTGAACAAAACATGTATGATTTTACAGCGAAACTGATTGTTGAAGATAAAATTATTGCAGAAAAAACTGTCAGAACCGGTTTAAGATCTATACGTCATATTTTTGAAGAGGATGAGCATGGAAAATCTTATTACTTTGAAGTGAATGGTATTCCGATATTTGCAAAAGGCTCAAATTATATACCTGGAAAAATACTTACAACTCAGCAGGATTCAGATTTTTATGAAAGGTTTTTTGATAATCTGACCGGTGCCAATATGAACTTTGTACGTGTCTGGGGAGGCGGTATTTATGAGAATGAAGAGTTTTATCGTCAGGCAGATGAACGAGGTATTCTGGTATGGCAGGATTTTATTTTTGGATGTACAGCCTACCCCTCAGATGTCAATTTTCTTGCAAATGTGAGGGATGAGGCAATTTATAATATCAAAAGACTCAGAAACCACCCTTCACTGGCATATTGGTGTGGCAATAATGAGGTTTGGGAAGGACTGAATTACTGGGGATGGGGCAAAACTGTTCCCAAGGAAATTATGGATGGCTGGTTTGAAGGATATGATAAAACATTCCGTGAACTATTACCATCACTTGTAAGTGAATACGACGGAACACGTAATTATGTTCACGGATCGCCCGATGTTGCAAACTGGGGAAGACCGGACCTTTTTAATATCGGCGACGTTCATGATTGGGGTTTATGGTACGGTGAACTTCCTTTTGAAGCGATGGCCGACAGGTTACCCCGCTTTGCAAGTGAATTTGGTTTTCAGTCGTTTCCTGAAATGAAGACCATAAAAACCTTTGCCGAACCCGATCAGTGGTCTCTGGAGAGTGATGTAATGAAAGTACATCAGAAAGCATCAACGGGTAACTCACTTATAAAGAAGTATATGGATATGTATTATCATGAACCCAAAAACTTTGAGGATTTTGTATATCTGGGTTTGGTTATGCAGGGCAACGGTATGGAGGAATCGGTTGAAGCTATGCGAAGAGGCAGGCCTTATTGTATGGGAGCACTTTACTGGCAAATAAATGACAGCTGGCCTGTAGTTTCATGGTCAAGTATTGATTACTACAACAACTGGAAAGCACAGCATTACCGTATGAGGGATGTATTTGCGCCACTTGCTTTAGGTGTGGAAAATAAAGATGGAAATCTGAATTTTTACACTATGTCGGATTATCTTGACGATCGCAACGACTTGCAGCTGACAGTGAAGGTTGTGGATTTCTCAGAAGGCATAAAGACAGAGTTAAGTGAAAATGTAATTGCTGAAGCTAATAACAGTAAAATTGTGAAAACATTCAGTATCTCAGATCTTGTGAGTGAATCGGATAAATCACATACTATGATCCATGCATATCTGAGTGATCGTGATGGAAATATTATTTCAACTAAAGATTATTTTTTCTTTTGGCCCAATAAGCTTGACCTCCCTGAAACTAAAATAGAAAGCAGGATTTCTTATAAGGATGGCGAATATACTGTCACACTCAAAAGCGAGAAACTGGCTAAAGATGTTTTTATCGAAGTACCGGTTTTGGGTGCTCAGTTCAGTGATAACTTCATTGATTTGCTGCCGGGTGAAGAAAGAACAATCATCATAACCTCCCCTGAACTTAAAGGCGCAGAGAAAACTCCTGTTACTTTAAAGCATGTAAGGGAAACATACTAGTTTACTTTTAAAGAAACTAATTTTTAAAATTAACAGGTAAAACTTATTCATACGGTATTAAGTTTAAATCGTATGAGTAATCAATTCTTATGGCTGATAAAAGAAGAAATCTCTCTATACTTTCTGTTGTTGCAATAACCTCTTTTATGGGTACATTTCTGGTATCTGCAGTAAATATTGCATTGCCAAGTATAGAAAAAGACTTATCACTCAGTGCTATTGAACTTAGCTGGATTATTACCTCCTTTATTCTTGGAATGGCTATGTTTATGATACCGGCAGGAAGTTGGGGTGACAGAACAGATAACAGAAAAATTTTTAAGCTCGGTCTTATATTATTTATAATTGCTTCTTTCGTTTGTTATGTTGCACCCAACGGATACTGGCTTATTGCAGCTCGTTTTGTTCAGGGTATTGGAGCAGCTTTCACAGGAACTACAGGGCAGGCTATATTGGTTTCTTCTTTTTCGGCTAACAAGAGAGGACAGGTTCTCGGAATTTCAGTATCATCTGTATACATTGGACTGGCTTTGGGACCGGCAGTCGGAGGAATTATTACTGAACAGATCGGGTGGCGAATGCTTTTTAGTATTGCAACTGTCTTAGGCATTATCACTCTTATCGTTTCAATGGTTTTTCTAAAAAGTGATAAAAGCATTACTCGGGATCCCAAAAAGGGAGATCCTTATGGCACATTACTTTTCATGACCGGCTTAGTCACTTTGGTTTATGGTTCTTCTCAAATTCCTTCAACAGAGGGTTGGGTTATAATGGCAGTGTCACTGATACTATTGGCAATATTTTGGAAAACAGAGAGTAAAGTCAGATTTCCACTGCTTGACACAAAATTATTTACACATAACCGGCTGTTCACCTACTCAAGTTTGGCTGCACTTATAAACTATACTTCAACATTTGCAATCGGTTTCTTTATCAGTCTATACTTACAAAAGATACTAAACCTTTCTCCCAGGGAAGCAGGTGCAGTAATTATTGCACAACCCATTATGATGGCTGTTTTTTCACCTCTAGTAGGCAAAGCATCTGATAAGATACAACCACGATATTTAGCTACCACCGGAATGGCAATGTGTACTCTTGGACTGGGCATGCTTGCTTTTCTGGGTGCTGACACTCCTATCTGGCAAATTGTTACTATTCTGATTTGGGTAGGTTTAGGCTTCGCACTCTTCTCATCACCAAACATGAATACTATTATGAGCTCTGTGGAGCGCAGTCAGTATGGTCAGGCATCCGGACTTGCAGCCTCAATGAGAGTATTTGGACAGATTATCAGCATGAGTATAATAACTTTGCTAATATCGTTTAACTTCGGTAATCAATCAATAGAGGCAGTATCAGACCATCTATTTCTAATAGTTTTGAGATGGGGTTTTATTATATTTGCAATAATAGGTATTCCGGGAATATATTTTTCTCATTTCAGGGGAAATATAAAGAAGAGAGAATGATACAAAAAAAGTGTTTTTCATAATTATTCAGAATATCTCATAGTAAAATTACTCATTTGGTGTTATCTTTGCACCTACAATTACAAATAGTATAAAGACGTAATGGCAAAAGAATTGAAGGAGATTACTCCCAGAAGTAAAGATTTTTCTCAGTGGTACCAGGATTTAGTTATAAAAGCTGATTTGGCAGAAAATTCAGCAGTACGCGGATGTATGGTAATTAAACCTTATGGTTTTGCAATTTGGGAAAAAATACAGCGACAGCTGGATGATATGTTTAAAGAAACAGGACATTTAAATGCATACTTCCCACTGTTTATACCTAAATCATATCTAAGCAGGGAAGCTGACCATGTGGAAGGTTTTGCAAAAGAGTGTGCAGTTGTAACCCATTACCGATTGAAAAACGATCCTAATGGAAGCGGTGTAATCGTAGACCCCGAAGCAAAGCTTGAGGAGGAATTAGTGGTACGACCGACTTCTGAAACAATTATATGGAGTACTTTTAAAAACTGGATACAATCGTATAGAGATCTGCCTCTACTTATTAATCAATGGGCTAACGTTGTTCGCTGGGAAATGAGAACCAGACTATTTTTGCGAACAACCGAATTTCTATGGCAAGAAGGCCATACTGCTCACGCCACGAAAGAAGAGGCTATTGAAGAAACAGAGCGAATGATCAACATTTATTCTGAGTTTGCAGAAAAATATATGGCGATGCCTGTTGTAAAAGGCTTCAAATCTGAATCTGAAAGATTTGCAGGTGCAATTGACACATACACTATTGAAGCATTAATGCAGGATGGCAAAGCATTACAATCCGGAACCTCACATTTTCTGGGACAAAACTTTGCTAAGGCATTTGATGTTCAGTTTGCTGATCAAACAGGGAAATTAGAGTATGTTTGGGCTACTTCGTGGGGAGTTTCAACCCGATTGATCGGAGCTCTTATAATGTCGCACTCAGATGATAACGGACTCGTATTGCCTCCTAAGCTTGCCCCTTATCAGGTTGTGATTGTACCTATTTACAGAAACGCCGAACAGTTGCAACTTGTTAATGAAAAGGTTGCAGGTATAGTGCAGAAATTGAAAGCACTTGGTATAAGTGTAAAATACGATAATGCAGATAATAAAAAACCGGGGTGGAAATTTTCGGAATATGAACTGAAAGGTGTACCCGTTCGCTTAGCTATAGGTGCTCGTGATCTTGAAAATAATACTATCGAGGTTGCAAGACGTGACACTTTGACAAAAGAGACTCTATCGTGTGATGGTATAGAAGATCACATTAAAAATCTTCTGGATGAAATTCAGGAGAATATTTATAAAAAAGCACTGGATTTTCGTGCTTCTCAAACCCGTGAGGTAGATTCTTATGATGATTTCAAGAGAGAGATTGAAAAAGGAGGATTTCTATTGTGTCACTGGGATGGAACGGCAGAGACAGAAGAGTTGATCAAAAACGATACTAAAGCTACTATTCGCTGTATACCTTTAGAAGGTGATAAAACACCGGGTAAATGTATTGTGACCGGCAAACCTTCAAAGCAAAGAGTAATTTTTGCAAGATCATACTAATTCCTGCTGAGGGTTAATGGCAACGATAAAACAGTGGATATCCGCTTTCCGGCTTCGCACGCTTTTTCTGGCATTTGCAACTGTAATACTGGGAAGCGGAATCGCTTTTCATGAAGGAAAATTCAGTTTAACAGTTTTTCTTATTGCTCTTTTGCTGGCACTGTCAATACAGGTACTGGCAAATCTCGCAAATGATCTGGGTGATTATCTGAAAGGTACCGACACAACAGGTAAAAGGCAGGGACCGACACGATCCTTACAGGGTGGTGCTATATCTGTAAGGGATATGAAAAATGCAATAGTTGTTTTCGTTTTAATCTGCATAGTTTCAGGAATTACACTGGTTGCCAAAGCTTATCCATACATAAACAGATTCAACTCGACAATCCTTCTGGGTATAGGAGCAGTATGTATATTAGCTGCACTGTCCTACACAATGGGCAAAAATGCTTACGGATACAGAGGTTGGGGTGATCTGTTTGCATTTTTCTTTTTTGGTCCCGTACCAGTAATTGGTACCTATTTTCTACATACTCATATTATGGATTTCAAACCTATGCTTCCTGCAATAGGGCTTGGAATTATCAGTACTATGATACTGAATATAAACAATATGAGAGATCTGGATAATGACAGGTCATCAGGTAAACTTACAGTTGCAGTAAAATTAGGTCTGTACAAATCCAAGATGTATCATACCATTTTAACTTTCACCTCTTTTTTCAGTTTCCTTGGATTTAATATAATATACGAACCGTCACCCTGGTACAGATATGTTTATCTTCTTTTCTTTCTCTTGTTATTCAGGATTCTTACTCAGATACAGAGAAAAGAAGGGTCAGATCTCGACCCTTATTTGAAACCTACCTCGCTTTCCGGTTTTCTTATTGCTGTTTCTTTTGCAATATGCATTAATCTTTAAGAGCATCATAACAAATCGATTTCCAGAACATAATCAATTTCATCCGGAACTTCGCTTAAGTTAATAAGTACACCCTTATCTGCAGGAATATATTGAATTGGTTTCTCATCAATAAACCTTTTAACAGAGATAATATCTTTATCAATTATTGGCAAATACAGAAAATCATCCTTTAGGTTTAGTATATGCACATAGAGCTTATTGTCTTTTTGTGTTGTAACACCCCAGTCACGGGGAGCAATAAAACCACCTCGGGTTTCGTAGATTGTCTCGCCATACTCTTTAAGCCATTTTCCGATTGCATTATACCTTTCGATAGCAATATCAGGGAACTCTCCATTAGGGCGAGGTCCTACATTCATTAAAAGATTAGCATTATTACCTGCTGCCTTAATCAAATAATGGATCAATTCTTTTTCCGATTTATAATCCTTATCTGTTATACTATAACCCCATGTTCGGTTCATAGTTTCACATGTTTCGAGAGGCAGTTGTCCGACTGTTGCAGTCGAAGAATATCCCGATTGATTCTGACCGGGTAAATCTTTTTCAAATGTTTGCCCATCCTCCCCTTCAATAGGCGCAAGGTGGTGATTGTTTATAATCAAACATCCGGGCTGAATTGCATGTATATGGTCATATATTTCTCTTATCTTCCAATCAAAATCTTCCGGTTGATCCCACATACCATCAAACCATATTGCTCCGATTTCACCGTAATTTGTCAATAGTTCAGTTAGTTGATTCAGCATAAAGCTGTGGTAGGTTTCCCACTCCCCATTTTGAGTACGACCCACTCCGCGACCAGTTCTGCCAATTGGGAAATAATCATCCCTGCTCCAGTCGAGCAGAGAGTAGTAAAAGTGAAGCTTAATATCCTGTTTATGACACTCTTCTGCAAGTTCTTTTATTACATCACGCTTGAAAGGAGTGGCATCAACTATATTATAAGGTGACTGCTTTGTACCGAACATTGAAAAGCCGTCGTGATGGCGCGAAGTAATGCAGATATACTTGGCACCCGATGCTTTTACATCCGAGACCCATTTGGCAGCACTGAACTCTGAAGGATAAAAGCCTTGGGCTAAAAGTGCATACTCTTCATAGTTGAGGTTTTTATTATTCATGATCCATTCACCGTCTGCCATCATACTGTAAATTCCCCAATGAATAAAAACTCCAAATTTCATATCTTGAAACTCCTTCCTGTTTGCAAGATTTTCTTCTGTGGGTACATAACTTTGTTGTGCTGATGCTCCGAGACTTATTATATACATTGCTAAAAGTATTGTTATAAAGTGTTTCATAGAATTGATGTTTATTTTGAATTTGATTCGATATAGTGAATTAACTCTTTTACAGACTCATAATTATCAAAATCCAGATTATGTTCTTTAATAAAACTATTGTATAAATCTCTGTTTTTGCCGTAGAAACGCTTCAATTGCCTTTCTGATCTGATCTCTTTTACTCCTGAACCATTATCAATCCAATACACATTAAAGAGTTTTATCTTATAATCATCAGGCAGCTCTAATTTATGCCACATTCCGCCATCTAATATGCTTGAATAGATATCAACTGCCGAGGTTTGGCTGGTACCTCCATATCCGGCCGGTTTTCCGGGAAGAAGCAATCTGCATTTATGTTCAATATAAAGTTTATAACCATTACCTTCTGACACTTCCACGAATTTGTTTTTGTTGTTTAGAACAAATTTTCTGTTTGCAATAAATACAGAATCAAGGTTATTAATTGTTACTTCAGCAAATGCTAAGATCTGTCCTCCCTGATCAAATAGCATCTCTTCAGTAACCAAGTTATAGTTTAGTAGCGCCGGATTTTCTTCTCCGCTTTTCATGAGAACAACTCCTTGTGTGAATTCAGGAAAAAGGTAGTGTGATAAAGCTTTCTGTGACAATACAGAAAAAGTTGTTAAAAATATTAGTGTTAATAATAAGGTTGTTCGTTTCATATTTGTTAAAAAGTTAACGCACAAAACACTGAAAAGGTATCCCTTAACAGCTTTAATCAATGAATAGAAGATTGTAAAGATAAACTATAATTTTGTAAAAATAAAAGAATTAACATCGAACAGTAAACAGGATTGAACTTTTAAATTATTTACTTAACTTTGTTCCATTAACAAACCTAAATTCTTTTCAGTATGTTTGACAACAGCAAACGCGCTTTTATAGCCATTAATGATGAATCCGAGGTGTGTCTGATACCTAAAATGGCAAACCGTCACGGACTAATTACAGGAGCTACAGGTACCGGTAAGACAGTTACACTGCAGACTCTGTCTGAGACTTTCAGTGAGATGGGAGTACCTGTATTTGCTGCTGACATGAAAGGAGATCTTTCAGGAGTAGCAAAAGTTGGAGGAAATAAAGAAAGTGTTAATAAAAGAGTTGATGGTTATAATCTTAAAGACAAAGGGTTTGAGTATAAACCTTTTCCTGTACGTTTCTGGGATGTATTCGGAGAACAGGGACATCCTGTAAGAACTACTGTTACCTCAATGGGCCCTCTTTTGCTTGAGAGACTTCTTGGACTTAATGAAACACAGGGTGCTATACTCACAATGGCTTTCAAAATTGCTGATGACAGCAATCTTCTTATTCTGGATCTTAAAGATCTTCAAAAGATGCTGCAGTTCATAGGTGATAACCGTAAAGAATTTACGACTAAATACGGCAACATATCTCCGGCAAGTATTGGTGCTATACAACGAGGTTTAATGAGACTTGAAAGTGAAGGGGCTGATAAATTTTTCGGTGAACCTGACCTGGAGATAACCGACTTTATCCAAACAGAACAAGGCAAAGGTGTAATTAACATACTTGCTGCTGATAAACTTATGAACTCACCCAGAGTGTACACCACTTTTCTTTTGTGGTTACTCGACGATTTATACGAAACACTTCCGGAAGTGGGTGATCTTGAGAAGCCAAAACTTGTTTTCTTTTTTGATGAAGCTCACTTGCTGTTTAACGATATGCCAAATTCGTTGCTGGAGAAAGTGGAACAAATTGTTAGACTAATTCGATCAAAAGGAGTAGGAGTTTATTTTTGTACTCAGAATCCTGCAGACATTCCACAGACAATTTTAGGTCAGCTTGGTAATAGAGTTCAGCATGCTCTGAGGGCATATACTCCTAACGACCAGAAAGCCGTTAAGGTGGCAGCAAATACATTCAGGGCAAATCCTAAGTTTGAAACAGAAGAAGCAATTACACAACTTAATACAGGTGAAGCTCTTGTTTCTTTCCTCGATGAGAAAGGTGCTCCTCAAATGGTGGAAAGAGCCAATATACTGCCTCCGCAGGGACAAATTGGACCAATTACTGTAGGCGAAAGAGACCAGATTATCAGAAGATCTCTTATTTACGGTGTCTATGAAGAACTGATCGACAGAGAGTCTGCATACGAAATACTATCCCAAAAACAAGATCTTCTGGCTGAAGAGCGACGTATGGCTGCTGAAGAGAAAGAACGCATCCGAATTCAGAAAGAAGAAGAGAAAGCAGCCAGAGAAGCTGAAAGAGCTAAAAGGGCAGATGCAAGAAGAAGAAAAGAAGAACAGGGTATTTTAGGTGAACTCTTACAACAGGTGGGTAAAAGCACAACGCGTCAAATCAGCTATCAACTCGGAAAAACAATTTCCCGTGGATTGCTGGGAGGGCTTTTTGGCAAGAGATAATAAACAATTAGAAATAGATGATTTTAAATATTTTCAGAAATTATATATCTAAAACTACATTTACAGCTTCATTAATATCACTGATGTTTTTGTTTAACGGCTGCAGTTATCCGGATAAGACGTTTAAATATCAGAGCGGAGATCTGCTCTTTTCTGTTGGCTCAAGTGATTCAGACTTCACTTCTGCTATACAGGAAAGCACATCTAAGAACGATGAAATACCCTATTCACACGTTGGAATTGTTTCTGTAGAAGATGATACAATTTTTGTGATTGAAGCAACGACAAAGGGCGGCGTCATTAAAAGTACTCTGGAGGAATTCTTTGCTGAAGCTGCAGATATTGACGGTAAAAAGTTAATTGCGGTAGGCAGACTGATTCCTGAATTACGATATACTATACCCGAGGCCTTGAAAACTGCATCTACACATATGGGAAAGGAATACGATTATTTTTATGACGAGTGTAACGACTCATTTTATTGTAGTGAGTTAGTTAGATTTTCATTTATTGATTCTACAGGGAATCATATTTTTGAACCACTCGAGATGTCATTTAAGAATAAAGAGTCCGGCGAATCAGATCCATTTTGGGAAGCTCATTTTCAAAAGCTAAATACTGATGTACCTGAAGGACAGCCCGGAACTAATCCTGCAGACATGGCAAAACTACAAGAGATAAATATAATACACACATTTTTCTAATTAAACATTATCTTTGTCAAAATAAATAAAGTAATGATAGAGCAAACTAGTGAAGAAACCCCAGAGCTGAAATCTAAGGATAATAAAGGTGTAAAACATATTAACCCAATTTCTGACTGGTTTATACGACTATTAAAAGGTGCACTTGTGGGTGTTGGATTTATACTTCCCGGACTTTCAGGTGGTGTTTTAGCTGTTATTTTCGGAATATATGATCCACTGATAAGATTTCTGGCTAATCTGAAACATAATTTTGTAAAAAATGTCATGTTTTTCCTGCCTGTTGCAATTGGTGCTGCCATTGGTATAGTTCTCTTTGCAGTAGTTGTAGAAAAAGCATTCGGAAAATATGCTGCACAATTCGTTTGTCTTTTTGTCGGATTTGTAGCAGGTACATTCCCTTCACTATATAAGACTGCAGGTAAACAGGGTAGAAAATCATCTGATAAGGTGATTCTTATAATCTCAACACTGGCTATCTTCTCATTAATGCTTGTAGGTGGACGTCAACTAACTGAAGTATCTCCAAATATACTGGTATGGCTTGGATCCGGACTGCTTATGGGTCTTGGGTTGATTATACCGGGCATGAGTCCTTCCAACTTTCTTATTTATTTTGGATTGTATGATAAAATGGCAACAGGAATAAAAGATTTTGACTTCTTAGTCATTATTCCTCTGATTGTTGGATTTGTAATATGTGTTCTGCTATTCGCAAAGGTGGCTGCCTGGCTTTTCAAAAAGTATTACTCAGGAATGTATCATTTTATACTGGGAATGGTAGTAGGTTCTTCACTTGCAATCTTTCCTACAGTAGTTTTTCCGGCGTTTTCAGCAGAACAATTAGCAATTACAGGGTTAAGTTTTATAAGCTCACTGCTATTCTGCCTTATACTGTTCGTTATTGGAACGATAATCTCGTATCAGTTTAGTAAAGTTGAGGAAAAATACCCAAGAGAAGATATATTTTAGAATAAATTAATCAACCTCTCTGACTACTTTTATTCTGGGATTACGGTCTGTAAGCTCATCAATCATTGCGTCAATATCTGATTGCTTAACCCTTATAACTTCAAAACCCCTAACTAAATCTAAACGTAACTGGTTCTTTTTCTGTTTTTTGATACCTAAAATATCGCCAACCGGTATTCGCTTGTTTTTTGTTAAAAACTTTAATACAAAATGAATTTCGAGGAAGTTTAGCTCTGTTATTACGTACTCCTTTATTGTTGTGGACATTATAAAAAGTATCGTGAAAACAAAATAAAGTACGTATGACCATATATTCGACCATTCAGAAAATTTATAAACAATTATTACTAATAATACCAGGGCAAGAGCTCCCCAGAATAAATTCCCCAGTCCGTTATCTGCTTTAAATTTCTTATCCACTTTTCTTAAATATTTTACATTATAAAAGAGTGTCAGCTAAACAAAGATATAATATTTTCAAGGAAACCTGTTAAATAACTTGAATTTTGTTACTATAGACCAACAGGTTCTTTTTATCGACGAAAAAGTCATTTTAATCTTCAAAGTCTGCATTCACATCTTTAAAACACTGTATATATGCAACTTATGCAGTATAAATCAAGTTAAAATGATTTGCGTTGATTAAACATTATCATATATTTGACTGTCATAACATCGAATTATTTAATTACTCACATTAAAAACATCTGTAAAATGAAAAAAGTAACATTAATGCTATTTATGGGAATGTTCCTGTTAAGTGGTGCTTTAGTAGCTCAAACTAATAACGACACTATGAGAGATGCAAGGCGTCCAAGATACGAAAACCGTTGGACTCCGGAAAGACGTACTCAAATTATGGCTGATCAATTAAAACTAACTGATGCTGAAAAGGCGAAAGTGCAGGCACTACTCGAAAAAAATGAAAAGGAAAGAGTAGCTCAAGTTGAAGAACAGCGAGCTAAAAGAGAAGAATTAAGAAAAGATCGTGAAGCGAGACGTGCTGAGATGCAAGGTCTCCGTGAAAAAGCCGTTGCAGAAAACGACGCTGAACTGGAAAAAATCATTGGTAAAGAAAAATTGGATCAATGGAAAAAGTATAGAGATGAAAACCGAATGTACAGAAGTGAATCAGGCAGAAGGCGTTAAAACAGATTATTACTGTTCAAAACCAAAGAAGTAAGTAATAGGCTGCACTTAATTGTGCAGCTTATTTTTATTTTAGATAATACTTGTTGTAGATTTCCCTGAACCTTTCGCTATCTTTAATCGTATTTAACCAGTTGTTCAGACTATCCAATAAATCAGGGGAATCTCTTCTAATTACCCATGATTCTAATTGAGTAAAACTAATATCAGTATCAATATCAATTTCAGGTAATTTTTCTGAAAGCTTTAATGCAGTTCTTTCATCACTTACAGTGAAATCGATACTACCTGAGGCAACCATCATAACTAGCTGTTCAGTCTCGTAGGTTGAATCTTTAATTATGAAAATGGTATCCCCTATTTCATTTGACAGGTTGGTAAGTCTTAGAATTGAAGGAGAATCTTCAGGTACGTGAATACTTTTTTTTGCAAGATCGAGATGTTGTCTGACAGGTTCAATACTATCGTTGTGTTCAGCTTTTCGTTGAATTAAAACCAATTTGTTTAGTGTGATGGGGTCTGTGAAATAAAACAACTCACGCAGTTCAGAGTTAACCGCTATATTGCGGGCTACTATATCATATTTCTGCGATTGAAGACCTTTTAAATTATCATCCAGACTATTTTCAAGAATTATATTGACTTCAACATTCCAGTCATCTTCCAGTGCTTTCATCATCTCATATTGAAAGCCTGCAACCGAATCACCTGAAATAAAATAGCCTATGGGGTTGTAATCTGTTACCACATTAAATACTCCCGAATCAATTATCTCAGTATAATCACGAGTTTTAAGTACTTCATCACGGTTTTTAATATTCACGATTAATATTACTGATACAATAATGAATAACAGTGACAGTAAATAGATAATGAGATGTTTTTTAATACGTATGAATGCAGATTTACTCAATTCAGGTGATAATTAGTTGTGAAGGTTTACTGAAAGTCCCATTTTAAAAATAAAAGGGTTTACCGGGTAACCGGGCAGAGAGAAATATTCCTGAGGTTTAATTACTCTTGAAGCAACATTGTACAGCATCACAAAAAAACGTGTCTGTTTAAGGTGCATATTCGCATAGACTGTTGAAATCGGGTAATTCCCAATCTCTTTTTCCTTTTGATTATAAAATTGAAGAAGTGCAGGTTCATATCCCTGTACATAATATTTGGTATGATAATGTGCATCAATACCAAACTGAAGCGTCAATTCGTTTACAATCTTAGTTTTCAGGTACATATTAGAGTACAGACTCAATTCAGGCAGAGGAACAACATCCTGATTGCTTGATGTCTGATAAACTACCTGGTTATCCCAGTTAAATATTCCCAGACTGATATTCTGATCCACACGGGCGGTAAGTATCTGAATGTTTTCACTTTCCTGTGCAATATTTTTATTCTGATCAAAATAAATCCAGTTCTGAATATTTTCAACACTGGCACTTAATGTGGTATTAGTAAAAGGAATAAATAGTTTACCCCCTAAATAAACTCTGCGGATATCTCCAAAATCGTGATTCCATTTGAAGTACTTTGAATAATAATTATTCTGTAAATATTTAGGTCTTAAATTTTTAATATAGGCATCTGCTGACAAGATTACACGTTTTCCTGCTAAATTGAAGCCGGTCTCAGCATCCCCCATCGCTCTGAATTCTCCAAGGTTCACACCAAGAACACCAAGATCGGCTCTTAAATTAAAAAGCAGATTATCTCCCTGTTGTTTGTTAAGAACACCACCAATTGTTACAGCACTCTCCCTGTGTTGCAGCCTGTTTGTTCCAACAGTATCCCTCATAGAGTAATTCCGAAGATCATATTCTAAAAAAGCTGTCAGACCAAACTTTACCCACTCTTTGAATCCTTCGCGTAAACTGAGCGAAGCAGTGTTTTTAAAAGAAGTGTAATGAATACTGTCATCTACTGCTTCATTATAATATCTGTTAGCATAAAAACGATCAATATTCTGCATCTGAACTCCATCAACATTTACATAGGCTGTATCATATGATAAAAAACGACGGAATTGTTGAGTGTATTGTGATGAGAAACCCAAACTTGCAACTGGAATAAATTCACCTGTGGCACGACTTAAGCTGTCTTTAGGAGTGTCTTTGTAACCAAGGTTGTACCTTCCTGAAATAAAAAAACGGTTGTTACCTACAGTATTCCAAGTATCTGTAAACTTAACAGGTATATCCCTGGGTGTAAAGCTCTGTTGTATTGATTCAGGGTCTGTGATGAATGTTTCATCTGTTATTCCACCGTTTTCAAAATTGCTGATCTTACCGAGATTCATAAACGCGTGACCTTCGAATCTGTCTGAAAGATAATTCCCAAAAAGCGAGAAATTATTATGTTTTACTGATTGTGAATTATAAAAACCTCTTGCATTTAATAAATCTACATCAAGTCCGACATTCAAACTTTTTCCAAAGTTGGATGTCAGCCTTGCACCAAACTGTTCTTCTCTTGTCTGCTTGTTTCCACTCCTTTGATAATCGAGCCTTGCATAAGGTACACGTGTGTTGACAAATAAAAGATCTTCCGCCTTTTTAAGATAAGATAGATATGGATTATTGAATACAAACTGTTCTGTTTCTGGTCTGTCGTTGAATATTTTCGAAATTGAGGGAGCTCCTAATGGTCCTAAAAAGCCCATAGCAACTGATTCGCCATCCGGAAGTGTAGTATGCTGGTAATTATGAAGAAGAGTATCTGAAAGCGCAGGGAAACGATCGCCGGTCCTGGTATCAATTGTCCATATAGTCATTTGAGCCAGTCTTTGCAACGAATCAGCCTCAGCTCCGTGATCATGGATGAGATGATCTATTTGATTACTTTGACCGATAGGCAATTGCGTTTCCTGTGGGACTATCAATGAACCATTCGTCACTTGGTTTCCAATTGAATCCGGCATTATTACACGGGCCTGAGGGTATAGAACTACTATACAAAAAGACCATATAAAAACAGATATAAACAGCTTTTGCTTCATCGGATGCAAACTTACATAAAAAAACGTGAAGCTTAGTTAGTCGAATTCTTTTTTCTATTGTTTTTGATAAATTTTAGGATGTTAATGAAAAACCTGCATTACTTTGCATTTAATTATAAAGCACAAAGTAATTCATGAAAAAAAACTACTTTTTTTGTTCTTAATAAAATAATTACATTAACTTTGCGGCAATAAAACATCAAAATGAAAGTAAAAGGGTTTCATCATCATCATTTTCAAACTTGCAGTCAGGCGAGATGAGATAGATATGTACAAACCCGGTTTAAAATATTTATACACCCGTCTGAATCAATTCAGGCGGGTTTTTTGTTAATTATATAATAGGCAGAACAAAAAATAAAAAAGAAGTGGAAAAGATAAAAATAGCTATCCAGAAAAGTGGCAGACTCAGTGAAAATTCAATTGAACTGCTGAAAGAGTGCGGAATAAAAGTTACTAACGGAGACCGGAAATTGAAGACTGTAGCTTCAAATTTTCCTATGGAAGTACTTTTTCTTAGAGATGATGATATCCCACAGTACGTTGAACAAGGTGTGGCTGATCTTGGAATCCTCGGTGAAAATGAGGTTTGGGAACAGGATAAAAATGTGCAGATAGTAGAACAGCTGGGGTTCGGCAATTGTCGTTTATCACTGGCAATACCCAAAGATGATATTTATAGCGGAATTGACTATTTTGACGGTAAACGTGTAGCTACCAGTTACCCTAAAATACTTAGCAAGTTTTTCAGTGCCAATGGAATTAAAGTTGATATAGAAGCTTTAGGGGGAAGTGTCGAAATTGCCACCAGTATTGGTCTGGCTGATGGTATTTTTGATATTGTAAGTACAGGCAGCACTTTAATCATGAATGGATTAAAAGAGGTGGAAACAGTAATTAAAAGTCAAGCTGTACTTATCAGTAACAAAAACCTGACTCCTGTAAAAAAACAACTCCTTGAAAAAATGCTGTTTCGTATCAAGGCATATAAAAACGGAAAAGGGAAAAAATATGTTCTGCTGAATGCTCCTAATGAGGTTATTCCAGACATTGTGAAATTATTACCGGGTATGCGTTCTCCAAGTATTTTACCATTAGCAGACGAGGGATGGAGTAGTGTCCATTCTGTTATTAACGACGATGATTTCTGGGATGTAATTGATGAACTTAAACGCCATGGTGCGGAAGGGATACTTGTAGTTCCAATTGAAAAAATGATATTATAGATCAAATTTCAGATTAATAAAAAAAATGAAAACCATTTCAAATCCTTCTCCATCAAAATGGAGAAAACTAACCGAGAGACCGATGATTAAGCAGCAAAAGCTTATGAGTACGGTCGAAAAAATATTCTATGACATACACAGGAAAGGTGATAAAGCTGTACTAACCTATAGCAAAAAATTCGACTTTCCGGATCAGGATTCATTTGTTGTCAGTAGTGAAACAATTGAAAAGGCATCTGATTTGGTATCGGAGCGTCTTAAACAGTCTATCGAACTGGCAGCTAAAAACATAGAGACATTCCACAAGTCACATATAGAAGAAATAGTTAAGGTGGAAACAGCTCCCGGAGTTGTTTGCTGGCGTGAGTCCAGACCTATCGAACGCATCGGGATATATGTACCGGGTGGCTCTGCCCCACTCTTTTCTACAGTTTTAATGCTTGCAGTACCTGCAATGATTGCAGGGTGCCACGAGATAGTTTTATGTACACCACCGGATTCTGAGGGTAATATCGATCCAGCTATTCTTTATACAGCAAAACTTGCAGGTGTCACAAAAATATTTGCCTTAGGAGGAATTCAGGCAATCGGAGCAATGACTTTCGGAACTGAAACTGTACCTAAAGTAGATAAGATATTTGGCCCGGGCAATCAATATGTAATGGCTGCAAAACGTTCTGCACAATATTATGGTGTCGCGATAGATATGCCGGCAGGTCCGAGTGAAGTGCTGGTTATTGCTGATCAGACATGCAACCCTTCATTTGTGGCTGCAGATCTGCTGTCTCAGGCTGAGCACGGACCGGACAGTCAGGTTATCCTGCTTTCTTGCAATAAAAAAATAATTAAAGAGGTTAACAGGGAGATTGACAACCAGCTTGCAGCGTTACCACGACAGGATATTGCTGCATTGGCACTCAAGAACAGTAAAGCAATCCTATTCAAAGACATCGACGAGTGCATGGCCTTCAGCAATATGTATGCTCCTGAACATCTCATTCTGGCAGTAGAAAACCCGGCACTGGTCAGTCGTGATGTAATAAATGCAGGATCAGTTTTTCTTGGAAACTGGAGTTGCGAAAGTGCAGGTGATTACGCAAGCGGCACAAACCACACATTGCCGACAAGTGGTTTTGCTAAATCTTTCAGCGGTGTATCGCTTGACAGTTTCATAAAAAAGATCACATTTCAACAGCTAAGCGAGGAGGGAATCATAAGTATAGGTAATGCCGTAGAAACAATGGCAGAAGCTGAAAAACTATACGCACATAAGAATGCAATGACGCTTCGCCAGGGTGCAGTTGCCGGAAAACATTTACAAAACATTGAAGATAAGAATGAGGAAGTTTGATTTGCGGTCATTTGTACGTCCTAATATTTGGGCATTAAAACCATACTCAAGTGCACGTGACGAGTTTTGGGGAGATGATGGAATATTCCTTGATGCCAACGAAAATCCTTTCGGAAAAAAGAATCGTTATCCTGATCCTCATCAGCGAAAACTAAAAAAGGCTCTGTCTGAAATTAAAGGGGTTCCGGTTGAAAATATTTGCATCGGAAATGGCAGTGATGAGATAATCGATTTGGTTTACCGAATTTTCTGCGAACCGCAAAAAGATAGCGTAATCATTTGTCCTCCCACCTACGGAATGTATGAAGTATCCGCCAATATCAACAACGTTAATATTATCAGAGTACCATTAAACAGCGATTTTGAATTAAAAATTGATGAGATTCTCTCACACAATGCAAAATGTCTTTTTCTATGCTCTCCCAATAATCCCACTGGAAATAGCCTGAAGAATGTAGAAAAGCTGTTGAACGAATACAACGGGATTATTATTGTTGATGAGGCTTATATAGATTTCAGCGACCAGCCGGGATTTATAAGCAGATTATCTGAATTCCCCAACTTAATCATAATGCAAACCTTCAGCAAAGCATGGGCTTTGGCAAGTGCACGTGTCGGAATTGCCTATGCAGGTGCAGATATAATTAAGTTAATGGATAAAACCAAGCCTCCGTATAACGTTAGTAAATTCAATCAGGAAGAGGCATTAAATGCTTTATCAAAACCCCTTAAATTTCAGCAGCGTCTTGATGTAATATTAGAACAACGTGATCTGCTTATTAAGGAATTTGAATTACTTTCTGTAATAAAAAAGATATATCCGACAGATGCCAATTTTATACTTGTCAAGGTCAAAGATGCCGATAAATTATATAACTACCTGGTATCAAAAAAGCTGATTGTCAGAAACAGAAGCTCTGTTGTAGCAGACTGTATCCGAATCACTGTTGGCACACCTAAAGAAAATGAGGCTCTTGTTGATGCACTAAAGGACTATAAAGAAGATTGAAAATTCATTTATAATTAAATATGAAGAAAGTACTTTTTATTGATCGTGACGGAACACTGATTATTGAACCAGAGGATGAACAGATTGACAGTCTGGAGAAATTAGAGTTCTATCCCGGTGTATTTCAATATCTGTCGCGTATAGCAGGTGAACTGGATTATGAACTTGTAATGGTAAGTAATCAGGATGGTTTGGGAACTTCATCTTTTCCGGAAGATACATTTTGGCCTGCACAAAATAAGATTTTAGAAGCATTCGAGAATGAAGGTGTAGTATTTAGTGATATTCTGATTGACAGATCCTTCCCAAAAGATAATTTACCCTCAAGAAAACCGGGTACAGCTATGCTCAAACATTATCTTAAAGGTGATTATGACTTAGAGAACTCTTATGTTATAGGCGACAGACTAACAGATGTGCAACTGGCTGAAAATATGGGATGTAAATCAATATTATTGAGTAATGCTTCAGATTCAAAAGCAACACTTACAACTACTGATTGGGAGGAGGTCTACCGATTTCTAAAATCTCAACCAAGAGAAGGATCTGTTTTCCGTAAGACTTCAGAAACTGAAATTACTGTAAAGCTGAACATTGACGGAAAAGGCAAGAGTGAAATTTCAACAGGACTGGGTTTCTTTGATCACATGCTTGAACAGATTGCCCGACATGCTAATGTGGATCTGAAAATTATTGTGAAAGGTGATCTGCATATCGATGAGCATCATACCATAGAAGATGTGGGTATTGCCCTAGGCAACGCTTTTATTCAGGCACTCGGTAAAAAGAAAGGAATTGAGAGGTATGGTTTTATGCTGCCTATGGACGACTGTCTTGCACAGGTTGCCATCGACTTTGGAGGACGACCCTGGCTGATGTGGGACGTTGAATTCAATCGAGAGTTTATTGGTGACATGCCTACTGAGATGTTTATGCATTTCTTTAAGTCTTTCAGTGATAATGCAAAATGCAACCTTAACATTAAGGCGGAAGGCGAAAATGAGCATCACAAAATTGAGGCAATTTTCAAAGCATTTGCACGAGCCATTAAAATGGCTGTTAAAAAGGGTGACGGAACAGGTATCCCGAGCACTAAAGGGACATTATAAAAAGTCATATCAGCCACTAATCTGTAAATACAATGGTTGCAATTATTGAATACAATGCAGGAAATATAACCTCAGTAAAGAATGCAGTTGAACGACTTGGTTACTCTTGTATGATTACAGGCAATATTGAAGAAATTCAAAAAGCAGACAAAGTAATTTTTCCAGGTGTAGGTGAAGCTAAATCAGCTATGAAATATCTGAATGATAACGGATTAAGTGACGTTATTAAATCTCTTCTTCAACCGACTCTCGGAATATGCTTAGGTCTTCAGCTGATGTGCCTTCACTCAGAAGAGGGAGATACTGAATGTCTCAAAATATTCAATGCAGTAGTTAAAAAATTCCCTGCAGATGATATTGTACCTCATTTGGGCTGGAACAATATTTACAATGTCTCCGGTCCACTGTTTGATGGTTTCAACAAAGATGAAGCTGTTTATTTTCTTCACAGTTATTATGCAGGTATATGCGACCAAACCACTGCAAAGTGCAACTACATTTTGCCATTCAGTGCAGCGATGAGAAAAGACAATTTTTATGCTACCCAGTTTCATCCTGAAAAATCAGGTGACGCCGGGGAATTAATTTTAAAAAACTTCCTGGAATTATAGTGTTATTATGAGAATTATTCCTGCTATTGATATTATTGACGGAAAGTGTGTAAGGTTAACTAAAGGAGATTACAGCACACAAAAAACATATAATGAAAATCCCCTTGAGGTTGCAAAGGAGTTTGAAGCAAACGGTATTCAATATCTTCATCTTGTAGATCTTGACGGAGCTAAATCAAATCATATAGTGAATCATCGGATTTTAAATGAAATTGCTTCCAAAACTTCACTAAACATAGATTTTGGAGGAGGAATTAAATCAGATGAAGATATAAAAATAGCCTTCGAAAATGGAGCTAAACAGATTACAGGAGGTAGTATAGCTATTCTTAATCCGCAACTCTTCAATGATTGGCTTTCAAAATACGGACCAGATAAAATTATTTTGGGAGCTGACAGTTATAACCGAAAAATAGCTACTCACGGATGGCAAAAGGAGTCTGAAGTTGATGTCGTTGACTTTATATCAGACTATGAGCAGAAAGGGATCAAGCTGGTTATTTGCACCGATATCTCTAAAGATGGTATGCTGCAGGGACCTTCAACTGAACTATACAAAGAGATCCTTTCCAAGACCCCTGTTTCGTTAATTGCAAGCGGGGGTGTAACAACTATCAGCGACCTCAACTTACTTCAGCAAATAGGCTGTGAAGGGGCCATAATAGGTAAAGCAATTTATGAAGGTAATATCAGTCTGAACGAACTAAGAGAATTTAATTTAAGTCAGAATAAAGAATAATTAAAAACGCAATAGAGCTGAAATCCTTACATTAAAATATTAAAAGCCTAAACTATATTAAAATGCTAAAAAAGAGAATCATACCCTGCCTCGATATAAAAAAAGGCCGCACCGTAAAAGGAGTAAATTTTGTTGGCCTACGTGATGCCGGAGATGCAGTTGAACTTGCTAAAAGATATGTGACTGAAGGTGCTGATGAGTTGGTTTTTCTTGATATAACGGCTACTATCGAAAACAGGAAAACTCTTACAGACCTTGTTGAAAAGGTAGCAAAGGAAATAAATATACCTTTCACTGTAGGAGGCGGCATAAAATCTGTCAACGATGCCCGTGCAATCATAAAAGCAGGAGCAGATAAAGTCAGCATTAACACATCTGCAGTGGAGAGACCCGAACTGATAACTGAAATTGCCGATCAGTTTGGCAGTCAGTGCGTCGTCCTTGCAATCGACACTAAAAAGGAATCAAACGGTGAATGGAAAGTTTATGTTCACGGAGGCAGAACAGCTACTTCATTGTCTGCTACCGAATGGGCAAAAGAGGGTGAAAGATTAGGTGCAGGAGAAATACTACTGACTTCAATGGATAACGACGGCACTAAAGGCGGTTTCGATATTGAGGTCACACGCACTGTTTGTGATGCTGTGAATATCCCAGTAATTGCTTCAGGAGGAGCAGGAACAATGCAACATTTTGCAGAAGTTTTCAAACATACAAAAGCAAGTGCAGCACTCGGCGCATCGGTCTTTCATTTTGGAGAGATTCACATTCCTGAATTAAAACAATATTTAAAAGAACAAAATATAGAAATACGATGAAAGTAAATTTTAATAAGAGTGACGGTTTAGTTCCGGTGATTGTACAACATACTAACACTTTGCAAGTACTTATGCTGGGCTATATGAATGAGGAAGCATTAGAAAAGACAAAGAATGATGGAAAGGTTACATTCTTCAGCAGGAGTAAAAACAGATTATGGACTAAAGGCGAAACTTCAGGTAATCACCTGATAGTTGATGAAATAAGTGTAGATTGTGATAATGATACACTACTGATAAAAGCTATACCACTCGGACCCACCTGCCACACAGGCAAAATATCATGTTTCGATGGCGAGAAATCTACTTCAAAGGGCTTTTTATATGAACTTGAGAAAGTTATTGAACAGCGGATTACTGACAAATCGGAAGGTTCCTATACAGCACAACTTTTCAGTAAAGGTGTTAATAAAGTAGCTCAGAAAGTTGGTGAAGAGGCAGTTGAACTTGTTATTGAATCAATGGACAACAATCTCGACCTTTTTAAAAATGAAGCAGCCGATCTGCTGTACCACTTCCTGATACTACTGAAAACGAGGGATCAGCGTCTGGAAGATATTGAAGAGGTATTATCAGAAAGACATAAATAGTTGAAAAAAAGGGCGATTCCACTATGTGAGATCACCCTTTTTAATTATCAACTAAATGTCTCGTCCTACAATACCGTTACATAAAAAAAGAACTTATGAAAAAAGAAGATGATTTGTTTTATGTAAAACGCACTCAAAGAGACTACAGTTTATCGTTTAAGCTACAAGTAGTATCCGAAGTG
>JAQVXD010000123.1 GCA_028709385.1 Fermentimonas sp.
ACAATCACATTGCACTTTGGCAAAGTCACGGATGGTATTATGAACAGAAACTGGGTCGTTGGGAATGGCAAAGAGCACGAATATTCCAGACGGTGGAAGATCTTTATACACAGAGTTATGTGGTACCATTTTTGGTTCCCATGCTTGAAAATGCGGGTGCAAATGTACTTCTCCCAAGAGAGCGCGACTACAATAATGTGGAAATTATAATAGACAGAGAAGGAAGCAGCTCAGGAGTTTACAAAGATTCTATTGGAAAAGAGCCGTGGAGTGAAAGTGATTCAACGGGATTTGCTAACCTAAAAGAGTTTTATACTGACGGCGAAAATCCTTTCAGAATGGGTAGTGCGAGGCAAATTAAGACTATTTCTAAAGGTAGTGAGAGTATAGCTGAGTGGATTCCAGAGATTCCAGAGAAAGGAAATTATGGAGTTTATATATCTTATCAATCTTTGAAAAACAGTAGTGACGACGCTTTGTATAGTGTTTATCATTCGGGCGGTAAAACAGATTTCATGGTTAATCAGCAGATGGGTGGTAGCACATGGATTTTTCTTGGTTATTTCGATTTTGAACCTGATATAGATAACAAGATAACACTTTCCAATAAGAGCAAAAGATCTGGAAAAATAGTTACTGCTGATGCAGTGAAGATAGGCGGAGGTATGGGAAATATAGCCAGGATGCCCTATTCTTCGGTTGACACTTCTAAAAACGAACTCCGATCTTTAATAAAATATTCTCCTGAGATAAGCGGATATCCAAGATATACAGAGGGTGCGCGTTATTGGATGCAGTGGTCTGGTGTTCCTGATTCTATTTACAACAGAAATGAAAGCAAGAACGATTATGTAGATGACTATGCAAGCAGAGGTGCATGGGTTAATTGGCTTGCCGGAGGTTCTTCAGTTTTACCTGATGAGGGAGGATTAAATATCCCACTTGATCTTGCTTTTGCTTTTCATACCGATGCCGGCACATTTTGGGGTGACACCATTGTTGGTACTCTTGGTATTTATATGACAAACGTTAATGATGAGGTTTTTGAAAATGGTAAATCAAGATGGGCATCACGAGATTTGTCTGAACTGATAATGGAAGAAATTGTAACTGATATTCGAAGGGAATTTGAGCCTGACTGGACACGACGTCATCTTTGGAACAGATCTTATGCTGAAGCAAGGATGCCCAACGTGCCAACGATGTTGCTTGAATTGCTATCACATCAGAATTTTGCCGATATGCGTTACGGTCTGGATCCCACCTTTCGGTTTCTGGTAAGCAGATCTATTTATAAAGGTATGCTTAAGTTTATCGCAACTCAATACAACAGACCATTTGTAGTTCAACCCCTGCCTGTTAAAGATTTTAGTGCAACATTCTTAAGTGAAACTGAAGTTGAGTTAAAATGGAACCCAACTATTGATGAATCTGAAACTACAGCTTTTCCCACTCAATATATTGTATACACTCGTGTAAATGGTGGTGGATTTGATAATGGAATATTGGTCAAAAACAATAATTATAAAACTGAAATTATAAAAGATCAAATCTACAGTTTTAAAGTGGTTGCAGTAAACGACGGTGGAATAAGTTTTCCATCGGAAATACTGTCGGTTTGCAGAAAATCTGAACAAAAGGGAGAGGTTCTGATAGTAAACGGATTTACAAGAGTTTCAGCTCCCTCGAGCTTTACAACTTCCAATGATAGTATCGCCGGCTTTGCTGGCAGGTTTGATAATGGTGTGCCATATATTGCAGACTATCATTTTACAGGACTAATGCACGAATTCAGAAGAGTAGTACCGTGGATGGATGATGACTCCTCGGGGTTTGGGGATAGTGATGCTAATTATGAAACCAGCAAAATTGCAGGTAATACTTTTGATTATCCTTACTTACACGGAACTGCTTTTGCAGAAGCAGGATATTCTTTTGCTTCAAGCTCTGCGAGCGCAGTAGAATCGGGAGCAGTTAAATTAACTGATTATGAGACTGTCGACTGGATATTGGGTAAACAGCGCGAATGGATAGTTGCCCGTGGCGCAAAACCTCCTGTTTTTAAAACTTTCTCGAGAGTGAATCAGCAATTAATTACTTATTTTTGTAACAGCGGAGGCAATATAATTGTTAGTGGAGCATTTGTTGGTACTGACCTATGGGACAATCCTTCTGCCGATATAAAAGATAAAGATTGGGCTCAAAACACTCTTAAGTACAAATGGCGTAATAACTACGGTGGAGTTGCAGGAGATATAAAATCTGTTCCTTCTCCTTTTCATTCGATTAACAGCAACTTCAAATACTTTAATACACTAAACAGCAAGGGCTACGTGGTTGAAAATCCTGATGCAATTGAACCGGCAAATGATAACGCATTCACAATTTTTCGTTATTCTGAGAATAATTTAAGTGCCGGCATTTTATTTAAAGGTGATGATTATAATAGTTGTGTTTTGGGTTTCCCAATTGAATCGATTACAGATCAGAGTAGTATAAATAAACTTATTAAAAATATCATGATGACATTCTATGATCATCTTACGCAATAATTTAAAATATGTAGATATGAAAAAGATTGATGCATTTATACTTTTTACTGACCCTCAACAGGCACATAAAACAGTAGCAGAGCTACAGAAAACCGAGTCAATAAATAAAATATATCTATTGACTCCTTCTGACACAAAAGATAAAATAAAAGGATGTAAAAACATACAGATCGATTCTCTTTATAGCAGCAGCACTATTAAAACT
>JAQVXD010000022.1 GCA_028709385.1 Fermentimonas sp.
CTTTTATCTCTTTGTCAGAGAATATTTTTCCTGTATAGGTATCGACAATGACCATTTTTCCTGGTTTTAACCTATCTCTTGATTTGATATCTGATGCATCAAATTCAATTGTTCCTGTCTCAGAAGCAATAATCATTACTCCTTCATGAGTAATTGTATATCTGGCCGGACGTAGACCATTTCTATCAAGCATACCTCCTGCATAACGTCCATCACTGAATAGAAGAGTTGCGGGGCCATCCCACGGTTCCATCAACATGCTGTGGTACTCATAAAATGCTTTGAGAGAATATGGGATAGGGTTTTTATCATTAAAGCTCTCGGGTACAAGCATTGCCATTGCATGAGGTAACGTTTTGCCTGACATCAACAGGAATTCCAGAACATTGTCTATCGAAGCGCTGTCACTCATGTCTGGTTGTACAATAGGGTAAATTGATGTCAGATCACCAAGTTGCTCTGATTTGAGAACGCTCTCTCTGCTTTTCATCCATTGTCTGTTCCCTCGAATTGTGTTTATTTCACCATTATGTGCAAGCATACGGAATGGCTGAGCCAGATCCCATGTTGGAAAGGTGTTTGTGCTGAATCTTGAGTGAACAAGTGCCAATCTGCTAGTGAAATTTTTATCTGACAAATCAGGAAAGTATTGTCTGAGCTGCATCGATGTTAGCATCCCCTTATAAATCATCTGTTTTGTAGAAAGGCTCACAATATAAAAACTACGTTCTTTAACAGCCTTGCTTGTTGCCAAATGATTTTCAATCTTCTTTCTTAACAGATATAGTTTTCTATCTAATTCATCTTGTGTTCCGGGTCCTGATATAAAAAGTTGCTTTATTACAGGTTCATTTGACAGAGCAATTTCGCCAAGGGGATCCCTATTTACAGGCACATCTCTGATATGAAGAAGAGTTAGCTGTTCTCTAGAGATGAAATATTTAATAGTTTCAATGCAATTATCCCTCTCGATTGTATCTTTAGGAAGAAAAACTAAACCAGTTCCATATTTACCCTCAGAAGGAACAGCTATACCTTGCAGAAGAATAAATTCATGTGGAATCTGTACTAAAATTCCAGCCCCATCTCCGGTAATATTGTCTGAACTTTCTGCACCCCTGTGGACCATGTTTTCCAATACTTGGAGCCCTTTTTCGATTATTGAATGAGATTTCTCTCCTTTTAATGTAATTGCTAATCCTACTCCACAAGCATCGTGCTCATTGTTGAATGAGTAAAATGATTTTTGCTCAAAATCATTAAGACGGCTGAAAATATCTTTATTATTCATTTTAATAGTTTTATGAGAAGCTGCGATTTCATATAATTAGTTCTAACTTATAAATAGTAATTCTCTATACTTAGGAAGTGTCCACATTCTATTGTCTACAATAAGCTCCAGCTTATCCACGTGATATCGTATTTTTGAGAAATATACTTCAACAGTATCATGGTAGGCTATTGCTTTTTCACGTGCATCTTCAATTTTATTTGCAACTTTTCTAGCTTCTACCATGTCATGTACATTTCGGTTTATAGCAGATATATGTTCAGCAATTTCCTCAATTATGGCTGCACCCTCCCAAGATAATTTTTCAATTTTATCTTTATCAAATACTGTTTTAATTTTATATAAGTTGTCGAGAAGCATTGACTGATATTCAGTGGCTACAGGGATTATATGATTCAAACACAAATCGCCTAAGACTCTGCCTTCTATTTGAATCTTTTTTGCGTATGTTTCCCATTTTACTTCATTCCGTGCATGCAGTTCTTTTTCATTTAGCACACCTAAACTTTCAAACATTTCTACAGATTGTGCAGTTGTGTAAGAGTCATAAATTAGTGGAACGCTTGTTTCACAATCAATTCCACGTTTTGCAGCTTCTTCTTTCCATTCTTCGCTATATCCATTTCCTTCAAAACGTATTGCTTTAGATTCTTTAATGTAGTGACGCAGGGTTTCATAAATAGCCTTTTCCATTTTCATCCCTTTTTCTGTCTTTTTATTAATTTCTTTCTTAAACTCTATGAGCTGTGCAGCCACTACCGAGTTAAGTGCTGTCATTGCAGACGAGCAGTTGGCTGAAGAGCCTACTGCTCTATATTCAAATCTGTTACCTGTGAAAGCAAAAGGAGATGTGCGGTTTCTGTCTGTGTTGTCTATCAATACCTCTGGTATGTGTGCTACTCCCAGTTTCATTTTTTTAAGCTCATCCACAGAAATTTCATCATCTTCAGAACTGTTTTCTAATTTGTCCAAAACAGCAGATATCTGTTTGCCAAGAAAAACTGAAATTATTGCAGGAGGTGCTTCATTTGCTCCTAATCGATGAGCATTATTTGCAGACATAATTGATGCTTTCAACAATGCATTATTTTTATAGACTGCGTATAAAGTATTAACCAGAAAAGTAACAAAAAGAAGGTTCTCGTGTGAGTTTTTACCTGGAGTAAAAAGACCAATTCCGGTATCTGTACAAAGCGACCAGTTATTGTGTTTCCCGGATCCGTTTACTCCTGCAAATGGTTTCTCATGCAGCAGGAGTTTAAAATTGTGTTTATCAGCAATTCTATGCATTAATGACATAATTAACAAGTTCTGGTCAACAGCAAGATTTGTTTCTCCGAATATAGGAGCTAGCTCAAACTGGTTAGGTGCTACTTCATTGTGGCAAGTCTTAAGTGGTATACCATATTTATATGCTTCATGCTCTACTTCTTGCATAAACGAACCAACTCTTGGAGGTATTGCTCCAAAATAGTGATCCTCGAGTTGTTGATTTTTTGCACTCTCGTGACCCAATAGGGTCCTTTCGGTGAGTATTAAATCAGGTCTTGCATAGTATAATGACTTATCAACTAAAAAATACTCCTGTTCCCAGCCTAAAAATGAGTATACTTTTTTAACATCAGGGTAGAAAAGTTTGCATACATCTACTGCTGCGTTGTCAGTTGCACTTAATGCTTTGAGTAAAGGTGTTTTATAATCGAGTGCTTCTCCTGTATATGAGATAAAGACTGTCGGAATACACAACGTTTCATCGATTATAAATGCCGGTGATGAAGGATCCCATGCTGTGTATCCTCTTGCCTCAAACGTATTTCTTATACCTCCACTCGGAAAGCTCGATGCATCCGGTTCTTGCTGAGCCAGTAATTTACCTGAAAACCGCTCAATGATATTATTCCTTTGACCATCTGAATAGTCGATAAATGAATCATGCTTTTCAGCTGTACCTTCTGTTAGGGGTTGAAACCAATGTGTATAATGTGTGGCCCCCATCTCTACTGCCCACATTTTCATACCTGCTGCCACATGATCAGCAATATCTCTGTTTAATGTTGTACCGCTATCAATTGCATCCAACACAATCTCCATAGTTTCTTTTGAGAGATATTTAGACATTTGTGAGCGATTGAAAACATACTTGCCAAAATACTCAGAAGGCATTTTACCTGGTGTAGTTGCATCTACCGGTGCTCTCTTCAATGCTTCTTCTACTGCTTTAAATCTTAATGTTGACATTTAATTGAATTTTGGAGGTTTATAAAAATTGTATTTACTTACACTGCAAAAATATACAAAAAGATTAATAAACAAGTATTATAAGAGAAAAAAGATAGAGAAAGCAGAGAAAAAACATAAAAGTGGTTACTGAAATCAATTTAATGCTTCAAAAAGATATTAAGAGCTCGTGTGCAGATGATACAAAAAAACCTCCCGTTACTCTATAAAACGGAAGGTTTTTTATCTATTAAAAGAAAATGTTATTCTATGAATATGTATGTATGCTTTGTTGAGCAGAAGGCAGGTAATTGACTCCATACCAGCAAATCTGAAGAAGTATAAAAGCAATTATCAGAATTATCATAGATGTTTTGTTAGAGGATCTTTTTTTAAGGCGGTAATGAATATATATCAGGTAACCCAGCCAAGTAGCTGCTGCCCATGTTTCTTTTGGATCCCAGCTCCAGTAATGTCCCCAGGCCTCTTTTGCCCATAAGGCGCCCATAAGCATTCCCAAGGTAACACATGCAATTCCTGCGTATACCATATTGTCAGCCATTATCATGATCTTAGTGGTGTTTTCCAGCTTTTCTCCTTTTACCAGATAGTAAACAGCAACCAGAGTTACAGCCCCTAATAATGCGTAAGAGAACATATAAATAATAACATGGGGGGCAAACCAGGGGCTCTGCAACGCTGGCATTAGGGCCTTGTTGTGTATGTCAGGGTTTGTAATATTTATTATGATAAAGACTGCAGAAAGAAGTGTTGTGAAAGGGAGTATCCATTTATAATCCCATCTCAAGTAAGTCAGAAGTCCGGCCAAAGGCAGGAAGAATGAGTACCATAGTCGGGTTTCACCCATTGTTCGCAATGGTGGACGTTCCAGAGAAATCCAGAGTCCGGCAATAAACAGACCAAATAAAATCAGTCCTGCTGTACTGATTAACAGAGGTATGATTTTTTTTCTGCTGACATATGCACTGATATCACTGACGCCCCACAATAAAAGTGAGCCTAACGAAAAATATATAAAAGAGTCCCAGGTCATTTTTTAATTTTATCTGTTTCAATCTCCGAGATTCAATATTCTTTAAGATTTTCCGTCTCGGCAATTCTAATGTTCCCTACAATACTATCTTTCTCTGCATTTCTATCTTTGTAGTTCTCTCAGCTTTGAGATTGTCTTTCTTCTACGATTTTCTCTTCTATGAGATTATCTGTTTTTGGTCCCGCAACAAAAAGATATATTGCACCCGCAAGAAGCATAGCTATGCCGATGTAAATAAACTTCAGCCAAGGATCATACACAAGTTCAAATACTGAGGTGTCGGAGTATTTACCTTTTGAGTCATCATAACTGTATTGATAAATCATCCAGTTGTTGACTGATAATGGTTTGTTTACTTCAATTACTGCTTTTTCGGTGTTGCCCTCATCTGTATAGAGTGTTACGTGTGAACTGTATCTTTTTACCTCCTGAGGTGGCATGGCGAGACTTCTGTTTTCATCTACCTGCAATGTGCTGTGGGGGAAGATATAACTTCCGTTGCTTATCCAGCCCTCAACAGGTTGGGCTGTACTTTCATATGTAGCCTTAACCTTGAGGGCGGTGGCAGCTCCTTCCATCTGCATGGGAACGATGTTTGAATGAATGCTGTCTCTGAAAACGGCCGCATGGGGCAGGTAGTCTGTAATTTCCAGATATATACCTGCCAGCTGAGTCTTTTTGCCGATACCCTCATACATATAACTCTCGGGTCTTGTATCAGGCAATATTCTGCCGGTCTGAGTGTCAATTAATACTAATTTTGGTTCATACTCCTCAATTATAAATGAGTCCAGCTGAATTGCGAGTGGCATTTCCACTACATCACCCCGGTGTGTGGTACCGCGCCATTCTACATTCCCTTCGCTGACTGTCATGGTAAGTCTTTCCAGGTCGGCACTTCCCAAAATTCCTCCAAGCAGAGCGATAAACAATCCGAGGTGATTAAGATAGAATCCTATATCGCGCCACGACTGTTTTCTCCCCGTTCGTCTGAGTGTGGTGAAGCCTAATATTATCAGCAGGTAGAAACAGGTGAGTACAAATGGCCATGATGTGGTCATCTGATACCAGCCGAGATATGAGAATAGGTCGAAGGGGAGCTGACTCTCATCCGCTGTGACGGGGAGCTGTGGTATTAATCCCAGTTTAATACACAGAACCAGTAATAGTGCAATTGCAGGGAGTGTTGAGTAGACTGTCGATAACCACCTTACAATTCTGCTTTTTTTGTATATAAAATGTATTGTAAGGAGCCCTATAACAAACAGAGCTCCTATGATTATATTTACTGGATATGCATAAAGATCAGGATTTAATTTTCCTGAGGTCAGTTGCAGTAATATTCCGGCTAGTACAACACCTGTGGCAACTATAAAACCTTCAGGATATCCCCAGGGACTTTCCCAGACTTTGCGGGAAGAATTATTCATCAAATAACTTTAGTTTTATACTTTTTTATTTAAGACTGACAAGGCGGTTGTTGTTTCTAGCTGTTTCAAGCCATTTGGGGACTACATTTTCCTGGAAGTTTTTCTTGTTTGTATTCTCCATTTCCATGTCGAGTCCTATATATTCCTGCGCTTTTGCTTTGGTTGATACATCAGGCAGCGGAACATCTCCGGTAAAGCCGATTTCAGCAAGTACTTTCGATATTTCAAAACGTGCTTTGTGTGCACGGTCGAGACTTAAAGAAAGTATCCTCTGATATTCCACCGGTGAGTGGAATGAACCTCCATGTGAAGCTACAGCATAATCCCAGCGCCATTGTGATTGACGAATCAGTTGCAGTGCATCGTTCATCTGTGCTTCAGTTGCTCCTTTTTCCCAGGCAAACTGTGCTTCGAGATGAGCAGCGGAAAGTTCTTTTTCAACAAGATTGCGTATCTGATTTGCACTGCGCTGACGTTCGTAAACTGAGTTTCTAAGATCCTCTTCTGTCTCACGGTGACACACCTGGCAGGTGTTGTTCATGCTGGCCAGCGGACTTCTAACGTGGTGACTGCTGTACTTTATACCGCCTTCTGAAGTGTATGGCATGTGACAATCGGCACAGGAAACACCTCTTTGGGCATGGATTCCGGTTTTAAAGATTTCGTAATCGGGATGCTGTGCTTTAATTATTGGTGCTTTGCTTAATGCATGTGTGTAGTCTGCAAACTGAATACTGTCATAGTACTGTTCAGCTCCTTCCATTGTCATTCCGTTGTGCCAGGGGAAAATAAGATATTTGCCTTCGGGAGTGAAGTAATATTCAACATGACATTGTGCACAGGCAAGTGAACGCATATCCTGATGTGAGGACTCCTGAATATTCATTCCCATAGATTCGTAACCTTCAATAAGAGCAGGGCGGCTGATTTGCAGGTCCATAGTCTCAGCATTATGGCAGTCGGCACAACCTATCGGATTCACGATCTCATGTCCCCAGTGTGCCCACGGTTTATTATAGAATTCTGCTACACCTACTGAGTCCATTAATCGAGGTACATCAGGGCTCTTACATGTCCAGCAGGTGGCCGGTTGTGGCCCATCTTCAGCTGTCATTGGCGATCCGGTGCGTAATGTGTGAACAACATCATCTATAGCATGCATGTGCCCTCTTGGAGTTCCGTAATCTTTTGAGAAAGCGTAGCCTGCCCATAGAATAACCATTTCGGGGCGTTGTTCAAGAACGTCAACTATACTGCTGCCATTAAACTCACTTTGAAAAGTAGTGTCAGCTGTCTGTGTCCAAGACTCATATTGACGTGGAAAGTCTGTTGCGAAAATTTCACTTCTCGATTCGATGCCGGTGATGTCAACCATTCTGTTGTACATCATGCTGGTGATTTCTGCTCTTCGCTGAGTGATGGATGCTGCCAGCATACCAAGCAGGAAAACTACTCCTATAGTAACAAAAAATAGTAACCAGCCAACCCAGGGCTTCATCTTGTTTTTGTCTTGCTTATTGCTCATAGTATATTTGTTTTCAGTTAGTCACTTATATATTTTCTTATTATTTATCATCGGACGTTAGATTCTGCAGCCACTGAGGTATATTGTTCTCAGGCATAGGAACTCTTGCATTTGGTGTTGAGGAAAGAGATCTGCTGCGTGTGTGGGGCACATTTCTGTGACAGTCCCAGCATACACTTCCACCAGTTTCCTGCATCTCTCTCCAGCTATGGCGACCTGTTTCAACAAACTCAGTGTTCAACTGAGTATGACACCTTATGCAGTTGTTCATAATTGCCTGCGAATTTATTGGTAACGCCCGCATTGCCTGGTCTTCCGTACGTTTTGTAAATACCACCGCATGCCTGTATCCGTTAAGGCCCTTAACGAAATATTTATTAACAAAATTATCCTGAGGTATATGGCAATCGTTGCATGTAGCATCTCTGCCGTGTGAGCTGTGCATCCAGGTGGCATAATATGGTGACATTACGTGACAGTTTACGCATGTAGCCGGATCATCTGAAAGGTATGTGAATGCGCGGGAAGTAATGAATGTGTAAATAAAAATCCCCACAAATGCGCCTGATATTAATATAGCAGGAAATTTCCAGCCGCCACGTGGTCTGATAAGATTCCAAAAGTCTCTCAGTTTGCTCATAGTTGCTAACTTTAAAGATTTTTACGACAATAACAAAGAAAAGAATAAAAATATGGAAAAAGTGTAATAATTATGACATTTATAAAAAAAACTGTACATTAGTTACTTGATTACAGCTGCTACAATTAAAATCTCTATTATATGAACGGTGAGTATCCATATTTAAAACATGCACGTATGATATTTCAGTGCCCTTTATGCAACAAAGTGCCGGAGGATCAGCGTGAAGATTTTATCAAAGATGTACGTTTCACCGTCAGAGAATACGATAAGGGAGATATTATCGTAACACAAGGCTCTTTAAGTGAAACTCTATTTATTGTAATAAAGGGTGAAGTATCGACAGAAATGTCAGACGAAAAAGGTGATTTCATGCAGATTGAATATATAAAAGCACCAAACCCCATAGCAACAGGATTTCTTTTTGCCGCTGATAATCGCTCGCCAGTATCTGCTACTTGTCAAAGTTCATGTAAAGTAATTGCTATACCCAAAGACAATGTTTACCTTTTAATGCGTAAATACGAGTCTTTCATGCACACATTCCTATCTTATATATCCAATAAGGTGTTTTTCTTATCAGAAAAATTACGTCTCGTTTCCCTGCGTACTATACGTGCAAAACTTGCTTATTACCTCTTGAAAGAGTCGGAAGGACAAAAGATATTTCAACTGAAAACATCGAGAGAAGATATGGCCAGACTATTCAGTGTTTCTCGCCCTGCACTCGTTAAAGTTATGATGGAGATGGCAGAAGAAGGAGTCATAGATGTTGAACGAAGAAATATTTGTATAAACGACAGGGCAGCACTTCAAAACATGTTTTGAACCAATTTAACCTATATTGTTTTTATCAAATATTCACGATCAAATGCTAAGTGGAATATCATAAGAAGGTTTATTACGCTTAAAAAGATATTCACCGTTGCGTACTGATGCTAATACCCCGACTCTCTTGCGTATAGCCTCAAACTCATCAGATTCGTTAAGAACAATAAAATTGGCCGATTTTCCTACCTCCAGCCCATAATCATCTATCATCATTGTTTTTGCACCGTTAAAAGTGATCAGGTCAAATGATTTCTCGATCTCTTCGTAAGAGGCAAGATGTGTAAGATGGATTCCGTTATCCAGCACGTTCATCATGTTGCCATTACCGAGAGGATACCATGGGTCGTTTATAGAATCCTGGGCAAAGCAGATATTAATACCCTCTTCAAGAAGTTCCTTTACCCTGTTTAACCCGCGTCGCTTTGGATAGTTATCCATACGCCCTTGCAGGTACGCGTTCTCTGTGGGAGGAGTGATAAAGTTAATTTTACTCTTCTTGAACAGCCCAATCATTCGGTTAGCGTACGCGTTGTCGGCACTTCCAAAAGAACAGGCGTGACTGGCAGTTGTCTTTTTACCTATTCCCTCTATCATGACCAAAGCGTTCAGCAGTTCAAGAAACCGAGACATTACATCATCAGTTTCGTCGCAATGCACATCAATCATTTTGTTGTATTTCACAGCAAGCTCCACAGTGCTGTGAACAGATTTCTCACCAATTTCTCTTGCCCACTCAAAGTGCGGAATACCGCCAACACAATCGGCACCCAGTTTAAGTCCTTCCTCCACCAGCTCATAACCATTTTTATAAGCATACATTCCCTCCTGAGGAAAAGAAACAATCTGAATTGTTACTTTATCTTTAAGTTCCTCACGAAGTTCAAGCATGGCTTTTAACCCTGTCAGGTCTGGGTCGGTTACATCAATGTGTGTCCGGATATACTGAATCCCGTGCGAAGCCTCCTCGCGAACTCCCTCGAGCGCACGATTTTTAGCATCACCTATCCCTTGTGTTTTTTTAAAGTGGTGCCAACGTTCAATCCCTTCAAAGAGTGTGCCTGATTTAACATTGCCGCCATCATTACGTCCGGTATATACATAATCAAGATGCAGGTGAGGATCCACATATGGAGGCATAATTAATTTGCCTTCAAGATCAACTTCATTATCACATATTGGCAAGTTAGTTCCAATCTGTGTGATTTTACCATTCTCAACTATAAACTCAGTTGCAGAATCATTCCTATAAATCTTAGCGTTAAAAAATTTCTTCTTCATACTGTTCTGTTTAAAGGGATTTAGTGTTCAGTTAATTATATCTTGTAAAGAATTTAAAGATACTGACTATAAATCAATAAGCATAAAAAATCACTTAAATATTATGAAGGAGGCTGAACTTAAAACAGGCAGACTGGTTAAAACAGTTGATCATAATTATATATTTTACAGAAAAAATTAAATTAAAAAAATATGATAGTAGTTACTCGCAATATGAAAGTTGCAAAAGATCTTACAGAGAAGGTCTTGGAAGATATATCCCATCCATCCGAAGTTGCCAAATCTGAAGGATTTATCCGTCGTGATATTATAATCAATAAGGATGCTGAGGATTACGTTATAATTAAAGTAATCACTTACTGGGATAACAAAGAGTCATTGACCAAATGGCATGGTAGTAAGGAGCATCAGCAAGGGCATATCGAAAGACATAAACAGCAAAAAGAATCAGGAAAAGAGCCTGTCAACCGTAAAGCACTGAATCTTACAATTGAGGAATATGATGTAGTATTTACACTAATGGCCGAATAAAGATTTGGTTTGCTGTTTATTGCAACAGACCGATAAAAGTAATATTGATCAGATAATTAGTGAAATCGAGGGTGCTCATCTTAAAAAAAGTATTTACTTTTGTTTAAAACTTAAATGCTTTTAAAACATGAAAAAGTACTTCTCACCATTGTTGTTTTCTTTACTGATACTTTTTCACCACCTGATACTAAACAACCTGATTGGGTGTTAGTAATTGAAAAGGAATAAAAAATTACAGAGATGATAAAAGAATTATCAGAGTTTATCCAACTTGCAAAAGAGAAGGCAATCAGAAGGATAGTTGTAGCTGCTGCAGAAGATGAAGATGTGTTAATTGCAGTGAAAAGAGCAGCTGAAGAGGGGATAGTAGTTCCTATTCTGGTTGGTGATCAGAATAAAATATCACGATTGGCACGCAGTGTGAATTTCGATTTGGGTAATATTGAAATTATTGATAGCAATGATAATATAGATTCCTGCAGAATTGCAGTGGAAATGGTAAAAAAAGGCAATGCTGATATATTAATGAAGGGGCTGACAAAGACGAGCGACCTGTTAAAAGCTGTACTGGATAAGCAAATCGGATTGTCAGCAGGAAAGCTTATCAGCCATGTTGCATTTTTTCAGTCGCCTTATTACCATAAGATATTCTGTGTAACTGATGTTGCAATGAATATTGCCCCGACTCTCGAAGATAAAGTGCAGATAATCAATAATGCTGTATCTGCCTGTCATCAAATAGGAATTAAAATACCAAAGGTGGCTGTGGCTGCGGCAGTAGAAACAGTAAATCCCAAAATGGAGGCAACACTTCATGCAGCAAGATTAAAAGAGATGAATCTGGAAGGAATAATAAAGGGGTGTGTAGTAGACGGGCCGCTTGCCATTGATTTGGCAGTCAGCAGAGAGGCAGCTCTTCATAAAGGCATCGTAAGTGATGTTGCCGGTGATTGTGATGTAATTCTTGCTCCTGATATAGAAGCAGGCAATATGTTTTACAAAGCACTTAATTTTTTGGGTGGTGCTGCATCTGCTGCAATTATTATGGGTGCATCTGCTCCGATTGTATTAACTTCGCGTTCGGATAATGATAAAAGCAAGCTGCTTTCAATAGCTTTGGCGGCACTAATTAAGAATTAATCAAATAAAATCTCATACAATCAAAATAATATGGCAACAAACACACGAATATTGGTCATCAATCCGGGTTCAACTTCAACCAAAATTGCAATTTATCAACAGGAGAAGGTTATATTTCTTAAAACCATTAAGCATTCTCCGGAGGATTTGCGCAGGTTCAAACGGATCACTGATCAGTATGAATTCAGGAAGGATGTAATTTATAATGAGCTTAAAAGTGCTGATGTTCCTGTAGAAACAATAAATGCAGTAATTGGTCGCGGCGGCATGGTAAAACCAATTGCTTCAGGAGTCTACCGGGTTAATGAAGTTATGCGAAACGACCTGTTGGAGTGCAGAAGAGGAGAGCATGCAAGTAATCTTGGCGCCTTGATTGCAGCTGATATTGCAAAGCTGATACCTTCTGCTGAAGCATTCATTGCCGACCCGGTAGTTGTTGATGAGCTGCAACCTCTTGCCAGATATTCAGGTCACCCTATTTTCGAAAGAAAGTCTGTGTTTCATGCTCTCAACCAGAAAGCAATAGCCCGTTCACATGCCAAATCGATAATGAAGAAATATGAAGACCTCAATTTGATTGTTGTTCATCTTGGGGGAGGAATTACTGTTGGCGCACATCATAAAGGCAGGGTTATAGATGTTAACCAGGGACTTGACGGCGACGGTCCCTTTTCACCCGAGCGCTCGGGTACGTTGCCCGTGGGGCAGTTGCTGAAAGTAGCCTTCAGCGGCGTTTACAGTTACGATAAAATGGCTGAAATGATTGTCGGCAAAGGTGGAATGATGGCTTATCTCGGCACAAATGATGCTTACGTGGCAGAACGTGAAGCTAAAGACGGAGATGAAAAATGCCTGGAGGTTTTGTCAGCAATGGCTTACCAGGTAGCAAAAGAGATAGGAGCCATGGCAACCGTTTTAAAGGGTGAAGTTGACGGTATCCTGATAACGGGAGGTATCGCAAACAGCAAATGGTTTTGCAACATGATAATAGAAAGAGTTTACAGGATAGCTCCTGTTTATGTCTATCCGGGACAGGATGAGATGGGTGCCCTGGCGGAAAATGCTCTTCTGGCAATTAACGGTGAAATCGAAATAAAAGAGTACGTTTAAGTCGCTCAGAATGTATATTTTTAATCCTGAACATGATCTTGCATTAGCTAATTTCAGGCCCTATTATACACCACCGACTTCTGCTATTAGGTTGGCAACAGATCTGGCTGTTTTGCCTGTCTGGTATTCAGGAGAGGTCACTGTAATAGCTGACGGAGAGGTTAACCGCAAGTTTCTGGAGGCCGTGAAGAGTAAACTGCAATTATCAGCGGGTCTCATTCCTTACGCAGATATCGCTCAACGACCAAACAAAATTATCCCCTGGGGCTGGAATCCGGCACTATGCAAAAGGCTGATGTCACATGGAGTACCCGAGAGTCAACTGCCAACTATTGAAGATTTGCAACTACTGCGTGATTATTCTAACCGGAAAAATGCGGTACAACTGCTTAAAGAACTGAAGCTTGAAAATAGCGATTTCTGTGGAGACAGCCACTATTTTCAGGAGATCAGCGAACTGCTGTCATACCTACAGTCAACACCGGGAAATAAAGTTCTCAAGATGCCTGTTTCAGGCAGCGGCAAAGGATTGATATGGATATTAGGTGAAATAACCGATAAGCAAACCGACTGGTGCAGGCGTGTTATAAAAACTCAGGGTGGGGTAGTTGCCGAACCTGTACTTAATAAGGTTGTTGATTTTGCCATGGAATTTTACCTTGAGAAAGGGTTTACTGAATTCAGGGGTTACTCACTATTCCACTCTGCTTCATCGGGTGCATATCTCGGGAATGAACTGATTTCTGATGAAAAGGCAGAGAGAAAGTTGGCAGAATATGTTTCAAAGGAATTATTGCAACAGCTGAAGAAGTTACTGAAAATAAAGCTGACTGAAATGTTTCCTGCATACAACGGATATGCAGGTGTGGACATGATGATTAGCAGTACTGATGAAGTTTTCAGGATTCAGCCATGTGTCGAAGTAAATATGAGAATGAATATGGGTGTAGTGTCACGACTGTTTCATAATCAGTATATGTATCCAGAATGTGAAGGCAGGTTTGTGGTAGACTTTTTCAAGAAACCCGGTTATGCTCTAAAATTTCATGAGAAAATGCAACAGGAGTCACCTCTAAAGGTAAACAACGGAAAGATTGTCTCGGGTTACCTTTCGCTGACTCCCGTTACATCAGATACTCACTATGTTGTGCATGTAACAGTGAAGTAATTTATTTATTCTTATGCTCCAGTTTTCTGACTAATTCAGTTGTTGCAGCATCTGAATAGGTGCCGTAAGCATTTACCAATAACCCTTTGATATTATTTGCCTCAGAGGATATTGCATATAAGATACTTTCATTATCCAGATCCGACATCTCCTGAAAACGATAAACCTCATCAATCTCAAACTCATCAGGTTGCAATCGTAACATGTTTTCTTTACACACTATACAGTCGCTCTCAATGTTGAAGTTCTCTGTATAACCCTTTCTTGTCAGATCGTTAATCGCTTCAGATAAAGTTGAATAAGTTGCCATATTGTTATTTTTCATTTTTTCTTCGTAGCGGCCATTTCTTCTGCAAAGTATTTATAAAACAGAGGTATTGTCCTTATACCATTAAAAAATTGCTCAAGAGGGAAGTTCTCGTTTGGTGAATGAATTGCATCCGATCCTAAACCAAAACCCATCAGCACAGATTTAATTCCCAGCACCTCCTCAAAAGTTGCAATGATAGGTATACTTCCACCCGAACGTACCGGTACTGGATCTTTCCCGTACACATTTTTGAACGCCTTTTCTGCAGCTTTGTATGCCGGAAGATCAATAGGACAGACGTATGACGGTCCCCCATGCAGGTATTTAACCTTCACCTTTACAGACTTAGGTGCAATGGATTCAAAATAATCCACAAATATTTTTGCTATCTTGTTGTGATCCTGATTAGGAACCAGCCTGGTGCTAATCTTGGCATAAGCTTTCGACGGCAGTACAGTTTTCGCTCCTTCACCTGTATAGCCGCCCCAGATGCCACATACATCAAAAGTAGGCCTAATCCCCGTTCTCTCGTTGGTAGTGTAACCTTTTTCACCAAAAACCTCCTTCACATCCAGTGATTTTTTGTAATCTTTTAGTGAAAAAGGCGCTTTAGCCATTTTTGACCGTTCTTCGTCCGACACCTCAACCACATCATCATAAAAGCCGGGAATTAATATCCTGCCTTCATCATCCATTGTCTGGGCAATCATTTTCGAAAGCACGTTAATCGGATTTGCCACTGCACCGCCAAAAATACCTGAGTGAAGGTCTACATTCGGTCCGGTTACCTCCACCTGCCAGTACGCCAGTCCCCTCAGTCCTGTTGTTATAGAAGGCACATTCGGTGCAATCATTGAAGTATCTGAAACAAGTATAACATCAGCCTGAAGCATCTTTTTGTGCTTCTTGCAGAACTTAGGCAGATTGGGCGAACCTATCTCTTCTTCTCCCTCAATCAGAAACTTCACGTTACAGTTGAGCTTTCCCGACTTTACCAGATATTCAAATGCTTTAGCATGCATGAACGATTGTCCTTTATCATCATCAGCACCGCGTGCCCATATCTTTCCGTCTTTAATTACAGGTTCAAACGGATCTGTATTCCACTTCTCAATCGGGTCAACAGGCATCACATCCATATGAGCGTAAACCATTACCGTAGGTGCTTTAAGATCAATAATTTTCTCTCCGTATGTTACGGGATTACCGTCTGTTTCCATCACCTCAGCCTTGTCTGCACCGGCAGCCAGAAGAATCTCTTTCCATTTTTCAGCAGCGCGATACATATCATCCTTGTGGTCGGGTAGTGATGATATTGATGGAATTCGTATCAGCTCGAAAAGCTCCTCAAGAATGCGCTTATCATTGGTCTTTACATAATTGTTGATTTCGTTCATAATTTCTATTTAGCTTTTTATTATAATTTAATTTACAAGTCGTTTGTTTTTCAGCACTCCTCTTATGTTTTCTTTCAGATTAAAAACTGACTACTTTACACCTTTTACATTCATTTTGAGACTGTAAACAGATGTTCGTGCAGTAACAAAAAGGGTGTCTCTCTCTTTTCCTCCAAAGCATACATTTGAAGGACTTTCGGGAAATTCAATCTCCTGAATCAGTTTACCCTCAGGCGAATAAATCCACAATTTGCCCATAGTCAGATAAATATTTCCCTTATCATCAATAGTCATTCCATCGGAACCTTCCGGTGCAAAAAAGGTCTTATTGCTAAGCATTCCGTTGGTACCGATGTCATATTTCCAGATCTTGCGATCGTTTATATCCGCAATATACAAAAATTTCCCGTCGGGAGTGCCTACAAGTCCGTTTGGCTGCAAAAAATCATCCGCTACACGGACAACAGTTCCGTCAGTCGAAAGATAATATACACCCCTTGTGTCTTGTACTTCAGAATGTCCTTCACTCCAGTAATTCCTGTGATAGTAGGGGTCGGTAAAATATATCCCGCCATCAGGAGCTACCCACACATCGTTTGGACCGTTGAGATGCTTACCAATATAATTCTCAAAAAGCACACTTATGATTTTATTACTATCAATCGTAATAAGCCGGTTATGCAGATCAGCACATGCAACAAGCTTATTGTTGTTACTAAAGTACATTCCGTTAGACCTTTCTGTACCCTCAAGCCATAAACTTATGCCCTCATTTTCATCCCACACATAAATCCGGTCGTTAGGCTGATCGGTGAAATAAACCTTTCCGTCAGGGGCAACAGCAGGTCCTTCAGTAAAAGAGTAGCCTGTCCCCAATTTCTCAACAACAGCGTTTTCTGCAATCAAATTGATTTGTTGTCCGTGTATTGAAACAGTCATTGTTAATAAAATAATTGAAATAAGTGTCTTCATATTTTCGGTCTGTTATATCCTTGTCTGTAAGGTCTTGCAAGCAATCTAGATGCTTCTGAATTATTTGAAATGCTACCTTTATGATTATCCCAAACCAGCTTTTCACCGGTTTCATACGCAATCATACTGAGCTGCACTGCTGCTGTGGATTTGAAGCCATCTTCGGTGGTACAGCTAATAAGATTTTTATTCTTTGTTCTTACTGCATTTACAAATTCTGCAACATGATTATCCTGCATGTCAGGTGTAGGTATTTCAATGACCTCCTGTTCTTTGTCACGATTGTTATGTTTCACTACCAGTCGGTTATCAGAAGCAAACAGAGTACCGTTTTCTCCATAAAAGAAAACTCCGTTATTAAACTGAGGATCCAGATCGCCAGTCCCCCATAGTCTGTGTTCCCAAACTACCGGAATGCCATTAAACTGCATTGTTGCTGTCAGTGTGTCCGGTGTTGTAATCTTACCTTTCAATTTATAAATTCCCCCGTCGGCTTGTATTGTTTCCGGCATATCAAAATCCATTATTGTGCGTGTAATGTCAATGTTATGAATACCCCAATCGACAAGATGTCCGTTTCCATATTCTTTTTCGAGTCGCCATATATTGTGACCAATAGCAGGACTGTAAGGCAGCTTAGGAGCCGGTCCGCACCATGCATCCCAGTCGAGCGATGCAGGAGGATCCTGAGGAGTAGTATCTCTCGTTGACGGGTTGTAATGTATTTGAGCTCCTATTTGGTGAATCTCTCCGATTTCCCCATCCTTTATAAGCTCTTTAGCCGTTTTAAAAGCCAGGTTTTGTCTTCGTTGAAATCCGATTTGAACAATATTCCCTGCTTTTTTTTCCCCCTCTGCCATTGCTTTTCCTTCATCAACATCATAAGCAAGCGGTTTTTCGCAATAGATAGGCAGTCCTTTTTCACATGCAGCAATAAATTGAAGTGCGTGCCAGTGAGGAGGCGTTACAATCATCACTCCGTCCAAATCCGCTATGTTCAGCAACTGCTGATAATCTTTAAATCCTTGAGGACTACTCCCTTGAAGTGAAGTGAGTTCTGCAATACTATTACTCAGGTGTTCGCTGTCTACATCCGCCACTGCAGAAATTACCACTTCTCCTGTCTTAAGTGCTGCTTTCGCAATTACCATACCGTACCACCCGCTACCAATAAGCCCAAATCTTAACACCTTTTTTTGTGAAGGATGAGGTGCTGCAAATCCGTAAGTGCTTAATCCGGAGGCCATTGCGACAGTGGCAAGTGATGAGCTTTTAAGGAATTTCCTTCTATCCATGTTTTGATTGATTTAATGATGTTGATTTTGAGGCGGTTCATCTAGAACTGCTTAACTAGATAAACATGCTGTAAGGTTAAATTGTTTAAAGTTAAATCAGACATAAATAGTACAAACAATAGTATTACATTACTATTACCTTGTTCTTAACTCTCTCTTATGTTCTCCTTTTAATTAAGGATAAGATAAGAGAAATGTTATACCTTTCTGATATTATTCTTTCTGTTATTAATGAGCATTCTGAGATTCGTATTCAATTTTATAAACGGTAAAGGTCTTATATTTGAGAAAATAAAACTTAGTTAGGGATGATCAATTGCACCATTTGAAACGATTGTAACTTCTCAAAGATATAATTAAAACCGGTTTTTTATTCTTTTTTCTTCAATAATCAGTTTAACAATATTAAATTTGCACATATTAAGTAAATTATAACCCCTGAACAGAAATGAAAGATTTATTATTAGTTGTCTTATCCGCTTTAATCTTGGGATTCATGGCATGCAACACAGATCAAGCAAACAGTAATGATATGCAAGGAGCAGGTTTTATAACAGACTCAACTGCTGAGAAAGTAATAACAGAGATGAAAGACTCTCTCGGAGATGATTATGCTTTCAGAATCGAGAGGGGAGTAAAGCAGGTTTCGCAGCTTTGGCGTGAGAGTGACGGGAGTGCTGATGATTTTGCCGATTTCTGCAGGAACTCTTTCGTGGCAGATTCAGAAGAGCTTTCAACACTCTTTACAACCCTTGAGCGTAATTTTGAAGTGATCAACGGTTATTACCATAAAATGGATGTGGAACTGAAAATGCCGATACAGCTGGTAGGTCCCGATATTACCCCTGTTGACATGATGTTTGGCAGTTACGATGCATCAGCACACATAAATGATGATATGTATGCAAATAAAATTGCATTTCTGACTGCACTCAACTTCCCCTTCTATTCACTTGAGGAGAAAACTGAACTTGGGGAAAACTGGAGCCGCAAAGAGTGGGCATATGCGCGTATGGGCGACAGATTTACCTCAAGAGTGCCGGCAAATATTCAGCAGGAGATTTCGAAAACTCTTACTGAGGCTGATGCTTATATCTCAGATTATAATGTCAATATGGATAAGCTGCGTAATGAAGCGGGTGAGCAGTTGTTTCCTGACGGAATGAAACTGATCTCTCACTGGGGATTACGTGATGAGCTTAAATCAAACTATGCTGATCAGGAGAAGGGGCTGGAAAAACAGAGGATGATCTATCAGGTTATGAAGCGTATTGTTGATCAGTCGATACCTCTTAATGTGATTAATAATGATGCTTATACATGGAACCCATATACAAACGAGGTAAGGGATAATGAAGTGGTTAATTCCCCTGCCGAAGATTTGCAGAGATATGAGGTGTTCCTGAAAAACTTTCATGTAATGAGAAAACTTGATCCATATTCTTCTCATTACCCGACGCAGCTTGACCGTGCTTTTGACGGCACAATGGAAATACCTCAAAAAGATGTGGAAGATTTGTTTAAAGGGTTGCTTTCATCACCACAGGTGAAAGAAGTTGCAGCATTTATTGAGTCCAGACTTGGTCGCAAGTTAGAGCCTTTCGATATCTGGTACAACGGATTCAGTGCAGGCGAAGCTCTTTCTGAAGATAAACTGACTGCAATCACATCTGCTAAGTATCCAAATGCTGAGGCGCTTGAGAAAGATCTTCCGAATATACTGGTAAAGCTGGGCTGGTCACCCGAAAAGGCGAATGAAATATCTTCACTGGTTACAGTAGACGCTTCACGCGGTGCCGGTCATGCCTGGGGTGCAGCTATGCGTAATGATGTTGCACGACTACGCACGAGAATCGGTGACAACGGTATGGATTACAAGGGATATAATATTGCAGTTCATGAGTTCGGACATAATGTGGAGCAGACCATTACCATGAATGATGTGGATTATTATATACTGAACGGTGTGCCGAATACTGCTTTTACCGAAGCGGTGGCTTTTCTTTTTCAAAAGCGTGGCCTTGAGCTGCTTGGTTTGCAGAATCCTAATCCTGAGGATGAGTATTATCTGGCACTGGATAATTTCTGGTCGAGTTTCGAAATCATGGGTGTTTCTCTTGTAGATATTCAGGTATGGGAGTGGCTTTATGCTAATCCTGATGCTACACCGGCACAACTGAAAGATGCTGTAATCTCTATATCTAAAAATGTTTGGAATGAATATTATGCCGACGTTCTTGGCGGAAAGGATGAGATACTTCTTGGAATCTACTCTCACATGATTGATTATCCTCTTTATCTGCCTAACTATCCAATGGGGCATCTGATAGACTTTCAGATTGAACAGCAGGTGAAGGGTAAAAATATTGCCTCTGAGATAGACAGAATGTATACTCAGGGCACTGTTATTCCTCAGCTGTGGATGAAGAATGCCGTAGGCTCACCAATATCTATTGAGCCGCTGCTTAACTCGACTCAAGAGGCGTTGCTTAAATTAAAGAGGTAAATTACGTTGTGGTTTTGATAAAATAATTTTAAAATAACAACTTTGTATCAACTCGCTTCTTTAAACTTTATTTCAAAGAAATCAGGCTGTTGAACAGGTCATAAGCTGCCTGCAAGAAACTGTGTCTGCTCTGCCTTATTTTTTGTTGTTCGTTAAGAAGTTCTGATTGTTGTATATATCCTTTTTCGTATTGCAACTGAACTGCTTTTGAGTTCTGACGGCTCAGTTCCCAGTTCTCACTGCTTAGTCTGTAGTTTTCCTGTCTTATCTGAAGGAGTGAAAGTTCGTTTAATCGCTCCTTATCAAGTTTGTTGCGAATGTCACGAAGGTTTTCAGACTCCATTCGCTGTTGCAAACGTAGTCTTGATACCTCTTTTGTGGTGTTGAGTGATTTGGTAATGGGCATCATCAGCGAGAGGCCGATATAACTGTTCCCCCTCCAGAATCTGTTGTTGAAAATTGAGAATTCGTTATTGTAGTAATTGGTACCGTAATACCCGTTGAGCGATAGGGTAGGTGCATATTTCAATTGTGCCGACTTCACTCTTAGTGCAGCGAGATCAATTACCTCCTGCTGACGCATAATCTCTAAGTCGTTTACAGAATTACCGGTCAAAACCATCTGTTCCATTTTTTCCAGCAGTGTGGGGATATCTTCACTCAAAAAAAGAGACTCAATGTTGTCTGTTGTAACATCCATACCAATCAGGTAAAGTAATTCAGCTTTCCGATCCACAGCTATCTTTTCAGCTTCGATGTATGCAGCTAAGGATTCATTATAAGCTCTGTGTGCATCATTCTTTTCAGATAGTCCGATCTTCTCTTTCATATAAAGCTGATTGGCATTATTCAGAAGCTCTTCGTAATAAGCAACATCCTCTTTCAGCAGTTTCATCTGCTCTTCAGCTATTACGCAGTCTGCATAGGCAAGAGCCACCCTTTCTCTTAAATCTGCTTCGGATATTTCTGTGTCATATTCCTTAATTCTCAACTGATGCTGTTGTTGTGTGACACTGTTTATTTTTTCAGGATTAAACAGGTCGTATTTCAGATTAACCCCCGCTGAGGAGTTCCACACTGTATTGAATTTAAGGTACATCAATTCCCCTTCCGCTGCAGAAGAGTCGAAAACATTAGCCGGTACCGGTGTTGCCGGGATGATAAGATTACGCCTTAAATCAGCTGAAAGATAAATGTCGGGAATATACTGCAGTCTGCTTTCTTCTACCTGTATAGCAGATTCTTCAAGCTTCATTTTATTTACACTCAGTACTGGAGAATGCTCCATTGCATAACTTATTGCCCTGTCCAGTGTAACAGGTTCCTGAGCAACTGCAATTGCAGAGAAAAGTATAATTTGTATGTATGTGACTACTGTTTTATACATTGAGTTTTATAATTTAATATTACCTGAATACAGAGGATGGCTCTACCTTTCTTAGCTTACGGATAGAAAAATAAGAACTGCCCACGGAGATTATAAGAGTTGTAAGAAACAGGAAACTTAACAGGGCAGGGGTGAGACTAATTATCAGTCCCCCTTTAGCCATACCGATCTTTGAAATTATTAATAACATGAGAGAAATAAAATAACCGATTATGGCATAAATAACTGATTGTGTGATTACCAGACGGGTGATGTAACCTCCCGAAGCCCCGATAGCTTTCAGAGTACCGTAATCCTTTATACGATCATATGTTACTGAATACATGGTTAGTCCGATGATAAAGAATCCGCTTATAATTCCGAACAGTACCAAAGTAGCGAAACTCATTCCCATATTGTTGGCAGTCATCACGTTTACTATTGTAGCAGTCCTAATATCCTCTGCAGGCCATGCTTTCAGGTCGGGTGCAATTTGGTTTATGGTTGAGGCAACCGACTTTATTTTAGCAGCATCGGGAACAGTTACAATTATCCCGCTTACCTGTGACGGTGACATTCCTGAATAATATCGTGCCTTGTCGGCAGTAGTATATATCAGTGGAGAGGTAAAGCCCTTCGCATCTTTTGTAATTACTCCTGTAGTTGCTGACTTGCCATTTATCTCGAAGCGTGTTCCCAGTTTCACGTCATATCGAAGAGTCTTATTATCATAGAAGTCGGTCGACACAATCTCCGGTGCAGCCAGATTATTTATAGATCCCGCATAAACAAGTTCGGCATACGGACCTGCAGCAAGAGCAGGGTAATCACTGCCGATTATCATTGCCGGGGCATCCTTACCATTTGGGAATCTGGCTGAAACGTTGGTTATTACAAATCCGTGCGTGTCTTCTACTCCTTCAATACTTCTTAACTGATTGACCCATCTGATATCGAAAGGTGATAGCTGATTTACGTTTTCGGTCTGTTTTTTAACTACAAAAACCTGAGCATATTTTGGATTTGAATTGCCAACTATCCCTCCTATGATATCAGCAAGATAAAAGAACATACCCAGTTCAATGCCAATCAGGTAGATACTGATGACGATTGCAGTGAGTATACCCATACTCTTGGACTTTTCAAAGCGAACAAACTTAAAGGCAGTAGATAACATATTAGGTTAGTTTGTTTTTACCCTACATTCCACTTTAGATTCAATAAAAAGTGTTTTATTTATCTCATCCAGGGAAACCTCTATTTCACGTACACGGCGATCCTCGAGATCTGTTCCGCTGTCAGAGAAAAGTGATTTCTTTTTTAGGTCTGGTGATATTCTGCTGATTTTACCGGTTGCTGCTACTTCAGAATCACCATGCAGGTTAATCCGGCAAGCTTGACCCATTTCAAGTTTGTCGGCAAACAGTTCATCAATTTCCACCATTACTACCAGCGGTTTGTCGGGAGAAAGCCTGACGTATTGCTGATACATACTTACCGCTTCACCTTCGCGTGGAGCAATATCCAGAAGTATACCATCCATCGGGGCACGGAATTGTGTCTTCTCCAGATCATTTACTCTTGAGGCACGCTGGATTCGAAGTTCGTTTAGCTGCGACTGCTGTAATTTATAGTCATTTTCCAATCTTTTCAGCAACTCAGCTTTCTGGTCGAAATCATTCTGCAGTGTTCGCACATTTTCACCTGTAGCGGCACCTGCAACAAGCAGTTCTTTTGCATCATTCAGTTGCCTCTTCAGATCTGTATGGGCAATTCGTTCCTGCTCATTCATAATCTTTGCCGATTCAACAGCCATTTCCTGAGACCGTATACGAGAATCGGCTTCCTTTACCGCCAGTTCTTCATCACTGCTGTAAAGAGTAATGATAAGATCGCCCCGGCTAACTTTCTCTCCCGGTTTCACGTTTATATCCTTCACAATACCTGATGCCGGGGCAGCAAGTGCAATAACGCCTCCCTGTGGTACCACCTTACCCACTCCTACAACGGACGAAGGCTCAATTGCAGCCGTTTCGGGTACAGCTTTTTCCTGTTTGCCTACACAGGAGAATAATATCAGTATGGATAAGAAAAGTACTGTTTTTTTGTTCATCTGTATTTGATTTTCTTTGTCTTTAAAAAAACTCAATTCTGAAAAACTTATAAATCTTAAAAATCTTCTTATTTATTAGAATCATTCTCAATTTTGGATTTTATTCTCAATTTTAAAAATCATCCTCAATTGCAGTTTCACTGATTCTGCCTTCCGAGACATAAATAGTTCTGTCGGCATACTTTTTCAGTCTCACGTCGTGAGTTACAACTATTACTGCACGATTATCCATAGAGAGCTGACTCAGCATCTCCATAACCATTTTAGCACTTTTATGATCAAGAGAAGCAGTGGGCTCATCACAAAGAATCAGTTGAGGGTCTGTAATCAATGAGCGGGCAATTGCTATTCTTTGCTGCTGTCCCCCGCTAAGGTTTTTTGGGAGGTTATATATCCTGTCCTCCATTCCAAACTGTCTGATGAGTTTCATAGCTCTGCTTTTTGCTTCTTTACGTTTCACACCCTGCAGTAGCAATGGTTCCATTACATTTTCCAGAGCATTAAGCGGAGCAAGAAGATTGAATCCCTGGAAAACAAAACCAATCTGTTGTAAACGCAGGTTTGCCAACTCTTTTTCAGATAGGTCATTTACACAGGTGTCACCCACCCATACTTTTCCCATTGTTGGGTATATTACAGACCCGAGAAGGGATAAAAGGGTAGTTTTGCCTGATCCGGAAGGACCAACAAGAAGAGTTATCTCACCAGTCCTGAACTCGGTTGTTGTAGGTTGCAGAGCTACGATAGTAGATTCACCGGTTTTATACTCCTTGCCGGCACCTGAAAGTCGTGCAGCTATATCCATAAAATTGATTTGAGACAACAAAAGAAAACATTATTTTGCACTTTGGCAAACTTATTGTTAACTAAAAGGTTGTGTTCTCCTCAATATTTTCTCCATTTTCTTTCCCTTTGCCAGCTCATCTATCAACTTATCCAGATATCTGATCTTCCGGGTTAATGGATTCTCAATTTCTTCAATTCTGTAGCCGCATATCAATCCTTTAATCAATTGAGCATTTGGGTTAAGTTCTGCATTCTCAAAGAGTTCTTTAAATGTAGCCTTATTTTCGATTAGTTCATGCAGTTTATTTTCATCATAACCTGTAAGCCATTCTATTACCTGCAGAAGCTCCTCTTTGGTTCTTCCTTTTTTCTCAATTTTAGTTAAGTAATGAGGATAAACAGATGCAAAAGTGATTTTTGCAATCTTCTCGTTGTGTTCGGGGGTAGTATGCATAAATTTGTTTTTATGAAAATATAATCTTTTAGGTAAAAGATACAAGTTGGATTAAGAGAAAATACAAGTAGGTTAGATTTACTCCATTTTTCTTATACGAACTTCAACTCCTGAATTTTGCAGTTTGGTTTTTATAAGATTAACGTCAGTATCGCCGAAGTGATACGGGTAAAGAATCTTTGGCGAAAACATCTGTGCCGCGTTAACAGACTGATCTACAGTCATTGTGTAGGGTTGGTTTACCGGCAGAAAAGCAATATCAATATTTTTCAAATCCTTCATTTCAGGAATATCTTCAGTGTCACCTGCAATATAAATACGTAAACCGTCGATAGTTAAAATATATCCGTTATCTCGATGCCGGGGATGGAATTTTTCTCTTCCTTCTGTAGTATTGTACGCCGGAGAAGCTTCAAGATGAATATCTTCTTTCAACTGCAACTTATCACCGTTTTTCATCACATCACCTTTTGAGATAATGCCACGACTCGATTGATTAAGTATTAATCTTGTATTATCTTTTGTGAGATTGTCTATTGCCTTAATATCCAGATGATCACCATGTTCATGTGTTATCAGGATAAAATCAGCCTTTGGGAAAGTGGAGTAGTCGGCAAACATCGTTACAGGGTCAACCTGTATATGCACACCTTCGTAGGTGAGCATCAGCGAGCCATGTTTAATGAAAGTAATCACAACATCTTTGTTTGATGATGTTTTAAAGGTGTCGGTTTCAAAATCAGAAGCTACTAAAAGATTAGTAAGTATAATTCCTATAGAGAGAAAAATATATTTTAGTTTCATACGGCTGAATTTAACAGTTGGTAAAAAGAGATGATTAATTAAAAAACAAACAGATCGGAATCTTGTTCAGTTAGTGATTTTCAATTAATACCTTATACCTGGAAGATATGTAAACTTTAAACTACACTTCCTCTCAAAATCTCCCTCTTTCCGGGAGGACCTGGTAACCTCTCCATCTTAAAACCGGCTGTCTGGAGCATTCTTCTAACAACGCCTTTGGCACAATAGGTAGTGAAAACAGCATCTTTATCACTCAGAGAATATATTTTGTTGAAAATCTCCTGTGTCCACATATCAGGTTGTTTTTCCGGTGCAAATGCATCAAAATAGATAAGATTGAAAAGTCTGTCTGATTTGAATTCATCAGGTTTACTAAAATCAAATTTCTGTTTCAGAAGAGTGAATGATGGTGTAATATCGACAGCCTTTTCCCAAGGTGTTGTATGGAGTTCCAGGAAAAGGGAAATGTTTACTTGATTATCCACTAACTCACTGTAGTTTAACTTTTGTGCTTCTTCTATTGTTATAGGGTAGAGTTCTATGCTGTTGTAAAACACATTTACCGGCCATTTTTCAGATTCAAGCAGGGTCAGGAAAACGTTTAATCCTGTTCCAAAGCCTATCTCAAGAATGTTTATCTCTTGTTGTGGTTGTTTTTGTTTCCTCAAATAATACCTGAAGCCTTTTTCAATAAAAACATGGTTAGATTCCTGGATAGCACCGTTAGTAGAATGGTAATGTTCATTCAGTTCAGGCACAAAGATTGTGTGTGAACCATCAACAGTTGTAATTATTTTATGTTGCATTATTTGCTTATAGGGTAATTTATACAAATTCCGTTAACGTAATGACCATTACAGTAACGGCGGTTGCATTATACAATTGAGTCTTACAAACAAATTTAGGAAATCTTTGTTTACTATTTCCGTCAAAGCGTGAAAATTATTACATTTGCTTACAAATTAACAAGATGCAAAAATACATTACTATACTGTTGTTTATTTCTTTACTATTATCCTGTAATTCGGTTTCCAAAAAAGAGGGTGGTGAGGAGAAGGAACTTCTGACAGTGACAATTGAGCCACAGCGCTACTTTCTGGAACAGATTGTTGGCGATGCTTACAGAATAAATACTCTGGTGCCTCCGGGAACCAGTCCCGAGACATATGAACCGGCTCCTTCCGTGATGCTGGATATGGCTAAAAGCAAAATTTATTTTAAAGTCGGAGACCTTGGTTTCGAAAGAGTATGGAGTCAGCGGTTGGCAGAAAACAACCCTGATGTAAAGATAGTTGACTGTTCAGAAGGGATTGAACTAATGGAGGGGCATCTGCATAATCATTCGGACAACAGCGGTGATAATCACTCTCATGAGTCGATGGACCCACATGTATGGTCTTCTCCAAGAGCGGTTAAAATATTCGCAAAGAATATATTCGATGCTCTGATATCTGAGGATCCGGGGAACGAAGATAAGTTTCGTGAGAATTTCGAAAGATTCACTGCTAAAGTGGATAGCACAGACATGCTAATCAGCAATTTGCTTGAAAACTCACAGGTCAGGTCTTTTATAATATTTCATCCCGCTTTGAGTTATTTTGCAAATGATTACAACCTTAATCAGTACAGTATTGAGTTTGAAGGAAAGAATCCGTCGTTGTCACAAATAAGAGACCTGGTGGATATTGCAAGAAAAGAGAATATAAATACTCTGTTCATTCAGAAAGGATTTGACAAAAAGAATGCGGAAGTTATAGCTTCTGAGGCAGGAGCTGAAATATTCGAAATAGATCCTTTAAGTTACAACTGGGATGAGGAGTTGATCCGCATTGCTGAAATTTTAGCAAGAGAAGATTAGTTACAAAATTGATAATTTGAACTTTACTTGTTTTCTGAGAAAAGAATGAATGGTTTCAGTGATAAAGAGAGTTGTCTTCAATAATGAATGGAATGGTTTTAAGTAATTTTGGAGAAAATATTGATGAATAAAATAATTGAAATAGAGAATCTTACAGTAGGATACGACAATAAGCCAAATGTATTAAGTGATGTTTCACTTAATATTTTCGAAGATGATTTTCTTGGAATAATCGGTCCTAACGGCGGAGGCAAGACTACATTATTAAAAACTATTCTGGGACTTATCAAGCCACAGGGGGGCACAATTAAATTTTATGATAACGGTAAAAATGTTCCCTCTCTGAATATCGGCTATCTTCCACAAATAAATCAGATTGATAAAAAATTCCCTATCTCGGTTTCTGAAGTTATCCTTTCAGGCATTACTCCCCGTAAGCAGTTGATAAGACGTTACTCTGCAACAGACAAACAGAAAGTAAGGAGTGTTGCTGAACGAATGGGAATAGAAGAGATATTACACCGTCCGATCGGAGATCTTTCGGGGGGACAGTTGCAGAGAGTACTCCTTGGAAGGGCTATTATTGACAATCCAAAGCTAATAATACTTGATGAACCAAGTACCTATGTTGATAAACTATTCGAGACCAACTTCTATAAGCTTCTGGGCGATATAAACATAGATATTGCCATAATGCTGGTTTCACATGACGTGGGCACAATTATTTCTTTAGTAAAAAACATCGCTTGTGTAAACCAGGGCCTTCACTATCATTCTGGCAGCGACATATCACAGGAATGGCTTACAAATGCTTATCAATCCTGTCCTATCGAGATTTTAGGGCATGGAACACTTCCTCACAGAGTACTAATGGAGCATGATCATTTAAATGAATAATGGGTGATTTAATCTGGATTATTTTATCAGCTTTATTGCTGATTATTGGGGCAGTTGGTACAATTGCGCCTGTATTACCGGGACTACCATTATGCTGGGGAGGTTTGCTTGCACTGAAGTTTATTCCTTCCACACAGGATGAAATTTCATGGGCAACTATCGTAATACTCGGTGTAGTCACAATTGTCATTACAATACTTGATAACTTCCTTCCAATATGGGGTACTAAGAAAAGGGGAGGTAATAAAAAGGTAGTCTGGGGCGCAACAATCGGTCTGCTGTTTGGCTTTTTTATCGGACCTTGGGGAATAATATTTGGACCATTTATCGGTGCTCTTATAGGAGCATTAATATCAGGACACAAATTAAAACCGGCCGCACAACAAGCATCCGGTGCGTTTGCTGGTTATTTGGCCGGTCTTATTCTAAAGCTGGTTACAGCCGGTTTTATAATCTTCTTCTTTATCCGAACTTTGATATAACAAAGATGAGAGTTTTGTACAAGCGCTGATTAAGAGTTTTTGATAATATATTCAGCAATCTGTACAGCGTTCAATGCAGCACCCTTGCGAATCTGATCGGATACAGTCCAGAATGTGAGGCCATGCTCGTTTGTAAGATCTTTGCGTATACGTCCGACATACACTGGATCTGTTCCCTCAAGACCTAATGGCATTGGATACTCTTTTTCTGAAGGGTTGTCAATCAGCTCAACACCATCAGCATTTCTGAAAGCTTCGCGAGCTTCCTCCAGAGACAGAGGACGCTCAGTCTCAATCCATATAGCTTCAGAGTGAGCACGCATTACCGGGACACGAACACAAGTGGCGCTAACCTCAATATTTGAGTGCATAATCTTACGTGTTTCGTGATACATTTTCATCTCTTCTTTTGTATAACCATTATCTGTAAACACATCCACCTGGGGGATAAGATTATAGGCAAGTTGATAAGCAAATTTAGAAACAGTAGGCTTCACTCCATTCACAATTTGTCTGTGTTGCTCTTCAAGTTCCTGCATTGCAGCGGCACCTGCTCCCGAAGCCGCCTGATATGTTGCCACGTGCACTTTCTTTATATGAGTAATATCTTCAATTGCCTTTAAAGCAATAACTAACTGAGAAGTTGTGCAATTAGGATTTGCAACGATTCCCTTTGGACGGTTTAAAGCATCTTCCCCGTTAATTTCAGGAACAACCAGAGGTACTTCATCATCCATCCTGAAAGCGCTGGAGTTGTCAATCATTATAGCACCATGCTTTGTAATTGTTTTAGCAAATTCCAGCGATGTTCCGCCTCCGGCAGAAACAAATGCAATATCAATAACCTTGAAATCGTCGTTGTGCTGCAGTTCTTTTACTACAATCTGTTTACCCTTAAAGTTATATGATGTACCGGCACTCCTTGAAGAGCCGAATAATTGTAATTCATCCACCGGGAAATTTCTCTGTTCCAGTACCCGGAGCAGTTCCTGGCCTACAGCTCCGCTAGTTCCAACAATTGCAATGTTCATAATGATTGATTTTTAAATCTTTAGTTTGAACAAGTTGAATGGTTTTATTCATCAACTTTTAATTAACTCTTTAGAAGAAAGATAACCTAATTATCTGCTTCAATCAATTGACAAAGATAGAAAAAAGTGAATTAAATTTTATCTTATTGCTATTTTCTTTGTTAATTTCCCGATTTTTAAGATGTAATAACCTTTTGGAAGTGAGAGTATGTACTCATTTGTGCCCGCATATATCCTTCTGTTGTAAACTTCCACCCCCATGATATTATATATTTCCAGTATTTCATCCTTTGGAAGATCTTCTATTATAAGGCGGTTTTCAGCAAGCTTTATGATTACACTATCCTGAACGGTATTGATTTGCTGAAATGATGAACTTTGTTGTAATGATACCGTATCCCCAGTAGTTGAATTTTGATTGTTCCCTCCTGCTTTAGCCGCGACAGATGTTATCCCGGTGAACATTAAAGAGAATAAAACCAAAGAGAAAAGTTTCATAGTACTAAATTGTTACAATGATATTCATTTCAATAAAAAGCTAAAGTTCAAATACTTTTCCTTCAGATGCAAGTTCTGTTTCAGGAAATATCTCAGATGCTTCCTTAAGCAGCAATCCAAACTCATTATAGCGGGAGGAGTAGTGACCAATTACAAGCTTTTTCACCTCAGCCATTTTAGCTATACTGGCAGCCTGCCTTGCAGTGGAGTGATAGGTTTCCTCAGCCCTTTTGGCTTCAGTTTCAGCAAATGTAGCCTCATGATAGAGTAAGTCCACATTTCTTATATAGGGAACAATTTCAGGAGCATAAGCAGTGTCAGAGCAGTATGCATACCTCTTTGAAGGAGTACCGGGAACAGTGATCGTCTCGTTTTTAATTTCTTCACCCTCGGGAGTGGTGAAATCAGCACCTCTCTTAATGTCATAAATCAAATGAAAAGGGATGTTATGATAATCAATCATTTCCCTGATTATGTGACTTGCCGATTTCTTCTCTTCAAATAAAAAGCCGTTAGTTTCAATCCTGTGTTTTAGTGGGAAAGATGATATTTTTATTGACTGGTTCTCAAAAAGGAGCTCTTCAGATTCAGGATTCAGATTGATTATATTAATCTTAAATGTCATGTGCTTGCCCATATAAACCAGGAAAGGTTTAATTAAAAAATCTATTTCCTTGTGAGCATAAATGTTCAGGTCGGCTGTTCTGCCAAGCAGACTGAGGGTTGAAAGCAGACCCGGTAATCCGAAAATATGGTCACCGTGCAAGTGCGAAATAAAAACAGAATGAAGCTTGCTCATACGAGCTTTAAATTTACGCATCTGAAGCTGAGTCCCTTCACCGCAATCAATCATAAAGAGTTTATCATTCAACTCAATCAGTTGCGAGGGAGGATTGTGGAGTGTTGTTGGCATTGCCGAACCGCTACCCAGAATTGTGATGCGAAATTTAGTCATATCATCTTATTCCGATAAGTTTGTGTATCTGTAAACTCAGTGCCCATAAAGGATTATCCTTTATAAGCGAAATACAGTAGTCCACATTTTCCTGTATTATTTTGTCATTATCAAAAATAGGACTCAGCAAATATCTGTTTGTCTTAGGCAGCAGTGAAATATCTGGAAGAGAATCTCCCTTTTGAATAGGAAACCGAAGTTCATCCACCTCAGGAATCAGCTCCTTTATCAGTTCAAAGTTTTGTTTAGGGCTGCACGTAATATAATCAATACCGGAGGGGATTCTTTTTGTGCCGTTAGTCTCGATTGCCTGCAGATATCCCTTCTCTTTAAAAAATGTCACAACTTCATCATTCAGCTGTAACGCCGGCTCGCCCCCTGTCCATATGATCCATTTGCAATTAAATCTGTCAATCTCATCAAGAACTTCCTGCAGCGTCATTTTCACACCCTTCTCAAAATCAGTGTCACAGAAGCTGCATGCAAGGTTGCATTTTGCAAGTCTAATAAATATAGATGCCTGTCCTGTTCTTCCGCCTTCACCCTGCAGTGAGTAAAATATTTCGTTAACGTTAAGGTTCATAAATTGCTGATGTTTTTGGTGTTTCGCTCACCTCCACAGCATATAGTTCCGGGAGTTGTGGCTTAAAAGCTTCAAACAGCATCTTTGCAATATTCTCAGCCGATGAGTTTAACGGTGCCGTAATATCGTTCAAATTTCTGTGATCAAGCTTATTGTCGATATACTCTTTTACGAAATTTAGTTCATTATAATCCCTTACAAATCCCTGCGGATTAAGTTTATCTGATTTCAGGTGAACAGTCACAACATAATTATGCCCATGTAAGCGGGTGCACGGATGTTCTTCCGGCAACCCGAAAAGTGCGTGGGCGGCAGAAAAAGAGAATTCTTTACTTATTTTGAACATTTTATTTGTTTTGTTTTATTTCAATTCAATTCAGGCATTTAACCCCCCGTTAGTAATCAGTTTCCGGATAGGAGTTAATTCCCGGTTACAAGATAGTTCTCAATAATGAGTTTGAATCAAAAATAATCAATTTATTTAACCGGACAAAGTCCCGCTTGTATATCAATTCGCAACATCAAGTTCCAGCCAAGTTCTTAGGGGATAATGATCAGAGTGTTTAAATCTGTCAACGTTCGACTGATAAGCCTTAATATTTTCGCTGTGCATTATGTAATCAATCCTGAAAAGGAAAAGATACTCGTTGTATGTGATACCGGGACCAAAAGCATTTGACACATAAGCGTCTTTCAATCCCTTTTTCATCTGGTAATATGCGTAAGAGATGGGGGTGTCATTAAAATCACCGCAAATTATTGTGCCTTGTGTACCCTGTGTCTCTATATAACTTTTAATCTTTTCAACCTGTTTCGCCCTCATTCGATAAGCACTCCCCAGACGGTTGCGTATGTTGGAAGTTACATTTTCCAGCTTAACCGAATCCGTATTCTGCAGGAAATCATTGTACAGTTTTTTGTCCTCAGCCATTATACTGTTCGACTCCAGATGAACATTTGCTACCGTATATTTCTTTCCTTCAATGTTGATAGTATAAACCGCAGCACCGTTGTAGGATGACTCAAACACAACTTCATGAGTATTCTCTATCGGATATTTAGAGAAGCATGCAAGTCCCATTATATGGTACTTCCCCGATGAATCAAGGCCTGTAACCGATCTGTAAGGATACATATTCAGAATACGGTTCACATCCTGCTGAGAGAAGATCGATTGTCCCGTTTTACTCACCAGGTACTCTTGCAGACAAACAATATCAGCGTCCACTTCAGCAATATAATCCAGGATAGGATGCTCTTTCGCGTCTTTATTTCTCTCATAAGGAAACCCTTGCACATTATATGTCAGTATCTGTATTGCATTATCAGGAGCTTTTGGCTGACTTATATGAAGAGGGAAAAATGTTGTGACAGGTTTGTAGCACAACAGTAATGCGATCAGATTGATTGCTGCATACTTCCAGTTAGATAAAAGAATCCAGAAAACCAGGTATGCAATATTCAATAGCAATATAAACCCGAATCCCAGTCCGATATAAGAAAAGAAGTTAGTTTTGAGAGTAGAAACATTCCATGCCATAAATGAACTGAAAAGAAGCATAGTTGCCACTATATTGGTAATGAAAATCACCAATAAAACGACATCCCTTAATTTTCTTTTTTTATTTCTTGCTGGCATCAAAAAGCTTCTTTTTTTCTTCAGATGATAATCCGCTGTACCCCGATTTCTTCAGCTTATCTAGTATAGCATCAATCTCCTCCTGCTCAGAATTCTTCCGGTAATTATAATCCCAGTCACTCTCTTTTTTACTGTGAGATACTTTCATCCTTGTTTTCTTTTTGCGAGGCTTAAACAGTCCTGCAAACCAGTCGATCAGGCGACTCATCCAACCGGTAATGTCAGTTCCCTTTTTATATTGTACAGCAAAAATATATCCCAACAAAGCACCGCCTATATGAGCAACATGCCCACCCGGATTGGTTGCACTGCCAAGAGACAGGAAGTCGAGTACAAACGCGAAGATAGCAATATATACAATCTTTATCTGACCAATAAACAACAGGTTCAGTCGCAGATCAGGTCTGTAAAACGCAGCACCCATCACTATAGCCATAACAGCTGCCGAGGCGCCAATCATCCAGCCTCTTCCCATATCCAGATAGTAAGGAATAGTGTTAAATGCGATCACGTATAGCAGAGCACCTGCCAGTCCGCCCAGCACATACAAACTTCCCAGTGTGCGGCCTGTAAAATATTGCATAAAGATCTTGCCAAACCAGTAGAGCCATAACATATTAAAAAGAATATGTAAAAAGCCTTCATGCACAAACATGTAGGTTATCGGAGTCCAGAGTCTCTTTGCCAGTAATTGTAAATCAGATGGTATACCCAGAAAAGTTATCAGGTCCAGACTATGAATATTAAACAGGATGAAGATGACATCAACCACCTTTAATATTACAAAGACCAGTACATTTATAAATATTAGTTTAGTCAGAACACTGCCCGATCTGTATTTCAATTTCAGATTGTCAATAATATCTGCCATGGGATTTATCCTTTTTTCTCCAGTATAAAATCATAAAAATGCCAAACAGCATACCACCAAGATGAGCAAAATGTGCAACATTGTCACCGGTACGGTTTGATACACCAAAAAACAGTTCCAGAAGGCCGTAGCCAATTACAAACCATTTTGCTTTAATCGGGAAGGGAAACGGAATAATGAATAACTGTGCATTAGGGAACAACATTCCAAAAGCAAGCAGAATGCCGAATACTGCCCCCGAGGCACCTACTGTAACCGTGTTGACTGCGTAAAACATTTCAGCAGGCACAACTGCTTGTATCCTCAGGTACATCACCAGGATCTGCACCAGTCCTGCACCTATCCCCGTAACCATATAATAAGTCAAAAAACGTTTAGGTCCCCAAACCTGTTCAAGTGTACGTCCGAACATAAAAACCGCAAACATATTAAAGAACACGTGCGAGAAAGAGTAGGGGTCGTGGAGAAACATATAGGTCACAAGCTGATATATTCTGAAATTGTCAGAAAGCGGGAAATGTAACCCAAACTGCTGGGTCAGATCAATATCTGCCCTTCTTAATAAAACAAACTGTGCCAGCCAGACTATAACATTAATAATAAGTAAATTTTTTGTTACAGTCGGCAACATGCCGGAAAAGCTATTTCTATAATTGTTCATGATTTGAAATCTGCTGTTGAGGCGCAAAATTACGTATTATTTTGTAGCTATTGAGGATTTTTGGTACTTAAAAAGCAAATTTTCAGAAAAATCAAATACTTTTTACCTTTTTTCTTGATTGTTTTCATTTTATAATCTATATTTGACGCCAAATCAGGGCTTGAGCCCACACTTAAAGTATGTTTAATTTCTTTATTTACGATTTCTTATGAATAAATCAGAACTAATTAGCGCTATTGCAGAGAAATCTGGTCTTAGCAAAGTTGACTCCAAAAAAGCATTGGACGCAACCTTAGAAACAATTTCGGAAGAAGTAAAAGCCGGTGGCAAGGTAGTATTAGTAGGTTTTGGAACATTCTCTGTTTCAGAAAGAAGTGCAAGAAAAGGTATCAACCCACGCACAAAACAACCTATCAATATTCCAGCTAAGAAAACAGCTAAGTTTAAAGCCGGTTCAGAACTTTCAAATCTCTAAGGATGTTGACTCGGAATAAAAAAGGAACAAACTTTTTAGTTTTGTTCCTTTTTTATTTTCAGAATTAATGTACCTTTGCGGTCAGTTTATGACTCCGTAGCTCAGCTGGTAGAGCAATTGACTCTTAATCAATGGGTCGAGGGTTCGAGTCCCTCCGGGGTCACATTGATTATAAGGCACTTATAAGTTTATACTTATAGGTGCTTTGTTGTTTAGTCGAGCTCTAGTCGAGCAATCACCCCAAAAAATTAATAGCTGCATTATTCAAATATTAAACTGATACTGTTTATTTTATTGAAAATGCTGACGGTACGTAAAAAAGGATTGGTATAAGGTAAACAGTTCTTTTCCTTTTGTTTATATAATTATATTTAGTAGGTTTGTAGTATTATTATTACTAATCATGAAAAACTTTATTTATATATGAAGAATCTAAAGTGCAGAAGTAGCAAAAAAAGATAAAGCAGAATGTGAAACAACCGGAAAAACTCTTCGAATTGTAAGAGGTATAAAATGATTTTAAGATTTTTAATTTAATTGACTTGATGAAAATATCAAAAAAATGAGAATTAGTATGAAAAGAAAAATTGTGTTTCTAGTTATAATTTGTTTAGCTGTACTAATCTCGTGTGACGATGAAAAATTGGATAATCCGATGATAAATACGGAATGGATGGAAATAACTAATACTTATTCGTTTCAATTTTCTGAAGAATTAGTTGCGATTAAAGTAAAAGATAAAACGGTTTATATATTGTCTTATATTTTTGATGACGGTAAAATATTTGCTCAAGGAGGAAAAAATTACAACGATAGAGATATTTATTTTACAGCAGAGATTAATGAAGGTGATGAGTATGGAATAAATGTCGGCCAAGAGTATCTCTTACTAATAGAAAACGGAGTATCATCCACTATCAAAAATGAAAAATATTATAAGAAATGAATTTATAACCGTAATGGTTTTCGTATTATTCCTTTGTGTGAATAATATATCCCTTGCACAGCAAAAGGGACCGATAGTACGGATTTCAGAAATTGAGGTGTACCCTCAATATTTAGAAGAATATAAAGCAATACTCCAATATGAAGCAGAAGCATCGGTTAGACTTGAAGAAGGTGTTATTGCTATCTTCCCGATGTTCCAAAAGGACAACGCTACACAGGTGCGGATATTGGAAATCTATTACGACCAGAAAGCCTATCAATCCCACTTGTTAACAGAACATTTCCAACAGTACAAGACCGGTACGCTCCACATGGTCAAATCATTGAAACTTGTAGATATGGATGCGCTTGATTTAGAAACGGCCTCCCGGATTTTCTGTAAAATGCCTCATCAACAACCCGGAACGTATGGTCATACTGGCGCCCGGTGAACCATATACTCTGAAGCTGATTAAAGATGTCGATAAACATTAGGATGTTTTTTATCTTCTCCTCATCATTTGCATTAGTCCTCCTCCATTTTTTACATTTGTGTAACCCATTTGCCTTAGTAATTGCTGAGCATATGCCGAGCGGGCACCCGAAGCGCAGTAAAGAGTGATATCACGATCCTTGCTGCCAAGCTCATCTATCTTTGTTTCTAATTCATCTAACGAAATGTTGATGGCATTAGGATATGCTCCGCCTAAAAATTCCACAGGTGTGCGAACGTCAACCACTAATGGTGTATTGCCATTAATCGATACAGAAGAGTCTTTTTTCTCATCCATAACAATATCTTCCCTGGTCTCATCTACCGTTTTCTTTTCCACTTTTGGTAAATTTACCCGAAAGTTTTGGAACCCGGTAGCATAGGCTTGGCGCTGTAATGAGATGAACCCTCCTGAAATATTATACACACTATCCACACCTGAATTTTTGAGCATGCGCAGCGCTTGGTGACCTTTCTTGCCAGTTTCGTCGTAAACTAAAATACTGGAATCTTTAGGGATCGCATTAAGTTCCTCATGAAGCATTTCCAAAGGCACATTGTAGGCACCGACGATATTTCCTTTTTCAAACGAAAACATGTCACGCACATCAATTACAATCGGTTTGTAAACTTTTACCCATTCATCCAACTCGCCTACTGTTATTGAGGAACTGAATCCGCTTTTCTGATTTTCGGCAGTATAAGCAGCCATGTTAATGACATCATTAGCCGTTCCAAGTGGAGGAGAATAAGCAAAATCGATGTCTGCCAGATCATGGATAGTGAGATTACCTGCAATTGCAGCTGCTATTACGTCGAGACGGCGGTCGGCCCCCTTGTACCCTGCAGTTTGTCCCCCCAGCACAGCTCCCGTTTCGGTATTGTAAACCAGCATCACAGAAACATTTTCTGCTCCCGGATAATAAGCAGTGTGATGCTCTTTATGTACAACTACTGCATCCGCAGGAATACCTTCAGCAAGTGCTTGTTTAAGAGACAGACCCGTGATCCCTGCAACAGCTTCAAATACACGAAGTATAGATGTTCCCATTGAACCATTGTAGGCATGCTTGCCTCCCATTATATTTTCGGCTGCAATCCTTCCCTGACGATTGGCAGGTCCTGCAAGCGGAATTCTAACCCTTTTGCCTGATACCCGGTTTTCTACCTCCACCATATCTCCTGCAGCATAAATATGTTCATCTGAAGTTTGCAAGTATTCATTAACAAGTAAACCTCCTGATTCGCCAATTTCAAGACCAGCCTCAGTTGCAAGTTGCAAAGTAGGGCGAACTCCAATCGACATCAGCACCATTTCGGCATTTATAATAGTGCCGTCTTTTAATTTTACCGATTTTGGTGTAATCCCTGTCACACTCTTTCCCGTATGAATATTCACTCCATATGAAAGCATTTCCTGTTCAATAAATCCTGCGGTTTCAGCATCCATCACAGACATCACGTGCGGCATCATCTCAACCAGATGCACATTCAACTCACGTTTCACTAACGCTTCAACCATCTCAAGACCGATAAAACCACCACCTATTACGACTGCGTTCTTGGGCGATTTTTCTTCAATGTGCCGATGTATATTGTCCATATCATTTAGCGTCCATAAAGTATAGACATGGTCAAGATCAGCACCCTCAATCTTGGGCTTAATCGGGCGTCCCCCCTGCGCCAGCAGCAGTTTGTCATATTTGTGATTCCTGATCTCTCCGGTTCTGACGTTCAAAGATGTAACTGTTTTGTTTTGTCTGTCAATGCCGGTGATACGTGTGTTCACCTGTACATCCACCTGATATTGTTCGTAGAAGCTTTCAGGACTTTGCAGAATCAATTTTGAACGACTTTTGATGTCGCCACCAATATAGTAAGGCAGACCACAATTGGCAAAAGAAATGTCGGGCCCTGCTTCAAACATCGTGATACTTGCATCGGACGAAAGTCGGCGTACCTTTGCTGCAGCTGTTGCTCCTGCGGCTACACCGCCCACAATAATTATTTTTTCCATATATATCTTTATAGTTTTCTTTTTGATTGATTTTAAATCTTGTGCAAAAGTACAAAGAAATATGTACATACGTTCATATGTTATATAAAGAGTATTGATGGGTTATTGATGTATATTATTAGTTGATTAAATTTTATTTCACCCATATCCCGTATATGTTCCGCTTATGTCCGGCTTATATCCGGCTTATATCATCTCCTATATTTAATAAGGTAAACATAGCCCGGATATAAACAGAATATATACCTTTTAATACTGATTTTACATTGAGTCACTGACGTCTCAATTTATAATAAATATGTTTATATTTGTATATATGAAAAAACGACTCGCTATAACATTACTCTTCTTGTCACTTTTGATTGCTGTTTTTGCTCAGGAAGTTCATCAGGACTCAATCCACATACATGATCAGCAGCGAAAAAAGGTGGGTGTGGTTTTGAGCGGAGGCGGAGCAAAAGGGTTTGCTCATGTGGGGGTATTAAAAGTACTTGAAGAATTTGGTATCCCGATTGATTATATTGCAGGCACCAGTATGGGGGCTGTCGTGGGTGGTCTTTATGCTTTGGGCTACACTACAGATATGATCGACTCGTTGATACAGGTCCAAGACTGGAATCATTTGATGAGCGACAATTCTTATAGAGAAAATATACCTGCTTCGAGGCGAAATGACCAAAGCAGGTATGTGGTGTCACTGCCCTACCAAATACCTTTTGGCAGTGAATCAGGCGGAGTGTCACTACCAGCCGGGGTATATACCGGTCAGAATATTAATAATCTTTTCCTGAATTCAACAATCGGATATCATAATAACATCAGTTTTGATGATCTGCCTATACCTTTCGGTTGCATTTCCGCCGATGTGCGTTCCGGTGAGGAGATCGCCATGCGCGAAGGAAATCTTGCAGAGGCAATACGTGCAAGTATGGCAATACCGGGAATGTTTACTCCCGTGGAGAAAGACAGCATGCTGCTTATTGACGGCGGTGTGATTAATAACTACCCGGTGGATCTGGTTCGTGAGATGGGTGCAGATATCGTTATAGGTGTTATTTTTCCTATTGATAAAGATGAAATTGAACAAAGCAGAGGCACCATCTCAGAGATAACCCAGCAGATATGGAATTTCATTGGTCAGGAAAAACGTAGCAGCAATATCTTGGATACCGATATTTTGATTACTCCGGATGTTTATCCTTACGGAATGCTCGATTTCCAGAGACCGGCTATTGACAGTATTATTTCTAGGGGAGTAACAGCTGCATTTGAAAACAGGGACAAGCTTATTAATCTAAAAGAATTACTTAGCATTGCTGAGTCTTCGGATGTCTCTTTAGCCTTGAGCAACCCCTACATTAACCTTGATACGCTGATTATCAATAATATTTTTGTGGAGGGTATCACACAAAGGGAGAGAGGCTATCTGAACAGGTGGATATATATTGATGAAAAAAAGATTACCAGGTCTGAACTAAACGAGATGATTTCGAAAATATATGGCAGTGGTATGTTTACCAATGTTAATTACAGACTTGTAGGAACCAATCCATTTGACCTGATTTTGGACGTGGAAGTGAAGAAATCCAACCATTTAAACCTGGGTATACATTTCGACACTAATGATATGGCGGCAATTCTAGCAAATACCACGATACGGCTTAACAGTTCGCTCAATTCAATGTTTGATATTACGACAAGGCTTAGCCGTGATCCATATCTTATTATTGATTACTCTATCAACAGAGGAATATTTTTCAAAGGTGGAATTAATTACAAAATCAGTAAAAACGATCTTAGTTTCTATGACAGAGGAGTGCTGTCATACAACCTTGGGGTTACAAAAAACTCCCTTAATCTGGTATTTTCTGAATTTTACTTTGGGAATATAATGCTGCACCTGGGTGCTCAAATGGAACATTTTCATTTTTACAAAGCTATGGGCAGTATTTTTGATCCGCCACAGTCTGAGTTGAAAGATCAGCTATATTTTAATTATCTGCTCAACGGTGTGTATGATAACCTCAACACTGTTTATTTTCCCACATCCGGTCAATATTTTTCATTTCAGTACTCACTGCATACTGATAATTTTGTGAGTCTGGAGGATGAAGCCCCTTTGAGTGTGGTCAGAATGAATTTCTTCAAGCCCTTTGCAATTAGTGAAGATGTGTATCTTACACCACGCGTGACAGCCCGATATGCTTTGAATGACAGTGTACCCCGTATGTACCGAAACCTGGTGGGCGGAAGAATTGATAGTCATTATATGCCTCAGCAGATATCACTTCAGGGGTCAACCGGAATGGAGTTTATGGGAAACATGGTGCTTTCTGCCGATGTTACCCTCCATTATAATTTCACCAGAAATAACTATCTGTATACCAATCTGAATTTTACAGCACACAACAATCACCTCCACACACTGTTTGAAGGTGAATCGTTCCTCGGTATTAATATGGGTTACTCCTACATGACGGTTGCGGGACCATTGCGACTTGAGTTTGGATATTCAGGCCTCTCCCGGCGGTTTCACCCTTACGTCAGCTACGGCTATTATTTCTGATTTTTACACTCACACTTTTGTTGCATGAGTATGTGACTTATGTCACATATTTATGTAGGGAGTCTCACGTGCCAAAAGGAGATTAATAAAAGAAATATTTCCTTAATTTGCTTGTAATTAATTAACAAAATAATATCGGGCTTTATGGAGAATTCAAAAGAAGATCAATTGTCTGTAGCTATCATTTCCGGCGATATGGATAAAATCATGGCGGTGATGATAATTTCACTTGCTGCTGCTGCCATGGATACCAAGGTGAAACTGTTTTTTTCGTTCTGGGCTATCGGAGCCCTGCGCGATCCAAAGAAAAAAGCTAAAGGGAAGAATTTTATTTCAAAAATGTTTGGAATGATGTTGCCAAAAGGGAAAAATAAGCTGAAACTCTCAAAATTCAACATGATGGGAATGGGACCGGCAATGATGAAAGGTCTTATGAAACAGCAGGGAGTGATGTCTCTTGACGAGATGTTTAAGCAGGCAGGAGAACTGGGTGTGGAAATAACCGTTTGCGAAATGACTATGAACCTGATGGGATTTAAGAAAGAGGAGATTATTGATTATCCTCACCTGCGTTATGCCGGAGCAGGAACATTTGTTGTAGATGCTGGAGAAAGTGCTATGCAATGGATGGTTTAAAAACAATTAGATTAAAATTATAATAAACTAAACTTTACAACTATGACTACAGAAGAATTAAAGAAAATTACCGTTTCAAAATCAGTTGACGCCCGCGGAACAGCGTGTCCAGGACCACTGCTGGAAGCTAAAAAAGCTATTGGAACCATCGGTTCGGGTGATATAATGGAAATTCTTTCGGCAGATGAAGGTACTAAATCGGATATCCCTAAATGGTGCGGAAAGCAGGGCCATGAGTATCTTGGCGCTTTGGAAGAAAACGGATATTTTAAAGTGTATATGAAGAAAAAATGACAGGCAACTTTAATAAGAGTGCAAAAATTCTTGTCTTTTCGACAGAGAAGATTTCAGATCCGGCTATTGATATGGCCGGACTGCTGAAATTGCATTATCCGCCTACCGTCTACACTATTACACTTCCTTGCTCAAGTGGTATTAAGCCGGGCTGGATTCTTCATGCCTTTGAAAAGGGGTTCGATGGTGTTTTTATCGCAGCTGACGGGAGTGACTGTGTTTACGGAGAGACTTGTACCGAGAAAACAGGTAATTTGGTATCGGCTGCGCATGAACAGATGAAAGCAAGAGATATTGAACCAGCACGTCTGCGTATGGCAGCTATCTGCTCTGTGTGCAGCGAAGCATTTGTAAAGCAGATTCGCAGTTTTAATGAATACTTGATAAAAACCTTACACGCACAAGAGATATGAGTAGTGAGATCAAAACAATAAAATATGATGCCCTTGTTGTGGGAGCCGGCATTGCCGGAGGCGAAGCTTCACTTAACCTGGCAAACTCAGGATATAAAGTATTGTTGGTTGAGAAAGAGCGTTCCATCGGGGGAAAGATGATATTACTGAGTAAGGTTTTCCCGACACTTGACTGCTCCGCGTGTATCACCACTCCTAAAATATCTGAAATAGCACGTTATAAAAATATTACAATCTTCACAGAGAGTGAGGTTACCGATATTTCCAAAAGAGCAGATAATGATTTTGTTGCACATATCACTAAAAAACCTCG
>JAQVXD010000124.1 GCA_028709385.1 Fermentimonas sp.
CGGCAATAGCGTCTGCGCCCCGAAATCCGTAAGAACAGGATTCATTTGCATGGTGAGAACCAGTCCCATAATAAAGCCGGTAACCGATACCAATGCAAGCGATTTATTACCCAGTAAGAATCCATGTTTCAAAAACTCTCGAAACTCAAAGGGAGGTGTAAACATTTGTCTTGTCACTTTTCCGGTAAACAACACCAGTTCTCCCAAATCAATAAATACACCGTTATAAAAGTTACGAGTTTCCTCCTTCACTTTAAGTTTTCTCTTGATGCGCTGCTTTGCGGCAGTTAAATTGATCTTTTTCATACATTTTGGTTAATTTCTTCAGTTTAACGAACGCAAATACAATGTTAGTGTTTTATTTCGATACAATCTTGTATGTTAACTTAATAACTTATTGATTTTTAGTTAAATGTGTTTTTCGCCAGTTATAAACAGATAAAGTTAGTTGAGAGGAGCAATAGGAGAAAGGAAATTAAACGGGCTTTAACAAAGAATACCCGATCTGCAATTAATTCATCCCAAAAACACCCCAGACTTCAACAGGATAATCCGATTCAATAATATCAGGTTTGTAAACTGAGTTTTCCATTTCTTTGATGTAAGCAGACATACGCTGCTCTGTGGTTCTTTGCCTGTCATGCGTGGACACAAATGAAACCATGCACCTTACACCATTTTCATGCAGTTTCTCAACTATATGTCTGTTTGACTCATTAATACTCTGCCCCACGTAAGCTATCATATTATCACAGGGCACTCCAGAGATTGCAATATCTTCATATTCTGCGTCGTTTCTTGCAAATACTGAAAGCATTATTCCGGGCAGTCTGTCGTGGTAATACCTTGCTTGAGCGCCGGTGTGTACAGTAAGCATCACATATTTCTCAGCTTTATGCTTCTTGATCAGATCCACAATCATCTGAATTGGCACATCTTTCTTATCTAGATTTATAACAGTCTTACCTTTGCTCCAATCCAAAACCTCACCAAGCATAGGTATCATCGCAGCAGTAATATTTCCTTCGTGATCTTTCAGTCTTATAGATAGCAATTCCTCATAAGTATAATTAGATAATTTACCCGAGGCGTTAGTTGTTCTATCAATTGTTTCGTCATGCATAAGTACGATTACACTGTCTTTGGTTAGTCGAGGGTCGACTTCAAAAAAAAGTGGAGCACGACTCAAAGCCTGTTGTAACCCCTCGATACTGTTCTCAGGAAATCCTGCTTCTTTAGTACCTCTATGACCACTTATCAATAAAGTACTATCCGCTTTATAAGCAAAATACTCCTGTGTATCACTAAGTTTTTTAAATTTCAGGTAATACTCTTCACCCTCTCTTTTCCCACAACTTGTAACAGAAAATAAAAAAGCTGAAGTGATTGCAGCCAGAAATAATACTTTGAATCCTTTTCTTTTATTTGAAGTCATAATTCCTGATAATTAAATCGCCTCTGCTTCAAAACCTGTTCTTTTAACAGTATTCACGATATCCTCTGCCGTGACATCTTCAGTTTCAACTGTCAGTATCTTATCCGGACTCTCTATATCAACACTCCATGATTCTTTCCCAACCTTTTTGTCGAGGAATGGAGTTACTTTAGCTACACAATTTGAACAGTTTATGTTTGTTTTAAATTTTATTGTACTCATAATTTTTAGTTTTTTTATTTCCCTGAATTCATCCAATATTATTCAAATATAGCATTATCTAAACGATATAGTCCCAACATTGTTGATAAAATTTATAAATTTACCCGCAAATGAAAAGAGCAAAATATAAATATAGGACAAAGCAAAGAGCAAAAAAAGAAAGAAAGAAAATAGTATCATTATTTGTTACCATTCTGACAGTATTTTTAGTGATCTTTATTTTCAGTCGCGCTCCTTCACTTTCTGAATGGTATATGCAAAAGATTTACCCAACTATTGCTGGGATATTTTCCACCGTCTCCGGGATATTTCCATTTTCACTTTATGACCTTTTTATTATAGTTGCATCACTTTATCTGTTGAAGCTAATTCTCTTTGTAGTTATTCGACGAACGGGGCTCAAAATGTTTCTCTACTCCCTCATTCGCATGTTTGCAATTCTAATAGTCTGGTTTTATTTCGGCTGGGGTATATCCTACTTCAGGGAAGATTTTTATACTCGTACCGATAACCCTGAAATCACATATAATGCCGAGGAACTTATAAATTTTACAAGTCGATTCATCGAAGATGCAAACACTTCATATGTTGATTTCGATGTAATAAAAAAAGTGGGTATCAGGCAGGAGCTTGAAAGATCCTACAACTCGATTCATGAAACATTATCAATCAACTACCCGAATGGAAAAAGAATACCAAAAAAGATGATCTTTGAATCCGTCTTTACTAAAATGGGTATATCAGGATATTTCGGACCTTTCTTAAATGAGATTCATGTCAATAATTATAGTCTCAACTTCACATACCCCTTTACACTCGCGCATGAGATGTCGCATCAGTTTGGTATAGCCAGAGAATCTGAAGCAAATCTGTATGCGTTTTTAGTCTGCAACAACAGCAGTGACGATAGAATAAAATACAGCGCATATGTATCTATAATAAATTATCTGCTGAATGATGTTTACACTCTACAGCCCGATGAGTATGAATCACTTGTGGCTTCAATCCGCCCCGAAATCATTGATGACCTGAAACAGAACCGTGAGCATTGGTTATCTGCAAGAAATGCAACTCTCTC
>JAQVXD010000047.1 GCA_028709385.1 Fermentimonas sp.
CAGCTCATCCAGTAAAAGACTTACAACACTCACCTTTTCCTGTGCAGCAAAGGATACTCCGGATGTCTGTTCGCCATCACGCAGGGTAGTATCCATTATCTCTATTTTTCTTGATTCTTGCAAAACAATCAGTTATTTGAGGTTCTTTATTTAACTCATACGATTTAAATAAACTGTTTTATTAGTAAGAAAAAGCCCTTTTGTTTTCATACTCCAATATCTTATCTCTGTTCGACATAAGAAAATCTATATCATCCAGCCCTTTCAATAAACAATCCTTTTTATAAGCATTTATCTCAAAGGATTCTGATCTGCCTGTTTCGTTGTTTACAATCGTTTGCTCTTCGAGGTTTACGGTTACTGTAGCTTTTGGATTTTTACTTGATGAAGCAAATAATTCACTCAGAAATTCATCTGAAATTACTACCGGAAGAATTCCGTTGTTAAGGGCATTATTGCGAAATATATCAGCAAAGAAACTAGAAACTACTACCTTAAATCCATATCCTCCGATTGCCCAGGCAGCATGCTCGCGACTGCTGCCACTGCCAAAATTCTTACCTGCTACTAACACTTCTCCCGTATATGTAGGATCATTGAGTACGAAATCTTCTTTAGGATTGCCCTCTTTATCATAGCGCCAGTCAGAAAACAAATTATCACCAAATCCTTCTCTGGTAGTTGCTTTCAAGAAACGGGCGGGTATAATCTGATCGGTGTCCACATTCTCAATCGGAAGTGGTACGTATGTTGAAGTTATTGTTTTAAATTTTTCCATTACGTTTAATATTAGGGTTGAGTTATTTTTCCATTTACTGCTGCAGCAGCTGCAACGAGAGGACTTGCCAAAATTGTCCTTGCTCCCGGTCCTTGTCGTCCTTCAAAATTACGGTTTGATGTGGAAACTGCATATTTTCCGGCAGGTACCTTGTCATCATTCATTGCCAAACAGGCAGAGCAACCAGGTTGTCTGATTTCAAAGCCTGCCTCTTGAAGTATCTTATCAAGACCCTCATCCTTAATCTGTCTCCTTACCTGCCAGCTGCCGGGCACAAGCCACGCTGTGACGTTGTCAGCTTTCTTTTTGCCTTTGACATAGTCTGTAAACTGTCGGAAATCCTCAATACGCCCATTTGTGCAACTTCCAAGAAACACATAATCAATCTGCTTGCCTACAAGCTTTTCTCCCGGTTCGAAGCCCATATATTTAAGTGATTTCTCGAATGATATTTTGCCTGCATTATCAATATCATCAAGAGTCGGGATTGTACCGTCTATAGGCATTCCCATGCCTGGATTGGTTCCGTAAGTAATCATTGGTGGTATTTTGGCAGCATCAAATGTCACCTCTTTATCAAACACGGCACCTTCATCAGTTTTCAGAGTCTTCCAGTAAGCTAATGCCTCATCCCATCTTTCATCTTTAGGAGCAAACTGACGACCTTTGATATAATTGAATGTTGTTTCATCAGGAGCAATAAGTCCGCCGCGTGCCCCCATCTCAATACTAAGATTACAAAGTGTCATTCTCTGTTCCATAGTAAGATTGCGAACTGCCTCACCTGCATATTCTACAAAATAACCAGTTGCACCGCCTGTTGTAAGTTGAGATATCATATAGAGTGCCATATCCTTGGCTCCTACATTCTCATTCAACTTTCCTTCAAAATTAATGCGCATGGTTTTTGGACGAGTCTGTAAGATACATTGCGAGGCTAAAACCATCTCTACTTCACTTGTTCCGATGCCAAAAGCTATTGCACCGAATGCTCCGTGGGTGGATGTGTGACTGTCACCACAAACAATTGTCATGCCGGGTTGAGTAAATCCATTTTCCGGACCGATTACGTGAACTATTCCATTCTTAGAGTGTCCCAGACCATAATATGTCAGTCCGAAGTCACGTGCATTCTTGGCAAGTGTTTCTACCTGAAAACGGGAAATCTCATCACGTATAGGCTTCTCCTGACCCATTGTGGGAATATTATGGTCGGCTGTAAGTGTCGTTTGTTCCGGTCTGAATACTTTCAAACCTCTTTCACGTAGTCCAGAAAATGCCTGCGGACTCGTAACCTCATGACATAAATGGCGATCTATGTATAGTTGTGTGGGACCATCCTTTACTTTTGTTACAACATGGGCGTCCCATACTTTATCAAAAAGAGTCTTCATATATAATTAAATTGCTGATTTGTACTTTTGTTTTCTATCTCTGTCTTCTTTTAAAGTTCATAAATTACTCAACGAACTTGTTTACAGCATCAATAAATGCTTCTACTGACGCTGCAACTATATCTGTGTTGGCTGCGAAACCATAATAAACAACATCATTATGTTCAACCTGCATGTGCACTTTACCTACATCATCACTGCCGCGGTCTATTGCCTGGATAAGGAATTCCTGAATTTTCATTTCCCGGCGGATTATATTTTTTACCGCACGTATAGCTGCATCAACCGGTCCATTTCCGGTAGCTGTTGCTTCAAAATGTTCTCCTGCAATATCCAGTCCGATGCTGGCTACATCGCGAACACCTATACCGCAAACAACTTGCAGATAATCAACTTTTATACGGTTGAGTCTGGCTTCTTTGCCAACCAGCATAAGGATATCGTCGTCATTAACGCTTTTTTTCCTGTCTGCAAGATTCAGGAACTTCTCGTATACTTTATCAAGCTCTTCAGACTCAAGTTTCACTCCAAGCAACGACAGACGGTTTTTAAGTGCTGCACGACCACTACGCGCTGTTAAAACAATCGCATTATCATCTATTCCCACATCTTTGGGATTAATAATTTCGTATGTTTCAACATTTTTAAGAACGCCGTCCTGGTGTATTCCTGATGAGTGTGCAAATGCATTCCGTCCTACAATAGCCTTATTTGGCTGAACTGGCATATTCATCAAGCTCGAAACAAGGCGGCTTGTAGAATATATATGTTGTGAATTGATATTTGTATCAAAACCTCTGTCTTTATGACTTCTGAGTGCCATAACAACTTCTTCAAGAGATGTGTTACCTGCTCGTTCTCCAATACCATTTATTGTAACTTCAACCTGGCGTGCACCGTTTATAACTCCTGACAGTGTATTTGCAGTAGCCATTCCAAGATCCTGGTGACAATGAGTTGCAAGTATTGCATTTTTTAGATCTACATTGTCTACAAGATATTTTATTTTTGCTCCATACTCATCAGGGAAACAATAACCGGTGGTATCTGGAATATTTACAACTGTTGCACCTGCATTTACTACTGCCTGAACTACTTTTGCAAGATATTCGTTATCAGTGCGACCTGCATCTTCAGCATAAAACTCAACATCATCAACAAAATTACGTGCATATTTTACTGCTTTTACTGCTCTCTCCAGAATTTCTTCACGGTTGGAATTAAATTTATGCTTTATATGAAAATCTGAAGTCCCTATTCCGGTATGTATCCTTTTACGTTTAGCATACTGCAGTGCTTCAGCTGCTACTTCAATATCTTTCTCTACAGCACGTGTAAGCGCACATATTGCAGGCCATGTAACAGCTTTTGATATCTCAACTACTGAATTGAAATCACCCGGACTGGAAACCGGAAAACCTGCTTCTATTATATCAACACCCAAAAGCTCAAGCGCCTGGGCTATCTGAATTTTCTCAATTGTGTTCAACTGACAGCCGGGAACTTGCTCCCCATCTCTTAAAGTTGTATCAAAAACATAAATCCGTTCCATTTTATTCAACCTGTTTTTCTTTGTTCTTTTATAAAAAAATAACCCTTCCCACCGGGTGAGAAAGGTTATCTGTATTTTACTCCTTTAGTCGTTATATTTGATACGCCAGTCTCACCCTCTGAATTTTTCCAGAAGTAGAATAGAAATGACTAGAATATCTATATGATGATGCATAACGCTAAACAATTTCTGTTTGATGGATACAAAGTAAAAGTAAAAAACCTTACCAACAAAATATTTCAATAAATTTCTTCATAAAAACTCCAAATTATTACTTATTAGCCGCATTTAATGGCTATTTGAAACAATAATAGGCTTATATGTTATATTGCTTTTGGGTTATATTCAATTTATTTTGAAGTAAAACTCAGTTAAATTCGTTAAATACCATTATATGGTACATCATCTGATTCATCATCTAATTCATGATCTAATTCATTATTTAATTAAGATTAAAAACAGTTTAACCGACATTTTGTTTATAAAACATGAAGTAATAACAAAAAATTGATTTGATAAATAGCTGATGTTCTTTCAAAGAGATATAATAGAAGACAAAATGAACAGAGCAGGAAATGAAAAACATCCTTTCCTGTTTGGTATAGATTTCGAAATGAATGAGGGCTTTTTTATAATTGATCCTTTATCTCAGAACGAGATACTATTTGATGTTGATGGATCAGGGAATAGTAATTTAGTTGATTCTCCAAATACAGTTTATTCTCCTCAAACAAATAAATTTTCAGATTATCAATTTGAGATGTTTCCGGAAAAATTGACTGTTTATAAGAAACGCTTTAAAACAATTATGAACGGATTAAAAAAGGGTGAAAGTTACCTGGCAAACTTAACAATAGAAACACCGGTAATAACGTCTCTCACTCTTAAGGAAATATTTCTACTGAGTAAATCTCGTTACAGACTTCTTGTACCTGATAAGTTTGTCTGTTTTTCACCTGAATGTTTTATAAAAATTGAGGATGGCAAGATCTATAGTTTCCCGATGAAAGGAACGATTGATGCTAACATATCTGATGCAGAAAATACTGTATTGAATGATGAAAAGGAGAAGGCAGAGCATAATACAATAGTTGATTTGCTTAGGAACGACCTTAGCCGTGTTGCTCGGGATGTACACGTAAGTCGTTTCAGATATATTGACGAACTGAAAACGAATAAAGGTGCAATTCTTCAGGTTAGCTCAGCGATTGAAGGTACACTTCCTGAAGGGTATATGTCTGAAATAGGCTCTATAGTTTTCAGTTTACTTCCGGCCGGTTCTGTTTCGGGTGCACCTAAAGAGGCTACTTTAAAGCTAATTGGTAAAGCGGAAAATAGCCCACGCAGATATTATACAGGTATTGCTGGATATTTTGACGGAGCTAATCTCGATTCATTTGTTTTAATTCGTTTTATCGAACAAAATGAAAAAGGACTTGTTTTTCGTAGTGGAGGGGGTATAACTGCCAGAAGCGACATGAGAAAAGAGTATCTTGAGTCGCTGCAAAAGGTATACCTTCCGTTTTGAGTACTCATAGACTTTTTTTAATACAACAAATAAGTTGATTATGTTTCTGGAAACAATCTGTATGCTTAACGGTAAAGTGCAAAACTTAGATGTACATATCAGACGTATGCAACGGACTGCCGAATACTTTAGATTTGACCCACCTGAATTACCAGATTTGGAAGAACTACTCACTCCGGGTATGGATAACATTAAGGTGAAATGCAGCATCCAATATCATAACGAGATAAATAGCATTTCATTCGAAAGATATTTCCCGAAAGTAATAAACTCGTTAAAGCTGGTAAATGCATCACCTGATTATGCTTTTAAATTCTCTGACAGAAGAGAACTTAATGATCTGCTTAACTTAAGGGAAGAGTGCGAAGAAGTATTGATTGTCAGAAATGGATATATAACAGATACAACATTCAGTAATGTAGTACTGCAGAAAGGAGAAGAATTCCATACTCCACATAATCCAATTTTAAACGGAACTAAACGTCAGAAACTTCTGCAAGAAGGCAAAATATCAGAAAAAATAATTAAGAAAGAATCATTAAAGGAGTATAGTCGAATATATCTTATAAATGCGATGCTTGATATAGAAGACAATATCTCTGTGAAAGTGGATATGATTAAGGAATAGTAATTACTAAATATCAGATGTGAAAAAGCGGCACATTACTGAAAATGTACCGCTTTTTTGTTTCTCTTAATGCCTGTTTATGGACAAATTCCAAATATAATAAAATATAATATACTATCCGAAATCGTCGAACAATATCATTTCCTTTGGAACACCAAGACTGTCAAGCATCCGCTGGGCAGCATTAGCCATAGGTCCGGGACCACACATGTAATACTCAATATCTTCCGGTGAATCATGATCCTTCAGGTAAGTATCATAAATTACCTGATGCACAAATCCTGGGGTATATTTTACACCAGCTTCATCAGCTTTAGGATCCGGTTTATCCAGAGCAAGATGGAACGAGAAGTTCGGGAATTCCCTTTCAAGCTCATAAAAATCTTCAAGATAGAATGCTTCAATCAGTGCTCTTGCACCATAGAAGAACGACATCTTTCTGTCTGTAACCCTCAATGTCTTAAGTAAGTGCATTATTTGAGAACGTAAAGGGGCCATACCCGCACCTCCGCCAATCCATAACATCTCCCTCTTACTGTCAAGTATTGGGTGGAATTCTCCGTAAGGTCCCGACATCATTACCTTATCACCTGGTCTCAGGTTAAAGATATATGACGAAACAATACCCGGATTGACATTCATCCATGTACCTTTTGCCCTGTCAAAAGGAGGTGTGGCAACACGTACATTCAGAGTTATGATATTTCCTTCTGCGGGGTAATTAGCCATTGAGTATGCGCGTGAAGTATCTTCATCACTTTTACAAACCAAATCCCACATTTGAAACTTATCCCATTCAGGTTTATATTTCTCATCTATATCGAAATCAGAATATTTTATAGCGTCGAATTGTGGAACTCGGATCTGACTATATGAACCCGGCTTGAAATCGATAGTTTGACCTTCAGGCAGCTTCACAACGAATTCTTTTATAAATGATGCCACATTTCTGTTGGATATAACCTCACACTCCCACTCCTTGATACCAAAAATCTCTTCAGGTAAAATAACTGAAAGATTGTCTTTTACTTTTACCTGGCAGCTTAGTCGCCAGTTGTTTAACTGCTCTTTTCGTGAAAAATGCCCTTTTTCTGTTGGCAGAATCTCACCACCACCTGAAGTAACCTGGCAACGGCATTCACCACAGGTACCCTTACCACCACAAGCTGAGGATAGATAAATATCCTTCGATTGCAATGAGTTTAGGAGAGTACCTCCTTGTGCTACTTCAAGCTCCTTCTCCGGGTCATCGTTTATGTTGATTTTTACGTTACCTGACGGTATCAGTTTATCTTTGGCGACGAGAATAACAACAACCAGTATAAGAATGATCAGCAAGAAAACAATTACACTTGTCCATATCGTTAGTCCACCCACATTCAATAGTACGCTCATACTTGTATGCTTAAAATTTTACTTTAATCTGTTAATTATGTTTCTACTGACTAAATATTAATGCCCGAGAAGCTCATAAACCCTATTGCCATCAAAGCTGTAACAATAAAAGTTATTCCAAGTCCCTTTAAAGGTTTCGGAACATCTGAATATTCCAGCTTCTCCCTGATAGCTGCCATTCCAACAATTGCAAGAAGCCATCCGATACCGGAGCCAAAGGCATAAGCTGTTGCCATACCAATATTAGCAAATTCTCTTTGCTGCATAAATAGAGATCCTCCTAAAATTGCACAGTTAACTGCTATTAGTGGAAGGAATATACCTAATGAAGAGTATAGTGCAGGACTGAATCGTTCTATTACCATTTCTACAAGCTGTACAATAGCAGCAATCACAGCAATAAAAATCAGTAAACTAAAAACACTTAAATCAACATTGGCAAATTGCGGTCCGAGCCATTCAAGTGCTCCTGATTTAAGTACATAGTTTTCCAGTAAATAATTGACGGGTAGTGTAATAACAAGTACTAGAGTAACTGCTATACCTAAACCTAATGCTGTTTTTACATTCTTCGATACTGCCAGGAATGAACACATCCCCAGGAAGTATGCAAAAATCATATTATCGACAAAAATCGATCTTACAATCAGACTAATTGCTTCCATATATTATATCTGTTTATTTACTGTTAATTAATTGGTTTCCTCCTGAAGATCTTTATTCCTCGAGCGGTGCACCCATATAATGCAGGCAACTATCAAAATAGCCATTGGAGCAAGCATCATAAGTCCGTTATCCTCGTAACCGGCATCGTAAAACGACTGTGGAATAACTTTATATCCCATAAGTTCACCTGAACCTAATAATTCTCTGAAAAAACCAGTAACAACCAAAATCCAACCATAACCCAATCCGTTGCCTATACCATCAAGAAATGAAGGCCAGGGTCCGTTGCCAAGAGCAAATGCCTCTAAGCGACCCATAAGTATACAGTTTGTAACAATCAATCCCACGAACACTGACAACTGTTTATTTACATCGTATGCAAAAGCCTTTAACACTTCACTTACTATTGTAACCAATGCAGCAGCAACTACAAGCTGAACAATAATCCTGATTCGGTTAGGAATAGTTTTACGCAACAATGAAATAATAACGTTTGCAAAAGCTACAACAAGAGTAACTGATATAGCCATAACAATAGATGGCTCAAGCTTTGAAGTAACCGCAAGTGCTGAACAAATACCAAGCACCTGAACAAGTACGGGGTTATTTTTATTGAGCGGCCCTAACAATACCGCTTTAGTTTTACTATTTAATGCCATATCTTAATTCCTATTCAGTTTCATCAAAAAATTCTCATACTCACCCACACTGCTTAGAAGCATTTTATCAACACCCTGACTTGTAATTGTACCTCCCGAGATACCATCTACATAGTCGCGGCGTGTATCAGTCTGACCAGGTTTAACAACTGCAATAGAGCGTAATTCACCATCTTTATATAGTTCCTTTCCTTCAAACTGAAGTCCAAAATATCTTTCAGCTATTTCTGCACCAAGTCCGGGTGTTTCACCAGCGTGACCAAAATCGGCACCGTAAATAGTGCTTCCATCATCCTCAACTGCCAGATAGCCCCATATTGCTCCCCATAGTCCTGAACCGCTCATTGGAAGTATGTAAACAGTCTTTCCTTCTATAGAAACTTCATAAACCGGAAGTCCCTGTGCCGACTGATCACCAAGCTCTGTTGAAAATGCAGGATCTTCCGGCGTAGTACCTTCTGTTCCTTCAATTTTATTACCTTCGTCTGATACTAGGTAAGCGTTTGTAACCAACTCTGAATAACGAGCTTCAGCCTCATCGGCTTCAGCTTCTATATTGAGTGAGCGTAAAAGCTGCTGCATTTTGTCAATATTCTCATTTGCAATCTGCTTATCGAGTAGCGCCTGATGTGTAAATGAGAGTCCCAGTGCTACAAGGATAACCATCACCGCAGCATATATTATTGTATATCTGTTACTTTCTCTATTCATAGCTATGCTTTATTAGTTACCCGTTTCATTCTGCGCTTAATATTGGCATCAACCACGTAGAAGTCGATAAGTGGAGCAAATGCGTTCATAAACAGAATTGCAAGCATCATACCTTCTGCATATCCCGGGTTGAATACTCTGATAGTAATCGCAAGGAAACCTATCAGAAAACCGTATATCCATTTTCCTTTTTCAGTTCTTGCTGAAGTTACAGGATCTGTTGCCATAAATACAGCACCAAAAGCAAATCCTCCAAGCAGCATGTGATAAAGTGGAGGCATATCCATTACTGCATTTTTTGCAAAAAGGTTCACAAGCAATACAGTAAAAATACCACCCAAAAATACTGACAGCATGGTTTTCCAACTTCCCACACCTGTTATAATAAGTAAAATAGCACCAAGCAGAATTGCGAAGGTAGAAACCTCACCAATTGACCCCGGAATAAACCCGAAGAACATATCGCTTATTGATAGAGGCTGACCAAGTACTCCGGTAAAAGTTACTTCACTAAAGCTTGTTGCCTCTGTAACGCCAATCTGCCCAAGCGGGGTTGCACCTGAAAAACCGTCAACAACCTCTCCTCCACCCATTCCAAAGGTGTCACGGGTACGCACCCATACCTGGTCGCCCGACATTTTGGAAGGATATGAGAAAAACAGAAATGCTCTTGCAATCAATGCTACATTAAATACATTGTAACCTGTTCCGCCAAACACCTCTTTTGCAAATACTACAGAAAAGGCAGTTGCTACTGCAATCATCCATAGTGGTGTGTCGACAGGCATTACCATAGGAATAAGAATCCCTGAAACAAGGAATCCTTCAGCTACCTCCTCTTTCTTAACCTGTGCAACGGCAAACTCGATACCCAGTCCCACTACATACGAAACAATAATCTGGGGAAGAATAGCAAGTAAACCGTAAATAAATTTAGTAAATACACCAGCTTCTAACCCTACTGCCATATAATGTTGCAGTCCAACATTGTACATACCCACTAAAAGTGCAGGTAATAATGCAATTATCACGATAATCATCGTACGCTTCGAGTCGCGTGCATCGTGAATATGTACTCCGGATTTCGAAGTGCTGTTCGGCACAAAAAGGAAGGTTTCAAATGCATCATACGTTGACCAAAGCCAATGAAGTTTACCTCCTTCTTCGAAATTAGGTTTTATCTTATCAAGATACTTTCTTAACGCTTTCAAAGTTATATCATTTATAAGTTATTATTTTTTACTCCATCTCGCTACGAAGCAGATCCAGACCTGTTCGTATAATGCGCTGTATTTCCAGTTTGGATGTATCCACAAACTCGCAAAGCGCAAAATCCTCGGGTGCAACTTCGTAGATACCGAGTTGCTCCATTTTATCAATATTAAAAGCTAAAGTAGCTTTAATCAGCTGCTCAGGGAAAATATCCATAGGGAACACCTTATCATATTCATTTGAAACAATAATTGCTCTGGGTCCTCCCAACAAGCGCGCATCCAGCCTGTATTTTTTGTTGTGTTTAAGGTAGGTTCCTCCTGAACTGTATCTTTTAGGCGACAACGATGCCCAGCCAAATGCTTCATGCACATCATCACCTTCAGGAATTACTGTAACCTGCGAATCATAGGCACGCAAAACACCGTTTCTGTCAATCTTTCTTCCTGTAAGCGGGTTGCCGCTAATATATCTTAAAGAAATGCCTTCAGTAACATTATCTTTAAAGATTGAGCTGAGTTCTGTTCCTACCAACATTTTGTAATAGCCGGTCTGTTTTATCTCTGACCCGCTTAGTGCTACAGTACGTGTCAGGTCAACACGCCCGCTCTTAAACAATCTTCCTATCAGCACTACATCCATAGCGTTAAGCGTCCAGACAACTTCCCCTCGATTAACCGGCTTAATATGATTGATCTGCACTCCTACATTTCCGGCAGGATGAGGACCATTAAAT
>JAQVXD010000125.1 GCA_028709385.1 Fermentimonas sp.
TCACGTGCATCACGGAATATCTCCTGCTTTTTTGGAGAGTTCTGCAATACTCTATTCAGGAAATCAGGATAGTTGGGTACAACTTTGCTTAGGTTGTCGGCATTGTCGAAGAGGGTGTTGAGTTTTTTTCCCGGGTTTCCTTTAGCACTTCGAATGTCATTTTCCAGTGATCGTCGTTTGAAACGTATTCCTCCCCGGTCTCCTTCAGATATTCCTCGATTCTCTCTTCCAGTATTTTTTCCTGCTCCTCTGTTATCTTCACTACTGCGTGAAGATAACCCGGCTTCCCATATTCCCCTTTGGTCACCCCCATTCTTTTGTAATTGTTCATCGTGTAATTTATTTAATTGATAACGTCGCTCGTAAACATACCGACGAGTCTCTGTAAACAGTACTGCAAAATGAACTGAATGTTTTAACTTACAAATGTAATTTATTTTTTCTTTCTTTTACGCATCAACTCACCTTTCAACTCTATGTGGTGAGCATTATTGACGAGGCGATGGCGAAGTTTTAAACCATTGGAACTTAAAAGCGTTTAGGGGGTCGATCCCTAACAGTTTTTGACCGACTAAGGCTCAGGTCTCTGCATTACCCATTAGAAAAAGGTACCCAATTAACTATAAAAAATAAAATCTGACACAGTTTAATCCACACAACCATCAGAGAGAATTGAGCCAGGGAGATCCCGGCTTTTTTATGCTCAAAAATCATCCTCCTCATTCATTGTCTGTCCGGACAACTTCTCCCAGATAGCTGACTTGATTTCCTTGTCTTTTTGTTCATCATTATTAAGCGGACGTGGGACGAACAACTTGACCAACTCAATCTTTAGCTTTGCACGTTTGTCGTTTTCTGTAACTTTATCAATATCATCGAAAATTGTATTTACGTAATTTACGTCTGATACTTTTTCACAGATCATCTTGCGAACATCGTAGCTTATCTTGTTCTTTGATCCCTTTACCCGGCCATTAGGGTTGTTTGTGCGACCTTTAGGAAGGCCTCTTCTTTTCGGTGTTGGCATATTTTCTTTATCCTTTTCCATAATCTGATCTATTTTGCAGATGAACAAAGATTTACAAAAATAATTAGATATCAATAAACCTTTGCACGAATTAAAATTTTAACCCATAAGTTGCAGATCTGAATGATTATAGTGGACTGACCGTCCAGATCCTGAGTTTTGCATTCAAATCAATAATAATAGCAGAAATTACTGATTTATATCATTGATATCCAATATAATCATTTTCCATCCGCATTATTATTAACAGCTTTATGCTCTTTCATCATTTTCGATAAACGGGCTTCAAGTGAATTCTCTGTATCGATTTCTGGTTTGAAGTCAACTGATCTCTTTTTTGGAATAACAAACTCCATTAACTTGATAAAGGTGTTTACCTTTTGATATGGATCTTCTATTTCCTCCCAAGCCTGTGTTGCAGCAGCAAATTTTTGATTGATAAACAACCGGATTGCATTTTCCGCCCCAACATTCTCTAACCTGGTCATCCTGCCTTTAGTGGTAAACCCTTTTGGTCTGCCAGCTTTTGTTTTCTTTGAATGCTCATGTATCATAATTCTATTTTTTTAATTAATCATGAGATAAAACTAACTAATGTGCTATGGAATAATATGCTAAATATTAACCTGTAGTTAAAATGGAGTCCATATTTTTTTAATTTCTACTTCAAACCCTCTGCAGCTGTATATAATAGTGATCTCGTGATCTGAAAATTTCAATTGTTCTCTACATACGTAAATCATTGCTTCAATCCTTTTCAGCTTCTCGCTTTTCTCATTCATAATTCTGTATGGATCTTTACCCAACTTCTTTGTCAACTGATAATCTTCAGTAAATTCCTGAGCTAAATTCAAATACTTTTCCAGTTGCTCTGCGACTAATTTTAAATTTTTCATAATTACATATTTTTGAAATAGTTACTATAATATTATTGTTAGAAAAACAGTGTTTCTTCTTTTTTATTATTGTTGAAAGTCTCTACATATCCCGCACGTACATAATTTGCTGTTGGTACCTCATCTTTGAAATTGGTAATACAGTTGTCGACCCAAATGTCAAGTTCTCCAGTTCTACCCTCTCTGTTTTTTGCAACAATAACAGTACATTTATTTTTGTCTGGGCCTGACCTGTAGTACGTATCTCTATGAATGAAGATAACGGCATCTGCATCCTGTTCAATTGCTCCGGAATCTCTTAGGTCGGACAACATGGGTCGCTTGTCATTGCGCCCCTCTACACCCCTGTTAAGTTGTGACAAGAGAATTACCGGTACATCCAAGTCCTTTGCCATTATTTTGATTGCACGTGAACATGCCGAAACCTCATCATTTGTTGATTTTCCATTATGCCGGCTCATATCCATCAGCTGTAAATAGTCAATCATGATAATATCACATTTACCTTTGCGTTTCATTTTTTTAGCTTGCGCTCTTATTTGTTGGATGGAAATAGAGGCAGTATCATTAATCGAAATTGGGAGTAGTGATAATTGCTCCAATGATTCTGCGAGACTGATGTATTCGTCCTGTGATAACCTACCTTCTTTGAATAATTCTGAATTAACCCCGGAGTGAGCGACTGCCATACGGTTAATTAAAGCCCCCTTTGGCATCTCCAAAGAGAAAATGAGTACACTGTTGCCTTTTGCGGCTGAAAGTC
>JAQVXD010000023.1 GCA_028709385.1 Fermentimonas sp.
GATTCATCGATTATTTAAAGGATAACCTCCTTATCGACTTCAAAATAAATTAACTATATAAGAAAGAAAAAATATGGCATTACAAATTACAGATGCAACCGTTGAAGAGGTGTTGCAAACAGACAAACTGGTAGTTATTGACTTCTGGGCAGAATGGTGTGGACCCTGCAAAATGGTTGGCCCGATTGTTGAAGAAATCAGCGAAGAGTATAAAGACAAAGTTGTAGTTGGAAAACTTGATGTTGACAACAATGATGAAACCACATCAAAGTATGGTATCCGGAATATTCCGACAGTACTGTTTATAAAGAATGGTGAAGTAGTGGATAAAGTTGTTGGCGCAGGTCCAAAGAAACTATTCACCGACAAGATTGACAAGCTGATTTAGTGCGGTATTACAGATCCTGTTAACTTTCAGTACAGATAAAAAACAAGCATCCCGACACTCAGGTGTTTGGGATGCTTTTTTATTAAATTCGCCCTGAATTAATACTCATCTTCGTTAAAGAAGAAATCCTCCTTACTTGGGTAATCAGGCCAGATATCCTCAATAGATTCAAAGATCTCGCCTTCCTCCTCTATTTCCTGAAGATTCTCGATAACTTCCAACGGTGCGCCAGAACGTTGAGCAAAATCGATCAACTCATCTTTAGTAGCGGGCCAGGGGGCATCTTCCAGTTTTGATGCTAATTCAAGTGTCCAATACATTGATATATAATTTAATTTAATACTTCAAATTTTCCGCAAATGTATAAAAAGTTTTCATATATCACCCTGTTCCCAGTATATTTCTTGTGAAGATTTGTTACTTTCGTATCTGGCAAGCAGGAAAAAGTAGTCTGACAAACGGTTTAAGAAGATTAAAACCTCCTCTGCCACAGGATATGATTCTGCCACAACATAAACATTACGTTCAGCACGACGTGTAATGGTTCGACAAATGTGAGCTCTTGATGCAGCTTCATTACCTCCGGGGAGTACAAAACGCCTTAAAGGAGGCAATTTACTATCAAGCAAATCAATCTGCTTTTCCAGTCTCTCGATATCTTTTCCCGTTAAAATACTTGCCTCTTTCGGTTGTTTTGACTCAGTCTCCGTGGCCAGATAAGAGCCAATGGTAAATAGTTTATGCTGTATATACCTGAGGAATTCTCTATGCTCAGGTTCCTCTATAATACAGTTTAGCCAGCCGATGTGACTGTTAAGTTCGTCGACAGTACCATATGCCTCCAGCCGGATATGAGTCTTCGATACACGAGTACCACCGACCAGTCCGGTTGTCCCTTTATCTCCAGTTTTGGTGTATATTAAGCTTTTCTTCATCTTCGAATTTATAAATATTCTTTATTTGCAGATATGTTACGTTCAATTATCAACAACTAAAATGAACTGTTTTACTGAAACATTCAGCTAAACAGTAAAGTGCTGTTTATGATAAACAGGTCGCAAAAAAGCTATACCTGTTCTGTTCTTATAATCAAATGAAACACCTATTCTTGCATCATAAACGATATGACGCCATAATTGTTTACTCAATTTTCTGTTGATATGATTAATAACCCAGAAAGTGTTCTCATTGCTAATCTCAAACAATCTGTCCACTGAAGATATGAAATTATCTCCACAATCCAAATTGATAAATATTGCATCAATTTGTTTTGGAGCAATTTCTTCTATAGAAGAAGCAAAATTGAAATTAACTGCATTGAAATAATGCTCTCTTGATTTAAGATAATTATTCACAGACTCTTTAATGTATTCTATGTTCTTTTCTTCTGCTGGAAAAGATATGTAATTAACATTTGATGAGGGAGATAAAATATAAAGTGTATTTGCTCCGTTACCCGGATAAATTTCCAAAATATTGCCAGGTTTAAAATGATTTACAAGTCTGAATGAAATCTGATTCTGCTCTTTATCTGGATCGTCTCCCTCCACCCTCAATATATCAGTAAAAGCATAATAGCTGAAAGGAGAATAAAGCACCTTCGTTATAAGATTAAAAGCGAAAGGAGAATGAACACCGTGGCCTTTTGACTGTCTCCTACGCAGCAACCATTTGAAAACAGTCATACTCAACTTTTCTCAATCAGTACCACAGCATAAGCCGTAATTCCCTCTTCACGACCAACAAAGCCCATCTTCTCGGAGGTAGTGGCTTTAATAGATACCATTTCAGCATCTATCCCCATCACTTCAGAAAGTCTTTGCTGCATGGCGGGAATGTAAGGATTTAACTTTGGCTTCTCTGCACATATTGTGCTGTCAATATTATTCACAGAATAGCCTTTATCTTTAAGTAATTCGATGGTTCTTTTAAGGAGCAGTGCACTGTCGATATTCTCAAAATCATCCGAAGTATCGGGGAAATGATACCCGATATCCCTCATATTTGCAGCTCCCAGCAGTGCATCGCAAATTGCATGAATAAGAACATCAGCATCAGAGTGCCCCAACAAACCGAGATGATAATCTATTTTGACACCGCCGATCCAAAGATCACGATCCTCCTGCAACTGATGCATATCATAACCAAACCCAACTCTTAACATCGCGAGAAAAGATTAAAAAAACACTAATTCATTAAATTTCTGAGTCCCTCTATATCAAATCCCAAAGAGATGCGCAAGGTCTGATCAAGCGGGTTCGACTGTGATGTAGAAGTCAGATATGCAGCATCAATCTGGAAGGCTTTCATTCTGAATCCTACACCAAAAGCAAAATATCTGCGGTTTCCCTTGTACTCATTTTCGTTGAAGTAGCCTGCACGCAGTGAGAACTGATTATTATAAACATACTCAGCCCCAAGTGACCACATAACCTCTTGCAACTCTTCCTGTAAACCACCCGGTGCATCACCAAACGATTTGAAAATCCCTCCTATAGAAGATATATTATTATAATCTTCTATGCGTTTGAACATTTCATCCTCAGTTTCATCTTCAGCAGGAAGCTGAGGCGTAGGCACCATCAGTTTATTCAGATCCAGACTTAGTGTGATTGTATTTTTTGCATCAACAGGAAGACCTAAAGATGCACCTAATCTCATATTTGCAGGCAGAAACATTGAGGTTTCACCACCATCGTAAGACATTTTAGTGCCTATGTTTGAAAGATTGAAACCTAATCCAAGCAACGCTTCGGAGCGACCCATATAAAAATATGTTTCATTATATCCTGCAATATCAGCTGCAAAAGCATTACCCGGAGTAGTCTCTCCGTCACCGGTTGAGTAATCTGCACGTATATAACGCATAGTTACAGCACCCGAAAAAGTCTCACTCAGCATACGGGAATATGCAACATCAAAAGCAAGTTCGTAAGGATTCACACTTTGTGCAAACTCGCCACCTATGTCGAATATATCAATATCCCCCAGAGAAAAGTACCGTAACGAAGTACTGACAACATTAAGATCCCTATCTCCAAATTTCCAGAATCCTGAAGCATACAAAAGATTAATATCATTAACCAGTCTGCTGAGCCATGGAGTATATGAGAATGCGAGTCCCGCTTCTGAAGTAATAAACGGGTATTTCGCCGCATTCCAGTGCTGTGAGTAGACATCAGGCATTGTAGCGGCACCAATATCACCCATACCTCCTCCTCTTGCATCAGGTGCAATCTGCAACGACGGCATAGCTGTAAGAATAGGATTGTAATCCTTTTCCTGACCTCTGAGATTATAGGGCAATATTAATAAAAGGGTGCAAAACAGAAATGAAACTACTTGTTTGTGCATGTTATGTAGATATTTATTCGCTGAGACAATTTTTAAATAAAATGGCAATCTTTTACTTAACCTTGAAGTCAAGTAACTTCCTGTCTTCAATAAATCCCTGCAGATGATCGTTTATATTAACGGGACCGATTCCTGCAGGCGTTCCTGTAAAAATCAGATCACCTATTTTCAATGTAAAGAATTTGCTAATATATGAAATAATCCGGTCAACAGAGTAAATCATATCTTTTGTATTTCCCTGCTGTACGGTAGTCCCTTTTATATCAAGGTGAAAATTGACATTCTGAATATCTTCAACTTCTTCTTTTGATATAAAGTAACCTATTGCAGCCGAATTATCAAAACTTTTAGCAATCTCCCAGGGCAAACCCAGCTCTTTTTGTTTACGTTGAATGTCACGTGCCGTGAAATCAATACCAACAGTTATTTCATCATAATAACGGTGAGCAAAACGCTCAGCGATATTCTTTCCGAGTCGGTTTACTTTAACCACCACCTCGGTCTCGTAATGAATCTCTTCAGAGAAATCAGGAAGCATAAACGGTTTTCCGTCCTTCAGCAAAGCAGTATCCGGCTTCATGAATAAAACCGGCTCCTCACTTACAAACGTGCGTTTCATCTCTTTATTGTGGGAAGCGTAGTTAAGTCCTATTGCAAATATCTTCATGAATCTAATCGGTTAAACATAACTGCAAGGTGTGCATAGAGAGAAGTGTTCTGAAGTACAATTCCTGAAGGAACACGAATACGAAACGGGGTGAAATTCCATACACCCTTTATCCCTCCGCTGATCATATAATCCGAAACCTCCTGAGCAACACCCGAAGGCACCGTGAGTACTCCTATTTCGGCATTTATCTGCTTGTTCATTTTCACAAACTCATCACTGTGATATACAGGAATATCATGTATTTTTGTGTTGACGACCGACTTGTTAATATCGAATCCGGCTATAATCTTCAGTCCATATTGCTCCAGTCCTGAGTCGGACAACAAAGCAGCGCCCAGACTGCCTACACCGAATACAACCGCTTTATGCACCGATTTAAAACCAAGAAATGTATCCAATACATTAATCAGTTCATCTATATCATAACCTACTCTTGTTTTTCCGCTTATCTCTACAAAAGAAAGATCTTTTGCAATCTGAGATGCTGAAACATCTATTTTTTTTGCTATCTGTGTGGAGGAAACATACTTTTCACCCTGGTTCTTGAGAAGTTTAACGTATGAGAGATACCAAGGGAGTCTCCGGAGTGCCGGTTCAGGGATTTTATTAGAATGCGACTGCACTGACATATCTTTTTGTTACAAAGATACGCTCTTTTCGGAGAAATTTAAATATTTTAATCTATATTTAAAGATAAATTTCTTTAATCACCCTGAAAGTATTCAGACTTGAAAGTAAAGTATTGCACAGTAACCCGGGAAAAACACGATTTAAGTGTTGATAAAATGCGGTATTGTTAATTCCTTAACCCCGAAGCGCTCTTCATTACAGCGCGAACGGAACCGATATTCAGACTTGTATCAATTATTACCGGTATTCGGTTAGCATCGTTGGTGAGTGATGCTTTTAACGCATCTTTCTGATTAGTAAATGCATCATCCAGGATAGTCATGGTTATATCAATTACCTCGTATGTTTTTCCGTTATTAGCTTTCACTTTGGATATTCCATGGTAGTTAACATACATATTTACGGCCTTTCTTCCTGCAATAAACTGAATATACTTCCTGTCACCAGGTTTTTTACCTGTGAAATCAAGATTCCTGATTAAAGATAATACTGATAAATAATCATATGCACACTCTTCAGTTGTAAAGACCTCATCAAACACCTCTTTGCCGTTGAAACTTCTAATAGAACGTAAACTTATAATACCTCCATTATAAGTATAGGACTGTCTTTCGACTGAGTAATCACTTCCCTCGAATGCCTCTTTCGTGAAAAGCAGTGGTCTTAAATCTTTGTCGATATATGAAGTAAGCGTATCATTAACAGTATAGATATTACCAGCTAATCCTGAAGTGTTGAGCATCATTACGGTTTTAAGAGAATTTATACCGCGATAGTTGGCTTCGGTCACGGTAAGTGACCCACTACCTGCGCGGGCACGGAATATCCCATAATTAAAATATAGATCGTACTGTATATTTTCTCCGCTTGCAAAAGCGGTATTTGTCATTTTACATTGAGCATCTGCTTTTTGAAAGCTCAATAGCAGAAGCAAAAACACAACTACTGATGCGGTTTTTTTTATCATAATGTTTTTTTTAAAATCCTCTGCCCATACCCGGTATTGGTGAGCTTTGTCTGTTTTGCTGTTGCTGCTGTTGTCTGTTCCTGTCAAGATTAGGATTCCTTTGCCGTTTCTCTTCCGGTTTATTTGTAGTAATCTCAAGCGGTTTCTGTTTTATAAGCAGAGCGGAGTTTATATTCCACTCTTCCAGATGATCAGAATAAGCCCTGATAACAAACTTGCCGTTATAATAAAACACCTCTTCAGGCTGTCTGCCCTCCTCGTAGTTTCCCGTTGTCCATTTGCCATCTCCATTTTCATCAATAATCAGACGAGCATATACTTCCCCCGGGGGTAAGTCCTGAAATCTTGCAACATTTGCTTTGACATCACTTTTCCTAAAAGGTTTATCTGTGCTGTTTAACAGTTGCACAAAAGCTTGTTTTCCCACAGGCAAACCACTTATGCTGATCTCCAGGTTTCCGTACTGGTCAAGTGGTTTAACAGTAAACAACTGCTCGAAACTATCGTTCCATAAGCCATAGCGACTAAAAACGGCTGCTGAATCTATCTTAATCATATATCTTCCGCCGGGTTCCCAACTCGGGCGAATTGTGAATTTTCTTGGATTAAGCGTATCTGACTGCATCCTGAATGGTACAGATTCATATAAAGAGTCTACCTGAATAGAAAAATCAACATATGAAGAGTCAAACTCAACAACAGGCTGGTCAAATTCAATTCTTATCGGATTAAATAATTCAAAGCTCGATTGTATATTACTGTTTATTCTCAGGTACTGAATCAAAGAATCCTGAGACTCATTTTTGGTTTGCCGAGACCCTCCTCCTCCGGCCTGTCGCCTGAAATTAAAACTTATTGTATCAGTTATCAGAACATTCTGATTCAGAGTGTCTGTTTCTAAATATTTGATCTCCATCCGAATTGTATCCTGCTTATAAATAAGAGAGTCGGTAACCCAAAGAGATATGGTATCGTTATTTATACTTCTTTCAGTAACATACCAGTCGTCACCGGACACCTCAGGCTCCAGAAGCGAAAACAAGGGCATTTCAGTCGGTGCCGAAAACAGAATATTCAGTCTGTTCTCAACAGGCCTCTCATTTCTCTGCAAATAACGTCTTTGGAAATCTGAAAGGAAAGAGCGAAGCACAAGATTGTCGGGAAGGAAACGGGTATAGTTGACCGTTTTAATAGTATCAATTGTTAAACTATCCAGAAAAATGGTATCCTGTCGAACATCCATCATTGTTGAAGGTGAAACAATTGAATCAAGAAAAGCCAGTGCCTCCTGAGGATTGTCATATTTATAATCCCTGTTCATATCGGTCAAAGCAAATACTCTGTACTTACCTGGAGCCATGCCGCGGACAGTGAAATCACCCCTTGAGTTGGTTCTTGAAATCCTCTCGAACGGAACATTAGTAAAAACTGTATCATCAAAAATTGAATGAATACCCACATACACCCCGGGTTGAGGTTCCAGATCTTCGGCGTTTAGCACTCTGCCGGAAATTGAAAGTGTATCCAGCTGATCGCCTGTTGAAAAAGAATATACAAAATTCTCCAGTGGATTATTCTCATTATTATCAACTATAGCGTCAGTAAAATCTATTGTGTATGTAGTATTTGGTTGCAGTTCATCGTTAAACTCAACAACTGCCCTTTTACCTATCGAGCGGATTATCGGCATAGCAATCTGAGGGGGAGTAATAATTACTTTCTCAGTAGGACTTTCAACTTTAATATTTTCATTAAACTCAATCTCAACTCTTTGGGGAGTTACATTTAATGAGTTAAAATCGGGTGAAGCACTGACTACTACAGGCGGATCCACGTCGTACGGCCCGCCGGTGGGCGCTGCCATGTTTGCGCATGAATGAAGCATTACGGCAATCAACAACGAGAAAAACAGGAATGTTATAATAGAAAATATCTTATTCAGCATAATTCTATAAAGGAACTATTTCATTTTAAGTCACAAATGTACAATATTTTCGTTAAGTAATTCACCAGTGACATTTTTACTTTGAGAAGGGAAAACTACTGTTTACTAGACAATAGTCTGTGTCCGATCCTGCAATACAGGCATTTGCGTTTATCGCAATACTCTTTTTTCAACTGTATCAAAGCCTGAGAGTCCATTGCATTTCCCGGAATAATGCCTGCCCCTCTAAACTCTCTTATAATAGAATTGTTTTCAGGTCGGATTGCCTCCAGCAAAACTTCGGCTCTAAAACAATATTCCTCCATCAATGTTTTCTTGCCATATGCAAAAAGTACGGGTGCTACAGTATTGATTATTAATATGTCCAGTGATGATCTGCCTAAATTTCTACTGTTTTTGCCGGATTTTTTTCCAAAAGAATAGTGAGTCTGCCAATAAGCAGAAGGCTTTGCCTTAAAATTTGATATTGTCTGTTCATAATTCTCTTTTTCTAGAAAAGTGCTGAACAGCCTGCCCGACTTTTGCAGCAATGCGGCGAGTTGCGCGATTCGTATCTCAGGGAAAGATCCGGGACGAACCCTCAGTTTCCTCATCTGGTTGTCGTCCGGACTTTTAAGATTATATTTAACTTTCAGAAAAGCATACTCTTTCTGCAGTTTGTAATAATAATCATCAAATTCATCTTCGCAACCTGCCTTACTGAGAAGTCCTGCCTGTCCAAACATAAGAGCTTCAACCTGAAACAGGCTGTCACCATGCTTCTGTATAATATTATACGGGAGAGAGAGGGCTAGTCGCTCAAACTCATCGGAGTTTATACCAAATCCGAAGTTTCTTGTCAGCATCACATAAAATACATCATCCCACGAATTATTGAAACGCTTAAGATGACGGTTTATATCATTTGTCTTACGCTCCAGACGTTCGAGGGCAAGTACGGTAAGCCATGCATTTAACTTTACCCCTGACAATGAAGTAAGAAAATTTTTGCAAGGGATTCTGCATTTGCTGAACAACAAAAAATCAGAACTGGTTCGCAATCTCTCTGGTATTTTAATTTCGCACTGGGGCAGTTCTTGTCCCATCTCATTAACTACAACCCTGTTAACCTCTTCAGAAATATGTAATATTACTGAATTATATGCTTTATCATGATTGTGCCCGTGCCTGTACCAATCATTAGATGTGAGATGAATTTCAACATTTCCGGCCCAGACAGTGTTATTAAGTTTAATTTTAGCATTAAAAAAATCGGGACCGGCATTTTCGTTATGCAATCCGGGATCAAGAACCTCGATTAAAGTTCCTTTTGCGGTTTTTAATGAATCAGGATTATATAGCCTGTTTTTCCAAATGTAGTGCAGCAGATGCTCTGTGTTAGCCAAAATGATACGGTTTAATATTCAAAAATAAAATTAATAATCTGAAAGTCAAAATCGAGTAAGCTAAAGTTGGTGAAATAGGCTCATTATCTGAAGAATATTCAGTAAATTTGCGAATTGGAATTAATTATTCCTTAATTAGGTTATTCTTATAAATTATTTTGCAGACACAGAGAGAAATAGATTTCCAGACAAAGAAGATTAGTAAACTTGTCTGGGATTATGCATTGCCCGGAATCATCGGTACTGTAGTCAACATGTTGTACAACGTTGTTGACCGTATTTATATAGGTCAGGGTGTAGGTGCATTAGCGATCTCAGGACTGGCAATCACAACTCCTGTAATAAATCTCACTTCATCTTTAGGAATGCTGGTGGGATCCGGTGCCGCAGCCCGCATATCAATTGCTTTGGGCAGGAATGACAAAGAAACAGCTGAGAAGATCGTAGGCAACTCTTTATTGCTGACTATAATTCTGAATGCAGTCTTTATAACCCTAATTTATTATTATCTTGATCCTATTCTGATTGCTTTTGGTGCAAGTGACTTAACCCTGCCATACGCGCGGGATTATCTTCAGATTGTGTTATTGGGTAATGTACTGGTTAGTCTTACTTACAACTTCAACGCCATGATGCGTGCTTCCGGATACCCTAAGAAGGCAATGATTACAATGCTTATCGGAGCGGCACTAAATATTATTATTTCGCCTATACTCCTTTTCGGATTTAATATGGGTATTAAAGGAGTTGCCTGGGCGACAGTTATATCTATGTTTATTGGCCTCTTATTTGTCATGCATCATTTTACGCAGAAAAGCAGTGTAATAAGATTAAGATGGAACAAAGTAAGACTTAACAAAGCAATAATAATCTCAATCATTTCAATAGGTTTTTCTCCCTTCAGTATGCAAGTGGCAGCCTCTGCAGTAAACGTGCTGATGAACACCTCCCTGATGCGCTACGGTGGCGATCTGGCAGTAGGTGCATTTGGTATAGTTAACACTATACTGGGACTGCTCTTAATCACTATCATGGGACTTAACCAGGGAACTCAGCCTATACTTGGATACAACTATGGTGCAGGCGATTACAAAAGAGTCAGAGAAACGCTTTACTATACATTAAAGGTAGCGACTATTATAACAACTGCAGGCTTTATTATAGGCGAACTATTCCCCAGACAAATAGCAATGGCATTTACCACCGACACTGAGCTCCTCGATCTAACGGAGAGAGGTGTAAAGATTGCCGTAGCAGCCCTGCCGCTTGTAGGGATGCAGATTGTGGCATCAAGCTTCTTCCAGAGTCTGGGATATGCATTCAAATCGATAATTCAGAGTCTGAGCCGACAACTGATATTCCTTGTTCCGGGAATCATACTTTTCCCTCGCTTATGGGGACTTGATGGGCTATGGATCGCCATACCTATTTCAGATACTCTGGCAGCAATATTGTCGCTTGCTTTGTTAATAGGTCAGATACGTATTTTAAAAAGAATGGAACAGAAGGCAGATCAATCGGGAATACCTATAGACACAGGGTCCGCAAACAAAACTAATCCGGACTCTGACAAACAAAACATTTAGTTTAAATGAACCATCTATACTAAATAGCCTAAACAGGGTTTTATTTGAATAGTATTCTCGGTAAATTTGCAATAACGTTGCATAAAATTGAGCAAATTTGTGTATTTTTGTATGTAGAGTCATTTATAAGAATCAGACAATTTACTAACATATAACAATTAAAGTATGAAACGAGTTGTATTAATCCGTCATGGCGAAAGCAAGTGGAATAAGGAAAACCGATTTACCGGCTGGACTGATGTTGATCTCACCGAAAAAGGAGTTGAAGAGGCACACAAAGCAGGTAAATACCTTAAGAAAGAAGGCTTTCAATTTGAAAAAGCTTATACCTCTTACTTGAAAAGAGCAGTGAAAACATTAAACGTTGTTCTTGACGAGATGGATCTTGACTGGATACCTGTTGAGAAGACATGGCGTTTAAATGAAAAGCATTACGGTATGCTGCAGGGACTTAATAAAGCTGAGACCGCTGAAAAATACGGTGATGACCAAGTACTTATCTGGCGCAGGAGTTATGATGTTCCACCAAAACCACTTGAAAAGGATGATGAGCGTTCACCATTTCAGGAAGCTCGTTATAAAGATGTAGATGAAAAGGATCTTCCTCTAACTGAAGCTCTTAAAGATACAGTTGAACGTATTCTGCCTTACTGGAACGATACCATCGTACCGGAGATGAAAAAATACAATGAAGTTATCGTTGCCGCCCACGGAAACAGTCTGCGCGGTATCATCAAACACCTCAAGAATATCTCTGATGATGAGATAGTAAGCCTGAACCTGCCAACAGCAGTTCCTTACGTATTTGAATTTGATGATGACATGAACCTTCAGAAGGATTATTTCCTTGGCGATCCGGAAGAGATCAAGAAACTGATGGAGGCTGTTGCTAATCAGGGAAAGGCGAAGTGAAAACAAAGACTCAATAGTACTGAAAACCATTTATCCTTTTTAAAATAACAATTGTATAAAATAGTTTGTAGGAAACGACTTCAGACTAAAATTATTTATATAAATCGTTGGATGCAGTTAATTACTGCCCCAACGATTTTTTGTTTCATGTTCTATTATACACAACATGAGTGTGAATAGGATTTTACTACTCGCTATTTTAATTCTTCCTCTATTATTATCCTAAAATACTTTCCAATCTCATATTTTGATTAATTTTGCATTTAAGAAACATGTCTGATCGCTCTTTCCGACCAAGACATTAACTAATTAAAATTGAAACATAACAAAGTTTTTGGTATACAGAAGAACGCCTTTTTTACAGGGCTGACAAGTTTCTTTACTGATACATCCACCAAAATGATCTACAGTGTGATGCCTCTTTTTTTAATGTCGATCGGGGCATCAAAGACATCAATCTCGTTAATTGAAGGCGTTGCAGAGAGTACTGCATCCCTTTTGAAAGCATTATCTGGCTACTGGAGCGACAAGATCGGAAAGAACAAACCCTTCATGATAATCGGCTACGGAATCACTGCACTCATTACTCCACTCTATGTTTTAGCAAAAACTCCATTGCATATCCTTATTTTCAGATTTACCGAAAGAGTTGGCAAAGGCATAAGAACTGCTTCCAGAGACAGTCTTATAAGTGTATCCGTGAAAAATAATGAAGCAGGTAAATCATTTGGATTTCAAAAAGCAATGGATAACAGCGGGGCAATAATTGGACCTTTGATAGCCGCAACTTTATTATATTTCTTTCCTGCAAATTATTCAAACATATTTCTTTTAGCAACTATCCCTGCCTTATTTGGTGTTCTCACAGTCCTATTCTTTATAAAAGAAGAAAAAACAAAAATTAAAAAAGATGGTTATAGAATTTCACTCAAACAATTTCCCAAGAAATTCTATATCTTTCTATTCATTATCTTCGTATTTACACTAGGCAATTCTGCTGATGCATTACTTTTGGTAAGAACAGCTGAAACAGGGATAAATGAATCATACATACCTTTTGTGCTCATGATTTTCAATACAGTATCAGTATTACTTGCAATACCAATCGGGAAATTATCGGATAAGATTGGTCGGGAAAAGCTTATTACTTTAGGATTCTTCGTATATTCAGCTGTTTACTACTGTTTTGGTCGGTACAATAATATTAAGATATATATAACTCTGTTTGTATTCTATGGCCTCTATAGCGCGTTAACCGATGGAAATCAGAAAGCATTGATTTCGGATATTGTAGGCATAAACTTAAAAGGTACTGGTTATGGGTTATATCATGCTGTACTCGGAATCACACTCCTTCCTGCCAGTCTGATTGCCGGAGTGTTGTATGATAAAGTAGACTCTGGCGCTCCATTCTTTTTTGGCTCTGTTATGTCTTTACTTGCAGCGATCATGATGATTATTTTTACAATTGATGATCGAACATTAATGAGTAAAAGATATTCTGATATCAGCAAATAGAGGTCTGTGATCAGATGCGACAGATTCAGCAATTACGCCTCTTTCTTCAAGCAACTTCCATTCACCTCTTCCGGTATATCCAAATATGTAATCTATGCATTTGTCAGGATTATTGGCAGGAATTGTAAATTGATCCGGGGAAACCAGTGAAGTAAACAACTTATTAAACTCCTTCAGCACATCCGAATCAGGAGTTGCATTAATATCACCAGCAAGGAAAAATGGCTTATCGGGATTAAGTTTTTCTGCCTCATCCATTATTATATCAACAGACTTCAATCTGTCTTCAGAATTTAACGAAAAGTGAGTACAGGCAAAATAATAATCATCCATCTCGACAATAAGCAGCATCCTTGGTTCTTCTCTTCCAGGTAAAGGAATTCTCTTTATACTCAACGGCTTCTCTTTGGAAAGAATACCAATACCATATTTACCGCCATTATAATCGATTGCCGCTGCATATGTTGGATGCAACATAGTTTTCTCAGCCAACACATCAAGGACGTAAACACCATTACTCCTGGCAGTAACACTATCAATTTCCTGAATTGCAATTATATCAGGGTTGACTTTATTGATTACATCTGCAATTCTCTGATAATCTATCACCTCATCCATACCGCGAGCATTTCGAATATTGTAAGACATTAATCTGGCAGACTGCGCACCCTGTATAGGGACTGCCCACTCATACTCTGCGTCAAGCACTATTAGGGGCGCAATAAGAGAGTATCCCTTTTCGTTTGGATGCAACCCATCACTAAAAAGCGATTCGTCTATCTTACCATCTTTAAGAAGCTTAACACCGGGATTGATAAAATACCAGCCGTTTGTCTGAGCCATAACCGATATTTTTTCATTTAATCTTCTTATCCTTTCTTCCTGAGACCTCATTGGTAAAAGACCGGCTACTTTTATAATCGCTTTATTCTGTCTTCTTTCAATTTGTTTCAGAAGAAAATTTAGCCCTTCCACAATTTCTTCATCACTGTTTATTCCAATATTGTTGATGCCAATCATCAAAACAATTTCCTCTGCCTGATACCCGTCAAATTCACCATGATAAACTCTCCACAAAACGTTCTCAATCCTGTCCCATCCGCAACCTAAATTAAGGAAACCTTCCGGCTCAAGATATTTATTCCAGCTGACAGGTCCTTTTTCTCTTCCTTGTTGATCATTCCAATAGTGAATGATTGAATTACCAATTATCACCTTTTTTGGAGGGTTCTCTTTAATAAGCTCAAATTTTTGTCTGTGCCTGTCCTTCCACTCATAAATCTTAGGTTCCCTTCTCTGGCTCACAGGTTGTGTAGTCTTTAAATTGCCCTTAGGCATGCTTAGAATCTTACGAACAACCTTTTCATAAGCATCTGCATAAGCCTGCATACCCAGATCATTTGGGTGAATGTAGTCTACAGTACCGTCAGTAGGAAAGTTAATACTATCCTTATGGAGGTAGTAAATATTTGGTTCTCCTGCAATTTTAAGAGAGTCAAAAACTTCACGCGAAGCGCTGTTTAGCCTGTCAGCCATCTCTTTACGACCTTTAATCATACCGTTGTTCATGTAACCGATATGATCAGTAATCAGAATCGGGATATCACTCTTTTCCCTAATGGCAGAAACACCGTATGCAGTTCTTTTCTTTACTTCATCAACTGACAGGTTTAACATATTTGGGAGGCAATCGTATATTATTAAGGAGGCGTTAAGTTCACTAATCAAATCCACCATCTCTTTTTCAAGAGGTCCGTTTCCTGAAAAAGCCAGATTAGTAACCGGATAATCAAGCTTACGTGAAAGAATGTTTGTCCACCCCATTGCAGGTCGCGAAGCACAACCTCCCTGAGCGATTGAAGTGCCGTAAACAACAATAGGCTTTTCATTTAAAATAGGAATAAAAGCAAAATCTGCAGTATCAGGTACACCAATCTCCATCCACGTTACGCTATTATAAAGAGGCAGGTATAACCGGTACTCATAGCCATTATTAAAACCCTTATCTTCCAAAACACCATTGTAAGAGAAGATAATAGTATCGCTGAAATTGTATCTGTCTGTAATAAACTGCCAGTTGCCTTCTGAATCTATTGCATATAAATCCACACCCGACTTGCCAGTAGCAGGCATATGGTCCATTGCAAAACTGCCTTCAACACCATATCGTACTTCGATTTTTTCGGCATTTGTATTAAAGTGAATTGCAAGTCCTGCTGAGTTTTCAGATAAGTTCCATACACTTTTCCTAACTGTCTTCTCTGCGCGGTAGGGCAGTCTCTGGTAACTTTTACCTATTTCATTACTCCATCCTCTGTTCTGAATTACCGGATATTCAGCCTCTAAAGGGTTATACCACTTAGTCTGCCCTTGAGAAAAAATTGTAACAAAAAACAGGAACACAAAAACAACAAAACTATTTTTCATAATATAAACTACTTTAAAAAAATGGGGAGTATATAAAATACCTCCCCAAAATTAATATATATCTACAACTAAATGAAAAATGTCTTATCTGAAACTAAACATTATCATTAGACTCGAATATCTTTTAAACAATAATCGTTTAATCAATATAGGTCTTATTTACAATTCTAAAAGCTCACATTTACCATAACAGGAAAATGATCCGACGGGAAATGACCGTAATGAACATCATTTAGTACACCATACTTGTTTACCATGATATCTCTGCTAACCCATATATAATCAATCCTGTTCTGCATAGGAGAGTTCAGCCTGAATGAACTGAAAGTTCCTGTAGTCCCGTAAGGAGGCTGAAGAGTTACATTATATGAATCTTTCAGCAAGCCATCTTTCTTTATTATCTGAATAGGCTCTGACTCTGGAACTGCATTAAAATCACCAGTTGTAATAACAGGGTAACCATTTGCAATTTCTTTTATTTTATTCAATAGTAAATAAGAAGACTCTCTTCGTGCTTCTTCTCCCTGATGATCATAGTGGACATTAAAGAAGTAAAACTCCTTACCTGACTCGATATCTTTAAACTTAGCCCAAGAACAGATCCTGTTACAGCATGTTGCATCCCATCCTTTCCCCGGCAATTCAGGAGTTTCAGAAAGCCAGAAATCACCATTGTCGATAACAAGTAATCTGTTTTTCTTATAAATAATAGCAGAGTGTTCACCTGCATCTTCACCATCGTCGCGACCAACTCCAACATAATCGTAACCGCCTGGTTCAAGGATATCTATAATCTGATGATAAAACCCTTCCTGAATACCAAAAACATCAAAATCATGAAATCGTATCAGTCCGTTTACCATATCCTTTCTATGCTTCCATGAATCCAGACTGTCATTTGGAGTATCCATACGGATATTGAAGGAAGCGACATTTAAATCAGTCATACTATTTTTTTGTGCTGACACAGTTAGCACTGACAGTAATAAAAACGCAGACATTAAAATTTTTGTTCTCATGTGTTCTATTTTAATAACATAATTATTTTACGAATTTAGCGAATATTATCGACAGTATAATCCCGAAAATCGCTGTTTTTAAAATGAGCCCGAAATCATCCAGGCTCTTTTATACTCATTTGACTTAACAAAATTCCTAGGATTGAATTACCAACCAGGATTTTGTCCCAAATTAGGATTTTTAAGTCTGTGATCTTCAGGAATCGGATACAGGTATTTCTTGTCCAGCCATTCACGTGCTCCGGGATTCCAGATAATTTCTCCTGAATCACCCTCCGATAAAACTCTCTTGCCGACCCCTTCTGAAGTTACATCCACCAGAACCGCACCATTAGTATTTGTAGGCGCAGTGCCCTGATAAAAGTAAACATCCATAGTACCATCTTCATTCAGGTCGTACGGTCCGAGTTCCGGCACGTACATCCCATTCATAGGAGCCACAGCAAAAAGTTCACCCAACCTCCATCTCACCAGGTCATCAGGCCTTAAACCTTCTGTAATCATTTCAACAGCACGTTCACGAAGTACTTCAAGTAATACAGGATCGGTGAATTTATTATTATAAAACTCAACCATGTAAGAATCTGCAACTGTTGGTTTTTGAGTCAAAGAAGGTCCTGTGATTCCTGCACGTGATCTCAAGGCGCCAATGGTTGACGCCCACTGAGCATCAGTCATAGTACCAAGTTCGGCTAAAGCTTCAGCTTTATTTAAAAGAACCTCAGCATATCTGAATATCAAATGTGCATTTTCGTTTCTGCTCTCATCGTCATAAGGAAAACGCTCATCGTAAGTGCCTTTTATTATCTGATATCCTGTATATGCCTGATTAAGATTTGGAGGAGCCACGATAGGAACCCCGTTTTCGGTGCGATGATAATCACCCATACGGATTGTCTGCTTAAGACGACCGTCTCTGCCTTTTACTTCTTCAACAAATGGAGTTGTTTTGTAACCGGGATCTGAAGTAAACGGTGTTCCATCTGCATTTAAATATGTGTTTATAAAACGACGGGTTAAAGAAGGTCTATCGCCATAAGTGGGACTAATCATCCTCCTGTTTCTCGAACTAAACACCTGTAGATCTGCGTCAAGTGTTACTGCAAGTATAACTTCACTAGCATTAGGTATTTTCTGAAGAAATAAATTACGGTATGAATTGGGACCTTCAACTAAAGTGTACCCCTTAATCTGATCAGCTGTTCTTACAACCTCTTCAAACCACTCACTTGCCGTACCTTGTTTCCCATAACTTGTATGGTACTTCCTGAATGATGCTTCATACAAACAAACCCTTGTTTTGAAAGCCCTGGCAACATCCTTAGTAATCAGTGTACGTGAAGGTTCAGATACTTCTGAGATATTTTCAATAGCATAATTCAAATCTTCCAGCACCTTTTCCATTACCATGAAGCGATCGTCACGGCCTGCGTACAAAGTTTCCTCATCATCTACATCAATAGTACGGTCAATCCATGGCACATCACCAAATCTCTTTACCATATCGAAATAGAAGTAAGCTCTGAAAAAACGGGCAAGACCGATATAATGATCTTTACCAGCAACACTGCTTTCCTCTGCATTTTCAAGGAAGTAATTAATGTTTCTGAGGTTACCCCACGACCAACCACCGCTGGTAGTAGGACTCAAAGCATTAGGCATAAATCTGGAATCCACACCATTACGTGCAACTAAATCTGAATTGTTATCTATCGCAAACACACCGTCATAAGGTGAAGGGAGCATTTCATAAAATGAATTTGTGTAAAGTTCCAGACCGCTTACTGACTCAAATATGGCAACTTTCGAAGCAGTAGCCTGAGGTAATTCTTCAAGGTCGCAAGCCACAAACCCTATCAGAATTAAAATGCTTGTTAAAATGTGAAATATTTTTTTATTCATACGATTGTAGTTTTTAGAAATTGATAGATAAGCCAACTGACACTGTACTTAAAGTAGGATAATTGTATCCGTCGCCATCGCCTCGTGTGCTGTCACTGTCTGTACCAGTCAGCTGAGAACCTGCTCTCCACACGTTAGTTACATCAGTATCTTTTGTGATATTATAAAGTGGCGACCATGTCCAGAGATTCTCTCCTGAAAGATAAATCTTAATATCATTTGCTTGTATCTTTGATGAGAGTGCTTTCGGAAGAGTATATCCTAAATTCAGAGTTTTTAGACGTATGTATGCTACGTTCTGAATGTATCTATCGTTGGGCATACCTAACTGGCGGCTTCCGCTTGATGCTGTATATCCTGACAGTAATGGCAGGTATGCATCAAAGTTCTGCAGTTCAGGACGAAACTGCTCATTCTCCTGCCAGCGAGGATATTGATTATAAGGTCTGTTATACTGACCCCAGAATCTAGATTCTGTAGAAGGATACCATTGTTGTTTGCCAACACCCTGGAAAAAGGTAGTAAGGAAGAAATTATTCCAATCTGCTCCTAAAGTCAAACCATAAACATAACGCGGAGAACTATTACCAATAATAGTTTTGTCACCTGAATCACCTACACGATTCAGACCATGATAAATTTCATCATCTCCGTCTAGATTTTTAAATTTCAGGTCCCCCGGATGATTCACTCTGGTATTATGTGCCGGAATATTTGACTGAGACGGAGAGTTTGTGATCTCTTCATAAGAAGTAAAAAGTCCTTCCACCCTATAACCCCATATTTCACCAATAGTCTGACCAATATAATAATCGGTAAGCAAATATTCAGGATTGTAGTAATCAGTTATCACTGCCTTTGAATCAGCAAGACTAGCTCTTATATTATAGTTAAACGGTTTTCCTACTAAAGAAAAATTATCCATCCAGTTGATACTTAACTCCCAACCGGTTGTTTCAAGAGAAGCATAATTACCTTTAGGTACACCTGTACCAAATACTGCGGGGACGCTCGGTCCAACTGTATACATATCCTCTGTCCATCTCCTGTACAAGTCACCGGTAAACGACAACCTGTTGCTCAGTGCATTTATATCCAAACCAATATTTCCTGTAGTAGCTGTTTCCCAGGTAAGTGTATTTGGAATAACTCCCGGCTGTGATGTACGCTGAGGGCGACCGTCACCTAGGATACGGCCTGATTGACTTATACCAAAGTTCTCAGTAAAAGTATATGGACTGATCGATCCGTTACCAAGTGAACCATAAGAGAGTCTGAACTTAATATTGGATATGGCATCAGGTTCAACTTCCCAGAAAGCCTCTTCAGACAATCTCCATCCGGCTGAGAACGAAGGGAAGAATGCCCACTGCTGATTGCTAGGGAATCTAGAGGAACCGTCATATCTTCCGTTAACTTCTAAAAGATATCTCTGCAGGTAATTGTAATTTACTCTGAAGAAACTGCCTGCAACCCTCCACTTGTTATAACCTCCCGAAGTAGTAATATTATTACCCAGTGCCAGGTTAATATCCTTAGCATCTTCATAAACAATACCGTTACGAGTCATTGTAACATTATTGTAAGTCGACTGCTCATAGTTGAATCCTGCAAGAAATTCAAAATTATGCTTATTCTCAAAAGATTTCAGGTAGTTGGTATAAACGTTAGTTGCAAGATATTCAGTAGTAGAACGTCTCTCTTGAAAGTCGTTCGTATTTGTACCGGCATAACCAATTTGACCTTCATATCTGCTGTAAGGCACCTGCACTCTTATTTGATTATGAGCATATTCAGTATTTTGGAAAGTGAAATCTGCGCGTAGAGTTAAACTTTTATCAAAGAAATCAGCAACCAATGAAGTTTTATTTTTTAATATTTTCTGATTTAAATCAGCGCCGCTCTTACCTAAATATCTGTCACCCACAGTATATGCTGCTGGAAAAGTTAAAGTTCCGTCAGGATTAGTCAGAGGAGCCAACGGGTGACCCTCATCTGCTATATTACGCCAGATATTACCACCTTCACCAACATTAATTGGCTGATGGTATTTCATTGTAGAAAACTCAGTATTATTGTCAACCTGCAGCCAGTCGAAAATCTGCACATTACCTCTTGCACGAAGATTATACATCGAATATGTATCTGTATTATATTTATACAAACCATCTTCTCCATTATATCTTCCGCTCACGTAAAAAGAAGCAAGATCATTTCCTCCTGAAACAGAAACATTATGATCCTGAGCAAAGAAACTGTCTTTGTACAGATGCTCATACCAGTCAGTACTATAATAATACTCGTAAGCACCGGTAACAGGATTCACCTCAACGCGAGGCAAAGTAGGATCTTCCCATCTTCTTTTTATTTCAGCCAAATATTCAGGTGAAAAAGCAAGTGTCTTATTAACAGCTGTAGGAGTTCGCCCATCATCATTCCAAGTAGACCATGCATCGCTGAAACCTTTTGCCCATGGGTATGAGTCTGTAATATTATCAGGAACAGTAGTAGGTCTTCTTGAAGAGAAATTACCTGAATAGTTAAGCGTTGCTTTTCCTTTTGATGCTGTTTTTGTGGTAATCAGCACAACCCCAAAAGCTGCTCTTGCACCATATATAGAAGAAGAAGCAGCATCTTTAAGCACCGAAACACTCTCAATATCATTAGGATTAAGCATACGCGGATCACCTTCAACTCCATCAATAAGAACTAAAGCGCTACCGCCCTGACCAATTGAAGTTGTACCCCTAACATTATAAGAAGGAGATTGAGTAGGCTTACCATCAGTAAGAGAAATGTTAAGATTAGGAATAACCCCTACAAGACCCTGAGTTACGTTTGTAATTGGTCTGTTCTCAAAAACATCACTTGTAACCTGTTCAACAGCACCTGTCAGATTTACTTTCTGAGCCGTACCATAGCCAACAACTACAATTTCATCAAGTAATTCTGAATCTTCATGAAGAATTATATTCAGTCTACTCTTTCCATCCCATACAGTTTCCTGTTCTCGAAAACCTATATAAGAAAATACAATTGTTGAATTTGGAGCAACACGCAAAGAAAATTCTCCGTCATAATCAGTAACAGTTCCGTTGGTTGTTCCTTTTACAACAACATTTACCCCAATTAGCGGTTCGTTGTTAATGTCTACAACAACACCTCTAAGGGCAGACTCTTGCGCTTTCACAGTAATGAAGGCACACAGAAATAAAATAATAAAATTTAATTTAGATAACCTTTTCATAAACTTTGTTTGTTCAAAATAAAACCTAATCACTCACTTTTCTAATAAAGTGGCAAAGGAACATTTAAATTGTTACAAACAAGTTAATATAAAATTAAGAATTTGTTACTTAACACTTGGGTATAATCGTTTCCAAGTAAAGATTTCAGGATTGTACCAGATATAATTCGGACTAATAACCTCTAAAAGACAATGTTTAGAATTAACAAAATAAAAAAACGGTACAACCAACATTTATAGTCATACCGCTTCAATATTAAAATCAATGTGCTTTACTTCTCCACCCCGCTCCTTTTGAGTAATGCATTTACAGATGCTTCACGGCCTCTAAAACGTTTGTAAAGCACTTCGGGTTCTTCTGTATTACCGCGCTCAAGTATATTTCTACGGAACGAGTCAGCAGTAGCTTTATCGAATATTCCCTTCTCTTTAAACAGTGAGAATGCATCAGCATCCATCACTTCTGCCCATTTGTAGCTGTAATAACCAGCAGCGTAACCACCTGAGAAGATGTGATTGAAAGAAGTTGACATGCAAGGTTCATTTATTACCGGCAGCAACTGCACGCGCTCCATAGCCTTGGTTTCAAAGTCACGCACCGGCCTTGAAGTTTCCGGCACAAAAGGTTGTGTGAGTGAATGCCATGCCATATCAAGATAACCAAAAGAGAGCTGACGAAGTGTAGCATAACCTGCATTATAGTTGGCAGCGTCGACAATACTTTGAAGAAGCTCCTCAGGCATCTTTTCACCGGTTTGGTAGTGGAAGGCAAATTTATCAAGGTAATCCTTCTCCTTTAGCCAGTTTTCCATAAAATGCGAAGGAAGCTCGACGAAATCACGGTAAACGCTTGTACCGGAAAGAGACTCATATGTAGTACGAGTCAGCATTCCATGTAAAGCATGCCCAAACTCGTGCAGGAAAGTATTAACTTCGCTGAATGTCAGCAATGCCGGTTCAGTCTCAGTAGGTCTTGTGAAATTCATAACAATTGTCGTGTGTGGTCTACTGTCCACCCCATCCTTAATATATTGTCCTTTAAAAGTGGACATCCATGCACCTGAACGCTTCCCCTCGCGCGGATGAAAATCTGTATAAAGAACTGAGAGGAACTCACCCTTTTCATCAAGAACATCAAAAGCCTCAACCTCGGGATGGTATACTTCAATATTGGGGTTCTTCACAAACTGAAGTCCATAAAGTTGAGTAGCAAGTCCAAATACGCCTTTTTTCACATTCTCCAGTTCAAAATAAGGACGCGTCATTTCGTCATTTACGCCAAAGCGACTATCCTTAAGCTTCTCCGAATAATAGCTCCAGTCCCACGGCATAATCTCTATCTCTTTTCCCTCCATCTCAGAAGCAAAAGTCTGCACATCTTTCACCTCATCACGAGCTACCGGTCCAAAAGCCTCAGCAAGTCGATCCAGTAAACCGAAAACACCTTCGGCGCTTTTTGCCATCCTGTTTTTCAGCACGTAGTCAGAGTAACTGTCATAACCAAGAAGTTTAGCAATTTCAAGACGCAGGTTTACTATCTTCATAACATTATCACGGTTATCAAACTCACCGCCCTTAACATTCTTAGTGTTATATGCCATATATAATTGTTCTCTGAGATCCCGTCTGGAAGAATATTTCATAAAGGCACTGTAACTTGGCCCTGTCAAGTCGAATATCCATCCCTCCTTGCCTTTAGATTTTGCTTTTGCTGCAGCAGCATCAATTGTACTCTTCGGTAAACCGGCCAAGTCAGGTTCTTCCGTAAGGAGCATCTCGTAAGCATTGGTTTCCCGCAGCACATTCTGACCGAACTCAAGTGTAATTTTGCTCAGCTCCATCGTGAGGTTTCTGTATTTCTCTTTATCTTCAGAGGATAAAGTAGCCCCGCTATTTTCAAAGCTTTCATAGTACTTTTCAACCAGTCGTATCTGCTCTGGCGTGAAACCAAGCGAATTACGTTCATCATATATGGTTTTAACCCTGTTAAACAGACCCTCATTCAGGTTGATATAGTTAGAGTGAGCAGATAACTTCGGACTCAGTCGCTGCGAAATCTCCATCATCTCATCATTACTCTCAGCACTCAACAGGTTAAAAAAGACAGAGCTAACCCTGGTAAGCATTTCACCTGCATACTCCATTGCTTCAATTGTATTTGCAAAGGTTGGCGCGTCACTACTAGAAGCAATTTTATCAATTTCCGACTTATGTACTTCCATGCCTTTATCAAATGCAGGTTCAAAATGTTCCAGCTTTATATCACTAAACGGAGCTGTTCCGTAAGGCCTGTCAAAAGGCTTAAAAAAAGGATTCTCTCCAGCAGAAGCTATTGTCATCATCATTACTAAAAAAAATGTTACTATAGATTTCTTCATAGAATTATGTTATAATTAATACGAAAACAATGAATTCAGTTATATTACAAAGTTAATTTATTTTTTTGTTTAATAAACTCCATTTTCATCTACACTATGGTAATGCTCCGATACAATTTCATTAATTGTTTTTACTCAAAAAATGCATTACTTATCTCTTCTTTGTTAAGAGAAGGACTGTTAGGAGATGATCTGTTTGGAGATAATCTGTCAGGTTCAACAACCGTAAGGCAGTATTGAACGAAGCTCTTTCTTTCTCTCCTTCCAGTCGGGTACGACCTCTGAAAGGAGTGAATAGAAATCCCTCGAGTGGTTAAAATGGATCAGGTGGCATAACTCATGTACCATAACGTATTCAATACATCTCACGGGAGCCTGAATCAGTTTGCTGTTCAATGAAACTGACCCTTTTGAGGAACAACTGCCCCATCTTGATTTCATATGCTTAACGGCAATTTTATTTGGCGATACATTATACACTTTATTGAACTTCTGAATAACAGGATTTACAATCTGAGGAAATTTCACCTTTGCCATATATAAATACCACTGTTGCATCAGTGCTTCAGGCTTGGAGTCGTCGTCACACCATACATCGATAAACTCACCGTTACATGAAACACTGTTTACGACAGTACTATTTGCTGAGCAATTATTAACCCTCAGAGTATACTCCTCACCAAGGAAGAGATGCTTCTCATCACTAACAAACTCCCTCTTTGGATATAAATGCCTCTCCACTTCAAACTTCTTTTTGTGCTTAATTATCCAGTCAATCCTTTTGTCCAGGACCTCCCTGATCTGACTGTCAGTGGCACGTTTTGGAGCCCTCACAACCACACTCCCGTCGGGATGCACAATTATACTTATCGACTTACGATAAGATTTTATCAGTGAATAGCTCAAAGCAGCAGCATTACTTTTCATACTTCAAAGATACAGAATATCGTATATTTGACAATTAATAAATAAATTTGCTCTTTTCATAATCCGTTATTAATTTTATGACGTTTCCTCTCTGGCACACTATTTGCTAAATCTCTACTATAAATCAAATTTATAAATATAGAATCAGATATGAGTTTTTTAAATATAGCACAAAGCAGATACGCTACAAAAAAGTATGACAGCAGCAAGAAAATTGATGATGAAACTATTGATAAGCTGAAGGAGATTTTGAGACTTAGCCCTTCGTCGGTAAACAGTCAGCCATGGAGGTTTACTTTTATTGCTAATGAGGATATAAAGAGCAGACTGTCCGAATTCTCCTTCAACAACAAAAATAAGGTGCTGGATGCCAGTCATATTGTCGTATTTAGCGTAGTTAAGGATGTGAAGACTTTTGAGAACATTAAACTTACACAATTACCCGATCATACTACAGCATATTACAATAGGGTGCTAAAGCCCGGAGGCGATGAGCATGTTATGACATGGCTTATTGCCCAGGTATATCTCTCTTTAGGATTCTTCCTGAGTGCTGCAGCCAGTTTAGGGATTGATTCCACTCCCATGGAAGGCATTGATACCAATGGATATGACTCTATTTTGCAGGATGATGATTACAAAACTCTTTTTGCCGTAACTATTGGCTACAGAGACAAAGAGGATAAAAATCAACCCTCTTTAACTCCTAAATTCAGGATGGATAAAGATGATGTTATCAGATCGATTTGAGATAAAAATATAGATTTTCAAATAATGTGCTCTTTCCCGCTCTTTCTATGCTTAATCTCTATGACCTTACCAAAGTGATAGACGATGTTCCAGAAACAGTAGTCCCCATTTTTACACGGTTTAAAGTCATCATCGATTATATTAAAGCGGATGGGATAACCATTTTTCTGCAGCACCGGCTCAAAAGTAATATCATCTATTTCCACGATAAGAATATCCCCTTCACCCGATATACCTGACATCATACTCAGGTATTTATAGCTTATTGGAATATAGGGATAGATACCATTGTTGTAAATATAGATCTCGCTGACAGGATTACCTGACAATAGTGACTTGTCGTAGAGCAGACCGACGTTGCCATCTTTTGTCCATGTCTTTAGATATTTCTTAAAGGTAGTATCTTTGATTTCCCGAGCTTCAGTCTTCTTTTTACCGGATATTATAGCACTAAAGCATTCCGGCTTTATTGCCAAAAGCAGTGTATCTTCCGCTGCAGGTTTCATAGTTTTTCAAATTACGCGTTATTAAAAAACCTGACAAGAGCGAGACAGTGACACACAAATATAAAAATTCCTTTCGAATACTTTATATATTTTTACAAATATTTTTATCCCTGAAGTGATTTAAGGTTTTGAGATTATACAGGGGTTAATTATTCTTCTCTTTGTTTTCTTCTATTTCTTTACTTTCTGGAATTATAAGATTGAGTATCACCCCTATCAGGGCTGAAAGACCGATCCCTGTCATGCTGACATTTCCAACCTGAAGTACAGCTCCTCCAATACCGGTAGTAAGTATAAGTGATACGATAATCAGGTTGCGGGTATTACTCATATCTGTTTTGTTTGTTATCATGTTGTTGACACCTGTTGCTGCAATCATACCGAAGAGCAGTAGCATTATTCCGCCAAGTACAGCACCTGGTATAGTTTTGAGGAACGCACTCACTTTCCCTATCATCGAGAAAACTATTCCGGTAATTGCTGCAATACGAATCACGACGGGATCAGATACTTTTGTAAGAACCATTGCCCCGGTAACTTCGGAGTATGTTGTAACAGGAGGTCCGCCAATTGCCCCTGCAACCACACAGGCAATACCGTCACCCAGCATAGTACGATGCAGTCCCGGCTCCCTTACGAAATCTTTCCCTGCAACCTGACTAACTGCGTACACATCACCAACGTGCTCAATTACCGGAGCAATTGCTACAGGTATCATAAACAGAATGGCTCCCCAGGAAAACTCGGGCTTCTCAAACTGCGGCCAGCTAAACCATGAGGCTTCAGCTATTAGGGTGAAGTCGACTCTCCCTAAAATCATCGCTGCGACATAACCAACAATAATTCCTGCAAATATAGGAATTAGCCTGAGTATACCTTTGGCGTACAGGCTGACAATTATTGCAGTGGTAAGTGAAATAATTGCCAGAAGCCAGTCCTCTTTTGCCATATCTACTCCAGTGCCGGCGAGTGAAAGACCAATCAGCATTATAACCGGCCCTATTACCACTGGCGGAAAGAGTCGCTTTATCAGCCTCATCCCCTGCCATTTAACAAGTGCACTCATAAGGAAATAGACAAATCCCACGGCTACCATCCCTGACAGCGTTCCTGCTAATCCATAAAGCTCAGTTGCCTTCACAATAGGGGCTATGAATGCAAAACTGCTGCCAAGGAATATTGGCACTATACCCTTTGTTACAAGATGAAAAATGAGAGTACCCACACCTGCCGTGAACAGTGCTGTTGAGGGATCGAGTCCCACTAATAGGGGTACTAATACTGTTGCTCCGAAAGCAACAAAAAGGAATTGCACTCCAACAACTGTTTTATATAACGGAGTGAGTTGTTTGTTTTCCATTCAATTGTTAAAATATTATTTTGAGTGCAAAGATAATATATGCTGAGGAGTTTTTCAGGATGCCTGTAAGGATTTTCTTAATTTTTCAGCTTTATTATTGAATCGGTCTTCTTCACCAAACTCAAAAAGCCGGCGTACTTCGCCATTGCATATTTTGCACCTCCCGTGTACCCTGATATCATTATGTTCCGTGAGATAAACCTCTGTGATATCCACACCCTTTTTTGCAACATCACTGCAGTTTAAACAATACACATTATGCGAAATAGAGCATTTGAAAAAATCCCTATCAGATTCGTCAAGCAATAATGCCAACTGAAACTGATTTATCTTAATTTCAGATTGCTTACTCATGGTTAATAAATTATTACTATTTGCCTTAAATCCTACTTCTGTTACTTAGTCGCACCTCTTTTTTAAACCGACCAAAGATATTAATAATACCAGCTTTCGGATTTTTAACTATATAGGTGCAAATATATGTAATATATTTTAATTTTATGCTATTTTTGTCCTTTTTCCATAAAAACAGGTGAATATTCTGGAAAACTCAAGGTTAAAAAAGCTTTAGATAAATAAATTGTGCCTTGCTTGTGAAAACTGCATTTGAATAGAAGTGGATATAAATTAAAAAACGGGCGCTGCAAATACAACGTCCGTTCTTAATTAATTCTTCTTTTAATACTTAAATGATACTGCTTAAATCATCCGGAGTGAAATTCATTGCTTTAATAACTCCGTTTTCATCGATTAAGTAATTTCGGAAGCCACGATTCAGTTTAAAATCATTGTATAATTCTGAATCTGCTCCATTAACTTCACAAAATTGTGAAATTGTATCGAGGTTATCCATCTCAAATGTTCTCTCTATAACATCCTTGTTCTCATCTAAACTAACAGAAAGAAATGTCACATCCGCATTATTCATCTTTAGATAATTATGCAGCAGAACATTTGTTGCTCTGGATTGGGCGTCATATGATGCCCAGAAGTTAACCACGACTTTTTTGCCTTTATAATCACTAAGGTTATAAGTATCGCCCTCCAAATCCGTTAAAACAATATCAGGTATTATTTCTCCGGGATAATAACCTATTGATGGAGCAGCGTCCTTTACAGAACCTGATGACAGTGCAAGTGAAAAAATTGCTATAAGGCAAAAGTTCACGTACTTCATAAAAAATAATTTTGGTTAATAATTAGGTTTACCGTGCTTCACGCAGTTGCTAAACCTCTTATCTATAAGGACTTTTCGCTAAAAGCCCATTTTTATAACGGGCAAAAGTATGTCATTTTTCTGTAATACCGAATTTTTGAGACGTAAATTTTCAGTTTAATTGTTAAAATATCACATAATGACCTGTTATTCACCCGTATTGGCGCCATTTACACACATTTCACAAGAGATGCTTACCAACAATCACATCTAATTATAATGCAGTTGCGTTAATTAATTGTCGTTTTATTGAACTGTTTACTGATGCACTGTAAAAAATGACTCAATAGCCTCAATGGAAGTATCTTTCAGTATCACTTTTTTGTTGTTATCAAGCAGATAGAGAGTAGGTATTGCCTTTATATCGTAAAGCCTCTTATTAGTTATCTGCAATCCTTTATCATAGGCATGCACCCAGTCAGAAGGCATTTCCGGAAGATGAGCCAGCCACTCATCAATATCCTGGTCAGGATAAATAGTAAGAATAGTAAGCATTCTACGTGTTGAACTGTTTCGGGAAAGTGCATTACTGATGGCACTTGATCTGTCAAGTTGAGCTGTAACAGCTTCGCAGGTAGGACAGCCCGGATTGGAAAACATAAGCAGGGTGAAATCACTTTGAAGATCATACAATGAAGATGTTTGACCTGAAGCTACTGTATAGTCGAAATTATTAGCCCTGTCTCCTACCCTGTTTTTCATAACCATATCAAGTTGAAAAACGTATACAGATTTTGACTCGTCTGTCAACATTGATGACTCTTTTATCTCTTTTAATACAGGTATATAATACTCCTCGTTACGGAAAGGTGAATTAGGATCATAAAAATACTTCTCAAAAAGAGAAATAAAATGCACATACATTGCTGTATCTGCTTCTGCTCTGTGAAGTGTTTTTACAAGCGACTCATCAGCATTCACTTTAGGCACATAGTTCAGGATATTTATATAATCAACAAATGCCTGTTCAGTAATATCCGGACGCCTGGCTAAATCTGCATTACTGAAATCAAACCTGTCCCAGTAATGACTTACAAGATACTTGGCACGCTCTTCTGTTCCTGAAATCACTTCAGGTATATCAGGCAGAACAAATGTATCGGGAACAATTGTCTGAGCTATTTCCGTGAATTCATGATCTGAAAGTTCGCGTTGTGACGACTGTGATTTCTTGCCGGAGGAGCAGGATATTGTAAATATTATAACGATTAGTACAATAACTGACAACAATGAAAAAATATTCTTCATAATACTAACTTCATATTTTTTTGCTTCTATCCGTAAAGATAGGAAAACCGTAGAAAAAACCGATATTTTTATTACATTTGTATTTTACTGATTATCCAATTCATCCTAATTATTCATGGATACTTTTATTGTTTCTGCAAGAAAATACAGACCGTCCACTTTCAAAAGTGTGGTTGGTCAGGAAGCTCTGACAACTACATTAAAAAATGCCATTGCCGGCAACAAACTGGCTCATGCATATCTGTTCAGTGGCCCCCGTGGTGTAGGGAAAACCACCTGTGCACGCATCTTTGCGAAAACAATCAATTGTCTTGACCTTACTCCCGAAAACGAAGCATGCAACAAATGTGAATCGTGCGTTGCGTTTAACGAACAACGGTCGTATAATATTCACGAACTTGATGCTGCATCAAACAACGGAGTCGACGATATTCGTTCACTTATAGACCAGGTACGCATCCCTCCGCAGATAGGAAAATACAAGGTTTATATCATTGATGAGGTTCATATGCTTTCTCAATCAGCATTCAACTCATTCCTTAAAACACTTGAAGAGCCGCCTGCACACGCTATTTTTATTCTGGCAACAACAGAGAAGCACAAAATTATTCCTACAATTCTTTCTCGTTGCCAGGTTTATGATTTCAATCGTATAAAAATTGCAGATATTGTTGAACATCTGCAGTATGTTGCTCTTCAGGAAAATGTTATCACTGAACCCGAAGCTCTTAATGTAATTGCACAGAAAGCAGACGGCGGTATGCGTGATGCACTGTCGATATTTGATCAAACCGCCAGCTACACACAAGGAAATATAACCTACAAAGCGGTAATTGAGAACCTCAACGTGCTTGATTATGAGTATTATTTCAAATTGACCGATGCAATTCTTGACGGAAACGTAGTGGATTGTTTGCTTATACTTAATGACATTCTTAATCGCGGTTTCGAAGGACAGTATATTATTAGTGGTGTGGCGTCTCATTTTCGTGACCTGCTGGTTTGCAAAGACGAAAAAACTGCTTCTCTTTTTGAAGTTGGAGCATCAATCAGAGAACAGTATATTGAAACCGCAAAGAGATGCAGTAATGATTTCCTCTATAAGGCAATTGAGATTGCCAACGAGTGTGACCTAAACTACAGGATTAGTAAAAACAGGCGTTTACTACTTGAACTCACTCTAATAAAACTGTGTCAGCTGCAGGAAAGTCCAGTTAAAAAAGAAGAAAACAAAAGCTCTTTAAAACCAATTGAGAAAGCTACTACTGACTCAAAAACCGTTTCAACAGAAAACAGGAATACAAACAGTGAATCGAAGGCTCAATCTGAAAAGCCTCAGTCGGTGAAACCTCAGTCAGACACCACATCATCAGCTCGGACAAAAGAAGTTCCGAAACCTGATGTGACTTCAAAAACATCATCTCAGCAAAGTAAAAAATCTGCTCTAAAAAGTATGGGTATTTCTCTTACTTCACTAAGTAGTATGAAAGAGGAAAAAACCAATGAAAATGAAGATGAAAGAGCCATCAACGGTAATAATACATTCACTGAAAAACAGTTGAAGGCTGCATGGGACGAATATGCCGGAGATCTTAAGGGTGAACCGTTACTCAAAAACACGATGAGTTTGTATAAACCCAAATTGATCAGTGAAGTAATTTTTGAGGTAGAGGTGAACACTGAGATCAACAAAGAGTATCTTATGAGCAATAGTATGCCTATACTTACCTTCTTGAGAAGTAAAGTAAAGAATGATGACCTGACAATGACAATTAAGATTGCGGAAGGAAACGCGATTACAAAGCCCCTTACATCACGAGAGATATTTGATGAGATGGCAGACAAGAATCCTGCACTTCAGAAACTATCTGATGAGTTTGGCTTGGAACTGAACTGATTGCAACTTTACAATTAACATATAAGCACTCCCGGGATGAAACTCCACTATTATCTCTTTCTGCTGTTTATCATAATTATATCCTGTAACGAAATCAGAAGAGAGAAAGGAACAAAATCAAATGATGATTTTCATATATCTGAAATCAGAGAGGATCCTGCTCCGGAACCTTTGCTCCCCGATACATTAATTGATGCCGAATTTACTTTTGACGAGGCTACAAAAGACTCAGGTGCACCTGAAAGTATTATTAGCCAGCTTGAACTGGTAGATGTATACTATATTTCCACTGACGGCAAAATCCACAAAGGACAGATTGTTACAAACCGACTTATCTCTGATGACATAAGAGAAATTTTCAAGTTTATGCTGGCTGAGGGTTTTGTTATCGAAAAAGCTGTGCCGATTGTCAGATACGGATGGAATGACAGTCTCTCGATGGCAGACAACAACAGCTACAGCTTCTGTTACAGAAACGTGTCCTACTCAAAACATGCCGAGGGAATGGCAATTGATATAAATCCAAAATTTAATCCACTGAGATGGAAAAATTCAGACAGACCTGATGAGCCGGCAGGTGCAGTGTCAGATACAACTGTCAATGGTACTTTACACCCCGGACACCCTGTTGTTAATGAGTTCAGAAGATTAGGATTCAGATGGGGACACACATTCACCAAATACTATGATGATCACCACTTCGAGAAAAGATAATTACTTATAAGCCCAGTTTTCACTGTCCAGATTCCTGTAATTAATTGCTTCGGCAAGATGAATAGGTTTTATATTCTCACTCTGGTCAATGTCGGCAATTGTACGTGAAACCTTTAATATCCTGTCGTACGCCCTTGCAGAAAGCGAACGGCGCTCCATTGCAGTCTTAAGAAGCTTTAATCCTGCAGTATCAGGCTCAGCATAGCGGTGCAGCATCCTGCCTGTCATCTGCGCATTACAGTGAACCCCCTTTACTTTTTTAAATCTCTGTTTCTGTATATCACGAGCTTTAATAACCCTTTCTCTGATATCTGAACTCTTCTCTGAAGAGGCCCTGCCTGAAATTTTATCAAATGGTACAGGCACAATCTCAATCTGTATATCAATCCTATCCAAAAGCGGTCCTGATATTTTGTTCAGATATTTGAAAACAGAGCCTGCGGGGCATACACATTCCCTGTCAGGATGATTGTGAAATCCGCAGGGACAAGGGTTCATTGCGGCAACCAGCATAAAGCCGGCAGGATATTTAACACTGTATTTTGATCTGGAAATTGTTATTTCTCTATCTTCAAGGGGCTGACGCAGTACTTCAAGAACACTACGGTTGAATTCAGGCAGTTCGTCAAGAAACAGCACCCCGTTGTGCGCCAGACTTATCTCTCCGGGCTGTGGATTTGAGCCCCCTCCAACCATAGCAACATTACTTATTGAATGATGTGGTGTTTGAAATGGACGTGTAAACAAAAGGGAAGAGTTAAGACTAGTTCTTCCTGCCACACTATGTATCTTTGTGGTCTCAAGTGCCTCTTCTATCGTAAACGGGGGAAGTATCGATGGTACTCTTTTCGCCATCATCGATTTGCCGGATCCGGGAGGACCAACCATTATAATATTATGTCCGCCGGCCGCTGCAACTTCAATTGCCCTTTTCACATTCTCCTGACCCTTGACATCAGAAAAATCAAGCTCATAATTTGAGATGTTGCTCTTGAATTCCTTGTCAAGGTCAACCCTCGTCACATCGGGCAATTTAACGTCGTTAAAGAAATCAACCACCTCCAGGATATTACTTACACCATAAACGTCCAGTCCTTGCACTACGGCAGCCTCCTTTGCGTTTTCAGATGGTAGTATTAAACCTCTAAAGCCATTTTCTTTTGCCATTACAGCTATTGGCAGAGCACCTCTTAACGGCAGCACAGAACCGTCAAGCGACAACTCTCCCATAATTAAATAGTCATTCAACTTATCAGTTTTCACAGATTCGGAAGCAGCCAGTATGCCAACAGCCAGAGGGAGGTCATATGCAGAACCCTCTTTCCTGATATCTGCGGGCGACATGTTAATAACTATCTGCTTGCGAGGGAATTTGAGCCCATTCACCTCAAGGGCTGAAACAATACGTTCGTGACTTTCTTTTACTGAAGTATCCGGTAACCCAACAAGGAGAAACCGGATACCTCTGGAGCAGTTTACTTCAATAGTGATTAGAGTTGCGTCTATACCTTGAACAGCTGCTCCAAATACTTTAACCAGCATTTGTTACAGTTTATATGATTTTATTTGTGTAGTTTAATTATCTATCGATTTCCTGATTACTTCTGCCACTTCCTGAGAAGGAACATTCCTTTCCATTATTGTTCCGTCAGGCCGGACAAGAATATTGAATGGTATATACTGAACATTCAGCAAATCAACAATATCTGACCCCCAGCTTCTTTTTTCAGGTACAATTGTCCAGGTTATTGAATCGTGCTCGGGATAATCTATAGGGTAAATATCTGAATCTATATAAACTGAAACAAATTCAACCCTGCTGCTGTCAAGTTGTTCATACTCATTTTTAAGCAGATCAATTGTCTCACGTGACTCAATGCCCGATGAGGAAACAAATGATAAAAGAAGATATTTACCATTATAATCATACGACTGTATGGTATCTCCCTCATAATCTTTCAACTGAAAATAGGGAAGAATTGCACCTTCGGCCGAACGGTTTACCTTCTCAGAGTATGTATACAACCGGTTTGCAATTCGTGTCTCTTTAACATCTCCCTGAATATATCCCAAAACCCTCTCCAGAGCCTGGGGAGTGTCGCTGTTCATAAAGAAATTACTTATCAGAATAAGGCTGGACAATTTAGTTGGATTTTCTTTTATAAACTCTTCAGCTTTAAGAGTAAGTTCGTGATTCAGAAGATTAAGATTAGCTAAATCATCATTTCTGTCCAGTGCATTAACCTGAGAAGTGTCTGAATCTCTATTTGTATTAAAATTGACAAGCAGCTGACCACGTTGCTTTAACAGATCCTGGTTTTGTGACTTGAACAGAGTCAGATCGTCATTAATTTCATTGCCGCTAACCCTGATCAAATCGGGCAGATTAGCATCACCAATTACTTTTACATTTTGACCCCTATCGGCGAAAACCACTGCTGCACTCTCATAATTATTCATGTATAAGGTGAAGGTAGTTAAGCTATCTATATCAACATTATAAGTGAAATTGCCGCTATTATTAACCTGTATTGTATCTATTACCAATGTATCTGACGAAAGATATGTAGAAAGAATATATGGATTGTTCAGATTGGATATTTCTCCTCTGATAACCGTTCCATCTCCTCTACTGCAAGAAAAAGAGAGTAGTATTGATATACAAATAATTATGCAGGTATATAGTTTAGACATCCTCCTATCAGAATAATTTTGATTTGCAAAGGTATTCTATTTTTTTAAATATTCAAGGATTTTCACACTTTTTTTGTTTGTTTTTGTTTTTCGCAATTTCACTTTTATAAAAAGTTGAAGAACGAAAGAAAATGGTTAGTTTTGCGTTGTCCTAAAAAAAGCAATTATGCATTTCTCAATAATAATACCCGTATTCAACCGGCCTGATGAGCTTGACGAACTTCTTCTGAGTCTGTGCGAACAGACTTACAAGAAATTTGAAGTCATAATTGTGGAGGATGGATCGGAACTGAAAAGTGATAAAGTTGCAGATAAATACACCGACCGTCTAAAGATCAACTATTTTGAGAAAGCTAATTCGGGTCCCGGTTTAAGCAGAAATGCAGGTGCCGTGCAAGCACAATATGACTGGCTGGTATTCTTTGACTCCGACTGCATTATACCGGAGCACTATCTCGAAAATGTGACAAACTTCCTCTCTGGTCATCACACAGATGCATATGGTGGACCCGATGCAGCTCTGCCTGATTTCACAACAGTGCAAAAAGCGATCAACTATTCTATGACATCATTTTTCACTACCGGCGGCATCAGGGGCAGTAAGAAATCAATGGACAAGTTCCACCCGAGGAGCTTCAATCTAGGAGTTACTAAAAAAGCTTTTGATGTTATAGGAGGATACGGTAAAATGAGATTTGGAGAGGATATTGATTTCAGTCTGCGCCTTCTGAAATCAGGATATAAAACGGCACTTATCCCGGAGGCTTTTGTGTATCATAAAAGAAGGTCAACCTTTCGTCAGTTTTTCAAGCAGGTTTACAATTCAGGCATCGCCAGAATCAACCTGCATCTCCTGCATCCCGGTTCGCTGAAATTAGTTCACACTCTCCCAGCCTTCTTTGCAATCGGAATGGCCGTTATATTAATATCGTCTCTTTTTTATCCTATACTGCTTTTGCTCCCATTGGCCTACTCGCTGATAGTTTTTATTGATTCAATATTAATAAACAAATCACTCAGTGTAGCCTTTTACAGTATTGCAGCATCCTGGATTCAGCTCACAAGCTACGGAACGGGATTTATTTCAGCTGTTTGGAAACGACTGATTCTTAAAAAAGGAGAGTTTAAAGCCTTTGAGAGAAAATTCTACGATTAGAGAGAAAAATCAAAAAAATTATATTTTCTCACCGTAAGCAAGATCACCTGCATCACCAATTCCCGGAACAATATATGAAGATTCGTTCAGCCCGGGATCAATTGCCGCAGCCCAAATGGTTGTTTTCTCTTCCGGGAAATTAGCCTTACAATAATCAATCGCCTGCTGGCTGGCAATAATTGTTGCTATGTGTATTTTAGAAGGATCCCCTTTTGTGAGCAATGCTCTGTACGTAAGCTCCATACTGCTGCCGGTTGCAAGCATCGGGTCAGTAAGAATTAATGTTTTTCCTTCAATTGAAGGTGATGCTATATATTCTATGTGAATATCAAATGTCTGATGACCTGTCTCTTTATACTTTCTGTATGCCGAAACAAATGCGTTTTCTGCACCGTCAAAATAATTAAGCATACCGTGATGGAAAGGCAGTCCTGCTCTCAGAATTGTACCTATAACTATTTCTTCATCCGGGATATTTGCGTCTGCAACGTCAAGCGGAGTGTCAACACTTATTGTTTTATAGGTTAACTGCTTACTGATTTCATAAGCCATTATTTCGCCAATCCTCTCAATATTTCTGCGAAAGCGAAGCCTGTCGTTCTGGATAGTTATATCTCTTATTTCGCGAAGATAGAGACTGATCAGTGAATTCTGCTCCGAAAAGTTAATTACTTGCATAGATATATGTATATTTTTCGGAGAACAAAGGTACAATTTTTCAACCTTTATCTAAACAATTACACTGTTTTTTTGTTGAAATAGAGGTTTGAAGAAGAAAAAACCGTCAATTAAAGAAATTTTTCTTTAATTCCTTTCCAGAATAAAATAATTTGTATATTTTTGTACAGTTGTTTCAGGTTTTAAAGCGCAAACAAGTTTTATACGATCATAAACATTAAACCCAAATTATTAAGATGGCAAATTTAGATTTAAGCAAGTACGGAATTGTGGGAGATTTTGAAATCGTTCACAATCCTTCCTACGAGACTCTTTTTCAAGATGAGATGAACCCTGCAAATGAAGGTTTCGAAAAAGCTAAGTTAACAAAGAGTGGTGCTACTGCTGTTTACACAGGTAAATTCACCGGTCGTTCTCCCAAAGACAAATACTTTGTAAAGGACGATGTAACAAAGGATACTCTTTGGTGGGACGGCACAATCAACCGCCCATGTTCAAAAGAAGCATTCAACTATTGCAAAGGACGTGTAACTGATCAGCTTTCTACAGCAAAGAAACTTTATGTTGTTGATACATTCTGCGGAACTAACGAAGATACCCGCATGAAAGTTCGCTTCATTATGGAAGTTGCATGGCAGGCTCATTTTGTTACCAACATGTTTATCCGTCCTTCTCATTACGAACTTGCTCACTACGGAGAGCCTGATTTCGTTTGCTTAAACGGATCCAAAACAACAAACGACAAATGGCAGGAGCACGGATTAAATTCTGAAAACTTCACGCTGTTTGACTTAACAGAAAAAATGCAGGTTATTGGCGGTACATGGTACGGCGGTGAAATGAAAAAAGGTATTTTCGCACTGATGAACTACTACCTGCCACTTCGCGGTATTGCTTCTATGCACTGCTCTGCAAACGTTGGTAAAGAAGGTGATGTAGCTATCTTCTTCGGTCTTTCAGGAACAGGTAAAACAACTCTTTCTGCCGACCCGAAACGTTACCTTATCGGTGATGATGAGCACGGATGGGATGACAATGGTGTTTTCAACTACGAAGGCGGTTGCTATGCTAAGACAGTAAACCTGAGCGAAGAAAACGAACCGGACATCTGGAGAGCAATCCGTCGCGACGCACTTCTTGAAAACGTAGCAGTTGATGATGAAGGCAATATCGATTTCTCTGACATCTCAGCAACTGAAAATACACGTGTATCATATCCTATTCACCACATCAGCAAAATTGTATTGCCATCACGCGCAGGACATGCTAAAAAGATTATCTATCTTTCAGCTGATGCTTTCGGTGTATTACCACCGGTATCTATCTTAGATAACGATCAGGCTCAGTATCATTTCCTATGCGGATTTACCAGCAAGCTTGCAGGTACAGAACGCGGAATCACTGAACCACAGCCATCTTTCTCTCCTGCTTTTGGTGAAGCTTTCTTAACTGTTCACCCAACAATTTATGCACAGCGTCTTTCTGAAAAAATGGATCAGCACAATGCTAAAGCATATCTTGTAAACACAGGATGGAACGGAACAGGTAAACGTATCTCTCTTAAAGATACACGCGCTATCATTGATGCTATCCTTGACGGTTCTATTGAAGAGGCAGAAACAATTCATGTTCCAATTATGAATCTTACTGCACCAAAAAAACTGAACAATGTATCAGACATCCTTGATCCACGTTCAACATACGCAGATAAGAGCGAATGGGAAGCTAAAGCTAAAAAACTTGCCGGTATGTATATTGAAAACTTCAAACAATACACTGACACTGACGCAGCTAAAGCTTTGATACCTTCAGGTCCACAGTTAGACTAATTTGAATATTAATTAAATACTAACAGGGAGAAAACATTCTGTTTCCCGACTGCTTTAAAAGAGGCTGTCCCGTTAACCGGAATGGTCTCTTTTTTTATACTACAAATCTCCCTGAGTAAACACTGTCAGAAACTACCGACCCATCAGCACTTTTAAAAGCTATATATGTTTCTATAAAATCACCGCTCCAGTTTTCTGGTAATAAGATACGGGTTGACAAGCCACCCCTTTTACCTGCATTAAAATCATAAACAGCAACTGTCTTAGTGTAGTTATAAACAAGCACCATTGCCTGATCATCAGGTTTTTCATTCTCCTCAGTTTCCGGCTTCCATTGGAAAAGCACTTCACCCTCCACAACCTTTGCATTTATATCTTTTGCCGGAAACAATGTGCCTTTAGAAACAAGAACATTCGGGAAATCCAATTCCATATCATCCCCATCTGCTTTAATTGCATTCGACATATTATAAGACATAGCGGCATTAAAAGCACTCCTGCCGTCAACCGCGTGATCCTTAAAGCCTACTCTTACAAAAGGTGTAAAAGTTCGCAGGAAATTCTGAGTAATAATAAAATTAGTTCGCTGCTTAGTCTGACCTTTAGTTCTCGGGTTAGTCATTTTAGAGGGGCGACTTTTAATATACTCCACACCCCTGCATGATGAACCAACCACATTACCCACTTTTCCTGAGAATCCTCCAAGAATCCCCTCCTTCAATTTACCCATTATTTCGATATTTAATATTAAAACCTTATCGCAAGTTAACAATTTTTTGGCATATTAACACTAAATTGACCATACTATATTCAAACTAAGATCTAATTTATTTCTAACAAACTCCTTACAAACTTCTAATTTATATAAGGGATATTAGGAGTTGGTTAGGACTTTGTTAGGACTTTGTTAGTATTTATTGTGGAGTATGTAGTCATAATACAGGTGGCTCTAACATTATTCACACCTTCTCAATATCACCGTAACTTTAACTTAATTTATCGGAAATAATGCTATCAATTGGTGGCGACGCCACTTCGGAATATAGTGTGACATGGCGCACTCCGGAGGACGATAGCGGTGATCGTGTTTCACATGAAGTGAGATTCACTGGTCTTGAGCCAAATACTCAATATTCGTACCGAGCAGGAAATGGTAAAGACTGGAGCGAATGGTTCCAGTTTTCGACTGCTAAAAAAGTAAATGATAAATTCTCATTCATTTACTTTGGAGATGTGCAAAACGATATTAAATCTTTGGGGTCAAGAACATTGCGCCAAGCTTACAAAGATTTAGGCAAAGATGCATCGTTTATGCTTTTTGCTGGTGACCTGGTGAGCAGGAGCACAGATGAGTACTAGAATGAATTCTTTTTTGCAGGTGACTGGCTGTTAGGAACTTTGCCATCAGTACCTACAGCAGGAAATCATGAATATTCAAAATTGGAGGATGGTAAAACGCGAGTGTTCTCAAATCATTGGAACAAAATTTATGCTATGCCACAGAATCCTCCAACACCTGAGTATCAAAACAGAGCATACTCTTTCGATTATCAGGGTGTTCGATTTATTAGCGTAGATTCATACACTTTCAACGAAAACAATAAAGATCTGACAACAATTGTGGAGTGGCTCGAAAGTACATTAGAAAACAATCCGTGTAAATGGACTGTAGTCTTCAATCATTATCCTGTATACACCTGTTCTTCTGGTCGCAATAATTAGTATTTCTGCGGTCTTTTACTTCCTGTTCTGGAAAAACATGGCGTTGATTTAGTTCTCCAGGAACACGATCACACCTATTGCAGGGGATTTAATGAAGACAAAATCGAAGGCGATGTGAAGAATCCTCCAACGTATGTAGTTTCTGTGGCCGGTCCTAAGATGTACGAACTCAATACCAATGTGTGGAGTGACGTAAGGGCAAAGGATATGCAGCTTTATCAAAATGTGACTGTAGACAAAAACACCCTCTATTTTGATTCGTACGATATTACAGGAAAGCTCTTCTACTCGTTCCGGCATGAAAAGGATGAGAATGGGGTAAACAGACTCGTAGAATAAAATCAGCCTTGTGAGACGTTTAAAGAAGTGGGTTATATTTCTATCAATCTGCCTGAAACAAACGTATGATGCTCATTGTGTGAAGCATACCCCACTTGATTAATTACGCATTTTGTTTTTACGATGACCTTATCAATATTCCTTTGTAAATGACCATAAATCCAATATTCTATTGGACTTGAAGCAATGTATTCTTCAAGCTCTACAGTAAAAGCTCCATCAATACTGCTTCCTGCAAAATAGGGAAAAGCCAATTGAAACGGATGTTTGCTATAATTATCATCATTCAGATAACCAATATCACCGACAAGGACAATAATATCTCCTACCGGTTTTAACGGATTATCATTCAGATAACGACAGTTGTCAGAAAACTCCAAATGTAAATCTGATGCATATTGAATTTTCATATATGTGCTATTCCGAATATTGTTAATTTTTTGTACCATTATCATTTACCGTGATAGTGGTACAATTATAATGATAATTGCTATGTATGCAAATACTAAATTCTTTTATATCTATATATAGAGTTGACCAATTAACGCTTTTTCAGGAGGAAATTAAAACTTTGTATTTAAATAAAAATCAACTAACTTCGAAACTAATAATTTTAATGCTAAGAGACTAACAACAATAAATCACTATAATGACTAAGGAACAGGAAAGCTATGAGCAGAGGATTTATTAAAGAAGGAGATCAGGAAGAAATTCCTTTAGTGCCTCCCAGAGCTTTTTTGCCGGAAGGTGAAATAAACTATGTTACCTGGGTGGGTCTGAATGAGCTATTGGCCGAAAAGGAGAAGCTTGTCAGTGAAAGAGAGAATCTTAACATTGTAAACGAAAACGAGAAACGAATTGCGGTAAACCATATTAACGCAAAATTGTTTCTGCTGGACAACAGGATTGATACTGCCGTAATTGTCAATTTAGAAGAACAGCCTCAGAATGAAGTAAGGTTTGGTGCATCGGTAACACTCAGGATAGAAGAAGCAAATAGAATTAAAACCTTTCAAATTGTAGGCGTTGATGAAGCCGATGTTTCTAAAGGAAAAATATCTTTTGTATCGCCTTTGGCAAGGGAGTTGACTAACAAGAAAATCGGGGAAAAAGTTATTATTAAAAGAGACAATAAAAGTTTTGTTTATGAAATTTTGAATATTGCTTATAAATAAAACTTGTCCTATTTTTGCTTTAGTAATCATTAAAAAGAAAAAACTCCTTCAAAATTTCTCTTGAAGGAGTTAATCAGTAATTGGTTTTTTGTGCGGTCGAAGGGACTCGAACCCCCACGTCTCTCGACACTAGATCCTAAGTCTAGCGCGGCTACCAATTACGCCACGACCGCAATTGGAGTGCAAAGATACAATATATTTTTTATTTACTTTATT
>JAQVXD010000126.1 GCA_028709385.1 Fermentimonas sp.
CTTGCAGGTAAAATTCCGGGTGTGATAGTCGTGCAAAATTCAGCCGAACCGGGCTCTTATAACAATGTTTTAAATATTCGTGGTCTCGGCAATCCTTTGATAGTTATTGATGGTATTGCTCAAGAAAACGCAAGTGCTTTTTTACGTTTAAGTCCCAGTGACATTGAAAGTATCAGTGTGCTGAAAGACGCTTCTGCCGCGGTCTATGGTTTCAGATCGGCCAATGGTGTTGTTGTAATTACGACCAAACAGGGGAAATCGGGAAAATTCTCACTTGAATATGACGGATTTTACGGATTTCAACGCCAGTCTGGCGTGCCGCCTGTGTTAGGACCGGTTGATTTTATGCAGTTGGAAAATGAATTTAATACGCGCGGGGGATATGCTTCCGGACTGATAAGGACCTATTCTCAGGAACAAATGGATGAGTATAGAAATGGTACTAAAAAGGGAACGGATTGGATTGATATAACGATGCTAAAAAATGCACCCCAAACACAACACACACTTAGCGCTACCGGTGGTACCGATAAAATCAGCTTTTATTCAAGTTTTGGATATTTGTTTCAAGAGGGTCTGTTTAAAAATAAGTCACTCACTTATAACAGGTACTCCTTTACCGATAATATTAAAGCACAATTGACGAAATCAATTAATGTCAACTTCAATCTAAACGGTATAGTTGATAATAAGCAAAGCCCATATACTGATGTCACTTCATTCTTTTCAGAAGTGTGGAATATGAATCCTTTGCAAGCGCCTTATCTGACAGATACGAAGGAGTATCCTGCCCAGTCTTGGCTAGATATTAAATATAATCCATTAATCATCATGCAGCCAGATATTGTGGGGTCCAAAAAGAACAATCACCTGTATTTGAATTCAGCATTTACACTGACATATGATGCTCCTTTTTTACCCGGTCTTCAGTTATCTGCAACTGGTAGTTATAATTATTGGAACCAGAATAATACTTATTTCAGGAAGAAATATAATTTGTACGTAGATGCCACTCCTGCAAGTTTAGCGAATCCGGCGGTTATGAATTCTCCAAGTCAGGTCACCAGAGAGTTTTATGTATTTACCAATTGGATGACACGGGTACAGGCAGAGTATAAAAAATCATTTAATGACCATAATATTAATGTCTTGGTCTTGGCTGAGCAGAGTCAAAGAAAAGGTGATAACTTTGCTGCAGCGAGAGATCTTATTATCCCATTACCATTATTGGCTGCAGGTTTAGCCAATGAAAATCAGCTAGGTACTATGGATCCTGGTTCAGGAACGACATTATATCCGTACAATTATGTCAACAGAGCCTATGTAGGTCGATTGAATTACGATTTTAGAAGTAAGTATATGGCGGAGTTTAGCTTCAGGTATGACGGCTCCTCTAAGTTTATCAAAGATAAACAATGGGGATTCTTTCCCAGTGCATCTTTAGGATGGAGAATCAGTGAAGAAGAATTCTTTAAAAGTACTGGTTTTTTATCCTCGGTCGACAACCTGAAATTAAGAGCCTCTTATGGTATTTTGGGAGATGACGGTGCAATGGCTTATCAGTTTATGACAGGATATAATTATCCGGCAATATCCGGTAATCCAGGAGTGATTCCTGCTGGCGCGGTATTTGATGGTAATTTTATTCCTTCAACTCAAAACAGAGGAATAGCCAACACTAGTTTAACTTGGTACACTTCCAAAACTTTTAATACGGGAGTAGATTACAGCATGTGGAACGAGAAACTGGGCGTCACATTCGATTACTTTGTGAGGAACAGGTCGGGGTTATTAGCGACTCCGGCAGGCGCGGTACCAGGGGTCTTGGGTGCAGCAATGCCACAGCAAAATTTAAACAGCGACCGTACTCTTGGATATGAGCTTGCATTATCACATCATAGCAGGATTGGTGAGCTTATTCTGGATGCTACGTTAAGTACTTCCTTTACCAGGACATATTGGAAGACACGAGGCGATCAGGCTCCCCGAACCAATTCATATGATAATTGGCTATATAATAGAAATAACAGGGTAAGCGATGTAGCCATGATTTTAAAATATGAGGGACAATACCAAGGTTGGGACGATATATTAAATTCTCCCTGGTTTGTAAGCAACACCACTTTACCCGGGGATCCATATTTTAAAGATATTTCAGGAAGTGGTCAGCAATACACCAATGGGTATATCTACAATAATGCACCTTTCTTAATCAATGCGAATGGAGACTTCCCGTTAATGAATTTTGGTTCTACAATGAATCTTCAGTATAAGAATTTTGATGTGGCTCTTGTTTGGCAAGGTTCAACATTAAGATGGACACAATTACCGGGAGCTTTTACCAGATTCTCAATTGGTACCATGTATGGTAACGGAATAACGGACTTTTTAGATAGATGGCACCCCGTTGATCCTGCTGCCGATCCGTATGATCCAACCACAGAATATGTATCCGGGAAATATCCATATACAGGATATACCATTCCAACAAACACAACCATGGGCTTTCAAAATGCATCTTATTTACGATTAAAATCAATTGAATTGGGATTTTCATTGCCTTCTTATTTAGTAAAGACAATGGGTATACAAAACGCCCGTATCTATGTAAATGGATATAATTTGTTTACCCCAATATCATATATGCCTAGATATA
>JAQVXD010000127.1 GCA_028709385.1 Fermentimonas sp.
TTTTTGACCAATACCACCTAGTCTTATCGGATCATGACTGGTAGGCACCAGATTCTGCACTACCATCTCACCATCTTCTGGTTTAGCTCCCTCAGCCACGACAATAATACTGAATTTATTGCCTGTCGATAACGCTGAGAAATCTTAGCCATTACTGCTTCAATATTATAAGGTATTTCAGGAATGAGAATGACATCAGCACTCCCCGACATGCCAGCCTGCAATGCTATCCACCCTGAATAGCGACCCATTACCTCCAGGATCATTACCCGGTGATGAGATTCAGCCGTAGTATGCAGCTTGTCCAATGCTTCGGAGGCGGTATTTACCGCAGTATTAAAACCGAAGGTTACATCAGTAGCTGATAAGTCATTATCAATAGTCTTAGGAACACCAACAATAGCTACTCCTTTTTCGTGAAACTTCTGGGCAATATGCAGACTGCCATCGCCTCCGATAACGATAAGACCATCTAACCCCAGATGTTTCATATTGCTTATGGCCCGGTCTGATTCGTCACTAAACTGTTGATTCCCTTCCGAAATAGTCAAGAATCGGAAAGGATTATCCCGGTTGGTAGTCCCCAGGATAGTACCGCCAGTATGGCTAATTCCCGATACACTGCGCAAATCCAGCTGCCTATAACGGTTCTCTACCAGTCCACTGAAACCATCTACAAAGCCTATTACCTCCAGGCCATAGGAATTTATAGCTGTTTTAGTAATGGCGCGAATTACGGAATTCAGGCCTGGGCAATCGCCTCCACCAGTTAGTAAGCCAATTTGATTAATCTCTCCCACGGAATGCCTCCTTAAAATTAGAATGGGATTAACCCACCCTGATATTTTATGTCTATTGTTGTATTCTGCAGATGTAACTATTTACCCTTTTAGTATTACGGTTTTTCTGCCAGAGTAAGTGGAACTAGTACATTTTTACCATTTCTAATAATGGAGAGTTTCACATTATCACCTACCTGCTTAGTTTTTAAGACTTCCTGCAGTTGGTCATAGTTGTCTACCGGTTTTTTTTCAATATTGGTGATAACGTCATACTTTTGCAATCCCGCTATCGCCGCCGGGCTTCCAGCAACTATATCAGCTACTACCACACCACGGTTGGGAACCTTCAGATAAGTCGCGATATTCTGGTCAATAGGCTGTAATAGCACACCCATGTAAGGACGTACTACTTTACCTTTTTGGATTAATTCATTTAACACATCTTTGGCCGTATTAATGGATATCGCAAAACCTATACCCTGAGCCTGGGCATTAACAGCTGTATTAATTCCTATTACTTCGCCGCTGGTATTTAGCAGTGGTCCCCCACTATTACCAGGATTTATCGCTGCATCAGTTTGAATAAGATTTTTATAAACACGGTTTTCGATTTTCATAGGTCGGCCAGTGGCACTTATGACCCCAACTGTTACCGTATGATCCAGGCCATAAGGATTGCCAATAGCTACTACCCATTCTCCTGCCCTGATTCGGCTGGAATCTCCCATGTTAATAGTGGCAAACTTCTGATTAGACTGAATTTTTAAAACTGCCAGGTCTAACTCATAATCCTGCCCCACCACTTGAGCAGCATATTTTTTGTTGTTTCCACTTACAGTTACCGAAATACTATTGGCATTATCAATAACATGCTGGTTGGTTAACACATAACCATCTTCACTAATGATAAAACCACTGCCAATCCCTTTTTGCATATTTTCCTGGGGAATAATAATATCATTACCGAAAAATTGCTTAAAAAATGGATCATTGAAGAAACCATCTAAACTGTTGTTTTTGACTACTGTACTAGTCTCAATATTAACTACCGCCGGACTAATCCTTTCTACCGTGTCAGCGATATTAGTTGGCCCGATAATAATGGGAGCAGTATTTACAGGCACTAATTGTGCTAAAGCCTGGCTAGGTTCATTATCTCGGGCTACTAAATAATAATTGTTAAATACCAACAGGCCACCGGCAATAACTATGAGAACTAGCAACACCGACAATATCCGCTTAGTTCTTTTAGATCTTGATTTTTCATCCATGTCACTTAACCTCCCATTAATAATATATATTTCATTATAATATGTTATCACTAAGGTTACCTTAAGAAAACTTTTAACTACAGTATATTTATCCAATTATAGCTAGCTTTTATTAAATATTCGTGATTTTTCAAGCTATTGCTTTTTATAATAAAGCTTGTCTACCTGCAGTATATAAATTTAATACAGTGACAACTAGCGAGAAGGCATACTCACTATAAAGGGTACACTGATGAGAATCACCTTCGGATGGCGGGTGAGGGACTTTATCACAACTATTCTAAAATCCTGCCAGGTAAATGGCATACTCCAAGGGCCGCTTAAAGGTGTTTCTCACCACACCCTGCGAATACTCGGTTTCCGTGGTTTTACGCGGTTTGGAATTAATTTCAATTAGCCACGGGTGACCATTTTTATCAATGCCGATATCAAGTCCTAATTCGCCATAAATGGCATGGCTGGCTGATTCTAGTGTAGTAGCAACTGTCTTACATAAGTTATGGATTTGAATATTTTTGGAGGCTATTAGTTCTTTTCGGTTTCTAAAGA
>JAQVXD010000048.1 GCA_028709385.1 Fermentimonas sp.
AGGCTGGAAGAGAAAAAGGTATGATAACAAGCTGACTAAAAACCTTCCCTCTAAGCTTTTCAATGCAACAGCCCGAAAGGTATCAGGTATTAAACTGCATGATTTCAACTGTGGCTTAAAAGCGTACCGTAAATCTCTTGCTAAAAGTATTGAGGTTTATAACGACATGCATCGATACGTACCTGTACTGGCAAAATATGCAGGATACACAAAAATCGGTGAAAAAGAGGTTGTTCACAGTCCAAGGAAATACGGCAAAAGCAAGTTTGGAACGAGCAGATTCTTAAATGGTTACCTCGATCTTATAACGCTTTGGTTTCTCAACAGGTTTGGAAAAAAACCAATGCACTTTTTCGGTCTATGGGGCAGTGTAATGTTCCTTATCGGATTCATTGCAATTATTGCAGTAGGTTTAATTAAGTTATATGACATGAACCATGGCAACCCATATCGATTGGTAACAGAGTCTCCATATTTTTATATATCACTCACAATGATGATCCTGGGTACTCTGCTTTTCCTTGCCGGTTTTCTGGGTGAACTGATTTCAAGAAATTCACCTGAAAGAAATCATTATCGTATCGAAGAGGATATTGATTAACAGGCATTTGAGCTGATTTACAAAAAAAATCACATCAGGTTGTCTGAAGTAACTTTTAGGAACTTAAAGAACTAAAACACTCCAAATCATGAATACAAAATATTCTAAAAACAGTATATATATATTACTGTTCTTCTTCTCCATCTCCATTTTTACAGCTTGTAATTCAGATAAAAAGAAGGAGAACCTTCTGTATTTTCAGGAACAGGGAGAGATATTTACAACCGGATACAGTATTAAATATGAATATTCCCGGTCGTTGAAAGATGAAATTGAAGCAGAGCTTGACAGATTCGATCAATCATTAAACCCATTTAAAGATAGCTCAACCATAACCAAGATCAATAATAATGAGCAAGTTGAGCTGGACTCCTTTTTCATAAATGTTTTCAACAAATCTATGGAAATATCCCGTAATACTAACGGATATTTCGATATTACAGTATCACCATTAATTAATGCATGGGGATTTGGTTTCCAGAATATGGAAAATGTAACTCCTGAAACAATCGACAGTCTGGATGAATTCGTAGGTTACGAGAAGATCAAAATTGAAAACGGTGTTGTGGTTAAATCTGACCCTCGCCTGGAATTAAATACATCAGCAATAGCAAAAGGTTACTCTTGTGATGTAATTGCTGATCTGCTGGAGAGCTTTGGTATAGAAAACTATATGATCGAGATAGGAGGCGAAATAAGTGCCAAAGGAGTAAACGAAAAAGGTGTCTGCTGGAGAATAGGAGTTGATAAACCAAATGATCTGATCATTATTCAGCATGATCTTCAGACAATACTGTCGCTATGCGATAAATCGCTTGCCACTTCGGGAAACTATCGTAATTTTTATGTGAAAGATGGCAAAAAATATACTCACACTATCGACCCACATACCGGTTACCCCTCAGAAACTGATGTTTTAAGTGCAACAGTTATTGCCGATGACTGTATGACTGCCGATGCATACGCAACAGCTTTTGTTGCAATGGGGATGGATAAATCTATAGAGACAGCAAAAAGTATTCCCGGACTTCACTATTACTTTATTTACGAGAATGAGTCTGACGGATCGTTTGCTGTAAAATATTCAGAAGGTTTTGAGCAATTCTTCGCAGAAAATAATAATTAAACAACTTCAGGATAAACGACTGAAAATATTATCAGCATTATGAGTAAGCAAGCTAAAATAAACAGATACAATATAATTCCAATGACCCAGTTTGAGGAAAACGATCTCACTATTAATTATGATAGTTATGATTCAATTTATGGAAATCTTTATATCGCTTCTACTGATAAAGGAATCTGCTACATCGGACTGGGCAATGAAACAGAAATAATTGAAGAGCTGAAAAAGAAATATACAAATGCTGTTCTGGTAAAGAAAGCTGATCAGCAACATTCAACAGCTCTCTCACATATTTCAAATCCTGATTCTGCAGAAGAGATCAACTTTCATATAAAAGGTACTGATTTTCAACTGGAGGTATGGAATGAACTTTTAAATACAGAATGTGGCAAAACCTGCAGTTACAAACATATTGCTGAAAAAATAGGCAAACCGAAAGCAGTACGTGCAGTTGCAACTGCAATCGGACAAAATCCGGTTACTTTTCTGATACCCTGTCATAGGATAATACGTTTTGACGGTACACTCGGAGGCTATTACTGGGGATTAGATATTAAAAAGAAAATACTTAAACACGAATCACTAAGATAATGCTTAACAGACACTATCTTATTGAAATGTATTACAAACTTTATGAGAACAAATTTACTATTACTATTATTTTTTGTATTTTTATTTACTGTTTCATTGTCAGCACAAGAAACGGATACAGACTCCTACCCTAACTTCAAAGTAGATGGAACATTAAAAAACAAATATGAATATGCTACCGGAACAAATATGTCTCGCTTCACTATACGAAATTCCCGTATAGGCATAAAGGGCATCATAAACACCTTCTCTTCATACAGGGCACAGGTTGAACTTAGTGATGAAGGTAAATTTAAAGTGCTCGACTTAAGCGGAACTATTTCACCTCTCGAAGGGCTCTCTTTTACTATGGGGCAGACAAGTATTCCTTTATACAATTCATACGTAGTCAGCCCTTCAGACATGATGTTCGCAAACCGTGCTTTTTTGGGCAAATATTTTATAAGTACTCGTGATTTAGGAATAAATGCCAAGTATAAATTCAATTTGGGAACTGTTCCTGCAGGACTGGAGTTTGGTTTATACAACGGAAATGCAATAAACGATCCTGTATGGAAAAGAAACATGTCAATCGGCGGGCGTATCGAGTTGGGAACCATGGATGGTTTGAGATTCACTGCCAAGGTATATGATTATCCAAATAACGACTCCACGCATTTTCTGTTTTACGGTGCTGATTTAAGATATGAAATAAACAATTTCAAAGTGGAAACTGAAATAATGAAAAGAGACAGCAAGACTGATTATTATACAGATATGCTGTCATACTATATTCAAAGTGCTTACCGGATTCCCATAAAAAGTAAATTCTTTGATTATTTTCTGCCGGCTGCAAGATGGGACGCTATTGATGAGAGATTTGATGAAAAAGGTTTCGACACAAACAGGTTGACTGTTGGCTTAGGACTCGGTTTTATTGAACAAAACTTCTCCTCGATTATCAGATTAGATTACGAATGGTACTTCATTAACAATAGCATGGATATATTTGATAAAAATGATCAGATGGATTCAGATAAGCTGACAGTAGAGCTATTATTTACATTTTAAATTTATACATATGAATAAGGTAATTTTATTTCTAAGCATTATTCTAATGGGAATAACCTCCTGTGCAGGAGATAATTCACCTAAATCACTGTTTAACGCTGAGAATACAGACCAGTGGGAAACATCTGGAAACGTAGCAGTAGAAGAAAATGTTATTACTATTAATGACGGCGCATCTTTAGTACTGAAGAAGGGTAATTACAGCGACTTCGAACTCAATGTAAAAGTCCGCACAATAGATAACGGGAAGGGCTATATTGCTTTTCATACTGATAACCCCGCTGACGGATACAGAGTTGCATTAAACAACGACCTTGAAAGTTCGCAGTGGTGGACAAAAACAGGTAGCTTGCTTTCTGTCAGAAACCTTACTAAATCAACTGTAAAAACAAATGAGTGGTTCGATATGGATATCCGTGTGGAAGGAAAGGTCATAACTGTTTCGATTAACGGATCTCCTGTTGTTGAATATATTGAACCAGCATCACCCTACCGTACTGAAGAGCATGCCTCTAAACTGCTTTCAAGCGGTAAGTTTGCAGTTAAAAGCAGTGAAGGCACAATTGAAATAGAATCGATTAATGTTACTCCATTAAACTCCACTGTAGATGTTGCTCTGCAGCAAACACTTGCAATTGATGAGACTACAGACCATATTATAAAACTGCATCAGGAGAACTTCCCGGTGCTTGATTACCATGTACATCTGAAAGGACTGACTGCAGAAGAAGCAGGTGTGCAGGCACGTTATTATGGTATAAACTACGCACTTGCCCCCAATTGTGGTATAGGATTTCCTATCACCAGTGATGATGAAGTTATCGCATATCTTGATGAGATGGAAGGACAACCATTTATTCAGGCCATGCAGGGAGAAGGTCGCGAATGGCCTCAAACATTTTCTGCAGAAGTGAGAAGTATGTTTGATTATGTTTTTACCGATGCAATGACATTTACCGATACAAAAGGCCGTCGCACCCGACTCTGGATTCCTGAAGAGGTTTTTATAGAAAATGAACAGCAGTACATGGATCTTATAGTTCAAAAGATAGTTGATGTAATGCAGGAACCAATGGATGTTTACGTTAATCCCAACTACCTGCCGGATGTAATGAATGATCGATATGATGAATTCTGGACAGAAGAACGGATGGATAAAGTTATTAAAGCAATGGTTGAAACCAACAAGATTCTTGAAATAAATAACAGATACGAAATACCCAATAAAGCTTTTATTTTGAAGGCTAAGGATGCGGGACTGAAATTCACATTCGGAACTAACAATGCTGACGGTGATTTCGGGAAGCTTGAATACTGTATTCGTATGAAAGAAGAATGCGGTTTAACTGCTGAAGATATTTATAAACCAAATATGAAAATATGAGTAACAGAGTAACCCCCGCTTTTATTACCGATTTAGAAGATAACGAAATATTCGTGTTTGGAAGCAATCTGGAAGGGATTCATGGTGGTGGAGCCGCACTTACTGCTTACGAAAAGTTTGGTGCCGTATGGGGTCAGGGCACAGGTCTGCAGGGCAGTTCTTACGGAATACCCACTATGCACGGCGGAATTGAAGAAATACGCCCATACACAGATGAATTTATTAAATTTGCAAAAGCAAATCCCGGTCTCACCTTTCTGGTTACCCGTGTGGGCTGTGGCATTGCAGGATTTCACGAAACTGAGATTGCTCCGCTATTCACCGAAGCTAAGGAAATTTCAAACATTTATCTTCCGGAAGGCTTTTGGGAAGTCATTAATAAACAATGAACAAATTATAACAGGATAATGAATAAAATAATATCTAAAGAATACCTGTCAGAAAAAGTAGTACGTTTTGAGGTAGAAGCTCCACTTATCGCGAGAAGTCGTAAAGCTGGACACTTTGTTATAGTGAGAGTTGGCAAAAAAGGAGAAAGAGTCCCCTACACTATCGCATCTGCAGACACAAAAAAAGGCACAATCACACTTGTGGTTCAACGAGTAGGTAAATCATCAGAAAAGCTTTGCAGCCTCGAACCCGGAGAATACATAACAGACATGGTAGGTCCTTTAGGTAAAGCCACGCATATCGAAAATTTCGGAACAGTAGTTTGTGCAGGCGGCGGTGTTGGAGTTGCCCCTATGCTTCCAATAATTGAAGCAATGAAAAACGCAGGCAACAGAGTGATATCTGTACTCGCTGCCCGCACAAAAGAGCTGATTATTCTCGAAGAACAGGTTCGCCAATTTTCTGATGAAGTGGTAATAATGACAGATGACGGTTCCTACGGCGAGAAAGGTTTGGTTACCGACGGAGTAGAAAAAGTCATTCAGCGTGAGAAAGTTGATCTGTGCGTTACAATCGGTCCTGCCATAATGATGAAATTTGTCTCTAAGCTTACAGGAAAATATAATGTCCCAACAGTTGCCTCTCTTAATACAATTATGGTAGACGGAACCGGAATGTGTGGTGCCTGCAGAGTCACAGTAGACGGCAAAACAAAGTTTGTATGCATCGACGGACCGGAGTTTGATGCACACAAGGTTGATTTCGACGAGATGCTAATGAGGCTCAAAGCTTATAATTAATTTAAAAATAATCATCAATTAATATATGAACGAGTATTTAAAAGCTGAAAGGTCAGTTGCATGGCGCGAAGAATTGCGTAAATCCATGAAAAACAAAGACCGCACAGCAATTACCAGAGTGGAAATGCCAGAAGTGGATCCTTCTATAAGGAGCCATAATTATGATGAAGTGAACCTGGGATTAACAGAAGAAATGGCAGTTACTGAGTCTCACAGGTGTCTTGACTGCGTTGACCCGACATGCATTTCAGGATGTCCGGTTGAAATAAATATTCCAAAGTTCATTAAGAATATCGAACGGGGCGAATATCTCGAAGCAGCCAAAACACTCAAGGAAACCAGCGCATTGCCTGCTGTTTGCGGTAGAGTTTGTCCTCAGGAACGTCAATGCGAGAACAGCTGTTTTTACACTCAAAAATTAAATAAGGTACCTGTTGCAATAGGTCATTTAGAACGTTTTGCCGCAGATTACGAACGTAAAAGCGGTAACATCTCAATACCCGAGATAGCATCCCCAAATGGCAAAAAAGTAGCTGTAGTCGGCTCAGGTCCCGCCGGACTTGCCTTTGCAGGTGATATGGCAAAGCTGGGATATGACGTAACAGTATTCGAAGCACTTCACGAACTTGGAGGTGTTCTTCGCTATGGAATTCCTGAATTCAGATTACCCAACGATATAGTTGATGTAGAAATTGACGGCCTAAGTAAAATGGGAGTAAAATTTGAGACCAACATAATTGTAGGAAAAACCATATCACAGGAAGACCTCAAAAAGGCGGGTTTCAAAGGAATATTTGTGGGCAGCGGTGCAGGATTGCCAAACTTTATGAATATCCCGGGAGAGAATCTTATCGGAATCATGTCTTGCAACGAATATCTCACCAGAGTGAATCTTATGGGAGCAGGTGATCCTGAAAGTGATACACCCGTTTACATGGGTAAAAAGGTTGCCGTAATTGGAGGCGGAAACACTGCAATGGATGCCGTTCGCACGGCACGCCGACTAGGTGCAGAAAGGGCAGTGATTGTCTATCGCCGCTCTGAAGCAGAAATGCCTGCACGTATCGAAGAGATAAAACATGCCAAGGAAGAGGGTATAGAATTCTACACACTGCATAATCCATTACGCTACGAAGGAGATGAACGGGGCCGGGTACAGAAGATGCTTCTGCAGCGTATGGAACTGGGAGAACCGGATCAGTCAGGTCGCCGTCGCCCCGTACCCATTGAGGGAGCTACTGACTGGATGGATGTTGACGAAGTTATTGTCAGTGTCGGGGTATCCCCTAACCCGCTCATACCACAAACATTTACAGGACTGGAAGTAACCTCATGGGGTACAATTGTTGTAAATAATGATACAATGCAGACAGCCGATGATTTAATCTATGCCGGCGGGGATATTGTACGTGGCGGAGCAACAGTTATATTAGCAATGGGTGATGGCAGAAAAGCCGCAAAATCGATGCATGAACATTTGAGTAAATGAAAATATTAGCAGACGCACATATTCCTTTTCTTAAAGGAGTGGCAGAACAATTTGGAGAAGTAGAATATCTGCCGGGTAATCAGTTCACGCGCGAGTCAATAAAGGACAAAGATGCACTAATCGTGCGTACAGTAACACATTTCGGCAAAGAAAATCTTCAGGGAAGCAACGTAAAACTTATCTGTTCTGCAACAATAGGCTTTGATCATATCGACACTGAATATTGCGATTCCCATGGAGTTGCATGGCGTACTGCACTGGGTTGTAATGCTTCCTCTGTAGAGCAATATGTAACAGCATCCATGCTCTTTCTGGCTAAGAAGTATAATTTCAATCTTGAAGAAAAGACTATAGGCATTGTGGGAGTCGGTAATGTTGGGAGTAAAGTTGAAATCGCATGCCGAAAACTTGGAATGAATGTACTTCTGAACGACCCACCCAGGGAAGAAGCTGAAGGTATCGGGAGTAAAACAGATTTTGTTGATATCAGCACCATTCGGCAAGAGGCAGATATAATCACCTTTCACACCCCTTTAACTAAAACAGGTAATCACAAAACACACCATTTGGCAGACGATAAATTCTTCAGTTCAGTTGCCCGCAAACCTTTCATAATAAATGCAGCCCGCGGAGGAGTCACAGATAATCAATCACTGAAAAAAGCACTCCGCAACGGTCAGATAAGCGGCATAGTACTGGATTGCTGGGAGAATGAGCCTGATATTGATATCGAACTGTTAGGTATGGCAGACATTGCAACACCACATATAGCAGGATATTCGGCAGATGGAAAATGGACGGCAACCAAAATGAGTATAGAAAATCTCAAGAAATACTTTGGAATAGAAATAACACCTGACTATCAACCCCTGCCTCTTCCTGAAGAACAGCAAATTGATTTAAGCGGAATAGCGGTCGAAGATCAGCTGTCGCATGCTGTATGGCACAGTTATAATCCTATGCTTGAGACCGAATTATTAAAAACATCACCCGATAAATTCTATTGGTTAAGATCAAATTACCCGCTCAGAAGAGAATATCAGGCTTACACTGTTGTTAATTCACATCCATCAGTTTACGAAACACTTAAAGACCTGGGCTTTAATGTTATTTAGGAACACAAAGAGATCTATTTTGTTTTCTTCGATAGAATAAATAATGAGGAAATAGATTAGTAAACTGAAGTGTTAATCACTATAATCCAAAAAGCTTTTATAAATATCTTGAAATATGTGAAATTACAGATAACGATTTTGTAAATCAGACAAAATTAAGGTAAATTTGTATGTTATAGCGTATTAATTTATTCAATAATAATAATTTTCTCAAACATGAAAAAAATCTCTCGTTTACTATCACTAGTTATGGTAATTAGTGTAGCAATCCTAGCTACGTCGTGCAGCAGCAAACTAAAGCCGCTCTCACAGAACAATTTTAATGTAACACCTACTCCACTTGAAACTGTAGGAAATCAGGTTCCTGTAACCATTAGCGGAACTTTCCCCGAAAAATGGTTCAACAAGAACGCAATTGTTACAGTCACTCCAGTTCTCAAATATGGTAATAACCAGGAAATCACAGGTACACCTTACAGCTTTCAGGGAGACAATATTTCCGGAAACAGGGTTACAATCAGTAATGCCAGAGGTGGCAACTTCACCATGAATTCAACTTTTCCTTTTGAAGAAGCAATGCGTTCTTCAGAACTTTATCTGAGATTTGACGGAAGGGTTAAAAACAAACGTTCAAACCTACCCGATCTTAAGGTAGCCGACGGAGTAATTGCAACTTCAGCTCTTGCCAGCGCAGCAACAACAACTCCTTCAGTAGCACCCGACGGATTCCAACGTATTATTCAGGATGCTCAGGAAGCTAGTATAATGTTCGTTATTCAACAGGCCAACCTTCGTCAGAGCGAGCTTAACAAGAGCGACCTGAGTGCATGGAAAAAGCGCGTTGAAGAGGCTTTTAATGATCCAAAACAGAACGTTAATGTAGAAGTATCAGCTTATGCATCTCCTGACGGTGGAGTGAGAATCAACGAACCGCTTGCCGCACAACGTGAGAAGAACACTTCTAACTATATTGAAAGTGAATTAGCACGCCGCAACATTAATACTGAAGTATTTGCTCATTATACTGCCCAGGACTGGGAAGGATTCCGCCAACTTGTTGATGCTTCTAACCTTCAGGACAAAGAGCTGATTCTTCGTGTACTTGAAATGTATCCCGATTCTGAAACCCGTGAAAGAGAAATCAAGAATATCTCATACGTATTCGAAGATCTTGCAGAAACAATCCTGCCTCAATTACGTCGTTCACGTATCATTGCAAATATCGAGATTATCGGTAAGTCTGATGATGAAATCATGACTGCATGGAAAAACAATCCTAAAGAACTATCTGTTGATGAACTGCTTTATGCTTCAACACTTACAGATGACGAGAGCGTTAAAGAAGATGTTTATCAGTACGTAACTGCCAACTTCACAAACGACTACAGGGGATGGAACAATATTGGTACAATGTATTTCAAACAGGGAGACTATGCAAAAGCTGAACAGGCATTTAACCGCGCAGCACAAGTTGCTCCTAACGCACCTGAAGTAAACATGAACAAGGCTCTTCTGGCAATATTAAATAACGATTTGGGTACAGCAAACGAACTTCTTGGAAGATCTGCAGGTGCTGCAGGACTCGACGAAGCAATGGGACTTCTGAATCTGTTACAGGGTAACTACAATCAGGCTGTAGGTGCATATGGTAACAGTAATACTAATAATGCAGCTCTTGCACAACTACTTGTATCAGATTACAACAGAGCAAAACAAACATTGGAAGCTGTTGAAAACCCTGGTGCTACAACTGCTTATCTGTTGGCTGTAATTGCTTCAAGAACCAATAACTTCAACGAAGTTGCTTCTAATCTGCGCACTGCAATTGGTCGCGACAGATCTATCGCCACACAGGCATTAAACGATCTTGAATTTGCAAAATACCGCACTAATAGTGAGTTCATGTCATTAGTAAAGTAATTGTTACAGATTATAAAGGCAAAAAATAATATTAAAAAAAAAGTGGACTAAACGGTCCACTTTTTTTATTGCACTATTGTCTCGTCCTACAATACCGTTACATAAAAAAAGAACTTATGAAAAAAGAAGATGATTTGTTTTATGTAAAACGCACTCAAAGAGACTACAGTTTATCGTTTAAGCTACAAGTAGTATCCGAAG
>JAQVXD010000024.1 GCA_028709385.1 Fermentimonas sp.
AGTTACAGTCAGCCCCATTTGGCCACTCTGGTAACTGCCCAAAAATTCTGAGCCTCTTGTCGGATTCGAACCAACGACCCCGAGATTACAAATCACGTGCTCTGGCCAACTGAGCTAAAGAGGCTTGCATACTTGATTTTAACCGTTCCTAAACGTTTTTAGGAGTGAAACGGTCGCAAAGGTAGTGATATTTTTATAGATGCCAAAACTTTTAATTGATTTTTTTCAGAAGTTGTCTTTTGTTTTTTCCTTAGTCTTTATTATTTGTTTCTCAATAGCCATAACACACAGGTCGATAGCTTCCTCAAATGTGTCTGCGGTTTTATTTGCGAATGCTTCTTTTTGTTTAAGATTCAGCTTAATGGCAGCATCTTTGTTCTTTACAGAGTCCGGTTTTATAACCTTCAGGATCACTTCGGCCAGAATAATTTCATCAGAAAAACGCTCAAGCTTTTTTATTTTTTTCTCAGTAAAAGCTTTTAACTGATCAGTTGCATCAAAGTTTACAGATTGAATTGTTAGTTCCATAAATTTACCTCCTCTATTTTTTTGCTCTTGGGTGAGCCTTTTGATAAGTTTTTTTCATTTCCTCAAATGTAACATGAGTATAGATTTCTGTTGACGAGAGACTCACATGACCCAGTAACTCTTTTACAGCATTAATCCCGGCACCGTTGTTCATCATTTCAGTTGCAAATGAATGACGAATCACGTGCGGACTCTTTTTAGACAGAGTAGGAATCTCATTCAAATGGTTGTGAATAATATTGTAAACAAGTATGGGATTCATTGGCTCTCCATCTTCTTTAACAAACAAAAATGGCGATTTGTTCTTAATTTCGGCGTCTCTTACATCTTTATATTGAAGAATTTTTTCCTTTGTCATATCTGAAAAAGGTATAAACCGCTGTTTATTTCCTTTCCCTGTCACTCTGATAGTGCATTTGTTGAAATCAATATCATTGTCTTTTATAGATATAACCTCGGCACGACGCATACCGGTTACGTATAAAAGCTCAATTAAAAAACGGTCACGGCATCCTGTAAAATCATCAGAGAAATTGTCAGGATTGTCGAGAATCTTAGTCATATCTCTGTCATTCACAAAAACCGGAAGCTTTTTTGGGGTTTTAAGTCCTGAAATAAGTTTTACGGGATTTTTTGCAATAAGCTCTTTTCGCTCAAGAAAATTAAAGAACGCTTTCAGCGAGCTTAGTTTCCTGTTTACCGTACTGGGCTTCATTCCCTGCTCCATTAATGAGCTCATCCATATTCGCACGATATCACTGTCTATTTCAGATGGAATAAATTCCCCTGTTTCCTCAACAATGAAATCTTCGAATTGAGTAAGATCTATTAAATAAGAAATCTCCGTCTGAGAAGAGTAGTTCTTCTCAAAACGGAGATAATCAGTAAATTTTTCTTTCCACATCCGGTAGCTTTCAATAAATCTTTCAGCTACGAAGTTAAAGAATATATTCAGATATTGAAAATTTTATTCTTCGTTTTCCTGCATTTTCTGAACATAAACAGCGTGTTGTTTTTGTTTGCGGTTCTTCACAGAAGGCTTCATGTATGCCTGACGTCTGCGAAGTTCTTTAACAACCCCTGTTTTTTCGTATTTACGTTTAAATTTTTTCAAGGCTCTTTCTATATTTTCGCCTTCTTTTAATGGTACTACTATCATTCTTTTGAAATTTGTTTTTTAATTATTTTGTTAATATTATTGCAATCGGGATCAATAGAATTATCGGTATAAACATTAGTCATACCTCATCTATTTATAAAATTATAGCTTTATGTAATTATCCCTTTTCTCTATCTTGTCACTGAGTGTTGCAATAACCTCCTTTCTATTTGGGCTGCAAAGATAATAATAAAAATATAAAGATCAATCTCATAATCAGATTTTTTGTTACTTATTGCAGCCGGTTATCCAGCCTTTATTATAATACATTATTCTGACAAAACCTATACATTGTTATTACATTGGCCTTACCAAGTCCAGTATCTCCTTATATAAATATGAAGTTGATAAGGCTCAGATTAGGGGAAGACAAGTTAGTGATACAGCTGATGTTTATGTGAGGCAGCAATAAAAAAAGAGGCCGACTGCAAGTAAACTTGAGACGGCCTCTTTCGGTGTTAAGATATATGTAGTTTGCTTAAATCATTATTTTACCTCTTCGAAATCTACATCAGTTACATCCTGGTCAGACGATTTGTCATTTCCTTGTGTTGACTGCTGTCCTGCATCTGCACCCGGCTGTGCTCCGCCCTGAGCATTGGCTGCATTGTACATTTCCTGAGAAGCTGCCTGGAATACTGCATTCAGTTCGTTAGTTGCAGCATCTATTCCGTCTAAGTTTTGTGCTTTATGAGCCTCTTTCAGTTTGTTTAGTGCAGCTTCGATAGGCCCTTTCTTATCAGCAGGTAATTTATCTCCAAGATCTTTCAATTGTTTTTCAGTCTGGAAAATAGTTGAGTCTGCCTGATTCAGCTTATCAATACGCTCTTTCTCTTTTTTGTCAGCTTCAGCATTTGCAGCAGCCTCTTCTTTCATTCTCTTGATTTCATCATCGCTTAATCCTGAAGATGCTTCGATTCTGATCTTTTGTTCTTTGCCCGAAGCCTTATCCTTTGCTGATACATTAAGTATACCGTTAGCATCGATATCAAAAGTAACTTCGATCTGAGGCACTCCTCGTGGGGATGGTGGAATTCCGTCAAGGTTGAACACCCCGATTTGTTTGTTGTCTCTAGCAAGTGAACGCTCACCCTGCAGCACATTTATCTGAACCGAAGGTTGATTGTCTGCAGCGGTTGAGAATGTTTCACTCTTTTTGGTAGGAATTGTTGTGTTTGCATCGATAAGTTTTGTCATCACTCCACCCAATGTTTCAATACCAAGTGACAAAGGTGTCACATCAAGCAAAAGCACATCTTTAACCTCGCCTGTTAATACAGCACCCTGGATAGCAGCACCAACAGCTACAACCTCATCAGGATTAACTCCCTTGTGCGGTTTCTTACCGAAAATAGATTCTACCATATCCTGTACAGCAGGAATTCTGGTGGAACCCCCAACAAGTATAACTTCGTCAATGTCAGAGTTGCTCATTCCTGCATCTTTCATTGCGTTTTGAATAGGCGCCTTACATTCCTGCAGCAGATCGTCAATCAGCTGTTCGAATTTAGCACGTGTAAGAGTTTTCACCAAGTGTTTTGGAATACCGTTAACCGGCATTATATAAGGTAGATTTATCTCAGTTGTTGTTGCACTTGAAAGTTCAATCTTAGCTTTTTCTGCGGCTTCTTTCAATCTTTGGAGAGCCATAGGATCTTTGCGCAAATCTAAGCCCTCATCTTTTAAAAACTCATCTGCCAGCCAGTCTATGATTCTGTGGTCGAAGTCATCGCCGCCAAGGTGTGTGTTACCATTTGTGGATTTTACTTCGAAAACACCGTCGCCCAACTCAAGAATAGAGATATCAAAAGTACCTCCGCCAAGGTCGAAAACAGCAATTTTAGAATCTTTGTTTTGTTTGTCAAGACCATAAGCAAGTGCTGCAGCAGTGGGTTCGTTTACTATACGACGAACGGTAAGACCTGCAATTTCACCTGCCTCTTTAGTAGCCTGACGCTGAGCGTCGCTAAAGTATGCAGGAACTGTAATTACAGCTTCCTTGATCTCCTGGCCAAGATGATCCTCTGCAGTCTTTTTCATTTTTTGCAAAACGATTGCAGAAATTTCCTGAGGTGTATAAAGTTGACCGTTTATGTCAACACGCGGAGTGTTATTGTCACCACGTACTACTTTATAAGGCACCCTGCCAATTTCCTTCTGCACCTGATCAAAAGTCTCACCCATAAATGTTTTTATAGAAGAAACCGTATTGTTAGGATTTGTAATTGCCTGACGTTTTGCAGGGTCGCCAACTTTACGCTCTCCGTTATCAACAAAAGCAACAACGGAAGGTGTAGTTCGTTTTCCTTCGTTATTAGGTATTACAACAGGTTCATTTCCCTCCATTACGGCGACACATGAATTTGTTGTACCTAAGTCGATTCCGATTATTTTTCCCATATTTGTAATCTATTTATTTTTATATAGTTTGTTGTTTTTCTTATTTTTATTTCTCTTATCATATTATTCTCAAATCTTGTGCCAAAATTCAGGATGTGCGGAGAATCTGCCATAATGACTGATTGAAATTGCCTCTTTTTTAAGTTTTATTTGTTGTTTTTATTCTTTTCGGCATATTTTTTTTATCTTTGGGTTGTTAGTTCACAGTGCCGGCACTATGAGTTTATCATTCACTGCTTAATACTATAAATTATGTACACAAAACAAGACCTTGAATTACTGAAGAAGAAAGGGATAACAGAATCTCAGATTGAAACACAACTGGATTATTTCAAATCCGGATTTCCTTTCTTACAGATTGTATCAGCGGCATCAATCGGGAACGGAATTTTAAAAATTGAAGAAGATAAAGAGGCTCATTATATGGAGATATGGAGTAAATATTTGAACAGTGATAAAACTGTAACCAAATTTGTGCCCGCTTCAGGTGCAGCAAGTCGCATGTTTAAAGATTTTTACACTTTTTATAATTCAGACTACGATAAACCTACAACAGATTTTGAGAAAACATTCTTCAGGGATATTCAGAAGTTTGCATTTTACGGTTCACTTGATGAAACATGCAAAACAGTTTTCGGAAAAGGAGCAGGTGAAATGATAGAGGAGGGCAACTACAAGGATGTTGTTGCCGCCTTGCTTTCACCTGACGGACTTGATTATGGCAGTTTGCCAAAAGGGTTGTTGCTTTTTCATCATTACCCCGAGGGTAACAGAACACCGGTGGGTGAACATCTAACCGAAGGTGTGCTTTATGCCAAAAATGCAGAAGGTAAGGTAAATGTGCATTTTACGGTATCCGAAGAGCACATGCAACTGTTTGAGTTATTGGTTGCTGCAAGGAAAATAAACTATGAACATAAGCTTGATGCAAAATTTTCCGTAACATATAGTATTCAGAAACCTGCTACTGACACTATTGCCGTAGATATGAACAACGAGCCGTTCAGGGAAGAGGACGGAACTCTGTTGTTCCGTCCCGGAGGGCATGGTGCACTTATAGAAAACCTTAATGATATCGATTCAGATATTATTTTCATAAAAAACGTGGATAATGTCGTCCCCGACAGGTTAAAAGCAGACGAGGCACGATACAAGAAGCTGCTTGCAGGAGTGTTGGTTTCATTTCAACAACGTGCTTTTGAATACCTCACCAGACTTGAATCTGATGATGTCAGTGCTGAAGAGTTGTCAGAAATGCTGCTGTTTACTAAAAATGAATTATGCATTTCTAATAATGAGAAGTTTGAAACTGATGAGGATCTTAAAAAGTATCTGAAAAAGAAACTTGACCGTCCTTTCAGAGTCTGCGGAATGGTAAAGAACGTTGGGGAACCGGGCGGAGGACCGTTTATTGCTGTTAATTCAGACGGAACGGCTTCTCTGCAGATTCTTGAGAGTTCGCAAATAGATAAAAATAACCCGGAAGCTGTGAAAGCTTTTAACAACGGGTCGCACTTCAACCCTGTTGATCTGGTATGCGGAGTGAAATGTTATCAGAACAACAAATTTAATCTGACCAAGTTTGTGGACAAAAACACAGGGTTTATATCACAGAAATCAAAAGACGGTAAGGATTTGAAAGCATTGGAGCTTCCGGGTCTCTGGAATGGTGCAATGAGCGACTGGAACACTGTTTTTGTTGAAATACCGGTTTCAACATTTAATCCTGTTAAAACAGTAAACGATCTTTTAAGACCGGAGCATCAGTAACAGTTTAATCAGATTATGATTTGCAATATTTCATCTCAAAAGCCGTTTATAGTAAAAAATCGACGGAATTGAAGTATTGTTTTTCATATACTTTACTGCTGGCATTTGTGTTGTTGCCGATATCGTGTAACCGGGTCAAACTGAGTGACGCAAGAGATCAATATGTTAACGGGGAGTATTATTCTGCTTCAGAATCTTACAGAAAGTTATATCAGAATACACCCCGCGAGAAAGAGGTCTTACGTGGAGTAATATCCTTTGAGATGGCTGAGACGAATAGAAAGCTTGGCCGCACTATACGTGCCCTTTCGTCATACAAAAACGCAATCCGTTTTGATTACCCCGATACACTTATGTATCTGCATTATGCAAAAATGCTCCACAGAGAAGGAGAATACGGGTTAGCTGTTGAAGCATACGATGATTTCCTGAAACTATCGCCCGGTAACCTATTGGGAATAAACGGCAGAGAGGGTGCAGAGCTGGCGAAAGTCTGGAGAGAAAATCCAACCCGATATAAAGTTGAAAGAGTAAATATTTTTAATACCGGCAGGGCAGAGTTTAGTCCTGTTTTGTCACAAAACGATGAGGTGATATATTTTACATCTTCGGGCGAAAGTGCTTCGGGCACAAACAGGAGTCCCGTTACCGGCATGAAATACACTGATATTTTCGTTTCAAGAAAGAACTCCCGGGGTGAATGGCAGAAGCCGGACGTGCTCAATTCTGAGATTAACGGTGATTATGATGAAGGGACACCCTCCATCACCTCAGACGGCAGATATATGTTTTACACAGTCAGCTATCCCGATCCTGAAAAATCAACCAGACCGGAAATTTATATCTCGAGGAGAGTAAACGGAATATGGACCACCGGCATTCCTTTTGAGATTAATAATATTGACTCGTCTGCCATCTTTGCACATCCCTCAATATCACCATCAGGAAAGTTTCTTTATTTTGTCACAGATATGCCCGGTGGTTATGGCGGAAAAGATATCTGGCGTGCTTCACTTTCATCATCATACAATGTTGTTTCGGTTGAGAATTTGGGACCTGCCATAAACAGTCCCGGTGATGAAATGTTCCCTTATATTCGTGATGAAAACAGTTTATACTTCTCATCCGACGGACACCCCGGGATGGGAGGGTTAGACCTTTTTGAAGCACATTACAGTGAAGAAGGAAACGAATGGCAAATAGAAAATATGAAATCACCCGTTAATTCCTATCAAGACGATTTTAGTATTACATTTGAGCGAAATGCAGAAAAGGGCTACTTCAGCACAAGCCGTAATGATGTCAGGGGCTATGATCATATATTCTCTTTCGAATATCCGACTGCAAAAATAAATATCGAAGGTTTTGCAATAGACCCTGAAGATGAGTTTGTATCTGGTGTTAATGTTTCGGTAGTCGGGAGTGACGGATTCCTGCGAAATTTAATTACCGATAATGCAGGTGAATATAAGTTTGAAGCAGAAAGAGGCGTGTCTTATGTGTTTATGGCGAGTGCAAAAGGCTTTTTAAATCAAAAGCAGGTGCTGCAGACAACAAACGAAGAGATTGATACCACATATTATGTAGACTTTGAACTGATACCCTATAATAAGCCGGTGATACTTGAAAATGTCTTCTACGATTTTGATAGTGCAACACTTCGTACAGAGTCGGAATCAGAACTCGATAAGCTTGTAGCCATGCTAAATGAGCACCCTGAAATATACATAGAGTTATCGGCAAACAGCGACCGGTTTGGTGATGAGGAGTATAACATGCGGCTTTCAACTGATCGTGCTCAATCAGTTGCCGACTATTTAATAAAAAAAGGAGTAGATGGTGAAAGGTTAGTAGTAACAGGTCACGGTAAGTCTAATCCAAAAAAGATAAACAGGAGTATCGCAGATACTTACGATTTCTTAGAAGAAGGTGATAAACTTACTGAGGAATTTATTGACAATCTGACACCCGAACAGCAGGAAATTTCAGATCAGTTGAACAGGAGGACTGAGTTTAAGGTTTTTAATCTTATGGAAACAGATTCTCCGAAATAAAGTGTATTTTTGTTTAATGGAATACCCATTTTAATTGAGGATTTACAAAAGAGATTTGTTTATTTTATGCTGAAATCATTATCAATAGAAAATTATGCACTGATTGACTCTATTTACATAGAATTCGACTCGGGATTAACTGTGATAACAGGAGAAACAGGTGCAGGCAAATCGATTCTGCTGGGTGCATTATCCCTGATTCTGGGACAAAGAGCTGAAAGCCGGCATATCAAACATGGCGAAAACAGATGTCTGATTGAAGGTGTTTTTGATATATCATCCTATAACCTCAAATCGTTTTTCGAACAATGTGATTGGGTGTATGACGGAAATGTATGCATAATCCGCAGAGAAATATGGAGTAATGGCAAGTCACGTGCTTTTGTAAATGATTCACCTGTTTACCTTAACGATCTGAAGGAAATTGGGGAAAGGTTGATTGACATCCATTCGCAACATCAGAACCTTGCTCTGAATGATAATCTTTTTCAGCTGAATGTTGTTGACACACTTGCCGCTACTGACAAAGAACTAAAGGAGTATGAGAAGGCGTTTACTGACTTTCGATCTTCAGAAAAAGAGCTGAACGAAACACGTTTGCTGTCTCAAAAGAACAGAAAAGAAGAGGATTACCTGCGATTTCAACTGAAAAGTTTATCAGAAATTTCTCTTAAGCCGGGTGAACAGGAGGAACTTGAGGAAGAACTTGAAGCTCTAACACACTCCGAGGAGATAAAATCAGGATTATTTGCCGTAATATCAATGCTTTCGGAAGATGAGAAAAGTATTGAATCACTGCTGAAATCAACAAAGGATACACTGCAGAATGTTCAGAATGTATATCCTAAAGTAGCCGAACTGACAGAAAGGGTTAATTCTGCATATATAGATTTAAAAGATGTGAGGGAGGAGGCTTCCCGTTATTTTGAAGAGGTTGATTTTGATCCCGGGCGGCAACAGATAATTGAAGACAGACTCAGCGCTATCTACAGCTTACAGAAAAAACATTCCGTAAATACCGTTGATGAATTGATATTGCTCCGGGATGATATAGCTGCTCAATTAAAGAGTATCGATTCACTGGATGAGAAAATATCGCTGCTTGAAAAGGAAACATCAGAAAAGCGTACTTTAATGCTCGAGAAAGGTAAGGTGTTAAGTAAAAAGAGAAAAGATGCAGCTCCTGAAATTGAGAGGCAGCTGGTTAACAGGCTGACTTATTTGAAAATGGCAAACAGTCGCTTTAAATGTGATTTCAGTGAAAAGCACACCCCTGATATAACAGGAATTGATAATCTTGAGTTCCTTTTTTCAGCTAATAAAAACACAGCACTGCAACCGGTATCTGAAGTTGCTTCGGGTGGTGAGATATCACGTCTGATGCTTTGTCTGAAAGCTATGATTGCAGGTGCAACGGCACTGCCGACTATAATTTTTGATGAAATAGACACCGGTACGTCCGGAGAAATTGCTGACAGAGTAGGGACTATCATGCGTCAGATGAGTCGCGAAATGCAGGTGATTACTATCACGCATTTACCTCAGATAGCCTCAAAGGGTGATGCTCACCTTGTTGTATTTAAGGAAGAGACACAAAACGATGTTACATCTAAAATAAAGGTCTTATCCAATGACGAAAGAGTTGATGAGATTGCTCAAATGCTGAGTGGTGCTGAGGTGACAACAGAAGCAATAGAAAATGCCAAAGCTATTCTTGGCATACAATCCTAATAAAATATATGAGAGATAAAGAGATGATTTTCGGCATTCGTGCTGTTATTGAGGCGATTGAAGCCGGAAAAGATATAGACAGGGTGTTAATTAAGAGAGAACTGTCTGGAGAATTAATTAGCGAACTGTATCAGCTTTTGCGTGAATATGAGATTCCGATGCAGAAAGTTCCTGTGGAACGAATCGACAGGATTACAAGGAAAAACCATCAGGGTGTAATAGCATTTATATCTGCCGTCACCTATCAGAAGCTGGAACATATCATTCCCTTATTATATGAAGAGGGCAAAAATCCTTTTATTATTGTACTGGACGGATTGACAGACGTTCGTAATTTTGGAGCCATAGCCCGTACCTGCGAAGTTGCGGGAGTAGACGCCATTGTTATACCCGAGAGAGGCAGTGTTTCTGTAAATGCTGATGCTATTAAAACTTCGGCAGGAGCATTGCACAGTATACCTGTATGTCGTGAGAAAAGTCTGAAAGAAGCAATCCTGTTTATGAAAAACAGTGGGATTAAAGTTGTTGCTGCATCTGAAAAAGCGGCAGAATTATACACAGAAGCCGATATGTCTGTACCAGTTGCCATATTAATGGGTTCGGAGGATGTTGGCATAGATACCGAACATCTCAGGATCAGTGATGAACTTGTTAAACTCCCCCAGGCAGGAAATATAAAGTCGCTGAACGTATCGGTTGCCGCAGGTGTTATGATATATGAAGTTCTGCGTCAGAGAAACATTATTTTAAAACAGTTTGATATCAAAATTTAAGATAAAATGAAAAAAGTTGTATCTACAAGAAATGCTCCTGAAGCAATTGGCCCATACAGCCAGGCAATTGAGGTTAACGGAATCCTGTTTGTTTCCGGAATGTTGCCGATAGACCCCACAACCGGTGATTTCGTTCCCGGTGGAGTAAAAGAGCAGACCGCACAGATTTTTATAAATATAAAAGCAGTTCTTTCTGCTGCTGAGATGAACATTGGACATATAGTAAAGACTACTGTTTTTTTGAGTGATATGTCACTTTTTGATGGAATGAATCAGGTATATGCCACACAGTTTAAAGATTCTTTTCCTGCCAGGTCGACTGTCGCAGTAAAAGGACTGCCAAAGAATTCATTAGTTGAAATTGAAGTGATAGCTGCAAAATGAAAACGCTTGGAAATATCATTTGGGTAGTTTTTGGCGGATTCCTGATTGCTATAGAATATGTAATCGGCAGTATAACATTGATGATTACAATAATAGGAATCCCTTTTGGCCTGCAGTCATTAAAACTCGCAGAGGTAGCTCTGTGGCCTTTCGGCAAAAGGGTAATACACAATCAAACATCCACAGGTTGCCTCTCTCTGCTGATGAATATTATTTGGTTTTTTGTGGGAGGTCTGCCAATAGTGCTGACTCACTTTCTGTTTGGTTTACTTTTTTATATCACTATAATTGGTATCCCCTTTGGAAATCAGCACTTCAAATTGATGAAGCTTGCTTTGTCACCATTTGGCAAAGTTGTGATAGATAACAGATAATTTAAGGCTTAGTCGATTACAGCAGGCAAAGTTTCTTCTTCCTCTTCCGGCGGATCCTTTTTAACAACGAATGCACTGATCTCCCAAAGAGCGTAGATAGGCAGAGTTACCACAAAAAGTGAAAATGGGTCACCCGAAGGTGTTATTAGTGCTGCTGCTAAAAGTGAACCGACTACTGCGTGGCGTCGATATTTTCTGAAAAAAGAGCGGTAAACCAGTCCAAGGTTAGACAGTAGCCAAAATACCAACGGAAGTTCGAATACCAATCCCATAATCAGTATAAGAGTATAGAAATTACTCATGTAAGAATCGAGTGAGATCATATTTTCAATTGACTCACTCAGTTCAAATGTTATAAGGAATCGGAATATTAATGGAAATACAATGTAATAACCAACCAGGCAACCGATTATAAACATAATTCCACCAAAACCAAAAGCTTGTTTTACTCCTTTTGCTTCGTTTTCATAAAGTGCCGGACTGATGAATTTCCAGATTTCGTATAATATATAGGGGATTGTACAAAGAATTCCAAAAGCGAAAGATGTTGAAATATAGGTCATGAACTGTGTAGTCATGTTAATATTCAACATCTGTACATTGAATGATTCAGCAGAGAAATCCGGTAAGAAGGGTATATATTGACTTGCTTTATCCAGAAATTTATAGGTGGCAAAATCAGAATTACGCGGTGCCAGTATAACTGAATCGAAAATATGTGGGATAATGATGAATCCCAGTATAGAAAAGACTACAACAGCAATGATAATATGAATAATAGTCCATCGGAATTCTTCCAGATGATCCCAAAAGGACATTTCTTTCTCTGCCATGTGTATATCTGTACGCTATAGGGTCCTGATTATTAGTTTACTTTTCGGCTGTTGTCTTTTTATCTGCAGGATCCGCTTTTATATCATCTTCAATATCGTTAAGACCTTTCTTGAAGCTGTTTATACCTTTTCCGAGACCTTTCATGAATTCAGGTATTTTCTTGCCACCGAAAAGTATTAGAATAACTAAGACTATAATAGGAATTTCCCAACCGTTTAAATTAATAAGTAATGGATTCATAGGTTTTTTTATTTGTTTGTAATGTTGTAATTGTTGATGTTGATTAAATCTTATAGATTTTATTTTTCTATCTACTATAGAGTATACAAATGTATTGCTAATTTATCAAACAAACCAACTGTTTTAATATAAAGTTTGAAAAAATAAGTAGTTAAACACGTATTAAATTGCTGAATGTGGATTAATTATTAAATCCGTATAAATTGGAAGATGGTCGCTGAACCCATTGTTATAACGGGGTCCCAGATTGGTTCTGAATGGTTTTTTACCATAGTATTTCTTATCATCTTCTAAAAGGAAATCTCCGTTATAAATATTTACTTCATTGTTTTTAACGTTAACAGGGCTTTTTGGATTCAAAAGATTGCCGCTGACAATAATATGGTCATTAATATACCATTTGCCCTGGTATTTATAAGTCCCCTTGTCCCTATCCTTTTCAATGTCACTGCTTCGGAATAAATTAAACAGTTCTTTATCGTAATCAATTTCAGATAACTTGTATTCAGAAAGAATATCAATACTGCTTGCCTGAAGTGATTCAGACATGCTTTTATCATCGGGTTGATCGTTAAAATCTCCCATGATAATTATATTTGCAATATCCCGCTTTGAAAGCAGACTGTCAACTCTCTCTCTCAGCACCAATGCTGATTCAATCCTTGCCTGCTCAGTCTCTTTTTCTCCTCCGCTTCTTGAAGGAAAGTGACATACAAATACATCAAGAGTGTCGCTGTTTATGATTAAGCCTGTAGCATGTAGTATGTTGCGTGTCGGTCTTCTGTTTTTTTCTTTTAATTTTATTTCATACTCAGTGCTTCCCAAAAGTTTAAACTGATGCCGCTGATAAAGCAGGGCAATATTTATTCCTCTGATATCGGGAGAGTCTGTTATTACGTAATCATATCCCTGCGCCCACAGAGGGGAGTGATTGATAAGATCATGCATGACACTGTCATTTTCAACTTCACAAAGTCCAGCCAAAGCAGGTGAATGCATGCCGCCTACAGCAGTTATGACACTTGTTATATTGCGCAGTTTTTTACGATACTTCCAGGGTGTCCAGTTCATAAAACCGTCAGGCAGAAAATCATTGTCATCTTTAACAGGATTGTCAGATGTGTCAAATAGATTTTCAACATTATAAAACATTACACGGAGATTGTTTTGTGAAACAATTTCCGTGAATGATATTATCAAATATAGAGATAATATGAATACTCTGCGACCTGACACTAAATATTACGGATATTTATTTCATATCATCAGAAGAGATATTCTCCAGTATTTTCACCAGGAAGTCCCAGAATTTACCTACAGAGGAAATTTTCATTTTCTCATCGGGTGAATGAACATCAGTCATGTCAGGTCCAATCGAGATCATATCGAGATTAGAATATTTTTCCAGAAACAATCCGCATTCAAGTCCGGCATGTATTGCCTTTACCTTAGGATTTTTATTATAAAGCTTTTTGTATTCTCTTTGTGCCAGTTTAAGCAGTTTAGAATCCGGATTTGGCTGCCATCCCGGGTATCCTTCGTTGTGAACTACTTTAGCACCTGCCAGTTCAAATACAGATGAAACCATGTTGACTACGTATCTTTTTTGTGATTCGACAGAGCTGCGCTGACTTGTGCCTATTTCAATCTGATTATCGGGCAGCATTTTTACGGAAGCCAGATTTGTAGAAGTTTCAACAAGACCGGGTATGTCGTGACTCATCCCTATAACGCCGTGTGGACAAGCATTAAGTGCAAGAATCAGTCTTTCGGTTGTTTTTTTGTTTATTACTTTTGAAGGTATCTGTACTGATTCAAGCTGAATATCAAGATTTGGCTCAGTATGTTTTAATTCATTCTGTACATCAGCAAGAAACGTATTTAGTTTTACTCTGATATCCTCTTTATACTTCTCTTTGACACCTAACAGTGCATATGCTTCCCTGGGAATAGCATTGTGAAGGTTTCCACCTCCAATTTCGGAAAGAATCATATCATATTTTTTTCTGGATATAGAGTTTAAAAAGCGGGCAAGAATCTTGTTGGCATTGCCGAAACCTTTGTCAATATCACTACCGGAGTGTCCACCCCTTAATCCTTTCACCATCACCCTGAACCAGAAGTATTTCTTAGGTGCATCTTTCTCCTTGTATTTGAAGTATGCTTTTGTCCCTTTTCCACCGGCACACCCTATATATATTTCACCCTCTTCCTCCGTGTCCAGGTTTATCAGAAGATTGCCTGACAGGAAATCTTTCACGAGAGCGTTAGCACCGGTTAATCCTGTTTCTTCGTCAACAGTGAAAAATGCTTCAATTTTACCATGGGCAATATTGTCAGAAGCCAGTACTGCCAGTTCTGCCGCAACACCTATTCCGTTGTCGGCTCCGAGAGTAGTGCCGTTGGCCTTTACCCAATCACCTTCAATAATAGTTTCAATAGGGTCATTGTCAAAATCATGTTCGACGTCTGAGTTCTTCTCACAAACCATATCGATATGAGATTGAAGAATAATAGTAGGCAGATCCTCTTTGCCGGTAGTCGCAGGTTTTGTTATAAGTATGTTTCCTGCCTTGTCCTGTTTTACTTCCAGATTGTGTTTCTCAGCAAAATCAAGTAAATATGCCCTTATCTTTTCCTCTTTTTTTGAAGGTCGCGGGATTTGAGTGATATCATAAAAATAACCCCATATTGCCGATGGCTCTAATTCTTTTATTGTCATAGTATATTAGTATTTATAATTTCTAATCTATAAAAATAGGTGAAATAAAACGTTCTCACAATAATTTTAGCATCTTTAATAAGAAAAAATCGTGTTTAATTAAGTAAATAATCTATCTTTGCGACTCGAAAAGAAGTATTATTATGTTACAAACAATAATTATAAGTATAGTAGTAGGCTTTATAGCAATACTTTTGATGGGTGTTCGTGTTTTTTTTACCAAAAAAGGTGAATTCCCCAATACACACATAGGAGCAAGTAAAGCTATGCAAGATAGAGGTATAAGTTGTGCTACATCTCAAGATACTGAATATCGCTATAAAGAAAGCCCTATTGTGAAATTAATGAAAAACGAAAAATTATAAACTTCCTTAATAATGAAGAATTTCACCAATTATATAGTCAGTGGAGTACTGGCTATTGCAGTTATTGTTCTTTTTATCCTGCATTTTACAACAGGCAAATCCGGAAAAGATGCAGGTAGTAGTGATTTATCAATCTTATTAAATGACTCTTCAGTTACTTTGCCAATAGCTTATGTTAACGTTGATTCACTATTGATGAATTATAATTTTGCAAAGGATTTGAATGAATCTCTTTTAAGAAAAGAAGAGAGCACACGAGCTACGCTTAATCAGCGTCAGAATCAAATTAACTCTGCGGCACAGGAATTTGAACGTAAATTGCGCAATAATGCCTTTTTGAGTCAGGAAAGAGCTCAGCAGGAACAGGAGCGTATACTTCAGATGAATCAGGAGTATCAGCAGCTGGCAGACAGACTGTCGCAGGATTTCATGCTTGAGCAGCAGAAACTGAATCTGCAAATGGAAGATACTATTAAAGTCAGAATGACTGAATTCAACCGTGAGAGAAATTACGAAATTATTTTTAGCAATATTTCAACCAGTACATTAATTTATGCTAAGGACAAATATGATATTACTGATGAAGTGGTACAGTTCCTTAATAATAAATATGGACCGGCAACTGCTCCTGCTACAGGAGAATAATCAGAATAATCAGATTAAGCAGAAGTTATCTTGGTTAATAGATAAATTATAAAGGTTCTTTGTTGCAAAGAGCCTTTTTTTGTTTTCTTATTCCTAATTTAGTCTTATGAAACAAACTTTTAAGAATTACTTACAAAAACAGAAACAAAATTTTCTTGATGGGTACAATAATGAATTTCAAGAATCCGGTATTGTTATAGTTATACCTTGTTATGATGAGCCTGATTTAATTAATACTCTGGACAATATCACTAATTGTGATTTACCAGACGTAAAAGTGACTATTTTAGTTGTTATTAATTCGGCTGTTAAAACTGATTTAGAAATAGTGAGTCGAAATAGAGATACCTATTTAGAACTGTACGATTACAGGAAAAAAATCAGGGATCATGGTATTGAGCTTAGATTTTTGTGTTTAGAGCTACTTCCTGACAAACATGCCGGGGTAGGTTTTGCACGAAAAATCGGAATGGACCTTGCTGTTGACCATTTTTATAAGACAGATAATTACAACGGTATTATTGTATCATTGGATGCGGACTGTGAAGTATCGAATAATTTTCTGACCAGTATTTACGATGCATTCAAGCAAAATGAAAAGCTTAAAGTCACGATACACAACTTTTATCACAGAGTAGAAAGTGATGCCGGTAATATTGAATATGCAGTAAGGCAATATGAGGCATATCTGCACTATTACAGTGAAAGCCTAAAACAAATCGGTTTCCCCTATTATTATCACACAATAGGGTCAGCATTTGCAGTATCGGCAGATGCTTATGTTAGAGCAGGCGGCATGGGACGCCAGCAGGGTGGTGAAGACTTTTACTTTCTGCAGAAAGTATTTCCTCTTGGTGAGGTGAAATTTTTAAAAGATACATTCGTTTATCCTCTTGCAAGATTTTCTGACAGGGTTCCGTTTGGTACGGGGCCGGCAATACAAAAAATACTGGATGAGCCTGACGGGATTTTGAAAGTTTATTCAAGGCAATCCTTTCATGAACTTAAGAGGTTTTTTGATCTGAAGGAGTTCTTTTTTAAAAAAGATGATGCAACAATAATTTCAAAAGTGTCAGAATTGCACCCGGTACTGATTGACTTTTTAAATGAGAATGAATATTTGAAACTATTGAGAGATTGTAACGATAACTGTGCAACATTGAAAAGTTTTGTGAAGCGTTTCTTTCATAACTTTAATGCTTTCAGGATTGTGAAATATCTGAATTACGTACATCCTAAGCCTTTTGAGTTCGAAAAAATTACTACAGTTACTGACAAATTAAAATCCAGAGTTTGATATTTTGCTTAAAATTGTTATTTTTGCACTCAAATAGTAAGCGTATCCTTTCATTATTCTAAATATATTTTTTATGGTTGCTTTTAGCTGGGTTGAAATAGTAAGTGCTTTTTTGGTCTTGTTTGCAATTATCGATGTTACCGGATCAGTTCCGATTTTCCTGAATTTAAGAAGTCAGGGCAGGACAATACATCCGGAAAAAGCAGCTGTATACTCCACGATCATACTTGTAGCTTTCCTGTTTGTAGGAGAAGGACTGCTAAAGCTTTTTCAAGTCGACATTTCATCCTTTGCTGTTGCAGGTGCAATTGTTTTACTCATTATTTCCATAGAAATGATATTCGGTGTAGAGATTTTCAGAAATGATAATCCGTCTGCAGATAATTCTTCAACTCTTTTCCCGGTAGTTTTCCCGCTGATAGCAGGACCGGGAAGTTTTACCACACTATTAACTATGAGGGCTGAATATCATACCGTAAACATTATTATAGCTGTTTTGATTAACATGCTGATTGTTTATCTGGTGTTGAGGTATCTGGATCAGGTGAAAAAACTTCTAGGAGCAAGCGGAGCCTATATTCTGCGTAAATTTTTTGGTGTAATACTTATGGCAATTTCAGTTAAGCTTATTACCTCAAATATGAGTGCACTTGTTGAAACCGTGAATGCGGCTATGTGATCAAATTTGTTATTTGATTTTCTGAGTGTTATACGGAGTGTTTTATCAGAAAATTATGTATATTTGCAGTAATATAATTAATTGAAGAAGATTGAGTGTATTAGGTTGTAATTCAATCAAATTGGGGTTAGTTTAATTAATAACCCATATCAACAGAACTATTTTATTACGTATAAAAATCAACAACATGAGAATTGTAAGTATCTTAGGAAGAGAAATTTTGGATTCAAGAGGTAATCCAACAGTTGAAGTAGATGTATTAACAGAATCAGGTGCATTTGGTCGTGCAGCTGTTCCATCAGGCGCTTCAACAGGTGAAAATGAAGCATTGGAACTTCGTGACGGTGACAAGAGCCGTTATCTTGGTAAAGGTGTATTGAAGGCTGTAGCAAACATCAACGACACTATTGCTCCCGAATTAATTGGAATGAACGTATTGGAACAGACAAAGATTGACGCTAAGATCCTTGAACTGGACGGTACTAAAACTAAATCTAATCTTGGAGCTAATGCTCTTTTGGGTGTTTCTCTTGCCGTAGCAAAAGCAGCTGCAAACTATCTTGGATTACCACTTTACAGATACATTGGTGGTACTAATACTTATGTTTTACCTGTTCCTATGATGAATATCATCAACGGCGGATCGCATTCAGATGCTCCAATAGCATTCCAGGAGTTCATGATTCGTCCTGTAGGTGCAGAGTCATTCAAAGAAGGTCTGCGTATGGGTACTGAAGTATTCCACGCATTGAAGAAAGTTCTTCATGATAAAGGATTAAGTACAGCTGTTGGAGATGAAGGTGGTTTTGCACCTAACCTGAGTGGCGGAACAGAGGAAGCTCTAGAGTCAATTCTGACTGCTATTAAAAATGCAGGATACAAGCCAGCTGAGGATGTGACAATTGCACTTGATTGTGCAGCATCTGAGTTCTATGTTGATGGTGTTTACGATTACTCAAAATTTGAAGGCGAAAACGGTAAAAAACGCAGTCGTGAAGAACAGGTTGCATATTTAGAAGAGCTTATCACTAAATACCCTATCGATTCTATTGAAGACGGTATGCACGAAAACGACTGGGAAGGCTGGAAATTACTTACAGATAAAATTGGCAACAAATGTCAATTGGTTGGTGATGACCTGTTTGTTACAAATGTAGATTTCCTGAAGAAAGGTATTAAAGAGGGTTGCGCAAACTCTATCCTTATTAAAGTAAATCAGATAGGTACACTTACAGAAACACTTGATGCTATAGAGATGGCTCACAGACATGGTTATACCAGCGTGACTTCACACCGTTCGGGTGAAACTGAAGACTCTACAATTGCTGATATTGCAGTTGCAACTAATGCAGGTCAAATCAAAACAGGTTCTGCAAGCCGTTCAGACCGTATGGCAAAATACAATCAGCTGCTTCGTATTGAAGAAGAACTGGGCGACAGAGCCGTATATGGATATAAAAAGATTAAATAAAAAGTCTTGTTGATTAGTTTAAGAGCCATCCTGTTTAAGGGGTGGCTTTTTTTTGGTCTTTTTTTTACTGAAAAACTCGTTTTATTCTGAAAAATTATCATCTTTGCAAATAATACCTTTTTTATGTAAAACTTTAAATGCCAGCCTATGAACTACTTTTTCCTGATACCGATTGCCTCATTAGCAGCATTAGTATGCGCTTTTTATTTTTACAGAACTTTGATGAAAAAGGATGAGGGCACACTTAAAATGAGAACAATTGCCGGCTTCATCCGTGAGGGGGCCATGTCATACCTTAAACAGCAGTATAAGGTAGTTATAATTGTATTTATAATTCTGGCACTCATTTTTGCAGCAATGTCATTTTTTGGTCTGCAGAATAAATGGGTGCCCTTTGCATTTCTCACCGGAGGTTTTTTCTCCGGACTTGCCGGATTCTTTGGTATGAAAACTGCTACTTATGCTTCAGCCAGAACTGCGAACGCAGTGCAGAAATCTCTGAACAGCGGACTGAGAATTGCATTCAGATCCGGTGCAGTGATGGGGCTGGTTGTAGTTGGCCTTGCACTATTGGATATCTCGGCCTGGTATCTTATCCTTGATTTCTTTGTAGAGGATGCAGATGCCGGCCATAAGTTGATTATGATTACCACAACAATGCTGACATTTGGAATGGGTGCTTCAACTCAGGCTTTGTTTGCCCGTGTAGGCGGAGGAATCTATACCAAAGCTGCGGATGTGGGTGCGGATTTGGTAGGTAAGGTTGAGGCGGGAATTCCAGAAGATGACCCGAGGAATCCTGCTACAATAGCAGATAATGTCGGAGATAACGTTGGAGATGTTGCCGGAATGGGGGCAGATCTTTATGAATCATATTGTGGTTCAATTTTATCAACAGCAGCATTAGGTGCTTCTGCATTTATATTGAATCCCTCAATGCAGGAAAATGCAGTTTTGGCTCCCATGCTAATTGCTGCAATTGGAGTTTTCCTATCGATTTTGGGAATATTTATGGTTAAAACGAAAGAGGATGCAACTGTTAAGCAGCTTATGGATTCTCTCAACAGAGGAGTTAATATCAGTGCTGTTTTTATTGCTATAATTACTTTCGGTATACTCTATTTATTAGGATTCAGCAACTGGATTGGGCTTTCATTTTCAGTTATAACAGGACTCCTGGCAGGTATTATAATCGGACAGGGAACAGAGTATTTCACTTCTTCTTCTCATAAGCCGGCAATTGAAATTGCAAATAGCGCAAAGACAGGTCCGGCTACTGTCATAATATCCGGCATGGGAACCGGTTTTATCTCTACTGTTATTCCAGTGCTTACAATTGTAGTTGCTATACTTATTGCCTATCTGTCTGCCATACGATTTGATATTGTAAACATGCTTACAGCTGAAAACGTGAGTATGGGGCTGTATGGAATTGCGATTGCGGCAGTCGGCATGCTTTCAACACTTGGGATTACGCTTGCAACTGACGCTTATGGACCGATTGCAGATAATGCAGGTGGCATTGCCGAGATGAGCGGTATGGATCCTGAAGTCAGAAGAAGGACCGATATGTTAGATTCATTAGGGAATACAACTGCTGCCACAGGAAAGGGGTTTGCGATTGGCTCAGCTGCACTTACCGGTCTGGCTTTGTTAGCATCTTATGTAGAAGAGATCAGAGTTGCACTGTTGCGTGTAAACGATACTGTACTTGAATTTGCAGATGGACAGACAGTTGAAGTTGCCAAAGCAAGTTTTGTGGATTTTATGAATTACTATCAGGTTACACTTATGAATCCAAAAGTACTTGCAGGATTATTCCTTGGATCAATGATGGTATTTCTGTTCTGCGGGCTTACTATTAATGCTGTAGGCAGGACAGCCAGGAAAATGGTTGAGGAGGTTCGTTATCAGTTCCGTGAATTTAAAGGAATACTTACAGGCGAAACTACGCCTGATTATGGGAGGTGTGTTACAATCTCCACAAAAGGAGCGCAAAAGGAGATGCTGTTGCCTTCACTGCTTGCTGTTGCTGCACCTATAATTACCGGTCTGCTTATGGGAGTATCAGGTGTTATGGGTTTGTTAGCAGGAGGATTAAGTACCGGATTTGTAATGGCTATTTTTATGGCTAACTCGGGTGGTGCGTGGGATAATGCCAAAAAGTATATAGAAATGGGAAATCTGGGAGGTAAAGGAAGCGAAGCACACAAGGCAGCTGTGGTTGGAGATACTGTTGGTGATCCATTTAAAGATACTGCCGGACCCTCGCTTAATATATTGATAAAGCTAATGAGTATGGTGTCTATAGTTATGGCAGGACTGACTGTTGCATGGAGTTTGCTCTAATCATCTCTTTTAGTGTATATTTTAGTGAATTTTATTAAAACAGATACCTGCTGATCAGGCAATATTTTGTATATTTGAAGTCCTAAAGTCACTTTATAGAGCGGAATCATTAATATTTAAATAACAACCAATTATGAGTTTTCTAACGAACGACAAATTAACTATTGTAGGAGCTGCCGGTATGATCGGTTCCAATATGGCGCAAACAGCTGCCATGATGCGTCTGACACCTAACATCTGTCTCTATGACCCTTTTGCAAAAGGACTTGAGGGAGTTGTTGAAGAGATGCGTCACTCTGGTTTCGATGATATAAACTTCACATACTCTGACGATGTTAAAGAGGCATTTACCGGATCCAAGTATATGATTTCATCAGGTGGTGCACCACGTAAAGATGGCATGACACGTGAAGATTTACTGAAAGGTAATGCTGAAATTGCAGCACAACTGGGCAAAGATATCAAGTCATACTGCCCTGAACTGGAGCATCTGACAATCATCTTTAATCCTGCAGATATTACAGGTCTGGTAGCATTAATTTACTCAGGACTTAAACCCTCACAAGTTACAACACTGGCAGCGTTAGACAGTACAAGACTGCAAAGTGAGCTGGCTAAACATTTTGGCGTAGCACAGAATAAAGTTACAAATGCCCGTACTTATGGCGGTCACGGTGAACAGATGGCTGTATTTGCTTCTACAGCTAAAGTAGACGGCAAACCGTTGACTGATCTTATAGGTACAGACTCACTTACCAACGAGCAGTGGGCTGACTTAAAAGTTCGTGTAACCAAAGGTGGTGCAAATATTATTAAACTAAGAGGACGTTCATCATTCCAGAGCCCTGCATACACTTCAGTGGAAATGATAAGGGCAGCAATGGGCGGTGAAGCTTTCCGCTGGCCTTCAGGATGCTACGTAAACGAACAGGGTTTCGAGCATATAATGATGGCTATGGAAACAACACTTGACAAAAATGGTGTTTCTTTTGGCGAAATCAAAGGAACTGATGCTGAATTAGCAGAGTTGAAACAAAGTTATACCCATCTTGTAAAATTGCGTGATGAGGTTATATCTATGGGAATTATACCTGCAACTGATGAGTGGAGCAGTGTAAATCCTAATCTCTAAAAAAATGTTATTATAATCTGATTAAATAATAAGTAATCAGTATAGAAATAAAGCCGGCTAAAATAGCCGGCTTTATTAATTATATACTTGTCATGAAAATATGTAACACCAGTTTAAGGCGAAACATTACAATTTTTATAATAAACTATTTATTTTCATAAGACAGCAGTCGCTGATTGCCTTCCAGGTTACGAAGCTTTGTAATATCCTGTGTTACTTCCAGTACACCCAAGTATTCATCATCCTTACCTCTGACAGCGTAGTACTGAATCACAATAAATCTGTACTTTTGAAATCCTGATATCCAGAAAATAGCTTTGTTCTCTCTGCCACTTTTGAAGTCTCTCAGTATTTGTTCCACAACATGTACACTGCCCGGTGGGTGACACATCCTCACATCGCGACCGATAATTGAGCGGTTTCGTTCAAACACCCTGTTAGGGCTGTGAGAAAAAAACCGCACTTTATCATCTTTATCAACGAACGTAATATCTATAGGAAGGTGTTTGAAAAGTGCCTCCAGCTCAGCAATACTGAAAGCTCCTGTAGACAATCTGATTCCATCAGCTTGAACATACTCCTGTTTTTCCACTTTTATTCCTGCCGGAGTCCATTCATCTTCAGGGTCATACAGGCAGTAGCCGAAATCAGGTGTCTCCTGATACACTTTATACCATTCTTCTTCATTAAGCGTATCCATCGCCATTGGGAAAAGTATCTCCTCCTCCTTCATAATCATTCCTTCAATCATCTCTACTGTTACGTCAAGCGATTCTTTTAAGGCTGATTTTAAGTATTCCGCATTGGCAATTGGAAAAGTGAGTATCTCATGAGATTTTTTAAGCAGTTCACGTGTCTCATCATGTTTACCCCACATAACTTTAGGAGGGCCGGTGATTAGATGCTTTTCCAGAAACGGGAACAAAAGATACTCCTTGCGTTTGTAGTGCTTGTCAATATCAGAGAAGTTGTTGAAAATAGTGCGTAACTGAAGAACATAACCGGGAACTTCAGAATCAGTTATGCCGTCAATCTCTTTTCTGGCCGCCCTGTAAGCCTCAATCTGTTGGCGAATCGCAATATTCTCTTTCATAAATGTATCAACTGGATGTCCCGGAAGCACATCTTTTGCTCCTTGTAAATCGATACTTCCGTCAAGTACAGCCGTATGCAAATCGCAAAACTCCAGTATTTCCTGTTCAGTTAAAGAGTTGCTGTTAATCAGCTCCTGTTCAACCTCAACCACTTCATTATAAGGAATGCTTCTCAAAGCATTAATTAGATGCTGACGCAGCAATTTAGGATCTCCTCCGTTATGCAGTTCCAGCAGAAGGCTGCGAAGCTTCTCTTTACGCTGCGTTGAGTTATTAATAAATTCGCTCATATCCTTTTTATTTAATTGTTTAGCGATTTTAATTATTTAGCGATGATCAAGCTTCCATGAAAATCTTTAAATCTTCGTCAACTGTTGTAATACCCGAAATGCCAAACGTATTAACCAGTACATTAGCCACGTTAGGTGAAAGGAAAGCAGGCAGAGTAGGTCCAAGATGGATATTCTTTACACCTAAAGAGAGCAACGTCAGTAAAACAATAACAGCTTTCTGTTCATACCACGCAATATTATAAACAATTGGCAAGTCATTAAGATCATCAAAACCAAAAGCATCTTTAAGAGCAAGTGCAATTTTAACCAATGAGTAGCTGTCATTACATTGACCCGCATCAAGTACACGGGGAATGCCATTTATGTCTCCCAGAGGCAGTTTGTTGTATCTGTACTTTGCACATCCGGCAGTCAGAATTACAGTATCTTTAGGCATCTTTTCAGCAAATTCTGTATAGTAATTTCTGCCTCTCACGCGACCATCGCATCCGCCCATCACGAAGAATTTCCGAATAGCACCTGTTTTAACAGCCTCTATAATCTGATCCGACAAAGCAATCACCTGATTGTGAGCAAAACCACCCACAATCTCACCTGTTTCAATCTCCTCTGGAGCTTTGCATTTTTTAGCATGCTCAATAAGCTCTGAGAAATCTTTAGCCTCTCCCTCTTTGCGGTCATCAATATGCTTGAAACCTTCAAATCCGGAAGCACCGGTTGTATAAACCCTGTCGCCGTATGTAGAGTTTTTCCTTGGCGGAACTATACAGTTTGTCGTAAACAGGAAAACACCATTAAACGTTTCAAAGTCATTGATTTGGTTCCACCATGCACCACCGTAGTTTCCAACAAAATGACTGTATTTCTTGAATGCAGGATAATAATGAGCAGGGAGCATTTCGCTGTGAGTGTAAACATCAACACCGCTGCCCTCAGTCTGTTTAAGCAACTCTTCCATATCTTTCATATCGTGGCCGCTGATGAGGATACCCGGATTATTACGAACGCCAAGATTAACCTTCGTAATTTCAGGATTACCATAGCTTGCAGTGTTTGCCTTATCAAGTAATGCCATTACCTGAACACCAAATTTTCCTGTCTCGAGTACAAGAGCAGTCAGATCATCTGCGGACAAAGTGTCATCAGTTATATCCACTAAGGCTTTCTGCATAAAGCTGTAAATCTCACTGTCTGTATATCCCAGATTATAGGCATGTTCAGCATATGCAGCCATTCCTTTCAGTCCGTATGTTGTCAATTCGCGAAGTGAGCGGATATCAATATCCTCACTCGCCAAAACGCCTACTTCCAATGCTTTCTCAGCCATTTCCTCCTCAGTCTCACCAACCCAGAAAGCACCTTCAAACGTGATATCATCTATTTTTCCGCCTGCAGAAATCAAACGCTCTTTCGCCGCATTTCTTATCTCGTAAGCCATCAATATACGTGTAATAAACCGGCTCTTGTCAAAGTTTGCATTGGTGATAGTCATGAATAAACTGTCAACTATAAACCTGTCAATTTCAGGAATCTCTATACCCAGTTTTCTTAGTCTCACGGTGTATTGAGAAATACCTTTACAAAGGAACATTAACAGATCCTGCAAATTAGCCACATCAGCCGTTTTACCACATACCCCGACTATTGTGCAGCCTTCATTTTTACTTGTCTCCTGACATTGATAACAAAACATTTTTTCCATTTTCAACTATACATTTAAATTTTCTGATGCAAATTTATCTTCTTGAAGTTTCAATTTATGTAACCAAAGTTACAACTCGCACTTTTAACCTGTTTTAATAAATATCATAGACTCATTTTTACGTATCTTTGTTTTCTAACGATTGAAATAAAATGGATTTATCTAATTGTCCTCTGTTCACCGGTCTTTCAAAAAGTGAAACTGACGAGATAATATCACGTTCCGTTTCAGAAGTTTTGGAAGTCGAAAAAGGACAGCATGTAGTCCGCCAGGGCGATATAATTCACTCACTATATATATTGGCAGATGGGTTAGTAAGAACAGAAATGGTGACCAAGGACGGGAATGTCGTTGAAATAGAGTTTATCGAACCTGTGCGCCCGTTGGCTCCTGCATTTCTTGTAGCCACAGAAAACCGCTATCCTGTAGATGTGATATCAATGCAGAAGAGTCAGTTTTACATAATCCCACGAACAAGTTGGTTAAAAGAGATGATGATGAATGAGCAGCTCCTTACTAATTTCATGAAGCTCAACTCAAATATGACGGTTTTTCTCTCCAAGAAGGTCCAGATGATGTCGATAAAAACATTAAAAGGAAAACTCTCATTATATATTTTAGAAAACACAACACTTCAGAACGATACTTTTATCCTGAAAAGGACCCAGAGTCAGTTAGCCGAGTATTTTGGAGTTCAGCGGCCTTCTCTTGCACGTACATTAGGAGATATGATCAGGGAAGAACTGATTTCCCTGTATAAGAGAGAAGTGAAGGTACTAGACAGGGGTAAATTGGAGAGTATGATTTAAGAGATTATGATTTAATAATTTGGCAAATAATACTTTTCTTAGTTAAAATTGAAATAGATAATAAATAATTATATATTTGCATTTAAAATATCAAAAAAGTACTTAAAACAATAATAATCTAAAGTCATGAGTAATCAATTATCAAGAAGAAAATTTATCAAAACAGCTGCTGTCGGGGCATTAGGAATTGCCGCATTTCCGCAGTTTCTGTCATCATGCAAACAAAGTAAAGAGTCAACTTCAACTGAAGGATTAGTCCGCCTGGGCTTTATAGGTCTCGGTCAACAGGCAATGTACCTTTTAAACGGCTACATTGGTATGCCCGATGTTAAAGTCGTTGCAGGTTGTGATGTTTATGGAATCAAGAGAGAGCGTTTTCAAAAAAGAGTGAAAGAACACTATGCAAATGGCGAAAATGAAGTTATTGTAGATGTTTATGAACACTATTCCGATTTAATTGCGCGCGATGATATTGATGCTGTTGTAATAGCAACACCTGATCACTGGCACGCATTTATCGCTATTCAGGCATGTAACGCAAAGAAGGATGTTTATCTTGAAAAGCCTTTAACTTTTACTATTAAAGAAGGGCAGGAGCTGATAAAGGCTGTGAGAGACAATGGGGTTATTTTAGCAGTAGGCAGTCAGCAACGGTCTGATGCTAACTTCCAGCATGCTGTAAGAATGGTACAGGAGGGAAAACTGGGAACCATTGAGCGTATAAATGCTTATGTCGGTGCACCTCCCACTCCTTACGATCTTCCCGAGGAACCGGTGCCTGCAGATCTAAACTGGCCACTTTGGTTAGGTCCTTCTGAATACCTACACTACAACTCACAGCTCAATCCGATAATATCTATTGATCCTGAGCAGAATGAGCAAATCTGGGGAGCCTGGCGCTGGTATAAAGAGTTGGGCGGAGGCTTTACAACCGACTGGGGTGCTCATATGTTTGATATTGCTCAATGGGGTTTAGGAATGGATGGAAACGGACCGGTAGAGATTATTCCTGCAGGTTATCAGGATACTAAATTCCTTACTTATAAATACGCCAATGGTACAATCATGACTGAAGAGCCTTTTGACGAAAAGATGACCAAGGGCGTTAAATTCTGGGGAGATAAAGGATGGCTTGAAGTATCCAGAGAGCACTTTATAGCATCTGATGACAGCCTGTTGCCTGTTCAAAGAGAAGAGACAGAAGGGGCTTATGAAACTCAGATACCTCACCTTGCTAATTTTATTGAATCAGTCAAGAACAGAACAGAACCTACAGTTCCCGTAGAAGTTGGGCACAGTTCATGTGTTGTTTGCACACTTGGTAATATTGCCTATGATCTCGGTCGCCCGATAAAGTGGGATCCCGCTGCAGAAAAGTTTGTTGATGACGCAGAAGCAGATGCAAACCGACTTTTCAATAAAACATATACTGAAGGTTACGTTTTATAATAAAAAAATTAACTGGTTTTTATCACAACAAAAGCTGCCTATCAGGCAGCTTTTGCTATTTATAATATTTTAGATACGACTGTTTATTTTGACTCCAAAGGTTTAAGCATAATACCTAATTCATCAAGCTGCTCTTTTGCTACCTTAGAAGGAGCATCAATCATAACATCACGACCTGCCGTATTTTTAGGGAAAGCGATTGTATCACGGATACTGTCCAGTCCCGCGAAGATAGAAACAAACCTATCCAATCCGAATGCTATTCCGCCATGCGGAGGTGCGCCGTACTGAAAAGCGTTCATCAGGAAACCAAACTGAGCTTCTGCCTGCTCTTCCGTAAAACCGAGAACTGAAAACATCTTCTTTTGCAGTCCGCTGTCATGGATACGTATAGATCCACCCCCAATCTCAACACCGTTAATTACCATGTCATAAGCATTTGCACGCACAGCACCCGGATCAGAGTCCAGAAGCGGAATATCCTCCGGTTTAGGAGATGTAAACGGGTGATGTTTGGCAAAATACCGACCTAACTCCTCATCTTTCTCAAGAAGTGGAAAGTCAACCACCCACAGACATTTATAATTGTATTTATCTCTTAGTCCAAGTCGGTTACCCATCTCAAGTCGCAGTTCACTCAACTGCTTCTGCGTTTTTTCCGTTTCACCTGCTAGCACTAGCAGTAAATCACCCGGTTTTGCTTCACATCTTTCGATCCATGTTTTAAGAATATCCTCACTGTAAAATTTATCTACAGATGATTTTACGGAACCGTCCTCATTATATCTCACATAGATAAGACCTTTAGCTCCAACCTGCGGACGTTTCACAAAATCGGTAAGTTCATCAACCTGTTTACGAGTATAGGAAGCACACCCTTTGGCACAAATTGCACCAATATATTCAGCAGAGTCGAATACTCCAAAACCTTGACCTGTAGTCAAATCCTTGAGCTCAGTGAAGGTCATGCCAAATCTGATATCAGGTTTATCTGATCCATAAAGTCTCATTGCATCGGCATAACTGATTCGCGGGAAATCCGGTAAATCAATATCCTTGATTTTCTTGAAAAGATGTTTCGTAAGCCCTTCAAACATGTTGAGGACATCCTCCTGATTAACGAACGACATCTCACAGTCGATTTGAGTGAACTCAGGTTGTCTGTCAGCTCTTAAATCTTCGTCACGGAAACATTTGACGATCTGGAAGTAGCGATCAAACCCTGATACCATCAATAGCTGTTTGAACAGCTGTGGTGACTGAGGAAGTGCATAAAATTCTCCCTGATTCATTCTTGAAGGAACAATAAAATCACGTGCACCTTCAGGCGTAGAGCCAATAAGAACAGGAGTTTCAACCTCCAGGAAATTTCTTTCATCGAGATAACGGCGTGTCTCGAAAGTCATTTTATGACGAAGCTCCAGATTCTGACGGACAACACTGCGACGTAGGTCCAGATAACGATATTTCATACGAAGTTCATCGCCACCGTCGGTCTCTGTCTCAATAGTAAAAGGGGGAGTTTTGGAAGCATTCAGAACAGTCAGTTCAGTAGCAATAATCTCAATATCTCCCGTAGGAATATGGCTGTTCTTGCTGCTGCGCTCTTTTACTGTACCTGTTACCCGGACAACCCATTCGCGTCCAAGTTTGTTAGCCTGTTCACACAGATCATGATTCACCTCCTGATTAAACGACAGTTGTGTTATACCATACCGATCCCTGAGATCAATAAAAGTCATTCCACCCATCTTGCGAATCTTGGATACCCAACCTGCCAAAGTCACTTCACTGTTCACATCGGCCAGTCGTAACTCGCCACATGTCTTACTTCTGTACATAAATGATTTCCGTTTATTTACATTAAAATTTAAACACAAATGTACATAATAAAATCAAAAGTGACATTAAATCTTTATAACCTTATCAACAACCCGCTCAAACTCTTTCATATGGGTAGCCATAAGTATAGATATACCGGGATACTGCAATCTTATATTATTAAAAATTTCAATAGCGTTTTCTGCACTAATTCCCGCAGTCGGTTCATCCACCACAAGCAGTTGAGGTCTCTTTAGAAGAGCCTGTGCCAGCAGAAGTTTTTTTCTCTGCCCGCCGCTTAGTGTTTCTCCGTTTTCGCCAATCCAGCTTCCTAATCCATCAGGCAGAGATGTGCACCATGAAGTCAGGTCCACAATATCCAGCACCCTTTCAATCTCCTCGTCGGGATAACCTTCGAAATTCTCACGTAACGTACCTGTCAGTAAATATGCTTTCTGAGTCACATAAATTGCTTCCGGCACCGGCAGATGAGTTAATTCCTGCTCATAATTCCATGTCATACTGCCATTATCCCTGTACTCCGGATAAAAGAGACTGTTCAGCAGAGTACTCTTTCCTTTACCTGTTTTCCCGTACAAAGCAACCCACTCACCCTTTTTTATATTTACAGAAACAGGTCCCACCCGCACCGGTGTTCCGGGTATAACCGCCTCAATCGCTGTTAACTCTATTATCTCAAGTGGGAAATTTATTGACACTTCTTTTACAGGTTCAGACCCTTCATCAAACAGAGATACCATATCCTTTATTTGCTCTTCTACAGAACTTTTTTCAGATTTACCCGAAAACAACATCTCTGACAGCTCGGCCTGTGCCATAATACCGAAAAATATTCCGATAGCAAGAGGTGCATCCAAACCTTGCTGACCCGAACTCCACAGCAGGAAAGCAGCGATATAACTGAATCCCAGTCCGACAATTAGCTGCATATAAAAGGAGTTGAATTGCAGTTTTTTATCTAACCTCTCAATCTGCAACCTGTTTTTCTCATGTGTGGAAACAGCCTTATCTTCAAGTTTATATTTTGATATCTCAATTCTTCCTCTGAAGCTTTGAATCAAAGCCTCGTGATTCTCTTCACGAACAGCCTTCAGTTGCCCGTTTAAAATCTTGTTTCTCCTGAAAGTAAATTGGGGTATCAGGAACAGGATAATTGCTGAAGAGATAATAAATTCAATTGCAATTACTTCTGAGAAAACCAGAAGAAAAATAAAATAAACTCCTATTGTTAACAGCAGGGCCGAAAAAGGCAATAACCAAAGGAGTATATGGTTAAGAATCTGATCAACTCCATGCGTACTGTTTTCAAGCAGTGATGAATTGTTATTTACCTGTTTCCTGAAATATGGCAATCCTGCCACTGATCTGAATATCTTTAATTGCAGGCTCTGTTGAACACTCAATGTGGTTTTATGATTTTCTAAACGTTCGAAATAACGTGTAGCTGTTCGCAGAAGTGACAGCAACCTGATAATTGCAGAGGGTATAAGATATGAAAAACCTGTGTTAGCAGTGACAAACACCACACTGCATATAGCCAGGAACCATCCCGAAATTGCGGGCAAAGCAACAAAAGCAACAGTCCATAGTGCCAGCAACAAAAACCCGTTCCACCATTTACCCTTAAAAGGTTTTACTATATATGTCAATACAAAATCACGCATACTCCGTTTGTTCCCCCCAGTTTAAGTTAACAATATTGTCTGCCACAGATTCAAAACGCTGCTCGTGAGAAGCAACAATCACAAGTCGCTCCTCAGCCATTTTCACAATCTCAGAAATAATTACCTCAGTCGTTTCCGAATCCAGATTTGAGGTAGGCTCATCCAGAATTGCCACCGGTTTAGGGTGTAACATCATTCTGGCGAGAGTGAGCAGCTGACGCTCACCCCCCGACAACTGCACACCATTGTGACTCAGTTCAGTATCCCATCCATCCTCTTTCTTTTCCAGAATACGATTTAGGAAGTCCGGATATTCAACCCCTTCTTCTGCCTCTTTTTTCAGGAATACATTATAACGTAAAGACCCGTCAAAAATAAAAGGGAACTGGTTCATATAAGATGTGTTTTCTTTTAGCCACTGTTCAGACCAGAGATTATCTTTCCCGTTTACAGAAATATCCCCTTCTTTTACAGAAAGACTCCCGGCGCATATTTTCAGGAGTGTGGACTTACCGGAACCGGAAATACCCTTTACCAATACAACTCCTTTTTCAGGGAAATGCTGATGTATATTATGTAACACCTTCACTGGCGAGTCGGGGTATGTAAAACTGATTTTACTGATATTCAGATTATGATACGGCTCATTTTTGTCAGTTACCTCAGGCTCACTCTCACGTTCAAGTAACGGCATCAGCAGTTCCGCCGCCGCCAGCGCCCTGTTGCGGTCGTGGTAAGCACTTACAAACTTGCGAATGTAAAAGAAGAAGTATGGCGTGATTGTAAGCAGAAACAGTGCTGTACCGAAATCGTAGCCCTTGCCGTAATTCGGACCGTTCATAATCCCCATCAAACTCATTCCAAGGTAAATGGCAATTGCTGCAATAGCGATGGTTACAAACAGTTCGAGTACCGCCGACGATAGTATAGCTACTTTCATCACATTTGTGGTGGCATTATTCAGCTCTTCACTCTTACGCGACAGAAACTTATACTGAGTATTAAAATTGGACAGGTTAACTGTCTCCGCGATAGTCTTCAGTCTGTTGTAAAATACAGCCGAGTACTTTAGAAAAAGCTGAGTATGCTTTTTGTGAATTGCTTCAGCACCAATTCCAATTACAGCCATCTGAATCGGAATAACAAGTAATGAAATCATAAGTATCAATGCAACCCATTTTTCCACAATAAAACAGATAACCAGTAACAATATGCTGACTACCGCTGTAGCGATAGAATAGGGGACAAAAAACGCAAAGTATGGCCTTAAGTCATCACTAATTTTAGTTACATATAACGCACTGTCAGTGGAATTAAGTTTACTGTCATGCAACAAAACAGGAAAAAGCTCTTTTTTTATTTCAGCAACAATTGAATTACCTGCGTTGTAGTTAAATCTCGATTCCAGATGAGCAAATATATATCTACCTGCCAGAAACAGAGCAGCTATAAGCAATGTTTCAGTAACTATTAATCCGTTGTCCAGCCACGATGCCGCAAATTCAGACAGGTACAGGCTGAAGATCACGAAACAACCTGCACTCAAGAGGGTGAATAGTGAAGCTGCAACATAATAACCGCGAGCACCTGCCATTCTCTTGCCGAGCCATCCGGAGGCGCTCTCTTGTTTTGTACTCATTTCAGGCTGTAATTTTAATTTATTGTGTACTTTTGATAAGAAACATTTTGTACACTTATTTTAGCAAAGATAATTAAATTTGTATTTTTACCATATAATGATTCATGAATAGATATTTTTTAAGATTATGAGAAGAGCACTTTTATTGTTATTTTGTTTACTGTTATCCCTTTTTTCGATTCACGCAGAACAAATCAAGCTGCTGGCAATCGGCAATAGTTTCTCTGATGATGCCATAGAACACTACCTGTATGGTTTGGCTGAAGCTGCCGGTGATACAATAATAATCGGCAATATGTATATTGGTGGCTGTTCACTCGAAACGCACTTCAATAATTCACAGAATAATTCAAACAGCTACTCATACAGGAAGATAGTAAACGGAGAAAAAACCGAAACTCCCGATTTCAATCTTATAGATGCAATTATTGATGAAGACTGGGATTATATCTCTTTCCAACAGGTTAGTTCCCTTTCAGGAGTTTATGAAACTTATTTTCCTTATCTAGATGATTTGATAAAATTTGCTGAAAGTCACTCCACAAACAGTGATGTTCAATTTGTACTGCATTCCACCTGGGCATATGCTCAGTCATCTACACATTCCGGTTTCTCCAACTATGATTATTATCAGGCTGATATGTACAATGCAATTATTGATGCTTCTTACAGAGCCGCTGAAAAAGCTGGGATAAAAATAGTAATACCTGCAGGAACAGCCATACAGAATGGACGAACCAGCAGTCTGGGCGACACTTTTTGCCGTGACGGATATCATTTAGAATTAACATATGGAAGATACACGGCATCATGTGCTTGGTATGAGAAACTGTTCGGAAAACCTGTACTCGGTAACAGCTATATACCGTTTACAATCGATCCTTTTCAGGCCAGAGTGGCACAACTCGCTGCACATAAAGCTGTAATTAATCCCACATCAGTAACCCCGATCAGAATTAAAGAGGGTGCATGGCGTACAATCGAACCCTTATTTACTCCTCCCAAAGAGTACGAAAACACCCTACATGGATATAGGTCTCCACTCCAATTCAACGACGGGACCCCGGTAAAAGATAATAATGATTGGACAGAAAGGCGCAATGAGATACGCGAGACCTGGCTAAGTATAACGGATGAGTGGCCCCCGATATTGGAAGATCAGCAATTTGAAATTATTGATCAGGAAAAGAGAGAAGATTTCACACAATACACTGTTCGTTTCAAATGGACACAAAACGACTATACCGAAGGGTATCTCTTTATACCGGATAAAAAGGGAAAAATGCCCGCCGTAATCACGGTTGGCGATAAAGAAAACAGAGATTTTGCTAATCAATTAACGAAAAGAGGATTTGTGACATTATCTTTTGGTACAATCGAGACAACAGGAACAACCGAAAATAAAACCGCAGAGGTCCGGCACCTGTCATCACTTGCATATTCAGCAGCCAACGCTTACGAAGCACTTGCAAAAGTAGATGTAGTAGATCCCAAAAGGATAGGGATCGTCGGGCACTCTTACGGAGGCAAGTGGGCAATGTTTGCATCCAGTTTGTATGATAAATTTGCAACGGCAGTATGGATTGACTCCGGAATTCACGAACTACATGCACTGATGGCACCCCGTCCATTTCTTGTATCAGGCGGATCAACTGACCCTGCTGAGCAGTGGATACCTTTAAACCACACCATAGCGGTAAATAACTTGTTGGAATATAAACATCGTGTAGCAGTGAGTAAAGGGTCTAATGAAACAGTATATTCATTTTTAGAATGGTTCCTGGAGTATTAAATGATTTGTAACAACTGAGTCCATTTACACAATAGAAGAGTTTAAATAAAAAAATCCCGAAAAGATTTGATGTTAAAAGAATAAGTTGTACTTTTGCATCCGCATTAAGGCAATTCTAAATGCAATTCATAGTAAATCTTTCGGGGTGTAGCACAGTCCGGTTAGTGTACCTGGTTTGGGACCAGGGGGTCGCGAGTTCGAATCCCGCCACCCCGACGAAAGAATAAGGGAGTTAAAAGTTAAACTTTAGCTCCCTTTATTTTTGCTCGAGAAATAGATGAAAATATGTGATAGTTTTTACAAATGTCTGGAGTAAGTTTCAAAAATCAAATTCACTCTCCCTCTTTACTTTTAATTCCCTAACAACCTCTATTACCCTCACAGTTTCACCTGCAAGCTGACGAATACGAAAATCAATGTCGTCACTTACTATTTGGTCGTCGATAAACAGTGCTTCGTTTATAAAAACATATTTGGGAACAACAATTGCCTTCATGTAGCTAAGAATAGGCTTTAACTGCGACTCTACCATAAGGAAATGCTTGTCAGACCCCGCAGTTGTGACAATACCCGCAACTTTGTCGTAAAACGCATCTTTGGGTAGCAAATCAAATAAATTTTTTAAAGTCCCGGGGATTGATGACTGATAAACCGGAGTGCCAATTATAAAAGCATCTGCCTCCATAACTTTAGAAATCACTATGCTTGTGTCGCCCTCATAATCGCGGTAATCCCTGCCATCACTAAAAACCAAATCAAAATCACCCAGGCTTATAATTTCTGTCTCAGCCGAATCATCTTTATCCTTGATCGCCTTTATTACTGCTTCCACAGCCAAAACAGTCTTTCTACTTTTTATTGACCCCGCTATACCTAAAATCTTCATATTTGAATTAATCCTTTTTCGTTTCTTTTCTTACTGCCGGAGCAACCTTGTCTGCCAATATATCAATGATTTTCTCAATCTTAGAGAATGGCAGTCCCCCAAAATCCACCTGAGCAAGAAATCTTTGATGACCATAAAGCTCATGCTGATACAGAATCTTCTCCACGATCAGTTCCCAATTGCCCACCATAAGAGTATTCTTACTGTTTTTAGCTTCAGCAAAAAGATACTTAGAGAATGGTCTGCCGTTAACATATTCAAAACCACTGCTCATGTAAGGAAAATACTCCCTCATGGCAGTTGAGGTGTCATCTGCAATATAACACAGACTGGTTGTTGCAACCGGAAACTCCGATGCATTGTAACCATTTTGATCCAGAGCAAGCCTATAGGCATCAACAGACTGCTTGAAAGCAGATGCCGGTCCCGCCAAGGTAGCCAGTGTCATAGGCACACCCTGAAATCCTGCCTTAATCGCACTTGCCGCAGAGCCGCCCACGCCTCTCCATATTATGAGTCTGTCATTCAGCGGACGAGGCAAAATCTCAGCATCTTCAAGAGCCGGACGATACTTACCTTTCCAGTTAACAACCCTCTCCCTGTTCAGTTGCAAGAGCAGATTGAACTTCTCCTCAAATATTGCTTCATAATCTCGTAAACTGATACCCATTAGCTTGTAAACACCAGTTCGTGAAGCACGACCCGGGATCAGCTCGATGCGACCGTCTGATAAAAGATCTAGAGTGGAAAACTCCTCAAATACCCTCACCGGGTCGGCAGTACTCAGCACTGTCACACCACTGCTGATCTTTATTTTGGAAGTAACTGCAGCGATATAACCAAGAATAACCTGATGCGCCTGACTTATAAAATATTTCTGATGACTTTCACCCAGACTGAAAACGTCCAGTCCCGCCTCCTCAGCAAGTCTGGCCGTCTGCACAATGTTTTTTATCCTTTCCTGCTCAGATATTGTATTACCTGTGTGAGCATCAGGAAGGAGATCTCCAAGAGAATAGAGACCAATCTCCATACCCTTTGACTCGTCTATATTGTAACCCTTCATAATAGTTTGTATCTATAAAGATACATAACCAATAAGAAGGACAAATGTTCAAAAGGGCATGATCTCAAAGTTTAAAATAAAGGCTGTCAGAGTTGTGTGATAAACTATAGGATGTCATATAAACCCATATATGAGTGTCAGAAATTTCCCAATTATCCGGGAGACTAAAACAGGCTTTGCTATCAGAACGTTTAGGTGCACTAAATAAAAGTTTTGCAACTGAGAATTTTTCGTTGAAGTAAACAACGTTCAGTTTGTCATCAGGTCTACCCGGTTTATCCTGGAATTCTAAATCACTGATCCAGTTTAAGTTAACCCTGTTATTGCTTTTATCTATGTCAACTGAAATATTTTGAGGTAACTGTAGTTTTCCTTCCGCAATCTGAATTAAACTATAAACTAAAGACAGGTTAGGATATTCTCCAACGATACAATTCTTCATAGCTGTGCTAATTGCAGATCTGTAAGCCTTGCTGTTGCCAATGTGTCCCCGTTTAATCTCGATCTTTAGAGGCGAAAGCCCTTTATTCGCCACCTCACATTTCATGCGTTGAGCCAATTGAGCAGGTGTTTTCGGATCATTAGGAACGACATATTCTCTAATTACCTGAGTGCCATCTCTTTCGAACGTAACAATATCTCCAATTTTTCCCGATGCACCCTTTAAGAGCGCGTTTTTAGATTGTGCCATTTGTTTTAAAATTAACTAATCCTGCAATTTAACTAAAATTTATAATAGATGCAAGGTAAATGAGTTGATGATCAATAATACTTAGGTATTATATAATACGTCATCACCTCATAAAAGTATGAGGTGATTATGAAGAAACTATGAGGAGTATATGAGGAGATAGAGGCTTTTGTATATATTAGGTAGAGACGAAACATGAGTAATAAAGTAACTTAATCCCGTTATTGGAAAAGAATTATACTATGAATAAAAGGCGTTTAAAGAAATATGGTTTCTTTTCAATATTAATTTCCTTAAATTTACAGTCCAATATATTAATCAGATCTTTTTATTTAAAAGTTAATGAATCAAATAGCACACAACAGACTAATATCATTTATCTGGTCAATTGCAGACGATTGTTTACGAGATGTATATGTAAGAGGAAAATATAGAGACGTAATACTGCCAATGGTGGTTTTACGTCGGCTTGATGCACTGCTTGAACCTACAAAAGATAAAGTATTAGAGGAACTGGCATTTCAAAAAGAAGTAGCGGGGTTTACAGAATGGGATGAAAGTAGTTTAAGAAAGGCAAGCGGATATGTTTTCTATAACATTAGCAACTGGACACTGCAACGAATTTGTGACACCGCAACAAACAGTCAGCAGATTCTTCAAACAAACTTTGAGGAATACCTTAACGGGTTTAGCCCAAATGTAAAAGAAATCATTGATAAGTTTAAGTTGAGAAGCCAGATACGTCATATGGCATCGAAAGATGTATTACTTGATGTTTTAGAGAAGTTTACCTCACCATATATCAACCTTACTCCCTTTGAAAAAGAAGATCCTGAAGGCAGGAGACTTGCCCCGCTTACTAATCTGGGTATGGGTTATGTTTTTGAAGAGCTTATAAGGAAGTTTAATGAAGAAAATAACGAAGAGGCAGGTGAGCACTTTACACCCAGAGAGGTTATTCAACTTATGACTCACATCATTTTTGAACCTATTAAAGACAATCTGCCCCCGGTAATGACAATATATGATCCCGCTTGCGGATCAGGTGGTATGCTTACCGAGTCCCAGAATTTCATTAAAGACGAGGAGGGCATTATCCGTGCAACGGGCGATGTGTATTTGTACGGAAAAGAGATAAACGACGAAACTTATGCGATTTGTAAATCGGATATGATGATTAAAGGAAATAATCCTGAAAACATACGTGTAGGCTCAACCCTGTCAACAAACGAGTTTTCGAGTGAAAGGTTTGATTTTATGCTTTCAAATCCACCTTATGGCAAGTCGTGGAGCACCGAACTGAAATACATTAAGGATGGCAAGGATATTATTGACCCTCGCTTTAAGGTAGTTTTAAAAGACTACTGGGGCAATGAGGAAGAGGTGGATGCCACTCCCCGTACTTCAGACGGGCAGTTACTGTTTCTTATGGAAATGGTTGATAAGATGAAGACGATTGAACAGAATGGCATGGGCTCAAGAATAGCATCTGTGCATAATGGATCGAGCTTGTTTACCGGTGATGCAGGCGGGGGTGAGAGTAACATTAGAAGATATATTATCGAGAACGATATGCTTGATTGTATTATACAACTGCCCAACAACCTCTTTTATAATACAGGTATTACTACCTATATTTGGATTTTGACAAACAATAAAGTTGAAAGAAGAAAAGGGAAGGTTCTGCTTATAGACGCTTCGCAACGCTACTCTAAGCTGAGAAAGAATCTTGGTGCCAAGAACTGTGAGCTGCGACCTGAACATATTGATGAAATACGTGATGCATACATGCAGTTTAGTGATATTGACAGAGCCAGAGAAGATGGATTAACAGCCAGACTGTTTAATAATAGTGATTTTGGGTATTACAAGGTTAGCATCGACCGCCCATCACGATTAAAAGCACAGTTTAATGCTGACAGAATTGCAGATCTGCGATTTGATAAATCACTAAAAGAGCCTATGCAGTGGGCTTATGAAGCTTATGGAGAAAAGGTTTACAGTGATATTAAGAGTATAAGTAAGGAGTTGCAGCATTGGTGTGAGAAAAACGATATAAACCTTAATACCAAGAAGCGTAAAGAGCTTGTTTCTTCAAAGTTATGGGAAAAACAAAAAGAGATATATGACTGTGCAGTTTTGCTGATGAAAAAAATCGGTACCGACGAGCATGACGATTTTAATAAGTTTAGCGAGAAAGTTGAAGAGATTCTAAAAGAGGAAAAGATCAAACTAACTTCAAGTGATAAGAATCAGATATATGCTGCAATAAGCTGGTATGATGAAACTGCAGCAAAAGTAATCAAGAGAAAACAAAAGATAAGCGGAGAAAAACTTGATCAGCTGCTCAGTCATTTAGACTGCACTGCCAATGAGTTGCCGGATTTTGGATATTACCCTACAGGCAAGGCAAATGAGTATGTAGTTTATGAAAGTCAGAGTGACCTCCGCGACTCTGAAGTTGTGCCCCTGAATGAGGATATTCACGAATACTATCTGCGTGAAGTGAAACCACATGTGTCCGAAGCATGGATTGATCTGGATAAAACAAAGATTGGTTATGAGATAAGTTTTAACAAATACTTCTACAAACATAAACCTCTGCGCTCTATTGATGAAGTTACTAATGAAATTCTTGAGTTGGAGAAACAGAATGATGGACTGATACTGGAAATTTTAAATCTGAACTAATGGAAGCAGTGGAAGTAAAAGTGCAATATGAAAAATACCCTGCCTACAAAGATTCCGGTGTGGAGTGGTTGGGTGAGATTCCGGAAGGGTGGGAGTTAGTAAAAGGTAAATGGCTTTTCAAAAAAGAAGAAAGACCTATTCGTAAGATAGATGGAGTAATTACTTGTTTTAGAGATGGTCAAGTAACTTTAAGAAGTAACAGAAGAACAGATGGATTTACAAATGCATTAAAGGAGCACGGATATCAAGGTGTACGCAAAGGGGATTTAGTAATACATGCTATGGATGCTTTTGCAGGTGCTATTGGTGTAAGTGATTCGGATGGAAAGTCAACACCAGTTTATTCAGTTTGTACACCTAAAAAAGAGAATTTTGTAAATCAATATTATTATGCTTATTTCTTAAGAAATATGGCTCATAATAATGTAATATTGGCATTAGCAAAAGGTATCCGTGAGAGATCGACCGATTTTAGATATAATGATTTCGGAGAATTGAATATAGTCTTACCTCCACTAAAAGAACAAACCGCCATTGCCAATTACTTAGACGATAAAACCTCCAAGATAGATCATCTGATTTCTCAAAAAGAAAAGATGATTTCATTATTGGAAGAGCGTAAGCAAATCATCATCCAGGAATTAGTTACGGGTAAAAAGGTTTGGAATGAAGAGATAAATGAATGGTTAGGGCCGACTTGTGTAAAGGATTCGGGTGTTGAATGGATTAGGGAGATACCGGAGGGGTGGAAGGTGAAGAGGTTGAAGTACGTTGCTAAAATAAATAGTAAATCTTTACCAGACAATACACAATCATCCTTTATGTTCCATTATGTAGATATTGGAAGTGTGAGTTATGAAAAAGGGATTGAGAAGACTGAGTTTTATGAATTTAAAAATTCACCATCCAGGGCAAGGAGA
>JAQVXD010000128.1 GCA_028709385.1 Fermentimonas sp.
CTGGCTCACGCTTTGAAGCCTCTCTAAGTATGTATGATGCCTTCAAAATATCTGTCCCTACTGGTAAATGCTGTCCGTGCATTTCAAGACAACCTAAAGGAATAGCACAAACCCCTTTTGATTTCTCAATCACATCTTCAAATTCTTCTTCTCGCAGATATGTCCATAGCATAAAAATCCCCCTACATTGTATTTTGTTTCATTGAAACTCTCAAACAGGAAATTAAATGTTAACTCCCACTTCTACATAGCAAAAATCTTAAGAATATGATGATTATGGATATCTGAAGTTAGCCTTGTAATTTCCTAATTTGAGCCCTATATCTTCTCTAAGTATAAACCCACCTCCCCCTGTAATTTTGCCTCCTTTTAGTAAGTAGTTCTTCACATTCTTTTGCAGTGATGATTTAGCCTTAACCTCTTCAGGTGAACACTTTTTTGTATTAAATAAAAACTTATATACACTAGTATCACTAGAAGAATCTATGGGAAACAGATAGAAATAATCTTGAAACTTGATTATATTAGAATCCTGCTTTAGAAATTCTCTGAGTTGGGTATCTAAAAGCCAACTATTACATATAAATGATCGCCACTTATATGATGGAAAATAAGTACTGAAGAAAACTTCAGCTTCTAAGAGAGATGACTTTACATCACTGCTATCTAATTTTGTACCACCTGGTATATGGATGCTAATTACCGGATCCTCCCTTTGTAATACTAATTCCCACTCTGACTTCTTTAGTCTTATTTTTTTTTGAATTGCGTATGACATTGGTGAAATTGGGTGACCGTTGATGAATTCTTCAGATTCTTCATATTCACTTATCCATGTGTTATTATAGTCATATATGCCATTATTCCCATCATATTTGCCATCTTTCCTAAAAGTTTGGTTATCTTCAGCGAGACATACTACCTCATTAGTATTGTAATTGCGATATACAAGAATATTATTGTGACAATTCTGAAGTTCATATTGCAAACGTCCGAGATAATATAGCCGTCCAGCAAAATATCGAATTACCCATGCTAAAACATCATTGCCAGATCCTGGCCTATTATAGTTATTTGCAAACCTGGTAAATGATGACTTTATTGCATTATGAGTTGTTTTTTCAACTTCGTTCGGGATTTCTCTATTACTATAAAATTCTATCATACTATCATAACCAGTAAGAAGTACAAGCATTGGAATAATATTTCCATGCTCTCCCAATATGCTACAAAGATTTGGCCAAGAATATATCCCTCTCCAATCATATTGAATATAGCACATATGGTACCAAAGCCACGCTACTCTTAAAATTCTTTCATCATCCCTTGCCAACTGTGCAGCTTTTTTAAACTCTTCTTTAAGTTCGCTTAACACGCTAACTTTGTTTAATGTTATATCTATAAATTCATCTTGTAGAAAAAAGGGGGTTTCGTTTGGGTATGTTTTAATAGCATTTTCCCAATTTTCTTTAAAACTCACGGGCAAAGTTTCAAATTCTAATATCTTTGATAGCTCTTCAAGTTCCGTAATCTTCCCTTTGAATATCAGAGACTTTTCCATATAAATAGCCCTCCCAATTTCAACTCGCATATCACTACACCCCAGGTGTATTACTCCTTTTCTTGATTCTATAAATAACTCCAGTAACCTTCTTATATTATCTTAATAATTTGATTAGTAAGAGCTGTTTGTCTTAACTATATCACCGGTAGAATATGAGAATCATATGATATGGGTCCAATTTCTCAAAGCCATGAATTATTAAATTCATCATTCCATTTTAACATTTCATCATCATTCTTCACGATATTTAATACTTTTATCAAATCCTCTACCATAACCCTGACTGTTGCTTTGCCTATACGTTCGTTATAACCTTCAGGAGCATGACCTGCATAGCCGTTAGGGTAATTTGCAGCCCAACCGTATTTTATACTCTGAATTCCTACGTCCATTAAATGCCTTGTACGTTCTCTTGATAACCCATCTACGGCATGAATCTTATCCATACGAACAAGTTCCGGATAAGTTCCAAGCATAATAGCAGTTTCAGCAAAACCAGCATGCCCAAATTTCTTTTTCTTTTCTGTAAAATCTCGTAATACTTCAATATCATTATCGTTTAACTCTGCAAAGTATTCCCTTCCATTCTCTTTAAGACGATCCGTCAATACATAGGGACTAGCAAGTTTCAAACGATGAAAAATAACAACATAATCTTTTTTTGAGTAACTACAACTTCGAATGAAATTAGATAAAAAAGGTACGTTTCCTCCATGACTGTTAACCAATAATATTTTTTTAAATCCATTACGCGCAATCTCATCACATAATTCTGTCAAAAGCCTTTGTTCTAATTCAACAGTTAATCTTATGCCGCCCCTATGCCTGGTATGCCCTTGTACATCGCCAAACGTAAAATCAGGAAATATACATACTGGCTCACGCTTTGAAGCCTCTCTAAGTATGTATGATGCCTTCAAAATATCTGTCCCTACTGGTAAATGCTGTCCGTGCATTTCAAGACAACCTAAAGGAATAGCACAAACCCCTTTTGATTTCTC
>JAQVXD010000049.1 GCA_028709385.1 Fermentimonas sp.
GCAAAATTAACGACAAAGAGGTAGTAACCGGAATTGTTACTTCCATGAATAAACGCGAAGTAGTTGTAAACATCGGATATAAATCAGACGGTGTGGTTTCAATGAATGAATTTCGTTATAATCCTGATCTTAAAATCGGTGACGAAGTTGAAGTATACATTGAAAGCCAAGAAGATAAAAGAGGACAATTGATCCTTTCACACAAAAAAGCACGTGCTTCCCGCGCATGGGATCGCGTGAATGCAGCACTCGAAAACAACGAAATCATAAAAGGATATATCAAGTGTCGTACCAAAGGCGGTATGATTGTTGATGTATTTGGTATTGAAGCATTCTTGCCGGGATCTCAGATAGACGTGAAGCCTATCCGTGATTACGATATGTTTGTTGATAAAACTATGGAATTCAAGGTGGTTAAAATCAACCCTGAATACAAAAACGTTGTTGTATCACACAAGGCACTGATAGAAGAAGAACTGGAACAACAGAAAAAAGAGATTATCTCTAAGCTGGAAAAAGGACAAGTTCTTGAAGGCATTGTTAAGAATATCACATCTTATGGTGTATTCGTTGATCTTGGCGGTGTCGACGGTTTAGTGCATATAACAGATCTTTCATGGGGTCGCATTCAACACCCCGAAGAGGTTGTTAAACTAGATGATAAGATCAATGTTGTAATTCTCGATTTCGATAATGATAAAAAACGCATTGCTTTAGGTCTTAAACAGCTGACTCCACATCCTTGGGATTCACTTAGTGATTCACTTAAAGTGGGTGATATAGTTAAAGGTAAAGTGGTTGTTATGGCCGACTACGGAGCTTTTGTGGAAATTGCTCCCGGTGTAGAAGGCTTAATACATGTTTCTGAAATGAGCTGGACACAGCATCTTCACAGTGCACAAGATTTCATGAGTGTAGGTGATGAAGTAGATGCTGTTATTCTAACTCTGGACCGCGAAGAGCGTAAAATGTCGCTCGGTGTAAAACAGCTTAAACCGGATCCATGGGAAAGTATTGAAGAAAAATTCCCTGTTGGAAGCACTCACAAAGCAAAAGTACGCAACTTCACTAACTTTGGAGCATTCGTTGAAATTGAAGAGGGTGTAGAAGGATTAATCCATATCTCAGATCTTTCTTGGACAAAGAAAATCAAACATCCGAGTGAAATAACAGAATTAGGCTCTGAAATCGAAGTACAAGTACTTGATATTGATAAAGAAAACCGTCGTTTAAGTCTTGGACACAAGCAACTTGAAGAAAATCCATGGGATGTTTTTGAAACTATATTTACAGTAGGTTCAGTACACGAAGGTACGATTATTGAAATGCTTGATAAAGGTGCAGTAATTTCTTTACCTTATGGAGTTGAAGGTTTTGCAACACCGAAACATCTTACTAAAGAAGATAACTCACAGGTAGAACTTGACGAGAAGCTTGACTTTAAGGTGATTGAGTTTAACAAGGATGCAAAACGAATAATTGTATCTCACAGCCGAATTCACGAAGATAAAGCAGGTGATGATTCAAGAAAGAAAAGTAAACGAACCAGCAAAAAAGAAAGTGGCCTTGAAAGTGTTGCTGCAACACCAGCAATGGAAAGAACAACACTTGGAGATATAGAAGAACTGGCTGCTTTAAAAGAAAAGCTGGATAATCAAAAGGTTGAAGCTTTCAAGAAAGAATCTATGAAGAAAGCCGAAAAGGAATCTGAAGCTGAAGTTGATGATGTTGAAACTGAAATAGTTGAAGATGTAATTGAAACTTCAGAAGAAGTGACCGAAGCAGAAACTTCAGAAGAAATAACCGAGACTGAAACTAAAGAAGAGTCTCTCCCGGAAACTGAAGAAGAAAGTGAAGAAAACAAAAAATAAGATTTCTAATTGATATTTAAAGGGGTAGTTCGCATAAAGAATTACCCCTTTTTTTATCTGACACCTTAATCCATTGCTAAATAAAGTGGTGGATTTAAATGAAAACCCACATGAATAATATTTAATCAGTATTATATGGATTCAAATTAAACATTGTCTATTTCATTATAAATGTGGAGTTGATTGAAACATAAGCAGACTTTTATTTGTTTATGGAAATAGCAGCTTATATCATAAATATTTAAAGAATGACTTTCAACAACAAACCTTATCGTGATTTTTCAGAATATCTGTCCCTCATATTTCCGTATAAGGTTCAAAAAATATCAATTAATGCAGGTTTTACTTGCCCTAACAGAGATGGGACGAAAGGGCGCGGCGGTTGTACATATTGTAACAACCAAAGCTTCAGTCCGGGTTACGGGAAACCTACCAAAACCATATCAGAACAGTTAGCAGACGGTATTAATTTCTTCTCACACAAATATCCAGAGATGAAATATCTGGCATATTTCCAATCATATACAAATACATACGACCTGCCTGAGACTTTAATTGAAAAATATGAAGAAGCTCTATCCTATCCAGGTGTGGTTGGACTGATAGTTGGAACCCGCCCCGACTGTATGTCAGATGATTTGCTGGATTACTTTGAGAAACTGAGCAAAAAAACCTTTGTATTACTGGAATATGGCGTTGAATCAACATTAAATAAAACGTTAGAAAGAGTAAACCGTCAGCATACCTATGAAGAATCTGCAGAGATGATTGTCAAAACTGCCGAAAGAAATATTCCTGTTGGTGCGCATATGATTCTTGGACTTCCCGGTGAAACCGAAGAAGATATTCTTAATCATGCCGAAAAGTTGTCTGAACTGCCACTCACTTCTTTAAAACTTCATCAGCTGCAAATTATAAGAGGTACAGCTATGGCAAAGGAGTACAGACTCCTGCCCGAGTCGTTTTATCTGTTCGGGCTTAATGAATATGTCGATTTATGCGTTGATTTTGCAGAAAGATTAGATCCTGGAATTTATATTGAACGATTTACTTCCCAATCTCCTTCCAAGCTTTTAATTGCACCTGAATGGGGATTAAAAAACTATGAAGTCCGAGAGAAGATAGTAAAGAGATTCATGGAAAGAGATACGTGGCAAGGTAAACTCTCCAAGAATAGAGTACCTGTATTATAGCGGACTGTAAATCTACAGCCTGCTTGCTATCTGTTTTTCTAATTTAAGTAAGTCTTTAGTGAAATTTCTGATCCCTTCTGCTAATTTCTCTGTAGCCATAGCGTCTTCATTCATCATCCATCTGAAGCTTTTCTCATCAAGACTGATTTTCTCAAAATCTGACTGCTTAGCATCTTCTTCACTTAACTTTCTTTCCAACACACCTTCACTATCCTCTAATTCTTTGAGTAATTTTGGTGAAATGGTAAGCAATTCACATCCGGCAAGCTCTGTTATTTCTCCAATATTACGGAAGCTTGCTCCCATTACCTGTGTTTTGTACCCAAACTTTTTGTAGTAGTTAAATATATTTTTTACAGAAAGCACACCGGGATCTTCTGCCGGAGGAATTTCGTCTACTCCTCTTTCTTTTTTATACCAATCCAGGATTCTGCCAACAAATGGAGAAATCAAACGAACATTTGCTTCAGCACAAGCTACAGCCTGTGCAAAAGAAAATAGAAGAGTCAGGTTGCAATGAATACCTTCTTTCTCAAGAACCTCTGCAGCTTTTATTCCCTCCCAGGTAGAGGCAAGCTTTATTAAAACACGCTCACGCGAAATACCGGAAGATTCATATAAGTTAATCAGCTCCCTTGCTTTATCTACCGATCCTTCTGTATCAAATGACAAACGTGCATCTACTTCAGTTGAAACTCTTCCCGGAACGATTTCAAGTATCTTAAGGCCGAAGTTGACTGCAAGCTTATCCATTGATTTAGCCAACTGTACCTGATTATCTTTAGATTGTTTCTTACCATAATCAATTGCGTCGTCAACTAACGAAGCATATTTCTCATCTTGAGATGCAGCAAAAATAAGCGACGGATTGGTGGTTGCATCTACAGGTCTATACACTTCAATAGATGAAAAGTCACCAGTATCAGCTACTACCTTAGTATACTTTTTAAGTTGTTCTAATAAATTCATCGTCTCAGATATTTAGATATTTGATATTTAAATATTTAATTAAACCATTAATTTATAAAGATAACTCATTTCACATTAAAAGCAATTCTGAGTTCCTCTATCTCAGCATCACCTATTGGCTGCAATGACCCTATTGAAGAAGCCATAACTAATGAATTTGCAGAGAATTCTGCTACTTCCAGATAATCAAAACAGCTCAATAAATTATCACCTGTTAAAAAAACACTGTCGTTTTCAACCAGAATAGCCCTATACTTATTAAACATTTCTGCAACACTGTCTATATCATTATATATCAGCCCAAAAGGAATTGATGGTACATCCTGAAGGAAAATCCAGCTTTCCGGAATAGTCCTAACATCAAATTTGCTGCCACTCACTGCATGTGCCATGAGATTAACCGGTTGAGTACATATGATCGAGTTGATATGCGGATTCAACTGGTATATTCTTTGATGCAGAGCAACTGAACGACTTGGGGTTTTACCTGCCTCTGCCATCCCATTTTTTATCTGAACAATATCATTTGGAACAATATCCCAGCGAGCAATATTACTGGGCGTAATCAGAAAATCATCTCCTCTCCATCTGGAAGAAACAGTGCCATAAGTCGATATCATCAAACCCTGGTTACAAGCTCTTCTGATAATCTCAACCATTTCACTTCGTATCGCTCTTTCATCTGATGGATAATCAATATCCATGAAATGAGATACATTGGTAGGTATATGATTAACGTACTGCGAAACTTGCTCATCAGATAAGTAGTTCACCTGCCCTAATCTTTTGGCATTAACAATTGTACGGCAACAAAACTCCAGAGTCTCGAATCGCTGATACGCGTCCATCATATCTGTACCCCCTAATACTACACCATGATTTTCCATAATCACCGCTTTATATCGGGTATCTTTAAATTCATCAGCAATTTTCTCGCCAAGATCTTCACTTCCGGGAGTACCGTAGGGAGCAAAACCAATATCGCCACATATATTAAAAGCCTGAGGGACTATCTTGGTATCAGGCACTATCCCAGCTATACTAAATGCAACCAAAGCAGGCGGATGAGCATGAATAATTGCAGTCATCTCAGGTCTCTCCTCATAAATCGCCTTATGAAAGGGTAGTTCAGAAGAGGGTTTATGCTGACCTAAAATTGTTCCGTCATTTTTAACCTGCATTATATCATTAACAGTCAGGGATCCTTTATCCACTCCTGATGGTGTTATCCAAATATCACCATTTTTATCTTTAATTGATATGTTTCCGCCTGAAGTAGTAGTCATCCCGCTATTGTAAATTCTGCCTATAATGACCTTAATTTGTTCAGCAGGATGCATTAATTTTGTATCAAGTTGTTTCATTTTTAGAGTTCCTGACTAATGTTTAATTTTTGAACTGTAAAGGTACATAAAATAAGAGAATCAGGATTAATCAGCCTAATTTTGACAGTAAGAAGGTTTCAGCCTCAACACTCCACAGACCATCATGTCTTCTGCAAATATCTGCCAGTTCCTTGTAAAAATCGCTGGACTCTGCCAGTTTTTCGAAGTCAGTTATAGCAGTCAATGGCATGTCGATATGAGTATATATTAACTTTTTCCCTCCCGGAATATTAGGTAAATTATTTGTAGTATCGGCAACTGCATTTAATCCGCCTATATGAGTAACCAAGCCTGCCGGATCCAGCCCTTTACTCATTATCTGCAGTGCCTCTACCATATCATCATTATTCCCGCCACTTGTGCCAACTATATGAGTATATGCATAATGAACATTATAAAAATTTAGCATGGCACTAAACCCCGTATCGTTTGGACCTGCAAAAAAGTTCAGACAACCATCAAAACCAAGTATAGCATCACCTTGTTCAACGACCTGTCTTACAGGTGCAAACACAAATACATCATCATATCCCTCACCCCCTGCTAAGTCTCTTAATTCCTTAACTGGATGATCAAGTTTCCCGGTGTTTATATAATGCAGTTCAATTCCACGGGAAGCTGCAAATTCGGTTGTGTAAATTTCAGATGCCCTATCCAATCTGGCTTGATCTACATCAGTCACTACCAATAGCGAGGGTTTACGGTCCTCCCTGTGCAAAACATAATTAATTGCTGCAAGTCCCATTGGTCCCACACCAGCCAAAATTGCCATTTTACTACCATCCACAATCTCCATTTTATGCTTATAACTTCCCGGAGTAGTGTGATAGTTAGCATGCATTGCACCAATTACACAGGAGAGTGGTTCTGAAAGAGATGCAGGATAAAATCCTTCACCCTCATATTTTAATAGGCAATCCTTTTCCATTACCTCATTGGGTATTATAACGTAAGTTGCATCACCCCCTATGTATTTGTAGCTGTAACCGGGAGCACTCAGCAGTCCAACAGGTCCATCCTCATAATAAAGCGCAGGCTGTATTGAAAACTTATCACCTGCCTTAAATTTATGTGCCCATTTGGTACCAACCTCCAGCAGTTCCCCTGCAAATTCATGACCAATAATTATAGGATTATCTGCCACATCATCCGGAATACGTTTATGCTCCGCACCTTGCGTAGAGGCCTTATAAGAAGACATACATATTGAGTCAGACACCACTTTCGCTAATATCTCATCCTCTTTTATTGGAGGTAATTCAAATTCCTCCAAACGCAGGTCCTTTTTCCCGTATAATCGTACAGCTCTTGTTTTCATTTTAATTTTTAAGATTTTAGCCAGTTATCACAATTCAAAAAACGGATTATTCCTGATTCATTTACTGATTAATGGCAAGTTTATATTAAAAACAAATAATTTATCATCTTTAAAGTATGATTACAAAATAACATTATCAAACTTATGTTCCTAATTCAACATAATCTGCCCCCCTGTGATAGGCAACGCCTGACCTGTCTCACCGTTCTGCTCAATCAGATATAAAACTCCTTTTGTAACATCTTCAGGAGTACAACCCTTTCGCATGGGAACTTTAGAGAGATAGTACGACTTCACATCTTCAACAGTTTTTGCACCTGGCACCTTGCCTGCCTTCAGATATTGAACGAAAAGTCCGTTTTCAGGATCACTCCATAACGGTCCTTCATAATAGTTACCCGGACAAACCGAATTCACCTTTATCCTGTAAGGTGCAAGTTCTAACGCAAACGACTGAGTAAGTCCTATACCTCCAAACTTACCACCTGCATAAGCAAAATTAGCTTTACTGCCCTGCAATCCTGATTTAGAATTAACTTGAATAATATCAGCGTAGTAATTTTCATCTGCAAATTCAGTTTGCAGCTTCATTACTCTGCTTACAACCTTTGTACAGTAGAAATAAGCATTATAGTTTATTTTTGTAACAAAATCAAAGTTCTCCGGAGTCATATCATCAAGTCCACCTGCCCTTAAAACACCTGCGTTACTGATAAAGCAATCAATACCGCCAAACCTGCAAACAGTTTCATACACAAGATTCTCAAGACTATCTGTATTGCTGACGTCAGTCTTCACGAAAATTGAGCTATTACTTTTAGATAAACTAACAAAATACTCTGCTGTCATTTTACCTTTTTCTTCATTAAGGTCAGCTATTACAATATTAGCCCCCTCCTGTATCAGACATCTGCCTATTCCTTCTCCAAAGCCCTGTGCTGCTCCAGTTATCACTATAATTTTATTATCTGCACGACCGGCTGAATTTACGGCAGCTACGCTTCTGCGGTAATTCTCAACCTCCCAGGTATCAATAAAATCTATTTGTTCACTGGACATGGGATGAGGTCCTCCAAATGATTTGGATATAAAAGCCACTTTCATGGCGTCTTCAAAAACATCCAGAATAATTTCACACTGTCCGGCATTATCTCCTACAGCAACCAGACCGACTCCTTTAATCAGGAAAACTTTAGGCAGATAACCATACTTACTGGCAAAATCATGAATCTCTTTTTCTGATTCAGCCAAAACCCTGGCTGTATCTTTGCTATTAAGAAAAATGTAATCCGATTTGCAGTATACTATTGCATCCGGAGTGAATGGTTTAGCTATATCTTTCTGATTATCTTCATTATCAATGAAATACTGAATCAGTTTGTTATTACGTACCCTTAAAGTTTTCAATCCATTACGTGATATCATCATCCTTATTGCAGGGAGAATATCCACAACACTTTTGGGTATTTCTATTTTACCCGATGGTAATAGCTCATTCAGTGACTGTTCAAGCTTTTCGAAAATATCACTGTAAATTGATTTTATTTCATTCGTAGATTCTGCCGCTACGAAAATACCGTGATTCTGAAGCCAAATTACATTTGGCTCATCATTATACAATAGCCTAAATTCTTTTAACTTATCATCCACCTTTTTAAATAGTACATACCCCGGGTCAGTATACTCAACAAATAAAACCTTTTCACCAAAAAGTCTTTTAAGTTCCGATTCTGCATTTACCGAACAGAGAAGTCCGTTAACTACTGTAGGATGGAGATGCACCACATAAGGATAATCTATTACATTATGCATAGATGTCTCAACTGACGGCCTTTTACCCTTGGTCAGAGTGGCTTCTGCCAGATCATTCTTCACCTGATCCTCCCTTTCGACTGAATCGTTACTATATACTTTTTCTGACATTGGGTTAAGTTTAGACCTGTCCAGTATGGCAAAACCCACTTCAGTTATAGTGGCTAAAGCACTGCCGCTTGCCTTTACCCATATCTTCTCTTTGTTTTTGTAAGATGTATTTCCTCCTCCGGCAATCACAAAACGGTTATCCCTACCATAATACTGAGATATTTCAATAAGCTCCTGGATCTCTTTCATTTTTTAACCACACTGTTTATTAATTCTTCTCCAAGCCGGATAAACTCATTACGTTTATTACGATCAGCTTGTCCATCATCTTCAATATACCCTTCAAGACCCTGTGAAACAACATGTTGGTGAGCAGCAACAACACAAGCACCCTCAAAGTTTATTCTCTTTAGCCGATCTGTCAACGGCACGCCATTTCTTGCAAAAAGTTCAACAGGCTCCATAACTGGTGAATTATGTTCACTTCCGAATGTCACAATAAATCCTTTATCATAAAGATAACCTGCATACTTATCAAGAAGTTTGATATCATTACGTGTAGTAATAAACTCAACTGAATGTATTCCCCGTTCTGTTAGCTTCTGTGCAGCAACTTCCAGATCTCTTTCAAAATCAGTATACTCACCATTTACATTGTCTGCCAGAAACGGATAAGTAGGTATACCGCCTGCTGCCAGAATTATATCACAAACACTTTGGACAGGTAGGAAAGCAGAACGTTCCTCTGGTACATAAGCAGCACCTCCGGCTTTAAGTAAAATAGACCTAATCTCATTCTCAACACCCGCAATATCATTTAAAGAAGATTTTAGTTCTTTCCCACCAAAAATTGTTTTAAAAAGCTTTAGTATAACTGATTCATCATCTCTACAAAACTCATATATTTTCATCCTCAGTGCTCTTGCCAGATGTCTTTCTCTAAAAGAGTCCAAAGTAAGATTATCTTTAATCCACTTGAGGTTAAGTTCAAAACCTGCATTTAACTCTCGCAGGTAGTCATTAAGTTTATAAAACATTTCTTCAACCTGCTTGTCAGACTCAATCTCCAAAGCCTTTAATTCCGAAGCATAAGGTTCTGGTATTTTGAACGGATAACTCATCCCCTTACCACTCAGATAGGTTCTTCCGGGGTTAGCTGGGTCATTTACCCGAATTCCTGCATTCTGTTCTTCCTGACTAAGGCTAATAAACTCGATGCCAAACAAGGGATAAAGTTTCCTTTTATCACAACCTTTTTTCCACTCTTCAAAACCTTTTGAGGTATAAAAGTCATTAATACCGACTACTTTCACATTCTCAGCAGCTGCTCTGTCAAGAGCATCATTTATATCCCTGAAAGCACTGAAAGAATAAGGTGTATGCAAGTGAGCGTTTACGTTCAACATAAAAAAAGAGTTTTTTATTTAAATTCCTAAGTCAAATTAAACGCCTTTTTTGGATCTTTTAATCAATTCCCCATCAGTAAAGTTTTGTCCTGGTATATAATCCTTCAATGGCTGAATCCTTTCATGAATCATATCCAGGAACCATCCAGGCTGAGGGAAGAACGATTCTTCAAGTTCATGAGCAGGAGTTATCCAGTTTCGCGAGCCTAACACACATACCGGTGCATCAAGATAGT
>JAQVXD010000003.1 GCA_028709385.1 Fermentimonas sp.
ATCCCCATGGGTATATGTTGTCTGAGCTGCCACTTCTTGCTGCAAGCTCCCATTCGGCTTCTGTGGGGAGGCGGTATTTTTCGACATGAACTCCTGCACTACTGACACTCCTGCGAAGGAAAAGTGTTCGCCATTCACAGAATGCTGTGGCTTGTTCCCAAGATACACCCACTACAGGGTGGTGAGCATATGCAGGGTTTGAGAAGTAGTTGCGCATATATATTTCGTTGTTGCTGTTATGGAAATCGTTTATCCAGCTGGTGGTGTCTGGATAAATTTTGACTATGTAAGTGTGCACGAAATCGTAGTGACTGCTGAAAGGGCGCGTTATCTTTTCATTTACTATACTGCCATCCTGAGCTATATAGGCTGTGTCTTTTGAAATTGTGATATTTGGGTTGTTATTATCCTGATCTGGACGATACTTACTTTTTGCGGCTTCTGCAGCATCATACCACTCGTAGCGGAAATTCATCTGACCGGCATCCAGCATCTTCTCGCCTGTTATTGGGTGAGTTTTGTAGAGACTGTTGATTGTTGCTTCTTCCTCCTCCGTATTGCGAGTCCAGGGTATTGGTATCGACCAGTTTAAATGTGGAGTGACAGGGTCGCCGTAGATATCTTCGGTGATTAAGTAGAAATCATCACCTGCATAGGCAGGATCAGCCATCCGCTCACGTATTATTGAGTCTCGTACCCAATAGACAAACTGTTTATACTGCGAGTTGGTTATCTCTGTCTCGTCCATCCAGAAGTTGTCTACTGATACTCCGCGAGTAGGGATGTTTATTCCCCAAAGCGAATCAATTTCGCCGGGACCCATAGTGTAGGCGCCGCGGGATACGAGTACCATGTTATAAGGTGTCGGTTCGTCCCATACCCTGCCTGTGGGGATGCCTGTAAGCTCTCCTCCGGTTGTTCCCATTCTGCCTCCCCCACATGAATAGGTAAGAGTGATTATCAGCAGTAATAAAAAATAATTCCTCATGCTTATATTTTAATTTTCCCTTAGTAGGGGAATTCCTTACAAAAGACGTATACTTTTGTGCGGTTGTGACCTTGGCTTGAAATTGTCCAGCGTAAGATCGTATCTTAAGTACAGTTCGTGACTTCGATTACTCACTTCTTTATTATCGTTATTATAAGTGGTATATGCATATCCAAAACTAAAACCCTGTAATGTTGCTCCTGCAAAAAATGAGTATCCGTTGTCAGATATCAAAGAAAATCCGCCAGAGAATCTTTTAGCATAATCCAGTCGAACTGTCGCTTGTGTATATGTTCGATTTTCATCGTGCAGTAACCCGATCATCGGCTGTATTTCTAACGAATTAAATAGACCAATATTGTATCCGGCAATAAAATTATATGTTCTTGGAATATAAGATTGGGTTGAATCTGTTGAAGTCAGTTTGTTGATGCTTTGTTGACTTGAACCTGTTTCTGTTGTTTGTTCAGAAATTGAACCGGCTGATATGTGAAATCGGGGCTGATTGAGATGCATTAGTGAGAGTCCGGCAAAGAACCTGTTGCCGCTCCAGGAGATTCCTGCGTTAAGATCTGCAATCTGTTTATCCGTTATTTTTATATTCGGTCCTGATTGATTGCTTTGAAGTGTGTTGCTTTTAAGTGTGTCAGTATTTAACCTGAAGTTTCCTGCGTCATAATTAAGATCATAAATACCGGCTTGAAGGCCGATACTAAGCGTTCCACTGCCGAGTTGCTGTTTGAAGCTGTATTGAGCTGCTATAAGTGAGTTGCGCAATGATCCGATGTTTTCTGTATATGCAGTAATTCCTGCACCATGTTTTCTTTTTATGAACTCAAATGGCATTTCAGCAGTAAAAATAAGTTGCTGTGGTGAATCCTTTATACCTGTCTTTTGAAAACGATATAATCCAGCAGATCTGATTTTGTCTGTTTCTCCTGCAAATGATGGATTATAATATCCTTTTAATTCCCAATAGTGACTAATTGGTTCTTCCCATTGTGCATGTGATTTGTTTGCAATGCACAACAGCAGATATATTATAAAAAAAAATTGCCGTTTCTTCATTATAAATATAACTGAGAAACGGCAAAAAAATTGTAGTTTGCTTCTTTATTTTAAACTTTCAGGGTCTACTTTCATAAATCTCAACATTCCCAGCATCCATTTTGGAAGTGGTTTTTTAGGATCACGTTTACGGAGATTGAGATAGAGGTTGAGCTTTTTCATAAGAGGTATTTTGTGTGCTTCTACCAGCTCAATGAGTGTGCCGTCGGGGTCTTCGATGTAGGCAAACTGACCTGCAGCTTCACCCATATCAAAGGATTCTCCTTCTTTGAAATTGCGGGAACTGTCCACGGTGAAAGGGTATCCCATTTCTTCGCATTTTTTTCTTAGCGCATCTGTATTGCGTACATCAAAACATATTTGTATGAATCCGGGATCACCCCAGTAGCGACCTTCATAAATTTTTCGCTGTGTGCGGTCGAGTGGCTGCACCAGTTCAATGTATGATTTGCCAAATAGTTCGCTAAAACTTCCCTGGCGAGGTTTGCTGTGTGACAGTATACGGCGGCGGAATTGTCCGCTACCTGATGGCAATCCTTTCAGATCTTCAAAAGTGCCGGTTTCGTCAGCTGTTATAACATCATAACCAAGGATGTCGCGGTAAATGGGCATTGCTTTTTCGATATCGGTAACACCAATCATTGCACCTACAATACCTCCTGTTAATCGACCCTCATCTCTGTATATAGTTGTGTCATGAACAATTTGAAATATGTTCCCAAATGGGTCTTTCATGAAGAAGGTTTTGTGTCCGTCGATACTAATCTCCGGTTTGCCTAAAAGATGAACATTTGGTTTTTTGCTAAACTGCTCGTAGGTCTTTTCAACATCCCTGCTTTTGATTTTTGCGGCAAACACTCCAAGATCGCCTGCCTGTATTTCGAAATCGATGGGCTTTGGTTTTCGTTCTGAGTATTGCCATATTTCGAAACCGCCGCCGCCTTGCAGGTTGAGGGCAATTGCTGCACGTCGCTTTTGAGGTTTTCCTCCAGTGTATGGAAGCATTAGCTCGGCTACTTTGTCATCTTCAAGTATTCGGATATCCATATTGAAAACATCAATATAGTACTTCCAGGCTTTAGGAAAATTCTCTACGCCAATACCTATTTGTTGAATTCCGGATATGATATAATTCTCTTTCATTACGATTTGATAAAATTTTCAAAGTCAAATTTAATAGTAAGGTAAAATGTTTACTTGTTGCGTTTATATTATTATGTTGCGCTGACCTTTCTTACAAGCCTTCTTGACAGTCCCGGCAGGAACCTTTTAATATAAACCATGATAAGCTCTTTACCGCCAACCAAAACTTCGGGTTTGCGTTTTTTTATCGCTCTTACTATTTTCTTGGCTGCTTTTTCGGCTGACATTCCGCTGTCCTGACCTTCATCCATTTTTGCATGTTTTCTGCCGTCGGCTTCAAGTGCGTTGTAGGATATATTTGTTCTGATGCGTCCGGGGCATACCATTACAACGCGAATATTATCATTAAAATACTCTGCGTGAACTGTCTCGAAGAAGCCGTAAACAGCAAATTTGGATGATGCATAGGCTGAACGGAGCGGGAAGCCGAATTTGCCTGAGATGCTGCTGGTTACGGCAATTGTTCCTCCTCCATTTTCTATCATTGATGGCAGTAAACGCTTTGCTATCTTAACAGGAGCAAAGAAGTTAACAATCATTATTTTCTCGTCTACCTTAAAAGATGTGTCGAGAGTTTTGGAGCGCTGACTGATTCCGGCATTCAGGAAAGCTGTATCGATTTTACCAAATGAGGCAATCGCTTTATCGGTAAGTTCATCAATGTTTTCAAGATCTGACAGGTCATATGGCAATATGACACATTGTGCTCCCATATTGACGCATTTACACTGTACTTCCTGAAGTTTGTCAACTCTCGTTGCAGTCAGTATCAGGTTGGCCTTCTCTTTGGCAAACAGATAAGCGCAAGCTTCACCAATTCCTGACGAGGCTCCCGTTATCCATATTGTTTTATTGTTCAGCATTTTGTTAATTCTGTTCAATAATCAATCCTCAAGAACTTCGTTCCAAAGTTTGATACGAAAATCATCAATGGAGTGGGGCTCACAGTCTTCTACACTATCAACACTTTTTGTTGTATAAATCATCTGCTCAAGGAAGTAGGGTGCACGGTTTGAGCCTTCGCCCAAGTTAATCAGAACCGTTTCACCATCCTTGATTTTGTTCTTCCTCAGTGCAATAAAGAATCCTGCCATACAAACTGCTGATGCGGGTCCCGGTATCACCTTTTTCTCGTATGCCATGAGTTTGCCGACAGAAAGGAGTTTGCTCTCACGCATTCTAAGAAAACTACCACCGGTTTTTTGTACCAGTTTAGCAAGTATGGGGTATGATGCCGGGTTGCCGGTTGCCAGTGTAGGTACTTCAGTCTGTGGGTTTTCAATTATGGGGTAATCATTTTCGAACCCTTCCGGGAATCCGGACTCTTCTGCCTTTTCCCAGGCTTGCACCATTGGATCGCAACCATCTGTCTGTACAAGTAGTAGACGTGGGTTTTTCAGTTCCGGGTAAATTTCCTTAATCTCACGAATACCTTTATCGATAGCTATCGGACCCGTGCCGCCGCTGATTGCCTGAATATATACATCTGGGAATTTATCCATCTGACGGATCCATTCGAACACCATTGTCTTTTTGGCTTCAATGCGAATCGGATCGATATTGCCGGTTGACATATGTATATTGTGTATTTTAGCGTAGCCTGAAGCTAATTCCTTAGCTTTGGCATAATCACCTAATACCTTGAATACTTGTTGCCCATATGAACTAATTGTTGCTTCAGAAGCTTTTAATGTGTCTTCAGGCATGAAAACCGAGCAATTTACGTTTGCCAGGGAAAGGTATTTGGCGTATGCCGTGGCTGAATTTCCTGTAGAAGCTATACAGTACTGTTTGATACCAATTTCGTTGAATATGCTGGCAGCCAGTGATGCGGCAATGTCTTTAAATGTTCCCGTTCCGCCGTTAAGGTCGTTGCGATAGACATGCACGTTGATATTTAGCCCGAACTTTTCCCTTGCAAAATCTTCGAGGAAGGTCCATTTCTCAACAGGTACAGCTCCTTCTTTAAGAGATATTATATGCCTCCTGCGCAAAAGCGGTAGGTAAGGGAAATAGTGCCAGAAGCTGTCCGGCTCACGTTTCATAATTCGGGGAAGCCTCTGGTACCTTCTGTTGTATGATACTTCCGAATGTTTACTGCCACACTTTGGGCATTGCTGGTTCTGATCGAACCATGTCCAGAAATTTGGTGTTATGTAACCGCATTTTGTACAAGTTAACCTGTACTTATGCTGTACTTTTACTCGCAGCATCTCATTTAATTTTTACTCGATTGACATCGATTTCATTTCTTCGGATTTATATTTTCCTTCTTCGAGATTAACTTTAATAACTTTGAAGACTTTAATAGTCTCTTCTACTTCCTTCTGCGTATGTGCAGCAGTTGGAATAAGCCTTAGCATCAGCACATCTTTAGGCACAACAGGGTATGCTACTATAGAACAGAAGATTCCATAATTCTCGCGAAGGTCAACTACCACATTTGTGCCTTCCGCTACGTTGCCTTTTACATAAACCGGTGTTACCGGAGATTCTGTGTCGCCGATATTAAATCCTTCTGCTACTAAACCATCTTGAAGCATTTTTGCAACTTTCCAGAGATTTTCTTTGTGTTCCGGTTGATTTTGAAGTATGTCAAGGCGTTTTAATGCTCCGATAACCATTGGCATGGGAAGAGATTTTGCGAATATCTGTGAACGCATATTGTATTTAAGTGAATCTATTATAGCCTTGTCTGTGGCTACGAAAGCACCTATACCTGCCATAGATTTTGCAAATGTGGAGAAATATATATCAACTTCATCCATTAGTCCAAAATGCTCACTTGTTCCGGCACCTGTTTCACCCATTGTGCCAAAACCGTGTGCATCATCTATCAAAATCCTGAAGTTGTATTTTTCTCTGAGCTTAACGATACCAGGTAAATCGCCCAATCCGCCCGACATTCCAAAAACGCCCTCTGTAACAAGCAGAATACCTCCACCTGTTTCTTCAGCTTTGCGTGTTGCAAAACCCAGCATCTTTGCGCAGCGCTCCATGTCGTTATGCGGGTAAACAAAACTCTTTCCGCCTTTTGCTTTGTGAAGGAATATACCATCCATGATGCAGGCATGTGACTCTGAGTCGTAAACAATAACGTCGTTTCTTGAAACAAGTGAGTCAAGAATTGAGACCATGCCCTGATAGCCATAATTAAGCAGATAGGCAGCTTCTTTTTTCTCGAATTTAGCAAGACGTTCCTCGAGCTCTTTGTGATATTTTGTCTGTCCTGACATCATTCTGGCGCCCATTGGATACGCCATGCCCCAGTCAGCGGCTGCTTTAGCATCTGCTTCACGTACTTCGGGATGATTGGCAAGTCCCAGGTAGTTATTCAAACTCCAGGTTATAACCTCTTTTCCATGAAATTTCATTCTGGGGCCTATTTCACCCTCTAATTCAGGAAACATAAAATAGCCTTCTGCTTTTCTACGATACTGCTCAAGCGGTCCTTGCACGCTTTTCAGCCTGTCAAAAATATCAGTCATGTTTATTTGTATAATATGTTAATGATTTTCCTCCAAATAAAATTACTCACTTCTTATTGTCACTTATCTTTTATCTCTATAAAATCGGCATCTTCAGCTTCAGTCGATTCAAAAGATTTCTTTTGATACTCGATGATACGATCCTCCTGCGTTTCAGGTTGCTTAGGCTGCTCAGGACGAGGCCTTTGTTGTCTGTAACGATTTGTTGTTGTTCCTGATCTTTTACCTCCTACTATGAAAGCTAACAAGCCTTTAAGTAACAGGTATATAAATACGAAGACTAAAAAGAATTTTATAAGAAAACCCATAAGTGGAATAAAATGATAGAATATTTAGTAAAGATACAATGTTTACTTTGAACCTTTCCAATCTATTTTAATTATTTAACGCTTGGATTAGAAATGTTTGGGGTAAATATCGATATAATTATGTATGCAGCTATTACACCGGCTATACCAGAAATGCCCCAAAATGCAACGAATATAATAAAAATAGCTGCAAGTATAAGTTGCCTTTCATTGCCTTTTAATGTTATTTTCTTGATTTTAAGAGAGAACATCGGGATTTCTGAGATCATCAGCCATGAGAACAGGAAGATCAGCATTATTGTGAGGTAGAAGATAGGTTCGTTTAGTGGAGCCAATTTATGTAAACCATAACAATAACTTATCCAGAATAGTCCGTTTGCAGGTGTAGGTAATCCAAAAAATGATGTAGTTTGTCGTTCATCTATGTTGAATTTTGCAAGTCTGTATGCCGCAAACATAGGTATTAAAAAAGCCAGGTAAGGTGCAAAACGGCTTACTATGAGTGGCATGCCATTAAGCAAGAAATAATTATTCATCAGGATATATAATGCAGCAGAAGGAGCTACACCAAAGCTCAATACATCGGCCAGTGAGTCAAGCTCCTTACCTAAAGGCGAGTATGCTTTAAGAAGCCGAGCTGCCATTCCATCAAAAAAATCAAACAGAGCTGCTATTGCAACCCAAATTACCACTCCTTCAAAATTGTGTTTGAAAGCCATAGTTATAGCAATACAACCTGAGAATAAGTTGAGGAGTGTTAGTATATTTGGAATGTGTTTTCTCATAATTACTCTACTTTAGTTAAACGGGCAAGAAATGTGACATTGGCACGAACTTCTTCTCCGATATTTACGAGTATCTCGCTGTTTAACGGAAGAAATATATCCATTCTTGATCCAAGCTTGATAAACCCTAAAGGTGATCCTATATGTACATCTTCATTTTCTTTTACATATGTTACTATTCTGCGGGCTACTGCTCCTGCAATTTGTTTAGACAGAATTGTACCATGTTCGGGAGTTTTTATTAATATATTTGAATGCTCGTTTTCAGTACTTGATTTAGGCAGATAGGCAGCATAGAAATTACCCGAGATGTGAGAAACATGTGTTATTTTACCTGTTACAGGAATCCAGTTTGAATGTGCGTTGAAGAACGTCATGAAGATAGATATCTGTATTCGTTCTTCATTAAAGAAATCTTTTTCAAATACTTTTTCTATGGCTACTACCCTGCCGTCGGTGGGTGCATTGACCAAACCATGTAAGTCACCTTTATATTCACGGTTTGGTTTCTTGTAGAAGTTCATAGACAAGGCAAACAGTATAAGCGAAAGCACTAAAATAATTACCGAAAAAAGTGTATCAGGGAAAAAATAAAATGTAATAACATTTATCAGTAACATACTGATAAATATCCTGATAAGCGGTTTTTTACCCTCTTTGTGAATTGCCATATGCCTAATCTACCTTAAAATGTCGTTTCTGAAATGTTGAATCAATATTGTTAAATCCAGGCATCTGTTGAATCAAACTATCACTCTTCTTTTCTATTTCATTGCGGTAATTTTCAGGTATGTATTCTTCCCAAAATTCTTTGTTGAGATATGGTACGATGGCTGGAATAACAACTTCGACGCGTTCAAAGAAAAACGACTCCTTTTTTATTTCAGCAGTGATTATGTTTTCTCTCTTATCAAGCATTAGCAAAAGGTTTAAGACTATACTTAAAACTACCATCATTGTTCCTATTGCAATAACACTGCCCAATAGTCGGTTTACAAAGCTAAGTAATACTACATCTGCGAATTTTTCTATAAGTCTGCCTAGAAGAGAAATGACTACTGCAATCAGGCCAAAAGCTATTAAGAAGGATAGAACTCTCGCGAAGTTGGGCGAGATCTCCATAAAACGGTTGATTTCCGGAAGGATTGTTTCAGCCAGTTTTCCACCAAATATTGCTGCGAGTATGATAACTGCCAGTCCTACCAGCTGCATTATAAAACCTTTTCTGTAACCTTTAACTAAGGCTATAAGCAGAAAAATCAGAATAGTTAAATCAAACCAGTTCATATTGATAATTATAATGTTGCATTTTCGGCAACAATTTGTTCTTCAAGAAATATTGAAGCCTGGTAATTGAATTTATCAGGTGAATCAGTAGTAAAATATCCTGTTGTGCCTCCTTTAGTACATTTAGCATCGATTTCAGGGTGCCTGTTCAGATAATCTTTTAGACTATCGGCAACAATGTTTCCCTGAGAAACAACAGAGATATTTTCAGGCAGATACCTTTTAATTTTATCCATCAAAAGTGGATAATGTGTGCATCCCAAAATTATTGTATCTATTTGAGGATCTTTATTTAGAAGATTCTCCACATGTTGTTTGATGAAGTAATCGGCTCCTGGTTTGTTATACTCTCTGTTTTCAACCAGAGGCACCCACATAGGACAAGCTTCACCCGTAACAGTCATTTCAGGATGCAGCTTAGCAATCTCTATCTCGTACGATTTTGATTGAATAGTGCCCTCTGTACCCATGATACCGATATGTTTTGTTTTAGAAAGCAGCCCAACATACTCTGCTGTGGGACGAATCACACCAAGTACTCTTCTGCTACTATCTATTAGAGGCAGATTTACCTGTTGAATTGTGCGAAGTGCTTTTGCTGATGCTGTATTACATGCCAGAATAACAAGATGACAGCCTTGTTTAAAGAACCATTCTACTGCTTCAAGAGTAAATTCATATACTCTTTCAAATGAACGGTTTCCATAAGGTGCCCTGGCATTATCTCCAAGATAGATATAGTCATAGTCTGGTAAAATAGATTTTATCCCCGATAATACAGTAAGGCCACCATAGCCAGAATCAAATATTCCGACTGCACCTGCTTTATCGGGGGCTGTCTTTTCCACTTATTTCCACTTATTGGATACCCAGCTTCTGTTTAACATAAAAATTGGCGTCTTCTGCCAGAGGAGAAACAAAGGCTATGCCGGGATTGGCTAAATCATAGATTACAGTATAATTTCGTTCTATACCTACCAGTCGAATTGCTTCTTTAATCTTTTGTTGTAACGGCTCCAGCTTCTCTTTTTCCTGAAACTCAATATCTTGTTGAGCCATAGTCATGAATTCCTGCATTCTGTTTTCCAGCTCAGTCAACTCCTGCATTCTGCGTAGTTTGATGTTTTCTGCCAGTGAAGATTGATAAGTGATATAGTCAGAATATTTTTTGTTATATTCACTTTGCATTAGCTTTAATTCACTTTCATATTCTTCACTTAGTGCAAGTAATTGCTCCGTAGCTTGTTTTCTTTCAGGGAAATCTTTAAGAATCTCATCTGAGTTTACATACCCTATCTTTATTTGCTGAATATTTTGGTTCTGGACTAAGTTTTGTGATTGACCTAAATTCTGAGATAAGGCCTTTTCACCGAATGCCATTACAAATAAGCAAAGGCTAAAAAGTTTTATTTTTGTCATAACCATATTTTTAATGAAATGAATATATTTTCTTATAAAGTTTTCTTTACTTCAATTTCCTCATAAGCTTCAATAATATCACCCACTTTTATATCGTTGAAATTGTGTATTGTTATACCGCATTCATAACCGTTTGATACCTCTTTAACATCATCCTTGAAACGTTTTAAAGAATCAAGTTCGCCTGTAAAAACAACAATTCCGTCACGAATGAGTCGAATCTTGCTTGAACGTTTTATTTTTCCGTCTCTAACCATACAGCCTGCTACAGCACCAACTTTAGATACTTTGAAAACTTCAAGTACTTCAACGTTTCCGGTAATCTCTTCTTTAATATCTGGTGAAAGCATTCCTTCCATTGCAGCAGTAACCTCTTCAATAGCGTCGTATATTATTGAGTACAGGCGAATATCAACTCCCTCTTTCTCAGCCTCTTTACGTGCATTGAGTGAAGGTCGCACCTGAAATCCGATAATAATTGCTTCTGAAGCAGCGGCTAGTGTAATATCTGATTCAGATATTTGTCCAACTGCTTTGTGAATTACATTTACCTGAATCTCTTCTGTTGAAAGTCTTATCAGTGAATCAGATAGTGCTTCAACTGAACCGTCCACATCACCTTTAACAATGATATTTAATTGCTGGAAATTTCCAATTGCAATCCTTCGTCCGATATCATCAAGTGTGAGCATTTTCTGTGTGCGCATCGATTGTTCACGTTGTAACTGCTCTCTTCTGTTAGCGATAGAACGCGCTTCCTGCTCAGTCTCCATTACGTTGAATGTGTCGCCTGCCTGAGGGGCCCCATTTAGTCCAAGTATTAGTGCCGGTTCTGCAGGACCAGCTTCAGTAATACGTTGATTACGCTCGTTAAACATCGCTTTAATACGTCCGAAATAGGCACCGGCAATTACGATATCTCCTTGTTTTAAGGTACCGTTTTCTACTAAAACAGTAGCAATATATCCACGTCCTTTATCAAGTTCTGACTCAATAATAGAACCGGATGCATTACGATTTGGATTTGCTTTTAGTTCAAGTAAATCTGCTTCAAGAAGCACTTTCTCCAGTAGTTCACGAATACCTGTACCCTTTTTTGCTGATATATCCTGCGACTGGTATTTTCCACCCCAGTCCTCAACAAGATAATTCATCTCAGCCAGTTTTTCTTTTATCTTTTCGGGGTTAGCTCCCGGTTTATCTACTTTGTTAATCGCAAAAACTATTGGAACACCTGCAGCACCGGCATGGTTAATTGCTTCAACTGTCTGAGGCATTACATTATCGTCTGCAGCAATAATAATGATAGCTACGTCCGTTACCTTAGCACCACGTGCACGCATGGCAGTAAATGCTTCGTGACCCGGAGTGTCAAGGAAAGTTATCTTTCTACCGTCAGAAAGTTGTACGTTATAAGCACCAATATGTTGAGTGATACCACCGGCTTCTCCGGCAATTACGTTAGTACTTCTGATGCTGTCGAGTAGAGATGTCTTTCCGTGATCCACATGCCCCATCACAGTCACAATAGGAGAGCGTGGAATTAAATCTTCCGGATCATCCTCCTCTTCGGCTATTGCTTCGGTAACATCAGCACTTACAAATTCGGTTTTAAATCCATATTCTTCTGCAACAAGGTTTATGATTTCAGCATCCAAACGTTGGTTTATAGCTACCATTACACCCAGACTCATACATGTAGAGATTACATCTGTAACCGGTACATCCATCATATTTGCAAGGTCATTTGCAGTTACAAACTCAGTAAGTTGCAGTATGCGGCTTTCTCTTTCCTGCTGTCTTATTTCTTCCCGTTGTCTTGTTGCACTTGCTTCTCGCTTTTCCCGACGATATTTTGCGCCACCTTTCTTGCCTTTTTTTGCAGTAAGGCGAGCCAGTGTTTCTTTTATCTGCTTTTGTACATCCTCTTCACTCACCTCTGCCTTGACAGGTTTTCTAAGTGTAGATCTTCTGTCGGTTCTTTGTGTTTGATTATAAGTTGCCGGTTTGTCAATATTTACTTTACTTGAACGTATTCTTTTACGTTTTTTCTTTGTATTATCTTCGGCTGATTCAGCACTATTCGGATGTTTCTTCTTTTCGTCGATTGCCTCTTTCTTCAAAAGTTTAACTTTTTCCTCTTTCAGCTTTTTACTGTCGACGTTTTTCTGTTCACGTTCAAGACGCTCTTTCTTTCGTTGTGCCCGGGATTTTCTTGGCGGACGCGTGCGATCATTTATTGCACTTAAATCTATGGAACCTTTAATTACAATGTTTGATTCCAGTTTGTTTTTATGTAGTCGGAATACTTTCTCTGATCTGGAACCTTCGGGTTTTGACTTAGCGTCCTCTGATACTGTTTCCTGATCTTCTTTTACTTTTTCATTAACCGGCTGATCTGTTTTTTCAACAGCTTTTAATTCAACTGTTTTTATGTTCACTTTTTCTTCGTCCTTAGAATGGATTTGTTGATCTTTTATTGCTTCAGTTTTTATTGAAGGTTCTGATTCAGTATCAGTTTTACTGTCTGTCTCTAATTTTATATCCTTTATATTATCTTTTTCAGGTTCCGGTTTAACCTCGGCTTTTGGTTTAGTTTCAGCTGCCGGTTTAACTTCCTCAACAGTTATAATTTCAGGTGTAGTTTCTTCTTTAGATTCTGTGATTGGCTCTTTTTGTTGCTCCTGTTTTTCTTCAGGCGCTTTTTTGTCAATATCAGCCTCTTTTTTGTCAGAAGATTCAACTTTTATCTCCTGTTTTTCAGGAATCTCTTTTACAGCTTCTTCTTTTTCTTCAATTTGAGGCTGAGCGTTAACTTGAGGCTGAGTGTTAACTTCTTCTTTCTTAGTTTTCTCAGCTTTAATCACGCTCTTTTTAGGTTCTGTTTTCTTTTTATTCAAATTATCCAGATCGATACTGCCAATTACGTTAACCTGTGGTTTCAGCTCTTGTGGAACTTCAGTCTCAATGGTCTCTTTTTCAGGAGCTTTTTTAGTGGCACTGTCTTCAGGCAATTCATAACCTTCAATAGCTACAGTTTCACGTTTTTCATCACGTCGATGCATTTTTTCACGTGTTTCAGTAGCTTCTTTTCGGATGTTTTTATCCTTGCCAAATTCAGCGATCAGTATATCATAGTGCTCATCTTCAATCTTAACATTGGGATTTGCTTCTATTTCAATACCTTTCTTGTGCAGAAATTCAACAAGACTGTTAATTCCCACATTTAAATTTTTCGAAACTTTAATTAGTCTAATAGGCATATATATATCTTCTAACCTTACTCTTTTTTTTGTTGAATTTGTAATGTGAAACTTTTAAAGTTGTTCTTCCACATCATCCTCTTTTATTTCCGTCTCTTCTATAGTATCATTTTCAACTTCAGAAGAATCCTCGTTTTCTTCAAATTCTTCTTCATCTTCGAATTCGTATCGAAGAATAGCAAGAATCTCATCTACTGTACTCTCTTCAAGGTCAGCTTCTTTTATCAGTCTTTCCCTGCTTGTAGCAAGTACGTTTTTGGCTGTAGAGCACCCAATTTTCTTAAGTTGATCTATTACCCAGCCATCAATTTCATCACGAAACTCATCCAGATAAATGTCTTCTTCATCAACTTCATCAATATCTCTGAACACCTCAATATTGTATCCCGTGAGCATAGATGCAAGCTTTATATTTGCTCCACCTTTACCTATTGCCAGTGATACCTCTTCAGGATTGAGAAAAACCTCAGCACGATGCTCTTCCTCTTTAACTGCTATTGAGTTGATTTTTGCAGGACTTAGAGCACGTTGAATATAAAGAGTCGTATTGTTTGTATAATTTATAACGTCGATGTTTTCGTTACGTAATTCACGTACTATACCGTGAATACGAAATCCTTTCATGCCCACGCAAGCACCAACCGGGTCTATTCTGTCATCGTAAGCTTCTACTGCCACTTTCGCACGTTCACCGGGTATTCGGGCTATACCTTTTATTGTTATTAATCCGTCTGCAATCTCAGGAATTTCTTGTTCAAACAGACGTTCCAGAAAGACCGGTGATGTGCGGGAAAGAATAATCTTCGGATTATTATTTTTATTTTCAACCCTTGCAACTACTGCACGAACATGCTCTCCCTTGCGGAAGAAATCACTGGGGATTTGTTCTGTTTTAGGCAGGATAAGCTCATTGTGATCGTCGTCAAGCAGTAAAAGCTCCTTCTTCCATACCTGATAAACTTCACCTGAAACAATTTCTCCAACTTTTTCTTTATATAGATTGTAGAGGTTGTCTTTCTCAAGCTCAAGTATCTTTGAAGATAATGTCTGTCTTAGATTGAGAATGGTGCGGCGACCAAAATGTTCAAGCGGCACCTCGTCAGTTACCTCTTCCCCCACCTCGAAATCCTCATCTATCTTTAAAGCTTCAGTTAGCGTAATCTCCATATTTGGATCTTCCAACTCAGCATCTTCAACAATAATACGGTTACGCCATATTTCCAGGTCTCCCTTATCCGGGTTAATTATTATATCGTAATTCTCGTCAGTTCCAACGGACTTAGAAATTACTGTTCGGAATGCTTCTTCAAGTACACTGATAAGCGTAGCCTTATCGATATTTTTCAGCTCGTTAAATTCAGAAAATGTATCTATGAGACTTATGGATTCTTTCTTCTTGCCCATATGTTTTTAAAATCTTATAAGATATTTTGTATATTTTACTTCATCAAACGTGTAATAGATATCTTCTTGAATATCCATTTTACGTTTGGCACCTTCAGGTTTCACCTTTTTCACTACTGTTATAGTAAATCCTTTGTCATCGGACGATTTCAGAATTCCTGTCAGTTTAATGCCATTTTTACCCAGAACTTCTATTTCCTTGTTTGCGAATTTCTTATACTGTCTAACTGTTTTAAAAGGAGAAGTTAGTCCTACAGATGTTACAGTCAGGTCGAAGTCTTCTGATTCACGATCCAGTTTAGACTCAATATGTCTGCTAAGTGCTACACAATAGTCAATATCCACACCATTATCGTTATCAATTTCAACAGTAATTGAATTTCTGGAACCAAGGATAATATCCACCAGATAATTCGATGAATCTTTCAAATATTCTTCGGCAATATTGACAAGTTCGCTTTTATCTATCATAAATTTGGTGTGTACTGAATAAAAAAGGAAGCGGTATTTTCCTGCTTCCCCTCATTCATTTCAAATGCAAAGATATTGTTTTCAAACGGATTCACAAAATGTTTGCCCTATTTTTTAACCTACTGTAATTCATAAGGAGATAGTTAATGTGCACTTTACACCATTATCGAAAATATTATGTACTTTTGTTCATGTAGATGGTTGACCATATAACATCATAATGAATATTTATAATATGAAAAAACGTGACATAGATGAAATAGTTTATGATAAAAACGTAATTGAATTCCTGACTGTGGCAGTCAATTTCTGTTCATTGCTTGAGTCAGATGAGAAATTATCCCGTTCGGTATGGATAGAAAAAATGCTTAAGATTCTTCCACTTATGTATTTAAAGGCTTCTTTGCTTCCGGAAACTATTGAGACTTTTGAAGAGCCGCCTGCACCTTTTGTGCGTGAAGAAGATTATGCCAGAGTTGTAAATATAGTCAGTGAAATTATGGGTGAAGAGGATATTTATCTTGATGTTTTCATAGAAGAGATGAAATATAGCGACAGACCTATTTCAGCTACTGTCTCGGAAAACATAGCCGATATTTATCAGGATGTCAGAAATTTTGTCTCTGTTTATCAGATGGAGCTTTCCGATCAAATGCAGAGTGCAATAAATATCTGTACGGTAAACTTCCGTACATATTGGGGCCAAAAGCTTGTAAATGTTTTACGTCCATTGCATACTCTAAAAAGCAAAGAATTTGAAAATACAGATTATGATGATTTATTAAATATTGAGGATTCGTGGGATTAACCATTACTAAACAACAGCTGGCAGAGTTGGACAGAGTTAATTTTGAGGGCAAAATTTATGTAATAGATCATGCCGCGCAAGTTGAAGATGCAGTAGCTTATCTTTCTACTCATCATGCTCTGGGGTTCGATACTGAAACTAAACCGGCTTTTAAACGAGGACAAGTAAATAAAGTTGCATTATTGCAATTGGCTACAGAAGAAGAGTGTTTTCTTTTCAGGCTAAATAAAATAGGCTATCCGAAGGCTCTTGAGGAATTAATGTGTTATGAATCAATAAAAAAAATTGGTCTGTCACTGAGAGATGATTTCGCAGCACTGCGTAAACGTACCGGTAAAAAGCCTCAAAACTTCATCGATCTTCAGCTTTTTGTAGATAAGTTTGGTATTGAAGATAACAGCCTTCAAAAGATTTATGCAATCATATTCGGTAAAAAGATATCGAAGAGTCAAAGATTATCCAATTGGGAGGCTGCTGAGTTATCACCCGCACAACAATCATATGCAGCAATTGATGCCTGGGCTTGTCTCGAAATATATAATCATCTTACTCAATCTAAGATTCAAAACAAGCCAATAGATAATAAAGCGAAATAATATGGATAAATAGAGTTCCATATGATACTTATTAAAAAAATAAATTCAATTATATGAATACCTACAAAGAAATTGTTTTAAAACCCAAAAAAGACGAGTTTTTAAAAAGATTCCACCCCTGGGTATTTTCAGGTGCAGTGGCATCAAAATTTGATGGTATAGAGGAAGGAGAGGTAGTAAGAGTTTTATCACATGAGAGAGAATTTCTCGGAGTAGGTCATTACCAGATAGGAAGTATTTCTGTTCGTATTTTATCATTTAAGGACGAAGTTATAAACACCAAATTCTATGAACAACGACTTTCTGAAGCATTCAATATGCGTAAACAGATTGGATTGATTCGTCCGGATAATAACACTTACCGATTGGTTCACGGGGAAGGAGATAACCTCCCGGGATTGATTATTGATATTTACGGTAACACCGCTGTATTGCAGGCACATTCAGTTGGTATGCACAACGATAGAGCAGAGATTACCAAAGCATTGCAAACAGTCTATAATCAAGACAATCTAAAAAACATATTTTATAAATCAGAAGGGACATTGCCTTTCAAAGCAGATATAGGACCAGAGGATTCCTATATTTTTGGCGGTGCAGATGTTGATGATGTTGCAGTGGAAAACGGACTTAAATTCAAAATAGACTGGCTTAAAGGTCAAAAAACAGGTTTTTTTATCGACCAGAGAGAGAATCGCCGACTTCTTGAAAGGTATTCTGAGGGACGTAAAGTACTTAATATGTTTTCATATACAGGCGGATTTTCTGTCTATGCTCTCAGAGGCAGTGCTTTGGAGGTAGATTCAGTGGATAGTTCATCAAAGGCGATGTCGATTGTTGATCAAAATGTGCATTTGAATTTCGGTGATGATCCTCGTCATAAATCTTACTCAGAAGATGCCTTCAAGTTTTTAAATAATATTCCTAACGACAGGTACGACCTTATTATTCTCGATCCCCCTGCTTTTGCAAAACATAGGGGAGCTGTTAATAATGCTCTGCAGGGTTATAAAAAATTGAATCATTCAGCATTCGAGAAAATTGCAAAAGGTGGTATACTTTTCACCTTCTCATGCTCTCAGGTAATTACTAAAGAGCAGTTCAGACTTGCTGTTTTCAGTGCTGCAGCCATAAGCAAAAGAAAAGTGCAGATACTTCATCAGCTTACGCAGCCGGCAGATCATCCAATCAATATATATCATCCGGAAGGTGAATACCTGAAAGGTTTGGTATTGTATGTTGAATAATCGAAATTGTTTAAAAAATCATCTTAAACTGATAAAATACTGTTTAATCAGTTCATTTTTCGTTAAACAGTGTAAAATTAGAGGTTTTTTCTTTCAAAAGTTATGGTTGGTAAGAATAAAACCTCTATATTTGCATTGTGTTTTTCATGGTATTAGATTTAAGGTTAACAATGAAGATTGGTTGTCGTGAGACAACCTTTCCTTTTTATATACTTCCCCATCTCCCAATTCACATTTTATAAAACTTACAATTAGCTAATTGGTTCATTTATTTATATTTTTGTATTAGTATAAATATAAAGAAATGGATTTCAGAACGCATGTACAAATTCCGAATAGTGGTTTCAAAATAGATCATTCTTCTAAAATGATGCTGTTTGGATCATGCTTTTCAGAAAACATTGGCCGAAAACTTCAGCACAACAAGTTTGATGTAGATGTAAATCCTTTTGGAATACTGTATAATCCAATGTCAGTATCATCTTCTTTAAAAAGACTTTTGCAGAAAACGGAATTTACAGAATCTGATCTTGTATATAATAATGAAATGTATCATAGTTTCATGCATCATGGTAGTTTCTCTGATACAGATAAAGATGTTTGTCTGAAAAATATCTCTGAAAGATATGAGAAAGCAACTGATTTTATTGATAACGCAGATATATTTCTCATTACGTTTGGTTCAGCATACGTCTTTAGGCTGAAGCCAACAGTAGATAAGGAAAACAGTGAAGTAGTCAGCAACTGTCACAAATTCCCGGCAGATATTTTTGAAAGAACAAGATTGTCAGTTGAAGAAATTGTTGAAGAGTGGAGGAAATTAATAATTTCACTTAAAGCTAGAAATCCTCATGTAAGATTTGTTTTTACAGTTAGCCCCATTCGTCACTGGAAGGATGGAGCTCATGAAAACCAAATCAGTAAATCTATATTGCATTTGGCAATTGAACAATTAACAAGTTCTTTTGGAGAAGATCTTCAGTATTTCCCGGCATATGAAATAATGATTGACGAACTTCGTGACTACAGGTTTTATGAAGAGGATATGAACCATCCCACATCATTTGCTGTTGACTACATATGGAAACTTTTTTCAAAAACCTTTTTTTCTGATGCTACAATATTGTTAAATAAAGAGTGGGCACAAATCAGAAAATCCATCAATCATAAACCTTTGTTCCCGACAACAAACTCTTACAGAAGTTTTTTAAATAAGACTCTAAGTAGTCTGAATGATTTTGCTTCAAAATATCCATTTATATCCTGTGAACGTGAAATTCATCAAATTTCATCATTACTTAAATCACATGAACGGGATTAGTCAAACTGACAATAACAGCTATTATGAAATACGAAATAAAACAAATAGCATCAATTATAGGCCTATCACCGAATAATCTGAATTATGCTGAAATATCCACATTGCTGACTGATAGTCGCAAGATTACAAATCCCTCAAGTACTCTCTTTTTCGCATTGGAGTCTAAAAGCAATGATGCTCATAACTACATAAGTGAGTTATACAACTCAGGGGTACGAAATTTTGTTGTGTCTAAGCAATTCGATGAATGGAAAGATTTCAAAGATGCTAATTTTCTAAAAGTAAAAAATTGCTTGTTAGCTTTTCAAAAGCTTGCACAATATCACAGATCAAAATTTAATATTCCCGTGATAGGAATAACTGGCAGCAACGGCAAAACAGTTGTTAAAGAGTGGCTCTATCAATTATTGGAAAAAGATTTCAATATTGTCCGCTCACCAAGAAGTTATAACTCTCAGATAGGAGTTCCGTTGTCTGTATGGCAACTTGATGAAGATACTGAACTGGGCATATTCGAAGCCGGAATTTCCAAGCCCGACGAAATGGAATATCTTGAGCCAGTGATTAAGCCCACTATTGGAGTATTAACCAAAATAGGAGAGGCTCATCAGGAGAATTTTAGTTCACTTCAACAAAAGACTCTCGAAAAACTTGAGCTTTTCACAAATTGCGAAGTGTTTATTTATGAAAAGGATAATGAACTGGTTAATAGTTGTGTAGATCTTAAGGTTCTTTCACAGAAGACTTTTACCTGGTCCAGAAAAAACAGGGAAGCTCATCTTTTCATTTCAAATACAGAAAAAAAGGAAAACAGTACAGTTATCAGCTATACATTTATGAATTTTGATTATCGCTTTGAAATTCCTTTCATAGATGATGCTTCAATTGAGAATGCAATTAACTGCCTGGCTGTAGCGCTTTATCTGCATGTGTCACCCGATGACATATCTGACAGGATGAGTACTCTTGAGCCTGTTGCAATGCGACTTGATGTTCGCAAAGGGAAACGCGGCTCTCTGATAATAAACGATAGTTATAACTCTGATGTAAATTCAATCAAGATTGCTCTTGATTTTCAGCATCAGCGTAAAATGGACCGTAAACTAAAGAAGACGCTCATACTTTCAGATATACTTCAGTCAGGTGTCCCGCCAAAGAGCCTATATAAAAGAGTAGCTGATATGGCAGAGCAGAGCGGAATTAAGAGAATTATTGGTATTGGCAGGGATATAACGACAAATTCAGAATTCTTTACAATGCCAGAGAAAACTTTCTTTTTAACTACTGATGATTTTCTTAAATCGAATATTCGTGAAACATTTCGTGATGAACTGATACTGCTGAAAGGTGCAAGAAAATTTAATTTCGAGAAAATCAACAATGTTTTAGAAGAGAGAAATCATGAAACTCTGCTTGAAGTGGATCTCGACGCTGTCGTACATAATTTTAATTATTACAAAACAAAACTAAAGCCTGATGTTAAGTTGATTTGTATGGTTAAGGCCAACGCGTATGGTGCGGGAGCATTAGAAATTGCCAAGACACTTCAATACCATCGATGCGATTATCTTGCGGTCGCTGTAGCGGAAGAGGCTGTTTCGCTTAGAAATGAAGGCATAACACTTCCCATAATAGTCCTCAATCCGGAAGTAAATGGTTTTGAAGAGTTGATTACAAATAATCTTGAACCTGAAATATATAATTTCCGTATTCTGGAGACTTTCATTAAAAATTCTGAGAGGAGCGGAATAACAGATTATCCTATCCACCTGAAAATTGATACTGGTATGCATCGCCTGGGTTTCCTCCCCGATCAAGTTAAAGAGCTTGCTGTGATGCTTAAAAAGCAGAAGGGACTCAGGGTCAAATCAATTTTCTCTCATCTTTCTGCAAGCGAAAGCTGGGCATTCGACGATTTTACACATCAGCAGATAAACACATTCAGAGAGGTTGCAGAAAAAATAGAGAAAGAATTAGGCTATCCGGTTTATAAACATATTCTTAATTCTGCCGGAATAGAACGTTTTCATGAATACGAGTGGGATATGGCCCGACTGGGTATTGGACTTTACGGCGTTAGTCCAAGTGGTTTCAAAGGACTAAGGAACGTTTGCACCTTAAAAAGCACTATTTTACAAATTAAACAGGTGTCAAATAACGAAACTATAGGGTATGGAAGAAAAGAAAAACTTGATCATGATGCACGTATTGCAACCATACGGTTTGGTTATGCTGACGGAATGGACAGACAGTTTGGAAATAGAAAAGGCAAAGTACTTATAAACGGTCAATTTGCTCCCATAGTAGGAAATGTTTGTATGGATCTTTGTATGATAGATGTTACAGATATTAAGGCTGAGGAGGGAGATATGGTTATATTGATTGGAGAAGAACTACCGGTTACCGAATTGGCTGAATGTATAGGAACTATACCTTATGAAATTCTTACTTCTGTTTCTCCTCGGGTAAAGCGTATTTATATAAAAGAATAAATGATTTATTTCTGTTGACTGGAAGTTTTCTCCGTAATACTACAGGTTTATGAAAAGATCTTCCATATTACTTCAAAGCAAAAAAAAAGCATCTCGGGAGAGATGCTTTTTTTGATATGTATTATGATCTTGTTGAATTAGTCAACGAAGAAGATAGCAACACGGTTCCAGTCGTTTTCTGCGTATGGCTGTTCGGTATCACCCTTCCAGTCAATAGAGATACGATCACTGTTAATTCCGTACTCGTTGATCAGTGCATCAGCAACTGCTCTTGCACGTCTTTCAGAAAGTGCGAAGTTGTATTCAGGTGTACCTGTTTGTCTGTCTGCATAAGCAACGATGTTTACTTTTGCATCTTCGTTAGCCTTCATGTATTCAGCAGTGTTGTAAACACTTACTTGCTGACCTCTGTCAATAGTTGAAGAGTTGATGCGGAAGAATACTACGTTAGGTACATAAACTGCTTCGTTTACTACCGGCTGTACTTCCGGACATTCTGGACAAGACTCTGGTCTTTGTCTTAGCTGTTCGTTTTCAGCACGTAGTCTGTTAATCTGGCTGTTCAGGTCGTTGATCAGGTTGTAATCCATAAGTTCAGCAGGTGTGAAATCTTGTTTTCCACCTAAACCGAATTTAATACCTGCAGTTCCAGTGAACATGCTGTCATATTCAAAATCACCGCCAAGACCACTACCGTCAAATGTTTCTTGCATAACTCTCCAGCCTAACTCAACAAAAATAGCTACGCTTTTTGATATCTGGAAGTTGTTGATTAAACCAACATTATAAGTAAGTGATTGGTTTTGGTTTTTGAACAGGTCTCCATCAGGATTTGGTTTTTTCCAATCTTCATTCAGACCGTACATGTAACCAATACCTAAATAAGGTATAAGGCTGTATACTCTGTCAGGATTGTAAGAACCCCATGCGTTAATGATATTATACATTAAATCTACATGTCCGCCAAGCCAGTTTTGTTCTGCTGGAATACCTGCTGCTACGTGAGCAATGTTACCGCCATCAATAACTAAACGAGCTCCCCAGTTTGGAGAATTCCAACGACCAACTTCAAGCTGACCCATCCAACCTAGACGGTCACCGAAGTTAGCATCAGCGTCGTTCTCACCCTGAGTCATATAAAGGTTGGTTCCTCCGCCAATACCCATATACCAATTATCACTTGCTTTGTTTTTCAGATACACTGTACCTTGAGAAACGTTTTGTACTTCCTGTGCACTTATGCTAAACGCAACAAGAGCAGTAAATAAAAGTAAACTAAACTTTTTCATAAATTTTCAATTCTAATTAAACATTTTTTATTACAATAACTCGATATCTTTTGTCATGTTGCTTCTGTACTAAATTGAAGAAGCAATTTTTAATGTTTTATTTATAACGTTTCCGTTATAAAAATGTTCGGAAAAATTAATGTAAAACTGTAATAGTTTCATAATTCAACCTCAATAGCCATGCATTTTACTTAACATTAAAACTATTAAACGCAAATATAAAACTTAATTTTCACATATTTCCCTTTTTGTGTAAAAAATCTGCAAAAAACAGTGATTGTGTGATGATTTTCTACACTTAATCCTTACAAACAACCTAAATAGGCAGTATTATCAGATAAATCAGCCCAAATAACTTTTTAGTAATTTGCTTCTTGAATCTTGTCTAAGCCTGCGTATGGCCTTCTCTTTGATTTGGCGTACACGTTCGCGAGTCAATTGGAATTTGTCCCCAATCTCCTCAAGTGTCATTTCCTGGCATCCGATGCCAAAAAACATTTTAATAATATCACTTTCTCTTTCTGTGAGAGTTGATAAAGCCCTGTCGATCTCTTTCTGTAGAGATTCATTTATAAGTTTCCGGTCAGCTATCGGTGCATCATCATTTACAAGTACATCCAGCAGACTGTTATCTTCACCTTCAACAAAAGGTGCATCCATTGATATATGACGACCTGACACCTTAAGTGAATCGGTCACCTTTTCTACAGGTATATCAAGAACTACTGAAAGTTCTTCGGCAGAAGGACGACGTTCATTCTCCTGCTCAAATTTCTGAAAAGCCTTGCTGATTTTATTAAGTGATCCAACCTGGTTTAATGGTAGCCTCACGATTCGAGACTGCTCGGCAAGTGCCTGCAGAATAGATTGACGAATCCACCATACTGCATAACTGATGAATTTAAACCCTCTGGTTTCGTCAAACTTTTCAGCAGCTTTTATCAATCCGAGGTTCCCCTCGTTGATCAGGTCAGGTAAACTCAATCCCTGATTCTGGTATTGTTTTGCTACTGAAACCACGAATCGGAGGTTAGCCCTGGTCAGTTTTTCCAACGCCTGGCGGTCGCCCTTTTTAATGGCTTGTGCCAATTCCACTTCTTCTTCCACGGTGATCAGGTCTTCACGGCCGATCTCCTGCAGATATTTATCTAAAGAAGCACTCTCACGATTAGTGATAGATTTTGTAATTTTTAATTGTCTCATTTATATCTTATCCTTCTGTATATTTTCTCGTTAATAAACTTTAGGGGGTGCAAAAATACAAAATATTTCTGTCTTCCCACTGATATAATCCATATTAGTATAAAAACTATAGCAAAGGAAACAAGCATTGCACCAGTTTCCTTTGCTATAGAAACATTTATCGCTCTGTTTTTGTTACTAAAAAAGTGCGAATTAACTTTACTTAACTCAGTTTTTTATTTTACTGAAAGGTCGATAGCGATATATTGTGTTCTTCCGTTAGGGTAAAAACCTGCTATCAATAATACTTTGTCCTGTCTGTTTTGTGTAGAAGCCACTATTGTTTTAATGTCGCTTTCGCTGTTTACGGGGGTATTGTTTATCCTCATAATGATAAATCCTTTATTAATACCCTCTTTCCTGAACAGACCATTTGTATCTACACTTTCAACTTCAATACCGCTTGAGATTCCCAAGCTTGCCTTTCTCTCGTCAGTAAGAGGTTTGAATGTTGCTCCAAGCTGACTCAAGGCATCGGTGCTGCGGGTAATTTCAGTATTGCCCTCGTCATTTTTAAGTTCGATGTTGAATTTTTGTTCCCGATTGTTTCTTTTTACAGTTACACTGATTTTGTCACCCGGCCTGTATCTGTTAAGCTGATTCTGTAATTCACTGAAATTTCGGATAGGTACATTGTTTATTTCAGTAATGATATCTCCTTTTTCCAGTCCGGCAGCCTTTGCAGCACTGCGTTCAGAAAAATCTTCAACTAAAACACCTATTATCTGCGACAATTCTCTTGCTCTTTCAGGATCCTCACGTCTTATATTTTCAATATTTGGTACCTGAACTCCAAGGTATGCTCGCTGTACTGTTCCATATTCTTTTAAATCTGCCGCAACTTTTCCGGCAATAGAGATTGGAACTGCAAATGCATAACCGGTGAAATTACCTGTCTGTGAGAATATAGCAGTGTTTATACCAACAAGTTCTCCTCTTGTATTAACCAAAGCACCGCCACTGTTACCGGGGTTCACGGCTGCATCCACCTGTATAAACGACTGAATGCCTCCATTAATAACATTTTCCCTGTTTTTAGCACTTACTATTCCGGCAGTAACCGTTGAAGTAAGGTTAAAGGGATTTCCCACAGCCAATACCCATTCGCCAACCTCTAATGCATCTGAATTTCCGAATGTGAGATAAGGAAAATCATCTCCTTCTATTTTAATAAGAGCAATGTCACTCTGAGGATCTGTACCAACCACCTTAGCCAGAAATTCTCTGTTGTCGTTCAGAGAAACTGTTACTTCATTTGCGTTTTCTACAACATGGTTGTTTGTTATTATATAACCATCACTTGAGATGATGACACCAGAACCAAAACCAACCTGTTCACGAGGTTGTGAAGGTGCGCGGTCACCAAATCCAAAGAAAAAATCAAACGGATTTATGTATTGTTGCTGACTTACAGTTTTTGTTTTAACGTGTACAACGCCATCAACCGATCTTTTCGCTGCTTCAGTAAAATCAGGATAACCTTCTGAAGTAGTAAGGTTTGTCAGTACAACATTTTTGTTCTGATCAAAAGTTGCTGAATAGGCTCCGATCTCTTCAGATGTTACTGTATTACCTGATGAGTTCCCGGCTTTATTTTTGTTTATAACATTATACCCAAGTAAAGTAACTACTGAACTTACAACAGCTATCAGTACAATGAAAAGTACGTTTTTTGTTTTATTTGTATTCATATTCCTTGTTTTAATTTAATGTTATCTCTTTTTCATCAAATATAAAGCAAATAGTAGACAAATTAATTTTTGCGAGAGCTCGTTTTAACACTTTTAACTGAATAAAAATAGGATTAACCCGATTTAACCTTGAAAAACTACTTATACCATCTTCTAACTGACAAAATGGCACGGTTTCGTCTATTGGCATAACTAGTAAAACGTTGATTATTTATAGGTTGTATAAGGTCAAACATAAGAAGCTCAATCCCAAATCTACCTGAGCCGAAGTGGCTGCTGTTTTTATTAATTACTGATATTCTGACCAATAGATTTATTGTAAAAAGCAGAAGTGCAAAGCCAAGTAATATATAGTTAGATGACAGTATGCCTGTTACTACAGATGCTATAAACAAAAGTATAAAAGAGTATTTTGAAAGATTTTCAAATCCAAATAACAGGGGAGCAGAGCCTCTGTAAAGCTGTTTTGTGTATAAGTGCTTCGATTTAAGTGATCTCCATGTCGCAAAGCTTTCCACACTGTCTGTCTCCGTTATGCTATTAGCAGAAGTAACTACGTCTGTATTTCGTTTATTGGATATTCTGTTTATAAAAAGATCATCCTCCCCGCCATCAATACCCAGAATAGCAGAAAAACCTTTATTTTTAAAAAAGAGCTCTTTTTTGTATGCCATGTTTCTTCCTGTTCCCATAAAGGGTTTACGGGAAATGGCGCGTGATAAAAATTTAATATTATGTATCAGATTGTCATATTTTATGAATTTGAGGTGTGAGACTTTTTCAGGTATTTGCAAATTATTGAACCCCAAAATTATATCCTTTCCTTGTTTGAATTGTTTTCCAAACTCTCTTATCCATTCCGGTGAACTTGGTTTGCAATATGATTCCGTAAAAAGGATAAAATCATTTTTTGCTGCTTTAATACCTAATGTCAGTGCCAGTTTTTTTTCATTTATCTCATCAGCTTCCGCAGGAATGAATGTGTGATAGAGTTGTGGATATTTATATGCCGCTGCTTTTAAGACAGTATCTGTCTCGTCAGTCGAACCACAGTTTACCACAATCACTTCGAAATTAGGATAATCCTGCTCCAAAATATATGGAAGATTTTTCTCTAACTGCTCAGAATCATTTTTTGAACTTATTATAACTGAAATACCGGGCAGACTGCCGTCATCAACAGAAATATCTTTCCTTTTAAGCTCATGTTTGTATGGTTTCCTGTAAACAAAAAGATTATAACACAGCAGAATTAAAAAGAAAAAAAGCAGTACAGCTCCCAAAAACCATTCATAAATGGAGAACTGGGCAACATAAGATAAAATAAAATCCATTTTTTTTAATATACTATAGAGAAATGCAAAAGGCTGATTTGTGTATTATTTTTCGTTTGATAACGAATTAGGGTGCGTCTGAGAAATAAGATGCAGGGATATCCCTGCAGTTGTATCTGGACACCATTGTTTCTCCATAGGCACCGGCAGAACGAATCGCAATTAAATCTCCTCTGACAGACTTGTTAAGCATCATCTGTTCGGCAAACAGATCACTCGACTCACAAATTGGGCCTACAACATCGTAAGGGGTGTATTCTTCTTCTGAACTAATATTTTCAATAAGGTGAAAAGCTTGGTACAGGGCAGGTCTTATCAAATCAGTCATACCTGCATCAATTATAAGAAAGTTTTTCTTTATACCCTCTTTTATGAAAAGTGCGCGACTGATTAATGTCCCGCAGGGAGCAACAACTGATCTTCCCAATTCAAAATGTAAAGTCTGTCCTTCCCAGAGATCCAAATACTTGTCAAATAATCTGAAATAAGATTCGAAATCAGCCATAGGGAAATGATTAGGGTGTTGGTAATTAATACCCAATCCCCCGCCTACATTTAATATCGGCAGATCAATGCCCTCCTGTTTTAACCGGTTACGTATCTCTTTAACCTTCACGCAAAGGTCTTCAAATGATGTAAGATCAGTAATTTGTGAGCCAATATGAAAATGTATCCCTATAAGTTTAATATTTGATGATGACTTAACAGTTTTCAAGGTTAAAGGGAGATCCTTTTCGTTTATACCAAACTTATTTTCGTTCAGTCCTGTAGTGATATATTTATGCGTACGTGCATCTACGTTTGGGTTTATTCTTAAAGCTACTGAAGCAGTTTTCCCTTTTTTCGCTGCAAGAGTATTTAGCACCTCAATTTCAGGAATCGATTCTACGTTAAAGCAGAAAATATCGTTATCCAGTCCGATGTTAATCTCTTTGTCGGTCTTCCCTACACCTGCAAAAGCTATTTTAGAAGGATCAAATCCACACTCAAGTGCTCTCAAAATTTCATTTCCGCTCACACAGTCTGCGCCAAATCCATAAGATGCAATCTCCTTTATAATACGAGGATTTGAATTAGCTTTTAAAGCGTAGTGTACATGAAAAGGCTTATTCTCAGTCTCTTTTATAATAGTGTCAAGCGTTTTGCGCAGCAGCTCCATATCGTAGTAATAGAAAGGAGTCTCAAGTAGTTCGAACTTATCGTTTGGGAATTTTCCTTTAATCATTAATTATCTGTTTATGTATTTATTGGATTGGAAACGATCACAAAATTACATAAAAGTCTTCACATTACACAGACCAATAAAATTGAATGTCTGTTTTATTAGACACTTAAATATTCTTATTTATAACCCCACTGGCAGTCTCCAGCTTTTTATCTAAAGGCAAAGTCGCATCTATCCAATTGATCGTGAAACCGCGCCTCTCCATTCCCCGGAACCAGGTCATTTGTCGTTTGGCAAACTGATGTATTGCTATCTCGAGCTGACTGTACATTTCCTCATAACTTATTTCACCGGTTACATAAAGTGTGACAAATTTGTATTCCAGTCCGTAGTAAATGAGATCTTCAGCAGAGACTCTCGATTTCAGGATATCTTCAATTTCTTCAACCATTCCCTCTTCAAGTCTTGCTTTTAATCGTCTTGAAATCTTTTCCCGGCGGAGGTTCCTGTCAATATTCACGCCAAGTATTATACTTTCTATCGGAGGGAATTCCAGTTTGGATAAATCCTGTTTCGATTGGAAATCTGCAATTTCTATTGCACGAATTGCACGTTTCTTTGTATCTGTGTCTGTAATATTGTGAAGTGAGCGATAACTTTTAAGTATCTCTGAGAGTTCTTCAAGCGACCGGTTTTGCAGAGATTCTCTGAGTTCAGGGTTTGCAGGCACATCAGGAAGGTTATACCCCTTTAAAACAGATTCTATGTAAAGTCCTGTTCCCCCGCAAAGTATCGGTGTTTTGCCTCTTGATAAAATATCTTCGTATACTTTATGAAAATCGTGCTGATAATCAAAAAGAGTATATTTATCCCCCGGTTCACGAATATCTATCAGATGATATGGTATTGATACGCCGTCAATAATATATTCCGAAAGATCTTTACCTGTGCCGATATCCATTTTTCGGTATATCTGACGTGAGTCTGCACTAATAATTTCACCATTCAGCTTATTTGCCAAATGTACGGCAAAAGTAGTTTTACCACTGGCTGTTGGTCCCAGAATTGTTATAAGTTTGTTTTTCATTTTACCAGCTTCCCCCGGCACCTCCGCCACCGAAACTACCGCCTCCGCCGCCACCAAAGCCGCCTCCGCCTCCAAATCCTCCAAAACCACCGCCAAATCCTCCTCGGTGTCTTCCGGAAGTTGGAGGGAAAAATATGGGAGGGAAATTTGTGGTGTGATGACCGCCTCCTCCAATATTCTGATCTCCTCCACCGGTTATAATAACCAGAATCACTATTATTCCTGCTATGATAATAAAAACGGCAACCCAGGGAAATCCTTCTGCTTCTCCCTCTTCAGCATCAAATTCACCAGACAGCCGTTCAATCATAGTATCAACAGCTGCATTTACACCGCCAAAATAATCCTCTTCAATAAAATAGGGGATCATTACGTTCCTGACTATCCTGCCTGCGTAAGCATCATTTATTCTTGCTTCCAGACCGTAACCTGTGGCGATAAATGCCTGGCCTCTGCTATTGCCGATTTTCGGTTTTATTAGTATTACAGCTCCGTTATCTTTGCTTTTCTGACCTATTTCCCACTTCTCACCCAGTCTGAATGCATAGTCTGATGCAGCATAACCACTTAGGTCAGACACTGTAACGATATATATTTGTGTGGATGTGGAATCATTATAGGTAAGCAGCTTTTGTTCAAGTGCCTGATTCTCGGCATCGGAAAAAACGCCGGCAAAATCGTTCACCAAGCGGTAAGGTACCATCGGATCCGGAATATCTTGTGCCGGAATTTCAAAAGTGAATAATAAGAGTAAAAATATCAGAAGAAATTTATTCTTCAATAATAACCTCATTGTCAAGTTCATTTATGTCGTTTTCAGAGACCGGAAAACGTGATTTTATAACTTCTCCTACCTTGCCAACACCTTTGCAGATGCCTTCCGTAATAAGTTCTTTCCTGAAATAGGAGAGCATTATATCCAGAGTGTCCTGCCAGAAATCAGACTCATTTATCTGTGAATTAATGCCTTCGTCTGCATATATTGCAGCCTTGTGGTCAGAAGGTGAGAGATATATAATTACTCCATTTCTCAAATCAGTTTCGTTCATTTTGAGCTTATGAAATAACTTGTAAGCAGTTTCCAGCGGAGCTCCTTTACAGTGTTTAGCAACGTAAACACGTATTTCAGCAGAGGTGTTGCTTTCTGCAAACCTTATAGCTTCAGAAATTTTATCGAGCTCTTCTTTATTAAGCATAACCTAAAATTGTACTTCCGGAGCTGTCTGTGCTTCAGGTTGAGCTTCAAAATATGCTTTAGGTTCAAATTTAAACCATTTGGCATAAATCACCTGAGGGAATTTTCTTATATATGAGTTATAGTCCTGTGCTATCTGATTGAATCTGTTACGTTCAACCGAAATTCTGTTCTCTGTTCCTGCCAGCTCATCCTGAAGTGCCAGAAAATTCTGGTTTGCCTTCAGTTCAGGGTAATTTTCCTGTATCAAAAGTAATCGTCCCAGTGCCTGACTAAGCTGGTTTTGTGCCTGCTGATACTCCTGAAGGCTTTCAGCTGTAAGGTTTTCCGGACTTACCGTTGTCTGTGTGGCTTTGGCCCTTGCTTCTGTTACCTGCGTGAAAGTCTCTTGTTCATGCTGAGCATAACCTTTCACTGTATTCACAAGGTTGGGTATAAGGTCGGCTCTTCGCTGATAGGCATTTTGTACATTACCCCATTGTGCGGTAACTGCTTCCTGTTTTTCAACCATTCTGTTGTAACCTGAACAGCTAGAAAGTGTTATTACGCCTACTAAAATAAAAAAAAGACCGGATATTTTCTTCATAACTTTAAAAAATTAATGTATTCTCTTACAAATGTATAATTTTTATCTGTAATGTATAAATAACGTTTTAAATATATTTTTCTATCTTTGTATTTGTATGGGGCTCTGTGAGCCGACGGAAGTCTTAACCAAAATTTTTAAGTATGAAGCAACTGTTTATATCACTGATTATATCTGTTTTTACATTGGCTGCTACTGCATCCGAATCTCATCAGGTTGCTGATAGTCTGGATCTTTTTGAAGATATTACCGATATCAGCCGCTTGATACAAAAGCGCACCTCCGGAGAGACTGTTGTACGTGACACTATTATACCAACAGAACCAATTATTAATCAGGATACAATTTTACCAAGGGAAAGAGTTACTGATTACATTATACCAGATGTAATAAAAATACCTGAATATATTTCAAGAAATCCTCTGGACTCAATTTATTCCAGAAATGAGAGAGGTATATTACAATTGCCTGCAAATTATTACAATCCTGATGTCTTGCGAGGACTGACTTTTCGTGATACTCTCTTTTACAATCCTCTGTTTCTTCCAATGATTTTCAATGGAAAAATACTACCACGAGATTTGTCTTTTTATAATCCTGATAAAGATTACGAGCCAGGCAAACTGATTAATCAGTCAGAAACATTTGCTCCCGGATTAGAAAAGTTTGATTTCGTTCAGAAAATAAGACGTAATTATTATTTGGAATATCCCGACAGAGTGAGGTATTCGGTCGCAGACTTTGATGATTTGCCCAGTTTATATACCGGGGATGATATTGTAAAGGATACATTTAATCCTTTCCGTGAACTTTTAAGTCCCGAAACCGCATATTCTCTGGAAGCTCCCGGAGTGGAGTTAACTACAATTGACCGCAAATATTGGGTGCGCTCGGGTGAGCACTCTTTTCAGTTTGCACAGAATTACTTTTCTGAAAACTGGCATAAGGGTGGTACAAATAACTTGAACTTTAATAGTTATCACGTGTTCAGGGCAAATTATAAAAAGGAAAAGGTGAAGTTTAATAATACGCTGGAATGGAGGCTTTCTGTATTTAATGCACCTGACGACTCACTCAGAGAGTACAGGATTGGTAACGATCTGATTCGTTATTATGGTGACTTTGGACTTGATGCATTTGCAAAAGGGTGGTCTTATTCAATGAATATGGAGGCTAAATCTCAACTGTTCAATTCTTACCCTACCAACTCAAACCATTTGCGCTCATCTTTATTTTCTCCTCTTTATGTAAACGCGGGTGTCGGTTTGAAATTCAATCTTGACAAGAAGTCAGAAAATTATCGCGGACGTCGCGTACGCTGGGATCTTGCATTAGCACCTATATCTGTCAACTTCAAATATGTTGCAAATGATTCGGTTGATGTTGTGCGTTTTGGTATTCCTGAAGATAAAAAATTCAATCTTGATATGGGTACGACCGTTACATCAATTCTTAAATTTGATATAACTCGTTATATAACCTGGGATTCACGATTAACCTACTTTACAAGCTATGATAAGGTTGAGGCGGAATTCGAGAATAGTCTGAATATGGCATTAAGCAATGCATTTTCTACCAGGTTATATCTAAATCTGAGGTTTGATGATGGTGTACCGCCACATCCTGATTTAAAATACTGGCAGTATAATCAGACATTAAGTTTTGGGTTAAATTATAAGTGGTAAAAACTTTTATCCAACTTATAGCCATTCAGAAAGTCTACAGTTTTCATGCGTTTTTTACCTGACAACTGCAGATCTGTGATTCGCAGAAGACCGTCTCCAACCACTACATCAATATAGGTTTTATTGTCGGTTATTATTGATCCGGGTGTCAGTGAGCTCAGCTTTTCACCTTTTGTCTCATCACTCTTTTCACAGGCAAATATTTTCAATCGAAGGGTTTCGCCACTCTCATTGTTGTGTAATTCTGTCCACGCTGCAGGGTAGGGCGATAATCCCCTGATAAAGTTAAATACCTCTTCTCTGCTCTTGTTCCATTCTATCCTGCAGGTTTGTGTGAATATTTTGGGAGCAGGTTTAAGTATTGTTTCGTCGTTAAATAATTGATCCTGTGGTATAGCAGTTATTTTATCTTCAATTATAGCATCAACGGTTTTCTTCACAAGTCTTGCACCAATAACCATTAGTCTGTCATGCAAAGTACCGGCATTATCATTTTCACTAATTTCCGTCTTTTCCCTGAAGATTATTTCACCTGTATCAATCTCATGAGAAAGAAAGAAAGTGGTTACACCGGTTTCCTTTTCACCGTTAATAATTGCCCAGTTGATCGGTGCCGCACCCCGGTATTGCGGAAGTAATGATGAGTGCAGATTAAATGTTCCTTTCAGTGGCATGTCCCACACTACTTCGGGAAGCATTCTGAAAGCTACGACCACCTGTACATCAGCATTAAGTTTTCTCAGTTCATTTAAAAAGTCCTCATCCTTAAGTTTTTCAGGTTGAAGAAGATACAACCCTTTTTCCAAAGCATATTGTTTCACTGGTGACGGTTGCAGTTTATATCCTCTCCCTGCCGGCTTGTCTGGCATTGTAATAACTCCCACAACATTGTAATCATTCTCAACCAGTGTTTTCAGTGATTCAACGGCAAATTCCGGTGTACCCATGAAAACTATCCTTAAATCTTCTTTTTTCATCTTTCAAAATTACATTTAACCCAAACAATTATTCATCAGCTTCAGAGTAATTCTCCACTAAAACCTCTCTGTATGAGTTGAAAACTGATGATTGAGACAGCAGTCCCTGATAAACCCCTTTGTCGTCAATTACCGGTAAGTTCCATGCTTTTGTTTTTTCAAACTGATCCATAACATCTTCCATACTATCGTTGATATTTATTTTAGCAGGGGAACCAACCATAAATTTTTCAACAGTGAAACGGTCATAAAGCTCAGATCTGAACATTATATTTCGGATATCATTCATCAGAACCAGTCCCAGTAATTTGTTTTCATTGTCCACAACGGGAAATATATTTCGGTTAGAGTTAGACATTACCTTTACCATATCACCTAATGTCATCTCAGGAGTAACGGTAGGGATATCTTTTTCGAGAAGGTCTTCAACCTTCAGGAAGGTCAGTACAGCCTTATCTTTGTGATGTGTTATCAGTTCCCCGCTTTTTGCAAGTCGTATGGCATATATACTGTGTTTCTCAAAAATCAGTATAGTGCCGTATGATACCAGCGATACAATCATAAGAGGCAGAAATAGGTCATATCCGCCCGTGAGCTCAATTATCAGGAACATACCGGTTAGCGGGGCATGCATCACCCCTGCCATAAGTCCCGACATGCCCATAAGTGCAAAATTCTCCTGTGGCAGATACGTGGAAACACCAATTTGATTTAGAATATAGGAGAAAACAAAGCCGGCAATACAGCCCAGGAAAAGTGTGGGTGCAAAAACTCCGCCGGTACCTCCACCCCCGTTTGTGGCACTTGTGGCAAATACTTTAAAGAGTAATACAAGTATAAGAAAGATAATTACTGACCATGGGCTCTTCCAATTATAAAAATAGCTCTCATTTGTTAATGTCTGAAATGAGTTACCACCTTCAAGCAGTGTTTCTATCGTATTATATCCTTCACCAAAAAGAGGCGGGAAAAAAAATATCAGCACACTTAATGTAACTCCTCCCAATAAGAATTTTCTCAAGGGCGAAAGCTTATGATATATACTCTCGCACCAGCTCATAATACGTATAACGTAAAGAGAAATCAGTCCGCATAGTATTCCCAAAAGAATAACGTATGGTATACGATCGAGAGTAAACTGTTCAACCAGAGTGAACGCAAACATTGCATCCATTCCTGTGAGCATGTAAGATACTACGGTAGCGGTTACTGCTGTTACCAATAGCGGCATGATTGACGACATCGTAAGGTCCAGAAGTAACACCTCTATAACAAACAGTATTCCTGCCACAGGGGCTTTAAAGATACCTGCAATAGCTCCTGCGGCACCACAGCCTACCAAGATCATCAAGCTATGCTGCTCCAGCTTGAAAAACCTGCCCAGATTAGATCCTATGGCTGAGCCGGTTAGTACGATAGGTGCCTCAGCTCCAACAGATCCCCCGAATCCGATAGTGATTGAACTTGCCACAAGTGACGAGTGCATATTATGTGGCTTTATCCTGCTCTTACGTTGTGATATTGCAAAAAGTATTTTGGTAACACCGTGACTGATATCATCTTTCACGATATATCTGACATAAAGTCCTGCTATCAGAATACCAACTATCGGGAAAAGCAGATATGAGTAGTTGTGGCTGACCTGACTAAAATTTTCTGTGAGAAATACCTGTATGAATTCAATGGCGATTTTCAGTATATATGCGGCGAATGCAGTAAGTATACCAACTATGAAACACACAAAAAGCAAAAAATGGCGCTCTTTTATGTGCTCATCGCGCCAAAGAAGTAATTTGTTATGTATCTCTTTAAATTGCATCGGGTATAAATTGAATCACTTAAACAAAGGTAATAAATTTAGCTTCCAAACGAAACCCTACTTCCTGATAATCTGAATTGTTCCGTTCTTCCCAAGCTTAAGTATACTCGATGGTTTAACTTCAACATTCTCTTTTTTTCTGTAGCTGACTACATAATCTACTCCATTTTTAATATCCGGTGATATCTTGGAGAACTTTGACGGGGATGGCTCACCGCTGATGTTTGCAGATGTGGAGACAATCGGTTTTCTGAACTGCTTGCATAATTCTCTTGAGAACAGCTCGTCTGTTATCCTTATCCCTATAGAGCCATCCGGGGCTATCAGGTTAGTTGCCAGATTTTTAGCTCCTTCATAAATAATTGTGAGCGGCTTGTCTGTCAAATCTATCAGATCCCATGCAATATCAGGTACCTCCTGAACATACGTTTGCAATTTGGCAGGATTATCAAGCAGCACGAGCATAGACTTGCTGTCTTCGCGTTGCTTCAGATCATAAATACGTTTAACAGCCTCTTCGTTGGTCGCATCGCAACCTATTCCCCAAATGGTGTCAGTAGGATAGAGAATGATTCCGCCTGCTTTTAACACCTCAATTGCTTTTTTTATATCTTCCTGCATCTTATATTAAATTAAATCACAGTTTACTCTCTGCATTATTAACGCATTCTCATATTTATTACCTGTCGACAACCATTCAAGCAGTTTACCCGCATCGGTATAACCTGCTTTACGGAACAGCTTTACGCTGCCACTGTTGTTCTCAGGTATGACTGCATACATCTGTTTTAGTTTCAGGAAATCAAATGAGTATTTTTCCATTATTTGTAAAGCCTGCAAACCATAACCCTGTTCACGGAACTTTGCATCGATCAGTATGCCCACTCCGGCTCTTTTGTGAAAAGGATCAAAATCATACAGGTCAATTGTTCCTGCAACCTCACCCGATTCTTTTATTACAATCATTAACCGCAACTGTTTATCTGTGTACAGATCCTGTTTTGAGTCGATAAGATATTGTTTCAGGGCGAAACGTGAGTATGGTGTGACAGATGACCCAAATTCCCATAACGAGGTGTCGTTTTCCCATTTGTATAGATAATCCAGATCCTCAGGTTCCGGTGCACGTAGGCGAAGTGTGTTATTTTCAAGAATTTTTCTCATTATCACTATCCGCTTGTTCGTTCAACTTGTCTTTATCTGCTAAACCGGCTAACTCAGAATAGGAGGGCTTGCAGAATATATAAATAATAAAAAGTACAATCGTAAACCAGAAGAAGTTCATATTACCAGAAATTGCATATAGAGATATATTCATAAAGGTGACTATGTTAATAATCAACAGGCGAATGTTTGATGCCTTTTTATAACTCTTGACAACGGTCTTTATGTCTGATGCGGGGGATACTTTCTTCAGCATTTCGGCAAACAGCTTAAATGCCGCCGGGATAGCAATTATTGTTATTACAATGGCATACCTTTCTAAAGTAACACCAACCTCAACTCCTTTAAATGGATTGTGAAGCAGATCAAAAATGAGTAGTAAAAAATAAGAAGCAAGCACAGCAATACTCAGCCAATATTGCAGTCTAAGTGAGCTGATTGTTCTGTCAAATATGTTTTTGTTTAAACTCATTTAGATAATTGTTTATAAGATTCATCAAAGGGCGTTCTGTTTAATATGGAGCGCCCGAGAGTAACCTCATCTGCATATTCTATCTCATCCCCTATTGATACACCACGTGCAATTATACTCACTTTTAAATTATAAGGCTGTAGTTTGCGGTAGATATAGAAATTGGTTGTGTCTCCTTCCATAGTTGCACTTAAGGCTAAAATCACCTCCTTTACCTGTCCCGATTTAACTCTCTCTTCCAGACTTGCTATTTCGAGATCGGAAGGGCCAATGCCATCTATCGGAGAAATAATTCCTCCCAATACATGATAGAGCCCCCTGAACTGATCGGTTTTTTCTATTGCCATCACTTCCTTCACGTTTTCTACAACGCAGATCAGTGAGTTGCTGCGCGACTTATCGGAGCAGATATCACAAATATCAATGTCGGAAATATTATGACATATGGTACAGTATTTTATCTCCCTCCTGAGTTTAAGGATCGTATCTGCAAAAGCAACCACTTTTTCTTCATCCTGCCTGAGCAGGTGGAGTACAAGGCGGAGTGCAGATTTTTTTCCGATTCCCGGTAATTTGGCAAATTCATTAACTGCATTTTCTAATAAGGTGGAAGGGTAATGACTGTTCATAAAGTAATCTTTGGTGGACTGTCACAAAGATAATATGAATCGATTTCCTGAACAAATATCTTTTAAAATAGAATCATTTGAGAACTTTGTCTTGTTTTTTTCTTCTAATTTCGTTTTTTGTTACGTTTAAGTTTGTAAATTTGTAACCTAATATATAATTTTTTAATGGAAAAATTGTTTAAGGGAATACCTTCCGCTTCAATATGTGAATCCAATTTATTTAATAAGTGATACAAAATATGAAAGTACTTTTGGCAACAAGTAAACCTTTTGCTTTGCAGGCAGTGCAGGGGATACAGAATGTAATTGAAACTGCCGGACTTAAATTCGAAAAACTAGAAAACTATACTGATAAATCGCAACTACTTGATGCCGTTAGAGATGTTAATGCTTTAATAGTCAGAAGTGATGATGTCGATGGAGAGATTATGGATGCTGCCCCGCAGCTTAAGCTTATTATCAGGGCAGGTGCAGGTTATGATAATGTTGATCTGGAGGCTGCTACAAGTCGCAACATCTGTGTGATGAATACTCCCGGGCAGAATGCTAATGCTGTTGCAGAACTGGTATTTGGTATGATGATTTTCATGCAGCGTAACCAGTTTAACGGGACTGTAGGAAGAGAGCTGATAAACAGACGACTCGGACTTTATGCTTTTGGTAATGTAGCAAAAAAGGTTGCGCGTATTGCCCGCGGTTTTAATATGGCGGTTTATGCTTATTCTCCTACCTTAACTCACGATGATCTCAGGAAAGAGGGTGAGTATGGGGTAATTACTGCATACAGCAACAGAGAGCTGTTTGAAAGCAGTGATATAGTATCTCTTCACATGCCCTTACTGGAAGATACTAAAAATTGTGTTGACTATAACCTCTTGGCTTATATGCCTAAAGATGGATTATTAATTAATACTGCCCGTAAGGAGCTTATTGTTGAAGATGATTTGATTAGAATCATGGAGGAACGCACTGAATTCCAGTATGTGACAGATATCAAACCGGATAAGCACGAAGTCTTCCTTGAAAAATTTCCAACACGCTATTTCTCCACTCCTAAGAAATCGGGAGCGCAAACCAGGGAGGCTAACCGAAATGCCGGTATTGCAGCTGCTCACCAAACGGTGATGTTTTTTAAAAACGGTGATGATCGTTATAGGGTTAATTAATAAGACTTTTGAAAACTACCATTAACCAGAGAGTAGTAAAAGTTGTAATTACCGAATAATTTGAATATAATTTCTAAAACAATAATCAATGGAAAAGTACAATTTTAATGCCGGACCTTGTGTGCTTCCCAGACCGGCAGTTGAGTCGGCTATTGAAGCAATCCGCAATTTTGACAACACGGGAATAGGTATTCTTGAGATTTCTCATCGTACACCGGGTTGGGAACGAATCATGAAAGAGACAGCCGATTTGTGGAAGGAACTTCTTAATATTCCAGATAACTATCATGTTCTTTTTCTTGGTGGTGGTGCCAGCACACAGTTTTTTGATGTACCTGCAAACCTGTTGAAAAGTAAGGCTGCTTACCTCGAAACAGGCTCATGGGCAAAAAAAGCTATTAAAGAGGCTAAGTTTTACGGAGATGTTGAAATTGTTGCTTCATCTTCTGATAAAAATTTCTCATATATACCTAAGGGTTTCACTGTCCCTACTGATGTTGATTATTTCCATATAACAACCAATAATACCATTTACGGAACGGAGATACATGAAGATATTGACAGTCCGGTTACATTGGTTGCCGATATGTCATCTGACATAATGAGCCGCCCTGTTGATGTTTCAAAATACGGTATCATTTATGGAGGCGCACAGAAGAATGTCGGTCCTGCGGGAGTAGCTTTCGTTATTGTACGCGAAGATATACTCGGTAAAACAGGCCGTCCCATTCAAACGATGGTTGATTACCGCACTCATATCAGTGATTCGGAGAAAAACCGTTCAATGTTTAATACACCTCCCGTATTCTCTATTTTCGTGATGCACGAAACCCTAAAATGGCTTAAAGAGCAGGGTGGGGTGGAAGCAATCTATAAGCTGAATAAGGAGAAGGCAGGCATGCTTTATGACGAGATCGACAGGAACAAGCTATTCGTTGGAACAGCTGCAAAAGAGGACCGCTCAATTATGAATGTATGCTTCGTGATGAATGAAGAATATAAAGACAAAGAGGCTGAATTCCTTAAATTTGCAACCGAGAGAGGTATGGTTGGAATTAAAGGTCACCGTTCTGTTGGCGGTTTCCGTGCATCAATTTACAACGCATGTCCAAAAGAAGCAGTTGAAGCACTCATTAAATGTATGCAGGATTTTGAAAAGCAGTTTTGATCAGCTATTTATTTAAACGGATATTTTAAATATTCTAAGTATTTATGGATTAATAGGAGAGGGAGTTTCATTAAATTGATTCTCCCTTTTTGTGTATATTTACCTCTCTCAGAGGTTCCATTTAGGCTACTTTAACCAATAATTTAAATCTCACGTGACTTTTATCATTATAATTGCATTTGTGTTAATATGCATAAAACCAAAACCATAAGTTATGAAAAAGAAAATTTTAAACGCTTTTACTATTGTATTGCTATTGTCAATTGCATTAGTAGCTTGTGAAAAAAGCGATACTTTTGAAGGAATTGATTCGGAAAAAGTAGCTCTTCAATTCCGCGCTGTGAATAGCGGGACAAGCACTCGAAGTACAAATTTTTATATTGATTCATTTATAATGAACGTTGGAGAAATCGAGTTTGATTTTGATGACGATTATTATGATGACGATGATGATTTTGACGACGACGATCACAATTGGCAATCACGTTACGGTGAAACATATTCTTACGATGACGACTTAGAATTGAAGGGACCTTTTGAAATTGCTCTTATTTCAGATGGTAAATTACAGTCAGAACCATTGTTTGCAAACCTTGAACTACCTAATTTGTATTACGAGGAAATTGAATTTGAAATGCAAAAAAGCAGGAATGTAGAATCGCCAATTTTTGAAAAAGCCATTTTAATAGAAGGCGAATATAACGGTGTACCTTTCATATTTGCATCTGACAAGGAATTCGAATTGGAAATTGAATTCGACAAACCTTATATTCCACGAGACGATCTAAGTATCACTGTTGATTTTTATATCGATAATTTTTTAAATCATTCACTTCCCAAATTCGAATATATATTTTCTCAAGCTGTTCCGGATGATGATGGTGTTGTTAGACTCTTCTATTTTGAAGACTATGACGATGATGACTATAAGACTCATTACGAGTATAACTACAAGTTAGGTGAAGCTATATGGAAATTATTTGATGATTTTGATGATATATTCGATTGTGATTTTGACTAATATTTTTGTGAATAGGAATAGTGTTACCTGTTTCAGGATGTGACATGTTTAGGCAGAACATCAACTGTACTTCAGCCTGACCATCTCCATACTTAGTCCATACCTTGCTCGTCATCTCCTCATATTTATATAAGCTATGTTAGGAGTTGGTACGAAGTTGGTATGGACTTAGTACAGCCTTTTCATCTACAAAGTATATTCAATTAATCTGTTTTGCCAGAACTTATATACAGTGTTATCTATATAATCTTTTAAAATCATCTTTTCAACATTATAATTATTTAACTATAAAAAAGTACGAATTAATTTGACTATTACGAAAATGTCGTACATTTGTGATGTCTCAATATTGAATATTAGTATTAAACAGGAAACAAAGATAATTATGGAACGATTAACACCACAGGAAGAAAATGTGATGCTGCATGTGTGGCAACTGAACGAATGTGCTATTAAGGATGTGGTTGACAGAATGGAAGAGCCGCGCCAGCCATATACAACAGTTGCTTCTATCTTTAATAATCTTGAGAATAAGGGATATCTGACAAAAAGAAGATTTGGCAATGTAAAGGTGTATAAACCCAAGATTACTGAATCTGCATATAAAAGACATTTTCTGTCGGATGTTGTGAAAAGTTATTTTGACAACTCTTATAAAGAGCTGGTATCATTCTTCGCTAAAGAGCAGAAGGTTAGTGCTGAAGATCTTAACGAGATTGTGCGCCTGATTGAAAATAGTCAGAAGTAGTTATTTAATCACCCAAATAATCAGCGGTCATGCAACCAATATTTTTATACATAATTCAGGTGAATTTTGCATTGGTGCTGTTCTATCTCTTATATGCAGTACTATTTAAAAGAGATACTTTTTTGAAAATAAGGAGATTTTATTTCCTGTCTGCTATAATTTTTTCATTGATCTACCCATACTTTGTTGTTCCGGGACTGACCGATGTATTGGATTTCAGATCAGATGAACCTCAGGCCATTGAAACTTCTGTTTTCTTTGAAGTGCCTACCTATGAAATGATGGTTGAAGAGCAGGTAGAAACTGCTGCAGCTATTGACATTCCATGGGAGCAAATTCTGACTGTACTTTATATTGCTGTAACGCTATTTTTCATTTTTCGCTTTTTATGGCAATTGTTTTCAATCTTTCGGATAAGGTTAAAAAGTGAAGAGATTGAGGTATCGGGCGTCAGGGTTTATAATCTTAAAGATGATATTACACCATTCTCGTTTTTCGGGATGATTTTCATAAACTCCGGCATGCACTCACCCGACGAGCTGGAGCAGATAATAATACATGAGCATACGCACGTTAGGGAAAAACACTCACTTGATATTATGCTCGTGGAAACAGTGTTGCTTTTTTCCTGGTGGAATCCCTTTGTATGGCTTTTGAAGCGCGAGATGGCAATGAACCTTGAGTATCTTGCCGATATCGGTGTGCTTAGAGAGGGCGTGGATAGCAGGGATTATCAATACCACCTTTTAAGACTGACTTATCATGAAACTGCAGTTCAGATAGTAAATAACTTTAATGTATCACAATTAAAACAGAGAATTATGATGATGAACAAAACCAAATCTTCTTCACTGAAGTTGGCCAAATACCTGCTTATGTTGCCAATATTTTTTATATTGATTGCAGCAAACAGTTCGTATGCCGGAGTGATGGAGCAAAGTATGCAGGAAACAGGTATGCAGGAACCGCCTCCAGTAAAGAAAGAAGTAACTGAAGAAATATTTGTTGTAGTAGAGGAGCAGCCTGAATTTCCGGGCGGAATGGAAGCTATGATGAAATTTCTGGGTGATAGTATAAGATACCCTGCTATTGCAAAAGAAAAAGGAATACAAGGCAGGGTAATATGTAACTTTGTTGTAATGAATGACGGCAGCATTGCAGACGTGAGTATTGTTCGTGGAGTTGATCCGGTAATTGATGCGGAAGCTGTAAGAGTATTGGAATCTATGCCAGATTGGAAACCGGGCAGGCAGCGTGGACAAGCGGTTAACGTGAGGTTTACATTGCCTGTGGTATTCAGATTGTCAAGTGAAGATGATATACAGAGTGATCTGTTAACAGATGACGACAGAAAAAAAATGGCAGAAGGCCAAAAAGTTGAAGAAGTTATAATATCTACAACAGCTAAATCAAGTGATCAGAAGGATAAGTCTGAATTAAACGAGGTGTTTGTTGTTGTGGAAGAACAGCCTGAGTTTCCCGGTGGAACCGATGCTATGATGAAATTTCTTGCAGATAATATTGTTTATCCCGCAGATGCAAAAGTTAAAGGAATTCAGGGCAGGGTAATTTGCAATTTTGTAGTGACGAAAGATGGAACTATTGCCGATGTTAGTGTTGTTCGAGGTGTTGAACCGCAACTTGATGCTGAGGCTGTTAGAGTTTTAGAGTCAATGCCAAATTGGAAACCGGGCAAACAGCGTGGACAAGCGGTTAATGTAAGATATACTCTTCCTATTACATTTAAATATGACAATGAGTCTCTTTCCGAAGAAAAAAGACAGGAATTGCAAAGAATAAAAGACAGCGTGGAAGAAGCTAAATTTCCCGGTGGAGAAGATGCATACATGAAATTTTTAGCTGATAATATAAAATACCCTGTTATAGCTCTGGAGAATGGCATTCAGGGATTGGTGATTGCAAGGTATCGGATTCTTTCAGATGGAAAGGTTGATTTTATTGACATAACAAATGAAGCTGATCCTATGTTGAAAAAAGAAGTACAGCGTGTCATTGAACAAATGCCAGACTGGACTCCCACAAAAATTGATGGTAAGGGTACTACAACTGTAAGTACCATACCTTTTGTTTTCCGTTTGCAGGGTGATAATGTTAAACCTTATGATGGTCCGCCGTTACCTGAAAATGCTGTAGTTGTAGTCGGGTATGGTTCAAAAACCAACTGATTACAGTAGTCATTTAATCGCTGATTAATACAAAACGGGAGCTCTCAGTAAAGAGGCTCCCGTTGTGTTTTTAATAAAGACTTACTTTTTAAAAGTAGCAATTGTTAACTGTTTCGTTGATTATGTCAATTAAAAATATCATCAATTCCTTCGCTTTCTACAGGTTCGTTTTTGCGGTAGAAGTCGGGTGAATAACGTTCAGAGCCTGCACAGGGATTGAATCCGGCGGGGATATCAAATGTGCCGTTGTCTTTATAATCAAGATCCGGGTCAGCGTACACCTTCTGGTAGAAGAGACCGTGAATTGGCAGTGCCATACTGGCTCCCTGACCATAAGCCATCTGATCGAAGTGTATCGACCTCTCTTCACCGCCTACCCAGGCACCTGCAACCAGTGAGGGTGTGAACGACATAAACCATCCGTCGGAGTTGTTGTTGGTTGTACCTGTTTTTCCTCCCATTTCTCCTTTCAGGTTGTACCTCCAGCGAAGTCGGTTACCTGTTCCGCCATCCACTACAGATTTAAGCATATCCAGCATCTTATATGATGTTGATTCGCTGAATATCTCTCTCATTCTGGGAACAAATGAGGCAACTTCATTTCCGTATGAGTCTTCAATTCGGGTAACAAGTACAGGTTCAACTCTAATTCCTTTGTTTATGAATGATGAGTAGGCACCAACCATCTCGAAGACAGATGCATCGTTTGGTCCCAATGCAAGTGATACAACAGGATCAGCAGGTGTTTTTAGTCCGAACGACTGTAACATCCTTGCAAAAGCATATGGAGAAAACTGGCTCATAAGATATGCCGTTACCCAGTTGCTTGATCGCTGAAGCCCCCATTTAATTGTAACTGTTTCTCCGCTTGAGTGTCCGGGATTTCTTGGAGTCCACGGGTTCCCGTTTTCATCCATAAGCGTTATAGGCTGATGAACCAAAGGAGTACATGGAGTTAATCCCTCTTCCATTGCCAGAGTATATAGGTAAGGTTTGATTGTAGATCCAATCTGACGCTTTCCTGTTGTTACCATATCATACTTGAAATATTTAAAATCGGGACCTCCGACATAAGCCTTCACGTGTCCTGTGTAAGGGTCCATTGCCATGAAACCTGTACGCAGATAGTTTTTATGATAACGTATTGAATCCCATGGAGTCATTAGGGTGTCAATCTCTTGATGCTCCCATGAGAAAACTTTCATTTCAACAGGCTTTTCCTTGAAGTTTTTAATAATTTCAGCTTCGGAAAAACCATCATTTTTGAGAATTCGGTAGCGGTCGGTCTGCCTCATTGCTCTCAGCATAAGATCCTCTACCTGATCACTTACTTCACGAGAGTATGGAGCATAAGTTTTGCCCCTTTTTTCTCTGAAGAACTCTTTCTGAAGATATCCACCCATATGCTCTGATACAGCATCTTCGGCATGTTTTTGCATTCGGGAATCGATTGTGGAGTAGATCTTAAGTCCGTCGGTATAAATATTATAATTAGATCCGTCTGATTTAAAGTTCTTATTGCACCAGCCGTAAAGTGGATCTTCTATCCAGGCAAGTGAATCTTCTGAGTACTGTTGATTTTGCCATGATGCGTAGTTCTTTCTTTCAGGTTTTACAGCCATCATTATTTTTGCGAGATGCTGACGATAATAAGGAGCGGAAATATCAACGTGACTTGAGCGATTGAAGTCAATATCCAATGGCAGCTGCATTAGTGAATCGTATTCCTGACGTGAAATATTACCCGCTTTGCGCATCTGGCTGAGCACTACATTACGCCTTTCTTTAGTGAGTTCGGGACGACGTACAGGATTGTATAGTGAAGAGTTTTTGAGCATACCCACTATAGTTGCGGCCTCTTCAATAGTAAGATCTCTTGGTGCTTTATTGAAATAGGTGCGGGTAGCAGATTCAATGCCTACAGCGTTGTAGTTGAAGTCGTATTTGTTGAGATAGAGGTTAATTATCTCGTCCTTTGTGTAATATCTTTCCAGTTTTGCAGCAATTACCCATTCAACCGGTTTTTGGAAAATACGCTGTATTTTATTGCTTGCCCTGGGTGAGTACAGTAGTTTTGCCAGCTGCTGAGTGATAGTACTTCCACCACCGCTCTCTTCTCTTTGAAGTATAACTGTTTTGAATATAGCTCTTCCCAGACCTATTATATCTATACCTGAATGTGAGTAATAGCGTATGTCTTCAGTGGCCACCAATGCACTAATAAGATAGGGGGATAGATCGGAATAGTCGATCATGATGCGGTTATCATCACTAAGTGAATAGGTAAACAGCAACTCATTATCTGATGATATTACCTGAGATGCATAGCGGTCGATTGGGTTTTCAAGCTCATCGATATTGGGCAGATAACCTATGGCTCCGGTTGACAGCAACGCGAAGAATAGTATAACTGCAACTACAAGCAGTCCAAATAGTTTCCACAGAGTCTTTATAAAACCCTGTTTCTTGTTTCCGTTGCCGGTATCAGTCTTTTTATTGTTTGTTATTGTTTTCTTACTCATAATTCAGAAGAGTCACTTCAGGGTAATTTGAATAATGCGAAGTTGGCGCAAAAATAAACAAATCCAACGAATAGTTGAAGAAAGTAGTATTAAAAATAGTTTTCGGGGAGTTCTTGCACATTACAAACTCCCCTTATAAATTATGTATGATAATTAGTTGACTGCTTAAATTCTCACTTAAAGTGCTTAAAACTTAAATGTAAATCCTCCTGCAACATTAATTCCCTGAGCGGGGTAACCATACCATATATCATACTTTTGCGAGAGTATGTTGTTTGCTTTTACGTTAAGAGAAAATGAATCACTTATATCATAAACAGCACCCAGATTAAGATCGTTGATGTTATCCATTTTGATATTCTCTCTTTCCATATTGTGTAAATTATCAGAGAAAGTCCATCTGTCACCCGCAAAATAGTAATTAAGCGTTATTTTCAGATCTGGGATAATTTCCAGAGAAGCTCTGACATCTGTTTCAAATCCCGGCTTGTTATATGCCTTTGGATCACTTATTTCAGATTCATTTGAAATCACATTGGCTGCTTCAAAGAAATTCTTTTTTAAACGAAGTGAAATGTTGAGAGGTGACCAGATATTTGACTGTATCATACCTCCGATAAAAGAGTGGGTAAGATCACCGTATATAGGTTTAAGTGATTCGATAAACGGACCGAAAGCATCTCCGCCAAAAACGTCACGACCGTTCAGAATCAGAAAATGCTCATCATCTGTCTTCTTATATCCACCAAAGATATCAAATCTGAATCCGCTGAGTTCTCCTATTTTGAATCCTGCTTCAAGATCGATATGTGAAAATGATGGTTTGACAGGTTCAATTGTCATAAAATATCTGCTTTCGTCCATCATATCCAGAAGAGTGTTGTGATCGAATCCGCCATGTATTGTTGCGTACACAGACGAGTAATCTGTAAAACCATATTGCAGGTCAACATTTGGCACTACACGAATTTTGGTGCTTCCTGCTGTCAGAAACAATACATCTGCTCCAAGTTTAGCATGTCTGTTAAGTCCGTTGAAGCTGATGTAAGGCGATGCATTTATCAGGAAGTAGTTGTCGTTGTCACCGTTATATATTGCGGTTAGTATTGAACCGTCAACACCAATCTTGTTACTGGTTGTGCTGCTGGCTCCAAAAGGTTTATCAAACCCTACACCTGCATGAATCTGATTGCCTTTCATCCAGTCGTATGAAGAGATCTCGCTTCTTTTTGTATTGAAGTTGTTAAAGTCGATAAAACCCCTGTAATTAAGAAGATTATTTTCAACTGATTCCAAACCTACTCTTGCATTAAGTACACCTAAGCTGTTTTTCTCATTTTCGAAAAAGCGGGTATTTCCAAATGTATTACCGTAATAATTAAACTTTGAGTGCAGATAGGAGATATGCATATCAAGCTTTACAGTCTCCGCGAGATGGTTGTATCTCAACTTTCCGAGGTTGTCCATAAAATATGCGTTGTTTCCTGCGGGATCTGTTTCCTGTACATAATTAATATCACTGTTTGTGGAGTTGTGCAAGAAAGAGAAAGCTAGGTTATGCTTCTCATTGCCAACCAGTCTGTACCCCAATCCACCATTCAGGTTAGCATAATTACCTGCATTAAAGAAAAGGTATCCTCGCTTGAGACTGTAAGGAATCTCAGTCATTATATCTCCCGGTCGCGGTAGTGCAATTTCAAGTGGCGGAGCAATTCGTCCTGCCCAGTTTGAGTAATTTGTATTGGCCTTTTGAACGGCAGGCTCACGCAATGCAGGCAGTGAATTGATCTTATCAGCATCAAGCAGAGTAGGGTTAAACTCTCTCTCTAGCTCCATCTGTCTTCTTAACAAGGAGTCCTGTGTCTGGGCAGATATTCCGGCAGACAATGTTAATGCAGTAATTAAAATATAAATCTTTCTCATATTTGGTTGTCAGTTTGTTGTTGTCAGTAATTAGCTTTCAGATCACATTTCTCAATTTCCAAGTCTTGCATTTATCATCTGCTGAATATCATCCTCTTCGCCTTTATAGTTATTCCTAAGGCTCTCAAGATATTGTTTTGCCTGAAACTCATCACCTTTTGCAAGGTATGTGTCAGAAAGTACTATAAGAGCACGTGCCATCCAATATTGATGAGGTGTGCCTTTCTGCATAAACTCCTTGACCTGCGCTTCTGCCTTATCAAAAGAGTTTTGTTTGTAGAATGTGTCTGCAAGAATAAATTGTGCTTCTGCACCGTAAATGCTTCTGGTGTCGTTTGCCACAAATTGGAAATCTGCAACCGCACTGTTTATTTCGTTTACCTGCTGATATGCCTTACCGCGCAAATATCTTACTTCTGTAATGATTTCGGGAGAAAGGGAACTGTTTGCAAGTAATTCAGTAGCTGCCCTTGCTGCATCGTGATGGTTGCCCAATTGATACTGTGTACGAACTAGACCTAATTGACCTATTTGTTTGTTTGTTGCATTTCTTGCTGAATTGGATAATCTTGAATAGTCGGCAAGCGCCTGTTGCAGATTGCCATTTTGATATTCTGTCTGCGATGTATAGATCAATGCATTGTCGAGAAACTTAATATTGCCGGCATCGATAACTCTTCTGAAGTGAGACAGAGCCTGTTGCTTATTATTTTTCTCATCAGCAATCAGTCCCAGGTAATAATGTGCATCACTGTTGTATGCACCGTTTGGATAAGACTGAAGGTAACGGTTCATTGCTGACTCTGCCTCTGAGCGGTTGCCACGCATATAAACACTCTCTGCTGCCAGGTATGTCAGTGAGTCCTGTTTAGAAGTGGATATTCTTAAACCGCCGGGAAGTGAATTGGCATAATCAACATATGACTGTATATCATTCATGTCCCTATAAACTGTTTCCAGAGAGATTAATGCATTACGTGCATCATCTGTACCCGGGAAATTGGAAATTACATTTTTATATGCCTGTATACTTTGCTGATGATTACCGTTGTTGTAGTAAAGCTGGCCTAATTGAACGCCGCCCTGACTTGTAAGCGGGCTATTCGGGAAATCGTTAACCAGTCTTTGTAATACACTGATTGCTTCACTTTCCCTGTTGAGCATTGTTAAGGCGCGGCTCTTTTCATAAAGTGCATCATCGAAATATTGTGAGTTTGGATATCTGCTCATAAGGTTGTCCAAAGCAGTAATTTTTCCTTGATAGTTACGTTGCAGGCCAAGTACAAATGCACGCTGATATGCTGAGTAATCGGCGGCAGAAGGACTTGCGTCGGCTGCCTGTGCATAATATCTTTCAGCATCACTGAAGTTGCGGTTAAAATAGTAACTGTCGCCGATTCTGTTCAGTGCATCTGCATACTCGCTTTTGTTGCGGTTGGTTTCAGATGAGATGTATTTCTGGAAAGAACCGACTGCCTGTGAATATTGCTGTTGTTTGAATTGTGAGTATCCAAGGTTGTACCATCCCAGTGCATAGTTTTCATCCGAAGGAGATGCATTTTGTGTGAACTGTCTGAAATCACTTGCTGCACTAATATAATTGCCCATGCGGTAATATGCTTCACCACGCCAGTAGTATGCATTGTTACGCGCCTTGTTATCGTAGCTGCCCATTCCGATGCTGTTGTTGAAATACTGCACTGCCTGATTCATGTTGCCGTTTATAAACTCTTGTGCACCAAGTTGAAAGAGAACCATCTGCTTTGCTTCCAATATTCTTCTTCCGGGGTTGCTTATACGGTTAATTGCATTTAGAGCTGCCTGATAATCTTTGGTTGTAAGGAAAGTTTCGGCAAGAATGTCATTTACCTGGTCGGTGTATTGAGAGTTGGGGAACTCCTTGAGGAAATTCTCGAATAATGAGATGGACTCACTGAAGACGGAGAAGTTGGTCTCGTGCGCAAGAAGGGCGTAATTGAACATTGCGGTTTCGCGTACCTGTGGACTGAAATTGTCTCTCGAGGCAGCTTCAAATGCCATTTGTGCCTGCTGTTTCTGATTCAGTTTCAGGTAGGTTTGTCCTAACTGTAACTGTGCGTTCTGCGACAGTTCATCTGACTCACCGACAGCTTGCTGAAACATTCGTAATGCTTCGTTGTATTTGCCAGTCTCAAAATATGATAACCCCATAAAGTATGCATCACCGCGAAGGGGTTTTTCGGCACCGACTACATATCTTTCGTAATATGGGATTGCACGTGTGGGCTGACCAAGACGGTAGTAGCTGTTTCCAAGTATTCTGTTAAGTTCAGTATTGTGCTGACTTGCGGGAAATCTTGTCAGGAACGCTTCGGAAAGTCGTATAGCCTCATCAATTTTTCCGTCAAAGAATGTTGCCTGAGCAGTATAGAAAGCAATCTCTTCCTGATATTCAGGATGATTTTTTAGTCTTTCGAAACGACTTAATGCTTCTGAATAGTTGCCGTTTGCATACTCAATATAACCGAGATAGAAATCTGCTGCATCACGATAATTGCGGCTGTTTTGTGACAACAGTCCAAAATATCGTCTGGCTTCATCTCTGTTTCCCAGCTGCATATTGGTGTAACCTAAGCGGAAACTGTAATCCTCCTGCTCATCGAGAGAAAGATAATCCAGATCGGCCATATTAAACCAAAGCAGGGCTTTTTGCCATTCTTTTTTGTCGTAATATTGCGAAGCAACAAGAAAATTTACCTGATGTCTGTGTATTGTTTCAGGGAATTTCTCTAAAAACTCTTTAAGAATATCTCCGCTATTTTCATTTCCCATACGGAATGAAGATACAGCAATCATGTATGATGCCTCTTCTTTCAGGAACCGGTCGGTACTACCTGAAATGTATTCCTGCAAAATATCCTGGGCACCGGTATAATTTCCCCCGAGAAACATCTCCTTTCCCTGATTAAACAGTAGGTCCGGTTGAGAATTGTATACAGATTTCTGTGCCGGGGAAGCATATGTAATTAAGGCAAGAGTAAAAACAAAGATAATTTTCTTCATGTTTTTGAGTATAATAAATTTTCTAAATCATTTTTCAATATGCAGTAACATTTCAATTCCTTTGCGGATAGAGAGCAGTCCGAAATCTTCCGGATTGAGATCGTCTAAAGCAATGAATTTTAGTTCCGAAACGTCGTCCTGTGCTTTTAAGTTGCTGAAATCATCAACCTTACATTCAAAGAAAAGATCGACAGTATGAACTTCGAATCCCGAATATACATAAATATTCGGTATTGAGAAAAGGTAGCTTAATGATACTACAGCCAGGCATGTCTCTTCATTTACCTCCCTTTTTACAGCCTCCTCTGCTGTTTCATACATGTCAATAAAACCTCCGGGAAGGTCGTAAGTACCTTTTGCCGGATCTTTAGCTCTGCGTGCAACCAGAATCTCTCCTTTGCTATTCTTGATTACTGCTACTGAAGCGGCTGAAGAGTTGTAATAGTATGTAAACCCGCAATCATTACACTTCTTGGATTTGTCATTATTCTCCCGGAACTGTGCTGAACCGCATTTGGGACAGTAGATAAATTGATAGAGAGGATGTTTCATTTGCTTGCTTTTATTTTACTTTCATTTCAACAATTGATGTCTTTGGCAGGTCCCGGTTACGTTTATCAATTGCTTCAACAAGATTATCAGCGAGCTGACTGAAGGCCATTCCAGTTATGCTGTCCTGGTTTAAGGCTACAGGCTGACCGTCATCACCGCCTTCACGAATACTTTGTACTATGGGAATCTCGCCGAGAAGATCGTAACCCTGCTCTTTTGCAAGTCGTTTGCAACCTTCTTTACCAAACAGATAGTATTTGTTTTCAGGCAGTTCAGCCGGAGTAAACCAAGACATATTCTCCACAAGTCCGAGAATTGGAACATTTACCTTGTCGCTTGTGAACATGCTTATACCCTTTCTGGCATCTGCCAGTGCAACCTCCTGAGGTGTACTCACTATCACTGCTCCGGTAATAGGAATTGTTTGTACAAGAGTCAAATGAATATCACTTGTTCCGGGCGGGAAATCAATCAGAAAATAATCCAGTTCTCCCCAGTCGGCATCACCAATAAGCTGCTTTAGTGCATTACTTGCCATGGCTCCTCGCCAGACTACGGCATCATCTTTGTTGACAAAGAAACCTATGGAAAGCATTTTGATGCCGTAATTCTCGATAGGTACGATCAGATCGCGACCATCCTTTTTTACCAGGGCAGGAGCTGATTCTTCTACGCCAAGCATTTTTGGTACTGAAGGTCCAAATATATCTGCATCAAGAAGTCCCACTTTATACCCTTTCTGTGCCAGTGCTACAGCCAGGTTGGTACATACTGTGCTTTTGCCGACGCCACCTTTGCCGGATGCTACGGCAATAATGTTTTTTACGCCCGGCAGCAGTTCAGGCAGAGCAGGTTTTGGAGCCTGTTTTGATTTAACCGAGATATTTCCGACTATGTCAATATCTTTATCTGCATAGGTAAGAATTGCCTGTTCAGCCATCTTTACCAGCGATTTAATGAAAGGATCGTGTGCTTTTTCAGTTATAATCGTAAAACTTACCTTGTTACCGTCGATACGTATATCATCTGCAACCATGCCGGCAGATACAATATCCTGACCGGTTCCCGGGTAACGCACATTTTTAAGTGCATCTATTATCAGTTGTGGATATATTGCCATATTCTATATATTTTCTTTTTTATTAATTTCAAACACTTTTCTCCTGCTTCTGCCGAAGCTGCGGTAGTCATCTTTTTCTATCTCAATATCAGGCTCTTTCCAGTCGGTTTTCTCTTTGCATATAAATTTTATATACTTTATAGTTAAACCGCACTCAAGCCACTGTTGTTCATAGTATGTCTTAATTCCCAAAATATCATCTTCATGCAGCGAATTGTAAAGGTCGTCTGTATCAAATAATACAGGCAGCTGATTTTCCTCAATCATGGCGCTTGTATAACTATACAGGAAATTACTGTCGGTTTTAAGGTGAATGATGCCTTTATCCTTTAGTATTTTGCTGTATTCCTTCATAAACCTTGTGGAGGTTAACCTTTTATTTACCTTCTTCATTTGCGGATCAGGAAAGGTAATCCATATCTCAGACACCTCATCATTTGAAAAGAAATAGCTTATAAATTCAATTTGAGTGCGGATAAAAGCAACATTTTCCAGATTATCATTGAGAGCTTCGGTGGCACCTTTCCAGATTCGGGCTCCTTTGATATCAATTCCTATGAAGTTCTTTTCGGGAAACTTACGGGCAAGTCCAACAGTGTATTCACCTTTACCACAGCCCAGCTCCAGGATAATTGGATTGTTGTTTTTAAAATAAGTATTCCATTTGCCCTTCAGTGGGAAACCTTCAGTTTTCAATCTGTTAAAGGGTATTTGAAATACATTCTTGTATGTTGCCATCTCGGCGAACTTGGCTAGTTTGTTTTTTGCCATTTGAGACTAAATTCGATTAACTGCTAAACAATTACTACGCAAATGTAACATTTAAACGTTAAAAACGGAAATTTTCGATTATTCATTAACTTGTCGATTTAAAAATGATTACTTTTAAACATTCTTTTAGATGAATAAGCCTTTTATCAATAAGATGAAACAGATTAAAAGTGAACCTAATCTTTTTTGAATATCATTATTTTTAGTTTTTTAAGGAAATTATGTGTATTTTCGCAAAAAGAATATTTAATAAACAAACTATTTAACATGAGAGTAGATGATGTAATGACTCAGCTTGAAGCCAAGCATCCGGGAGAGTCGGAATACCTGCAGGCTGTAAGAGAAGTTTTAATTTCTATTGAAGATGTATACAATCAGCATCCCGAATTTGAAAAAGCGGGTATTGTTGAGCGTATTGTTGAACCAGACCGTGTGTTCACATTTCGTGTTCCATGGGTTGATGATAACGGGAAAGTGCATGTGAATATCGGTTATCGTGTCCAGTTTAATGGTGCTATCGGCCCATATAAGGGTGGTATTCGTTTTCACCCTTCAGTATCCTTATCATCGCTAAAGTTTTTAGGATTCGAACAAACGTTTAAGAATGCACTTACAACATTGCCAATGGGTGGTGGTAAAGGTGGTTCTGATTTTGCCCCAAAAGGTAGGTCACAAGCTGAAATAATGCGTTTTTGTCAATCCTTTGTAATGGAACTTTGGAAAGTTATCGGACCGGATACTGATGTTCCTGCGGGCGATATTGGCGTGGGAGCCAGAGAAGTAGGATATATGTACGGTATGTACAAAAAACTTGCAGGTGAGCACACTGGCACCTTTACAGGAAAAGGACTCTCTTTTGGCGGTTCAAGACTGCGTCCTGAGGCTACCGGTTTTGGAGCTCTCTATTTCGTACAGAAAATGTGTGATGAGTTCCATATCGGTTTAAGAGGAAAAACTGTTGCCGTATCCGGTTTTGGAAATGTGGCATGGGGTGCTGTAACCAAAGCAACTGAACTTGGAGCAAAAGTGGTTGCAATTTCAGGACCTGACGGATATATTTATGACGAGGACGGTGTAAACACTCCGGAGAAAATAGCTTACATGCTCGAGCTTCGTAATTCGGGTGAGGATATTGTAGCTCCTTATGCAGAAGAGTTTCCGCGTGCTAAATTCTTCCCCGGCAAAAAGCCTTGGGAGTGTAAGGTTGACATTGCGTTGCCTTGTGCTATTCAGAATGAGCTGAACCTTGAAGACGCCAAGATGTTGAAAAGCAACGGTGTAATACTTGTTGCAGAAGTTTCTAATATGGGTTGCACATCAGAAGCAGTGGATTTCTTTATTGAGAATGAAATGCTTTTTGCTCCCGGTAAGGCTGTTAATGCAGGAGGTGTTGCCTGCTCAGGATTAGAAATGACACAGAATGCAATGCATCTGTCATGGGATAACGAAGAAGTGGACAGATGGCTGCATCAGATAATGAGTAATATACACGAACAGTGTGCTGCCTACGGTAAGGAAGGTGATTATATCAACTACGTGAAGGGAGCTAACATTGCAGGTTTTATGAAAGTTGCCGATGCAATGATGGCTCAGGGAGTAGTATAAAACCTGACTCTGTCAATCAGCATTTCAACGGGAAGTGTTTCCGGATCAACTTCACCTACCCAGCTTCCTCCAAGTTGCATATCAAGAAGCAGGTAGAAGTCCTGATCATTGAATGGGAATTGTCCCGTTTCATCGGTTTCAATTCTTGAATACTTGAATGTAAGATTGTCATTTACATAAAAAAGAAGACTATCGCTGTACTTCTCAACAGCATAAGTATTGTAATTCTCCGGATTTATAGGGGCAGTTGCTCCATTCGGAGGATTTTTTATGTTTAAATTATGAGTGAAGTTTGTGTGAATAGTTTGATATACAATGGTGTCGTAATCAAGACGCTCCATTATGTCAATTTCGCCTCCGTTAGGCCATTGTGCATTTTCCGGCAACATCCAGAAAGCAGGCCAAGCGCCCGTTGCACCGTTCAGTTTTGCCCTGATTTCTAATCGGCCTTCACCAAAAACTTTCTTATCTTTAGTAAATACGCCGCCTGTAATAAATGGCGTTGTATCATTGGGAAGCACATTATTAACGATACCTCTTAGTATCAGATTGCCATCAGCTACTTCATACAGAGAATCATAATCACTCATATAATTGTTCCAGTCGCTTTTGCCCCTGGGTATCTTGGACCATACCGAATAATCGATATCTGTACCATTGAACTCCTCTTCCCAAACAAGCTCCCAATCAGTTTTTATCTCATTCTCACTTTGATTATTACAGGAAACGATTCCCGATAAAATCGCTAATGCTATTACAATAATTAGTGTATATCTCATCTTCTAAAATTTTATGTTACGCAACAAAGATAGCTTTATTGTTTTTAATAAGGACTTGAGGTATGAAGATTTTGTAGACACAAGATGATGTTGAACTAATCATTTTGCAGTTTGTTTCATCTGTACTATCCTTATTTTTTAATCATTAAATTCTTCTGTATTATGGCAAATTCTAAAATAATTCAATTACTGGGAAATCAGAGTGAGTATCTTCTGAATCATCAAAGTAAAACAGTTGACAAGTCGCTGCTGCACACCACAGGTCCTGATGTTATCGATAAATTGTGGATCGATACTGACAGGAATATACCTACTTTAAATAATTTACAGCGAATGTTTGGACATGGACGTTTAGCTGATACAGGTTATTTATCCATACTTCCTGTTGATCAGGGAATTGAGCATACTGCAGGAGCCTCTTTTGCACCAAACCCACTCTATTTTGATCCTGAGAACATTGTTAAACTGGCTGTTGAGGCAGAATGTAATGCCGTTGCTTCAACATTTGGTGTTCTGTCTTCTGTTGCAAGAAAGTATGCACACAAAATTCCTTTTGTAGTAAAACTAAATCACAACGAGTTACTTACCTATCCCAATTCATATAATCAGGTCTTTTTTGGAACTGTCAGAGACGCCTGGAATATGGGAGCAGCAGCTGTTGGTGCTACAATATATTTTGGCTCAGAAGAGAGCCGAAGGCAAATTATTGAAGTTTCAGAAGCATTTGAATATGCACATGAGCTGGGCATGGCCACTATACTATGGTGTTATCTTCGGAATAATGATTTCAAGAAAGATGGCACAGATTATCATACTTCGGCAGATATGACTGGGCAGGCTGATCACCTGGGTGTGACTATCAAAGCGGATATAATCAAGCAAAAACTGCCAACCAACAACGGTGGGTTTAAGGCAATTAATTTTGCTAAAACCAATCCGGGTATGTATGATCAATTGAGCTCAGATCATCCTATTGATCTCTGCAGATATCAGGTGATTAATGGGTATATGGGACGAATAGGACTTATCAATTCGGGAGGTGCCTCCAGTGGTGAGAGTGATCTTGCTGAGGCTGTTTACACTGCTGTTGTTAACAAACGTGCCGGTGGAATCGGATTGATTGCAGGTCGCAAAGCATTTCAAAAGCCTATGAAAGAGGGTGTGGAACTGATACATACTATTCAGGATGTATATCTTGACCAAAGTATCACTTTGGCATAACAGCTATATCGGTTTATTTTCACTTCAATCTTAAATAAAAGTCCGGCAATATATTACTATAATTGCCGGTCTGTTTTATCTATACTGAGAAAGTCGGCGTAGTACTTCTGTACACATGCGACTATTATGATACGGAGCTTTCCATGCTGATATTTTATATGCACCTTTGTTTAGCTGTCCATCATTTCCAAATCCCCAAAACCATTCTCCATACTCTTTATCTACAAAATTGTCTTCAGTAAATTTCCAGACTGACAATGCACGATCTATCCATACTTCATCGTTTGTCAACTGCCATGCATTAATGAATCCGACAACTGCTTCCGCCTGAACCCACCATTGCAGCGATTTTGAATCCTCTCCATTGATCGTTTCATTAGTTAAACTGCCATCCTGATTCAACGCTTCTAAAGTGGATTCTGCCATAGCTATGGAAGCTTTCTTTACTTTTTCTGTCAGCTCTTTATTTCCTAATACTTCAGCAGCTTCAAATAATAGCCATGAGCATTCTATATCGTGTCCGTATGATTTAATATCTGCAATACTTTTCCAGTCACGGTCAAAAAAGTAAAACTGACGATTAGTTTCGGTATTGATTATTTTTTCAAGAGTAATGATAATCATTTCCTGCAAACGATCCTTTACAACAGGTGATTTCCAAACCCTGTACATATTGGTAAGAGATTCCAATACATGTAAACTTGTGTTCATTGTCATTGCAGCATCCCCAATCTCATTTCTTGTGCCATCCGCTACAGGAGTCCAGTCTCTGTTGTAAATTTCGCCATAACCTCCATAAATCGAATCATGAGCGTTCTCCTCTAATTTCAAAAAAGTGTTTTGTGCATAATATAAAGCTGTTTGATTCCCTGTAGCAAGTACATATTCAGATAACCCGTATATCAGAAAGGAATTTGCATAAGTGCTTTTAGTTTCATTTATCCACGTTCCGGTATAATCAACGGTATAAACACCACCTCCAAATTCTTTATCTATAAAATAATCTTCAATATACTTAAAGGCTCTATCTGCAACTGAAAGAAAGTTCTCATCTCCGTCTTTTAAGTAAAGTGATGAAAATGTCCAGAGAATGCGTGAGTTCAGTATTAAACCTTTATCTGCCTCAGGATCTCCGTTTCCTTCAATATCCACTGTTCCGAAGAAACCTCCGTTAACACTGTCTATGCTGTGGTTCAGCCAAAAAGGTACAATATTTTCGTATAAGTTTTCTTCAACAGATACAGCTAAATGGTTGAGTTTGTCTGTTGTACTGAATTTTTGCGTACAGGCAATGAATTGTACTGCTGTTATAAATAATATTAAGTAGTGTTTCATGAAATATTTCAAATTAGATGACATACTAACTTGTGCTAAAGCATTATTGATCAGTTAATAACTGCTGTGCAGCCAGTACAAGAAACATATAGTGAGAAGATCCTCCTCCCATGACATATTCAACCTGTTGCCACAGATAAGGGAATTCAAGTAGTTCGGGGAAATCAGGACGTATCAAAGCAGTGCCTGAAATAACACCACCGGGAATATAAGACCAGTCAGCTCTGTTTAATCCATAACCAACAGTAGCTGAATTTGCACCAACACCCGATGCAAAAGAAGCTGTATTTGATCCCGGATGACACCCGAGAATGAAGTTCAGTGCATTGAAAATGTATTGAGTTCCAAAAATATCAGGATAAGCTTTATGCAGAAAATAGTGTTTAAAACCGAATTCCTGAATATTCCATCCGGCACCCCAGATATGCGGTCTGTAAGGAATTCCGTAAGGAGTTTCAGATGCCTGATTGTCTAAGTCTGCACGCAGACTAAGAAGCGCCCGGTTAACCGACTTAGAGAACTCGTCATCGTTTATTTTCTCTTCAGCACGTCCAAGAAACCAGCCGAAGCGATTTATATTATCAACAATAAAATCAGATTCTTTAAGAAGCCAGTTTTTATATTTCACGTCGCCTGTTGTAAGAAACAATTCTACAGCTGCATGAACCTTTGATGATTTTGAACGACTGTTTTCTTCCGTAAATTCATAGATCTCCTCAGCACATTCTAAAGCATGTATGCTTAGAGAGTCGTTAAAGCCTTTCAATGCCCGTGATGCAGCAGCCATGTTAGCTGCAATAGTCAGTTCCCTGCCCGGGTTATCCTCAGTAAATACCCAGCGGTCGTCTTTATTACCAATCTCATTATCAGTCATCGCAGCCGCATCTCCCAACAATACATAATCACGCAAGTTGTTGGTAATTATTCCACGGTATAAACGTCCCATAGAGCGATAAGCGCCTATAACAGACAATGTCCCGTTTTCTATCTGTTGAAGCAAGTCCGGTTTTCCGTCAGGCTGGTGAATCTCTGTTATGCGTGAGTGCTGATCAATAGATGTGACATCATAATCAACATCAAACTCCTCATAAGCAAGGGTTAGAATATACGTTTCACCTGCCTGAGACTCAACACGCAGATCAAAATCTCCCGCATCATGCCAGCCTCCGATATTTAATCCCGGTACTATATCTCCTGATTTGAAGTTTGTAAGTGTTAATGGGCCTTGACTATAACCATCAATATGGTTGAAGTTGACCGGTGCCATACGAGCATCGTCAAAATGACACAAGTCATGCCATACACGATATTTCTCGTTTACTCTCGTATGACACATCTGCACAGGAAGAAAATATTCAAGTACCGGCTGCCATACTCCTCTATCGTATACATCTCCTGATATTCTAAAAATGCTTGATTTCGAATCGCCATAGCTTATCTGATATAAACCTTCCTCTTTTACTTCAGAAAAATCAAATTTCAAATAGCTGTAACGTAAAAAATCTCCCCATTCTTCACCTTCTTTCAGAAAAACCTCTTTCAGCCCGTCGGTGGTTATTTTATTTAAGACCGGTGTGCTGTGTCCGATATCCCTTTTATCCAGTTCGATTACAGCTACCTTCGGCTGATTTGGATGATATCCTACCTGAGAAGTCTGTACAACAGGTTTATATAACCACTCTTCAACAACATTAGGTGTAATTACCCATTTAATTGCCTCTTTTGTTTTACCTTGGGGCACTTCACTTCTGATTACAAACCAGCCATTGTTATGATTCATACGCCCATCATACAATTTAAGATCTGCTCCAAGTGATTCTATTGTATATTTATTGTATGGATCATCGGGCTGAACAACAAAACGTTTTCCTATTGCATAAGGCTCAGATACAATATCATCAGCAATAATGGGACTGTATCCTTCTCCTGCAAGTTGTTCAGCAGATGCCTGTCCCTCTTTATTGAAGTCACCCATAAATTTATGATTTGCCTGCATGATGCTTGTTGGTCCATTTGGCTGTTGAGGGAATATGCCAGACTGATCATCATCCATAATCCATGGTTTCCCGAAAAGTGCACCGGGGAAAAGTTCCAGATTGAAGCCCACCTTACCGATAAACTCAGCTGGGACAGGACGGTCCAGGTCTACACTAACAATAATTGATTCACCTTCACTTTTCACATTAACTGTGTAGTTAAATACAAAATCGGGATAGATCATCGGATTAAAACCTGTTAAATGTCTTGAAGAATCAGGATAACTTAAATTTACTGTTATAGTATTTGTATTATGATCAACTATTCTCTCACGTTGTACCGGAACAGGCTGCCACTGTCCGGGTGTCGGCTCTAAGCGGATGTCTCCGTTGGTTGCTACACGATTGCCATGCATAATCAGCGACAGACCTCCCTGATGTCCTTCAGGATAGATATCATCAAAGACCATAATATCAACTCCCTTGTTCTGGAAATAATCTGTAGGAGTTAACTTAAATTCCTGAGCATTTAGTATTGCAGTAAAAAGTAACAGGAAAATACTGATTAATTTAATGGGATGTTTATTGTTCATAATATTCTATTTTTTCCATTGATAAGATATCACTGAATTAGCAGGAACATCATAAGTGAAGTGATGCTTTCCGTCGTCAAGTATAATACCTCTTGCAGAAGAAGTACTGTTTAATAAAACTACTGCATAAGTACCGTCACTATTCTCAAAAGCGGAATGTATAAACCCCGGATCCGAGAATCCTGTTGTTCCAATTCTTACAGCACCCGGTTTTACTACTGATGAAAGATGTCCGATAATGTAATAGTGAGAGTTTCTGGTGATTGTAGAAAAATCTGATATGTTAATATCAACAGCACCGTAGCATGTCTGACAACCTCCATCACGATTAGGACCCCGTTCACTGTCAAGCATCAGATTCCACACGATTACAGCTTTGCAGCCGTTGTTTACTGTTCCCAATGCTACTTCACGCATATCATCAATCAGTCTTACCTCAAGATTATGCCCGTCATTCCATGTACCGATTGACGTTTCAGTGAAAACCAGTTCCCTGTCAGGATATCTGCTCTGAACCTTAAGTAGTTCCGATTTATCACCTCCGTAGTTATGGTAGGCAGCACCTGCAACCACTTCAGAATCTATTCCGGCATCATATATTTTCATTGGATACCCCTCCTGATCAGCCATATTATCGTAATTATAATTATGATCAAACAGATATATTTTTGTATCCAGAGATGCCTCTTTGAATTTAGGAACCAGATGGTTTTGTACAAAATCATACTGCTCTTCCCATCCCATATACAACGATGCTGAGTTACCCCTGTTAAGAGGTTCGTTTTGAGGTGTAACAGAATATATTTTGATTCCGTTCTGATTCAAAGCCTGAACCCACTTTACAAAATATGTAGCATAATCGCCATAATAGGCAGGGTTAAGCTGTCCGCTTGTCCACGAGTTGAATGGCTGTAAATCAGTAAGATTATTCACCTTCATCCATTTTGGCGGAGTCCATGGCGAACCCATAATTTTAAGATTAGGATTTATTGCCAGTATCTCTTTTAATACCGGAATCACATAATCTGTTTCCTCTGATGTCAGGCCGAAATTCTCAATTCCCGGAGTATCACAAAGGCTGTACTCACTTAAAGAGAAATCGGAGCAACCGATTGAAATTCTCACATAACTCTGTCCCATACCTTCAGTAGGTGAAAAAGTTTCCTTAAGGAATTTAGTCCTGTTTTCCTTAGTCATCTTCAGCAGGTTGAAAGCTGTCGATCCGGTTATTGCCGCTCCGAATCCATCCATTGTCTGGTACCTTTCAGCAGGATTCAACTTGATTGTTGTAGGCGACATATTGCTCTTGCTGCTAAAATCAACAGTCTGTTTCTTGAAATCCTGCGAGCGGTTATTTGTTGTAACATACATAGTCACATCCCCTTTTGGAACACTGTCTGTTTTAACACACGAAGAGAAGCTGCAAAGAGCCAGGAAAAGTAAAATCAGTTTAAATGAATATATTAACTTCATAGGATTAAAATTTAAAGTCTGTATTTAGATCATTAGAACAAAGAAAATATAATTAACAGCTATAAAAAAACTATGACTGTTAAATATTATACTTTATGGAATATTGAGTTCTGTTGTTTTTCTTCTTCATATTTTTATTTTAATTTATTTGAAATAAATTGCTTAGTTTTGCATGAAATAGGATATTAATTATAGGATACTAACCTTATGACCCCTTTCCTCTACAAAGTAGCTGAAGTTTTTTTTAAAGAGTACAGCACTGACCTTTATAAGCATACGTTTGTTTTCCCAAACCGCCGTGCAGCTATGTTTTTCCAGAAGTATCTTGCCGAGATTGCAGGTAAACCGCTGTTTTCTCCTTCAATGCTGACTATACAGGAGCTTTTCTCCTCTCTTTCATCATTACAGCCTGCCGACAGAATAGAGATGCTTGTAATGTTGTATAATCATTTCTCAAAGATCAGCGGGTCGGATGAGTCGTTCGATGATTTCCTCTATTGGGGTGAGATGCTGCTTAATGATTTTGATGATGCGGATAAATACTTGGCAGATGCTAAGCAGCTTTTCAGGAATGTCCAAAACTTCAGGTCGCTAGATGATGACCTTTCTCATTTGGATGAGAAGCAGGTGGAGGCTATACGTCGCTTCTGGACTAATTTCATGCCTTCTGACGGTAACCCCGCTAAAGAGAAGTTTCAGGAAACATGGAAAATACTGTACGAGCTGTATGTATCATTCAGGAGTGAGTTGTTCAAAAAAGGGCATGCTTACGAGGGAATGATTTTTCGTGATGTTGCAGAAAGTGTAAAGAACATGAAGATTGATGAGTGGCAAACGGAAGGTTACATTTTTGTGGGACTGAACGCGTTGACTCCTGCTGAAATAACTTTACTGACTCACCTGAAAAATATTGGCAAGGCTGATTTTTACTGGGACTACGACTCTCCCTTTGTTCATGACGACTTAAACAGAGCTTCACTGAGGGTAGAGGAGAATCTTACTCGTTTCACATCAAGGTTTAATATTAGTGACTATTCGTTAATAAAGAGTGAAACAGAATATGTCCCACTGAAACAGAAGCTGGAAGTTATAGGAGTGCCTTCAGGTGTGGGACAGGCAAAGTTCCTAACACAGGTAATTAAGGATCTGATAAAATCCAAAGATATTCCTGAACCGGATGAAGCAATCAATACTGCTGTAGTACTTCCTGATGAGAATCTGCTTTTACCGGTGCTTTACTCAATTCCTGAAGAGATCGGGAAGATAAACGTAACTATGGGGTATAGCTTATCAAACTCTTCAATAGCAGGACTTATCGAACATATCGCCTTAATGCAGCAAAATATCAGAAAATGGAACGGGGAGCCTGCATTTTATCACCGATATGTAAATGCAGTGTTGAATCAACCGCTGGTTGCCCGTACTGCAGGATCAGATGCTGAGCAGCTAAAAAATCATATACTTAATTATAACCGTATTGTTATTCCCGTTTCCGAAATTCCCTCAAACCCTTTTTTGAAGCTGATTTTTACTCCTGTTGAGGACTGGCGCTCCATAGGGGACTATCTGCACAAAATTCTCTCTGGTCTGTATAACAGTTTAACTGCTGAAAAGCATGTTGACAATGAGATTGATAAGTCGGAAGATATTGATGTTGTTATTGTAACTGATAACAAAGGAGCAGGAACAGATGATCTGGAACGTGAGTTTATTGTGCAGTATTATAAAACGGTAACTCGACTTCAGGACACGTTATCTGAAGCTGGAAATATGAGTGTTGACACTTATTTCAGACTGCTCAAAAAGCTGGCTCACAGTATCACTGTCTCTTTCAGGGGTGAGCCTTTGTCAGGGTTGCAGGTTATGGGTGTACTCGAAACGCGCGCTGTTGATTTTGAGAATCTTATCATTCTTTCATTCAACGAGGGTGTGTTTCCTCTTAAAAGCAGTGCAAACTCTTTTATCCCGTTTACTCTACGCAAGGGTTTCGGACTCCCTGTCTATGAACATCAGGATAGTGTTTATGCTTATCATTTTTACAGGATGATTAGTCGCGCCAGGAGAGTTTTCCTCTTATATGACACACGCACCGACGGCTTGCAGACAGGCGAAGTGAGCCGCTATTTTTATCAGCTTAAGTATCTTTACAATGATTATTTTGATATCGACGAGCGTGTTGTATCCTATGATGTTACCACTCCACAGATATCACCAGTGTCGGTTGAAAAAACTGATGACGTTATGAATAAGCTGAATGATTTTAGGCAAGGCGGTGATAAGTCGCTTTCAGCCTCACATATAAACAATTATATCGATTGTCCTCTTAAGTTTTACTTCACTGCCATAGAAGGACTGTCGGAGGAGTCGGAGGTTCAGGAGTCGGTAGAGTCTGACGTGTTTGGTTCAATTTTCCACCGCCTGATGGAGATTATCTACCAGCGGTACAATAACAAAGTTGTGACAAATGATGTGCTCAATGAGCTTGTGACAAATGATGACTACTTAACTGAGATCATTGAAAAAGCCTTTGCCCACTACTATTTCAAGGACAAGGAAAATCCTCGTCTGCTGGAGGGTCAGTATTATCTTATAGGTGAGATTCTAAGGAGTTATGTTAAGCAGACTTTAAAAACGGACAGGCAATTTGCACCATTCACATATATCAGTTCAGAGTATCGTTTCAACCGGGCATACAGGATTAATGATGAGCTTACTGTCAACTTCAAGGGGAGTATCGACAGAATCGACAGAGTGGGGGATTCTGTTCGAATTATCGATTATAAAACCGGATCGGGTAAGACAACCTTTACAGAAATACCTGAGCTTTTTGATGCTTCCAAGTCAAAGCGTCCTTATCAGATACTTCAGGTTTTTGTGTACGGACTCTTCTACCTTCTCGAGAACCCGGCAACTAAACTTTCACCGGCTGTTTATTATCTGCGTGACGTTTTCAAGGATTTTAATCCGACTGTTTGTACTAACAGTAAGCCTGTTGATAATCTGTCAGCAATACTGCCTGAATTCAGAGAGATTTTTGATGATCTGATTAAGGAGATATTTAATCCTGAAGTTCCTTTCTCGCAAACGCAAAACAACGACAACTGCAAGTGGTGCGCGTTCAAAGGAATTTGCAACAAGTAACCTGTTAAAGATTAATTCTTTCCTGCAATTCGGCGTAACTGTCCACTACAAAATCAGCTCCTGCATCCAGTAATACCTGTGAGTCGAAAGATGTGGTCAGTCCTGCAACCACACAGCCTGCAGCCTTTCCTGATTTTATTCCGTTTATAGAATCCTCAATCACTAATGTTCTCGTTTTATCAGCTTTTAATTTCTCCAAACCCAACAGATATGGATCCGGATGTGGTTTGTGTTTTTGTGTATCCTCCTCTGCAACAATTACTTTAAAGTAGGGAGTCAGATTGACTATCTCATCCACTTTTTTTACAGTGAATTGAGAAGAAGATGTGACAAGTCCCGATAGAATATTATTTTGTCTGGTCACCTCTATGAAATCGGTAAAACCTTCCACATACTGCAACTCCTTCAGCAGCTCTTCAAAAAAGCTGTTCTTGACCTTTATCAGATCTTCAACCTCAACACTGCTGTCGAAATTATCAAATATATAATGAAAAAATGACTCATCAGACCTGCCTACAAAGTCGTTAAGTATCGATTTGTCATAAACTATTTTGTAACTCTCAAGTGCTTGATCCATGGCCATCAGGTGCAGCTTTTCTGAGTCGATAACCACACCATCCATGTCAAATAAAATCGTATTAAAATCCGTCATAAGCTTTAAAAATATGCCGGGTAGGTTACTCTTTGCTTTACAGTTCCGTCAAGCTGATGAAGCCAGGTATCAAATTCCCTTTTGTCCTCTTTAAGTACAACTACCCGTACACCATTAACTGCAGGTTTGTGAGTGTAGGTTGTGGTCCACCCGCTGAAGTGTCCGTATGCCAGCGCAATACCGTAATAATCTATAATATAATCATTCACGTGATCATGGCCGACAAATGTAGCCATAACATCTCTCATCTCTCTCATTGCCAGAAACATTCCTGAATTTAGGTCAGAGGGACATTCATTCTCATTTCTTTCGCCAAACCTTACATTCTTTTCATCGTTAAAAGCTGTGCGGTATTCAGGCAGCGGGATATGGAAATATGCAAGTGCCGGCAGAGGCTCAAAGTTGTTCTGCACAGTGTAATGCATACTCTGCTTTTTATACCACTCAATCTGATCTGTTGTAATCCAGCCGTAACCACCCACACCTTCAATTGTTGAATATGCTCCGGAGTCGAAGCAATATATAAGAGCCCCGACATTTAGATTCTTTTCCCTGTTGTACACTGGTATAACGTCGTTCATCAATCTGCCGCCGATATTGTTTATCGTATTAACGTTGTAGGGATAAGAAGTTACAAGCTCTGCAATTTCTTCCCGGGTAACGCCAATCTCGTGATCATGATTACCAAGATTGACAGAAAACGGTATTTTGCGGTCGATAACATATTTAGTTATGTCGTCCCACCCTTTTACAGATCCTGTTACTATATCACCTGTGAAAATTACCATATCCGGCTTTTCAGCATCAAGTACTTTACTAATTAGTAGCAAGGTTGTATCCGATTTAGGATTTCCCTGTTCATAATGCATGTCGGTAAACTGCACAATCTTGAACTTACCCTCGTTGTTGAACGACAGTTTCTGAGCATTAAGCGTTAAAGTCAGCGCAGTTACAATTGCAACCAGTATCACTTTTCTTAGTATGAAATTTTCCATAATTGATAAATCAGAGATTAAATAACTTTACCCGGCATGGTCGAACCTATAACAAAACGTAATGTCAACCAATGTGTTGCACCATTAAAGCCCAGCACATCCTTCTCATAGTCAGGCTTCTGGAACTGGTACCTCAACCCAACTTTCAAAATTCTGTTGATTTCTCCTGGATTGTAATCTTTGTCGGGTATATTATAATCCACACCAACACCTGCATTCCACAAGAAAGAGTTTATTTTTAGTGAAGAAAGTACAGGATCAGAGTTGGCAGTTTTCAGATTAGGTTCAATAAAACCATAACCAATACCCGCAAAAGGATAAAAGCTGATTTTGTCAGTAGCATACATGTTTACTCCAACATTTGCACCTATATAAGCATGCATAGCATTAGAACCCATCGGCCAGGTTGCTTTATCACCGCTATCTATCATTTCAACGGGGATATCTCTTGCCAGTTTATTTGAAGAAAACCCTCCGTTGATCATTAGAAACGCTTTATTATAATAGAGATTAAGCTCTGTATCAGCAGTAAAGCCAGTGTTAAAGTTGTCACCCAAACCACCTGTCGGAATCATACTTCCCAATCCTGCACCCCACGAAAAGGCCCAGGGAGAGGGCTCGACAGTATAATTCTGCTGAGCACCGGCAGAAGAGAGAAAAAGACTAAATGCTAAAATAAATGTTGTAATTTTTGAATTCATAATTGTTTTGGTTGTAATTTATAAGCAGTAATATATAAATAAAATACTTATTGGACATACAACACTCCTGTTTTATTTTGGTTTAATACCTATTTTGTTCTTGCTTCATTCTTTTGTAAAAGGAGATTAAAAGAGCGAGGTAAGGACTATATAAGACTGAATCAAGAGCAAAGTACGTACTTGCTCCCACTATTAAATAATTTAGAGAGTCATAATTTACTCTTTAGCAAAATTCGTTTTTCTTTTCCCTACTGCCTTAATAATAATGTAAATAGCTGTAATCAGCATTATAAGCAGGGCTGCAAATGCAATTCCGTCGGTTGTTTTTATACTTTGAGGATCGAACCGGAATTCTACCGTATGCTTTCCTTCAGGTATCAGCAATGCACGAAGTGTGTAATTGGCTCTCAGCATTTCGGCCGGTTCACCGTCAATTGTTATCTGCCACCCTTTGGGATAATATACCTCAGAGAAAACAGCCAGTTCATCTTTTTTAGCATCAACAGAGTAAATGATGTAATCCGAATCATAATCAGTTAATGCGAAAGTGGAAGCAGAATCAGCTTGAGTTGGCCTGAATCCGGGTTTGAAGTTTTCGAGAACCGGTTCAAACGCTTTATCGGCAACAGCAACACGTTTCAGGTCGACACTGCCCAATGCGGCAATTTCTTCATCTGCACTGTCCACAAACCTTATTTCGTCAACAAACCAAGCGTTGCCCATCGCGTGCGGGTTTTCTACAGGTATAGTTGATCCGTCCTGAGCAGGCAGTATAACCCATTTGGTATTAAGCATGTTGAGCATTTTAAACCCGTTTGCATCGACAGAGTCAAGATTACCCTGAGAAGTGATTACTGACTGGTGAAGATTCATCATCTCACTTGTCAGATACACATCAATAAGATCCTGATAACGACGCAGCTTGGCAGCGTGATATCCGCCGATAACCTTATGATGATATGGCGTAATTCCATCGTTGAAAGTACTTGTGGCAAGATTCAGTACTCTGTAATATTTTGTTGTATCCTGCAAAATATACTGATCTGTGGGTGTTAAAGTGAATAGTTGTTCCTGGTTGGATTTATAAACAAAATCACTGTCGTTAAGATATCGCTTATTTACATCCCACATGTCTGCAAGACAAAGCAACAGGATACCTGCAACTGCCCACGTGGCTTTAATTTTGTTCTGCATATAAAGCCATAATATTACACCGCCAATAGCTACGATGAAAAAGCTTCTCCAGGCATCAGCAGTGAACATAGACACACGCATATCCGTCAGGTTTGCCAGAAACCGCTGAATATGTTCGGGCGGGAGAGCCTGACTAAACGCCTGCATCTCGTTTGCTGAAATGAAAGATGAAAAGAATACTTTAGGTGCGATGGCAAAAAGCAGTGCAAAGCCACCGGTAAGACCGAGACTGATATACAGATATTTGATATTGTTCTTCAGTAATTCAGGCTTCTGGATAATCTCCTTAACTGCAAGAGCAGCCAAAAGCGGGATGCAGAATTCGGCTACCACAAGTATTGATGATACTGCACGAAATTTGTTATACAAAGGAACATAATCGATAAAGAAGTCGGTCAGAGGCATAAAGTTTTTCCCCCACGAAAGCAGAATCGAGAATATTGTGCCTGCAAGAAGGGCCCATTTGACAGGACCTTTTACGATGAACAGCCCGAGAATAAAAAGTGCAAGCACAAAAGCGCCAACATAAACAGGTCCGGAAGTTCCCGGCTGGTCGCCCCAGTACTGACCAATCTGCTGATATATCTGGCTGTATTCGGGACGGGCTTTACTCATTGCCTTTTCATTTTCAGAAAGAGGCACTGATGCTCCCCCTTTTGTGTTGGGAACCAGCAATGTCCATGTTTCACCTATTCCATAACTCCATGCTGTGATATAATCACGTTCGAGCCCGTCATCAGTAGCATTTCCCTCCTCATGGTGAGAAAGTTCCGACTTACCGCGCATAGTCTCTTTCGAATACTCATAAGTGTGATAAAGATTGCTCGAGTTTGCCGCTACACCAATAATTCCTGCAATGATCAGTACCCCCGTTGCTTTAAAGAACTCAGGCAACTTCTTCTTTCGGTAAGCATCAACAAAGAATGCAATAACCATGAAAAGCATCAGGAAGAGGAAGTAATAACTCATCTGAAAGTGATTGGCAGATATCTGGAAAGCAACGAAAACCATGAACAGGAGTCCCCCCAACAGATACTTCTTCCTGTACACATACACCATACCAGCAATAGTAGGCGGTATATAAGCAAGGGTGATAAATTTCCATATATGCCCGGCCGATATAAGGATAAAGAAATAGGATGAAAAGGTCCATATTACAGCTCCCAGTGCACTTATCAACGGCGATGCCCTGAATGCACGCATCAGGATATAAAATCCGATGAGCATAATGAACAGCAGGTAAACGTAATCAGGTAAAAAGAGCGAGTAAGCCTTTTTAGCGTTATCCAGAGGTATTGAGGAATCGTAAGTAGGACTCATCTGATATGAAGGCATACCACTGAACATAGATATGTTCCAGCGTGTGCGCTCACCGTCATGACGCTCCATATAATCACGCTGTTCCTGGCCTTGTCCGATTGCGGCAAGCGAATCGTGCTGAGCAATCACACGCCCGTCCATGACAGCCGGGGCAAAATAAATAAATGAAATAATAATGAATCCCGCTATTACTAAAAGGTCGGGAATTAACTTCTTAAAATAGCCGTTTTTTTGCATGACTTATCCTTTGCAGTTTAATATTCAAACCACAAATTTACATTTAATTATCTTACGAAGCGACTAATTAAAGCTCCCTTATCCAGATATTTCTGAAACTAATTGGTTCACTAGGATCGCCATGATCCTGAAGTCTGATTGGTCCCGCACCATGCTCTATGACCTTTGGAAAGCCAATATATTCGGTTGTTCCGAGTATGATTGTGTTGTTCTGCAGAAGCACACCATTCTGTATAACCGTTACTCGCGGCTGTGTACGGTAACTGCCGTCTGCCTTAAATGTAGGAGCAGTATAAATAATGTCATAAGTATTCCACTCACCCGGTCTGTTCATAGCATTAGCAAGAGGAGGTGTTTGTTTGTAAACACTCCCGGTCTGTCCGTTTACATAGGTCTCATTTTCAAAACAGTCGAGTATCTGTATCTCATACATACCCTGGAGAAATACACCACTATTACCGCGCGCCTGACTTTCTCCTGTAATGCCAACAGGTACGAGCCATTCCATGTGCAACTGGAAATCGTTGAATTCCATTTTTGTCTGAATATCGCCGGTGCCTTTTTTAACAGTAAAAACACCGTCGTGTAAAGTCCATTCTGCCGCTTCACCCTTACTGTTTTGCCACTGGGAGAGATCCTTCCCGTCAAACAAAACAATAGCATCTGAAGGAGCAGGGATAAGAATTTGTGATTTGTTTCCGGGAGTAACTACAGGTGGCTGAGGTTGCCAATACTCACTCATTTCAGGTCTCATTCGAGCCTGTTCGGGGTATTGCTTAACCTGTGAATTCATGGTGAAAGTAAGTGTTAAACTCATTAAAATCAGTGTAGTTAATGCTTTCATGTTTTTTTATTTAAATATTTGTATCCTCTGTTATCAGATTTTTCTTTAGAACCTTTTCCCTATTGTGATTCCCAAACGAGGGTAGCCTCCGTCGTTTACAAAATCGCGCCCGCCTCCAAAGTAGATTTCGCCTACCCAGTTGTTTCGTGACAGGTATTTCCAACCAAGGGCGAGACCTATTCCGGCACCCGTAACTGTATTATTGTCTGAAGTATATATACCTTCGTCATAATATACTTCCTCTTCAGGTTTTGTAAAAATACCGCCGTTTGCCTCAATGAAAAAGCCTGCTCCCAGTTTCTGCAAATTCTCAGAGTTACCACCAAAGAACCAGCGGACATAAGGAGAAAATAGAAAATCCATTGAGTAAATATCTTCATCAAGTGCCACGCCCAGTGATGCACCGACACTTAGGTCAGAGTTAAGTATTCGCTCATAAGCTATTTCAGGGAATGAACCAAAGACTGTGGTACCCAGATTTAGTTTCAATTCATTTTGGGGGATGTCTCTTGTCAACTTCCAACCCATTGCACGGTAAGTTTTTTGTGAAAACATTGAAAGGCTTACAAACAGGGCAAATATTAACAGAACTTGTTTCTTCATTAGGGTATTTTTTAGTGTTGAACTTATTAAAAATTGACTGGTTTGTGATTTATAACCACAAACCAGTCGTAAGTTAAAATCTATTTAATAGATGAGATGTCCGGAGAAAAGTTGCACATTTAGTGATAAATTAGCTAAATCATAACACCTGACTGCCCGGTTCAACCACTTTTGCGGGTAATACGAGAGCAAGAGTTCCGTCTGCATTTTCTGCTGAAAGAATCATACCTTCGGATACATAACCACGCATCTTTCTGGGAGCCAGGTTTGCAATAAAACAGACCTGTTTTCCGACAAGCTCTTCCGGGTTAGGGTAGTATGCAGCTATTCCTGAAAGGATAGTTCTTTGCTTTATTCCATCATCAAGAAGAAATCTGAGGAGTTTATCTGTTTTGGGCACTTTCTCACATTCAAGAACAATAGCAACACGGATATCCAGTTTTTCGAAATCATCATATTCAATGGTATCCTTTACTGGCTTTACCAGTGCTTTATCAGAAGCCTCTTTTTCATCAGATTCAGCCTCATTTAATTTTTTGGTATCATGGAGCTTCTGTACCTGTTTTTCAATCACTTCATCTTCAATCTTTTCGAAAAGAAGTTCAGATTTACCCAAGGTGTGACCTTCCTGGAGCAGGTTAAAACTACCTAACTTATCCCACCCCAGATGTTCGATGTTAAGGAATGACAGTAGCTTTCCAGCTGTGAAAGGCAGGAACGGCTCAATCACGATTGCAAGATTAGCTGTAATCTGCAGAGAAATATTGAGGATGGTTGCAGTGCGCTCCATGTCTGTTTTAGCTGTCTTCCACGGCTCAGCATCAGCAAGATATTTGTTCCCGATGCGCGCCAGGTTCATAGCCTCTTTCTGAGCTTCACGGAAATGGAAATTATCCAGGTTATACTCAACCTCCTCCTTTACTTTTCCCGCTTCAGCAATAGCTTCACGATCAAGATCAGTCAGAGTACCCGATGCAGGAACTATGTTATGGAAATATTTCTGGGTAAGAACCATTGCCCTGTTCACGAAATTACCAAGAACAGCCACAAGCTCATTATTGTTATGCGCCTGAAAATCCTTCCAGGTGAAATCGTTATCCTTAGTTTCAGGAGCATTGGCAGTAAGAGCATAGCGAAGTGAATCCTGTTTTCCCGGAAACTCTTCGAGGTATTCGTGAAGCCACACTGCCCAGTTGCGGGAGGTTGATATTTTATCCCCTTCGAGGTTCATGAACTCGTTAGCAGGCACATTATCCGGCAGGTTGAAGCTGCCCTCAGCTTTTAGCATAGCAGGGAATACTATGCAGTGGAATACGATGTTATCTTTTCCGATGAAATGTATTAGTCGTGATTCTTTATCTTTCCACCACTTTTCCCAATCATCAGGCAGAAGCTCTTTAGTGTTTGAAATATAACCTATTGGAGCATCAAACCATACATATAGGACCTTGCCCTCAGCACCTTCCACGGGAACAGGTACGCCCCAGTCGAGGTCGCGGCTCACGGCACGCGGCTGCAGTCCGAGGTCCAGCCACGATTTACACTGACCATAAACATTTGTTTTCCACTCTTTATGATCCTCCAGAATCCATTCACGAAGCCATGCTTCATGTTTATCCAAAGGCAGGTACCAGTGTTTTGTTTTTCGCATTACCGGCACACTTCCGCTTAGAGTTGATTTGGGATTTATAAGATCATTGGGACTCAAGGATGTGCCGCATTGCTCACACTGATCACCATAAGCATTTTCATTTCCGCAGTGAGGGCAGGTGCCAGTGATATACCTGTCAGCAAGAAACTGCTCAGCCTCTTCATCATAATACTGCTCGCTCTCCTGTTCATTAAACTCTCCTTTTTCATAGAGTGTACGGAAGAAATCAGATGCAGTTTTTTTGTGAATATCTGATGTGGTGCGGGAGTATATATCGAATGTTATACCAAACTCTTCAAAAGATTTTTTAATCAATTCATGATAGCGATCCACAATATCCTGTGGTGTTACACCCTCTTTACGGGCTTTTATCGTGATAGGTATCCCATGTTCATCAGATCCACCGATAAAAAGGACTTCTTCTCCTTTGAGTCTGAGGTAACGGGCATAAATATCTGCCGGGACATAAACACCTGCCAGATGGCCTATATGTACAGGACCATTGGCGTATGGAAGCGCAGATGTAATCAGAGTACGTTTGAATTGTTTTGACATATTTATTTTAGCGAAAATTATAGGATTGCTCTCTGTTATAATCCGCAAATGTACTAAAAATAGCTCTTTTCATCACATAATTCCTGTAATAATCTGAACATGCGAAACTTCAATAAAAATAAATTAACCTACTGGCAACCCGATTGACACGATCACTAAAATCATCCTTGTGTGCACTCAGATAGTGCAAAATATATGGAATAATGTACTGTCATAGTGCAAAAAAGTATTTTTTGTTTAATTTTGCACCCACTTATCACTTCTCCTAACCTGATTGGATAAAAGAGAATATGTTATCTGGGAATAAATTTCTGAAGTTGGGGCCGGCGCAATTATTTGTTTTGAGCTTTATCTCCATTTCTGTTTTAGGCAGTTTCCTTTTATTGCTTCCGGGAGTAACAAAAGAAGGCATCTCTTATGTGGATGCTCTGTTTACTGCAACAAGTGCTGTGTGTGTAACTGGGCTTAACGTTGTTGATACAGAATTTACCTTTACACTTCTTGGTCAGATAATTATTTTATCGCTTATACAGATCGGAGGTTTGGGAATTATGACCTTCACTACATATTTTAGCTACTTTTTCAAAGGCGGGTCTTCATACAAAAATCAACTTCTTGTAAAGGATATTACCAATGAAAATAATCTGGATAATGTATTCTCAGCTCTTAAAAGTATTCTTATAATTACTTTCTTGATTGAGGGAATAGGTTTTTTGCTGATATATACATCCTTGAGCAAAGCAGGCCTGGATTTTTGGGAAAGAGTATTTTTTTCTGTCTTTCATTCAGTATCAAGTTTCTGTAATGCCGGCTTTTCTACGTTATCAGGCAGTTTATATGATATAAGAATTCGATTTAATTTCCCTGTGCATCTTATAATGTCATTTCTGATTATTTTAGGAGGATTAGGCTTTCCTATAATCTTTAATATCTGGAAACTTATTACCACTAATGTATCTAATTTATACAGGAGGATATTCAAACATGAGAAATATGCCTTTGCAAGATTGGATGTCAGTGTAAATACTCATTTAGTAATCAGAACTACAATTCTGCTGCTTTTAATCGGTACTCTAAGCTTTTATTTTTTCGAAAAAGATGGTGTTCTGACAGAATATTCAACAACTTTCGGGAAATGGACCGCTGCCTTTTTTGGCTCAGTAACATCCAGAACGGCAGGATTTAACAGCACAGATACTGCTGCGTTATCATTACCGACTTCACTAATGTTAATTTCGCTTATGTGGATTGGTGCATCGCCTGCATCAACAGGCGGTGGTATAAAAACAACCACTTTTGCTATTGCTGTCATGAATTTTTACTCACTTGTAAGAGGTAAAAAGAATATTGAGTTCAAGGGCAGGGAGATTTCTCAGCATTCTGTTTCAAAGGCATTTGCGCAAATGACACTTGCAATTATCTTTATAATGGTAATCACATTTGTAATGATACTTATTGAAAACAATAAGGAGCCTATGGATTTGCTTTTTGAAACGGTATCTGCTTACTCAACTGTAGGATTGAGCCGTAACGTGACGCCTTTTTTATCAGATTCGGGTAAACTGGTAATAACATTAACGATGTTTGTGGGGAGGGTGAGTTTGTTTACTGTATTGACCGCTTTGACGAAGAGGGTTAATTTAAGTTTGTACAGATATCCCTCTGAAGAATTATTAATCAACTAGATTTTTAAGTAAGATGAAATTTGTAGTAATAGGTCTTGGACATTTTGGCACTGCCCTTGCTGAGCGGTTGGTTGCCATGGGGCATGAGGTTATTGGAGTTGACAAATCTATGAACCGTGTTGAAGCCTGTAAGGAGAAACTTACTAACGTAATCTGCCTTGACAGTTCAGATCCGGTAGCAGCCAGTCATTTGCCGTTAAGAAATACCGATATGGCAATTGTTTGCGGCGGAGCAGATGAAGGAGAGAGCCTTTTAATCACGGCAATGCTGAAGAAAAGAGGGGTTCATAGAATAACTGTAAGATCTATCACCAGTCTTCAGGAAAGTGTGCTAGAGGCCATGGGGATCACTGAAATTATTCGTCCCGAGAGAGAGTCTGCAGAAAGATGGGCAATGAAGCTTTCGGTGAAAAACTATATCAATCTGTTTGAAGTATCAAGAGATCATTACATTGTGGAAATTATTGTGCCCACAAAATTAATTGGTAAAACAATTGGAGAAAGTGAACTTAATAAAAAATATAATGTTGTTGTTCTTACTAAGCTTAAGCAGATTAGTGAACAAAACGAAATCGGAGCGAAAACTTTTACTCTTAATGCAGGCAGTATAGTTAATGCCGATACTGTATTGGAGGATGGAGATATTATTGTTATTTATGGCAATAAGAATGATATTAAGGCAATGATTGACAAAAATATGTAACTCAGCTATGAAATTAAATTTAGAGGGAAAGACAGCAATAATAGGCGGCAGCAGTAAGGGATTGGGTAAAGCATGCGCTGTTGCAGTTGCACGTGAGGGGGTGAATATTGTGTTGTGTGCAAGGAATGAAGATAATTTGATTGAGACGCAAAAAGAGATAGAAGCGATCGGGGTGAAAACATTGGCGTTGACTGCCGATATGTCGGATGCCAAAGATAATCAGCGTATTGTAAGTGAAACAGTAAAACGTTTTGGAAGTATAGATATTCTGGTTAATAATTCCGGAGGACCAAAGCCAGGCACTTTTCGCGATATCTCTGAAGATGATCTGGATGATGCTTATAATTCTGTTCTTAAGTATAATATCAGGATGATAAACCTCTGCCTGCCTTATATGGAAAAAAAAGGGTGGGGCAGAATCATTAACATTGCTTCTGTAACAGTCAAAGAACCGGCACCAAATATGGTGTTATCAAATATATTTCGATCTGCGGTAGCCAGCTATTCTAAAACTATAAGCAAGGAATTGATTTCTAAAGGGGTAACAATAAATACTGTCTGTCCGGGTTATTTTAAAACTGACCGTGTAACACAACTTATGAAAGCACGCTCTGTGGCTGAAGGCATTTCTGTTGAGGAGTATGAACAGAAGGCAATTCAGAATTTTCCTCATAAACGATACATGGATCCGCAGGAACTGGGAGATATGGTATGTTACCTTTGTTCAGATCTGGCGCGTTCGGTTAACGGCACAACTATTCAGATAGATGGCGGTCTGTTGAGCGGTTTACTGTGAGTGATTTCTCTTTTTCTTCCGGATACTCTTTTCTGAAACCCACCCAATATTCTCCGATTGTGGATTTCACTTCTTTATGAAGTATTAAAATTCCAATCAAATTAGGAACAGTCATGAAGGCAACCGTCAGCATGGACAAATTCCATATTATGGTTGTGTCTATAAAAGAGGCAAAGAAGAATGCCACTATAAAAATTATCCGATAAATCATAACATATTTTGCGCCCACAAGATAAGTTATTGCCCTATCGCCATAATACGACCAGGCAATTGAAGTTGAAAATGCAAAAAGCAACAATCCCAGCGCTACAATATATTTACCCAAGTCGCCAAGAAAACTCTGAGTGTAGGCAATCGTTGTCAGTGGTGCACTATGAATAAGAGAGATGCCGCTGAAAATAAGGTCATTCGGTGAGTTGGTAACACTTCCATTGGCTACGGCTATTTCACCGTTATATAATTTACCGGATTTACTTACAATAACATTTTCTGCAAGAGATCGGGCGTGAAGTATTGAATTAATATTCTGAATTTTACCATCTATAACTGTTAAATTGCCTGAGAAAAGTGGTATATCAGACTTTTTATTTAGATAATCACCAAGAATTATTGCATCGTCTGCACTATTATCATTATAACTGCCTTCCAATATAACAATATCTGTTTTTTGAAACTGATTGGACACTTTTTGATTCCATGCTCCTGAAGAAAGTAATACCATTCCTGTAAGGAAACATATTATAATTGTATCAATAAAGGGTTCAAGAATTGCTACGATGCCTTCACTTACAGGTTCGTGTGCTTTTGCTGCAGCATGTGCAATTGGTGCGGACCCTTGTCCTGCCTCATTTGAGAAAAGGCCCCTGTTTACACCATTATTGAAGGCAAAAGTAAAACCGGCTCCAAGAAATCCTCCAATAGCTGCAGTTCCGGTGAGTACATCACTGAATAGTGAAATAAAAGAGGGGATGATATTTTGATAGTTGGAAATGATTACAGCTATTGCACCCAGAAAATATACGATAGCCATAAATGGCACCAGCTTTTCTGTAACCTGTGCAATACGCTTAATGCCTCCAATTATGATCATTGCCAGTAAAATAGCCATTATTGCACCTGTAATAATATGCCGAATACCGAATGTTGAAAAGATTGCATTGGAGATACTATTTATCTGAGGCAGACTTCCCGTTCCGAAAGATGATAACACAGTAGCTAACGCAAAAAAGCCACCAAGCCAGTAGCCTGTTTTTATAATCTTACCGTTCTTCAAAGTGATGTTCAGACGGCTTTTCATATAATACATGGGACCACCGGCAACCATGCCATTTTCATCAAACTCACGGTATTTGTGTGAAAGAGTAACCTCGACAAATTTTGTGCACATGCCAAGAAAGGCAGTCATCAACATCCAGAAAAGTGCAGCGGGTCCGCCAAGATGTACTGCAAGAGCTACACCTGCAATGTTTCCGGTTCCCACAGTACCCGAGAGAGCTGTTGCCAGCGATTGAAAGTGAGTGGTATCCCCCTTGTCAGTTTCTTTATCATACTTACCTTTTAAGACCTTCACGGCATGCCTGAAATAACGAATCTGAGGGAACTTTAGATACAAAGTGAAAAAAAATCCGGTACCTAGGAGTAGAAAAATAAACCAGTTATTACCTCCTATATATTGATGTAAAGTGGTGAGGAACTCATTTAGTTGCTGCATCATAAAGCAGTATTTCGGGTTATATCAATAACAAAGATTCCAAAAATATATATATTTTTTAAAATTTAGACACTTGAGCGCTATCTTTATTATCTTTGTTAATCTTAAATTACTATATATGACAATCAATCTTTATTATCATGGATAGACGAAATTTTTTAAAGAAATCCGCTGTTACAGCAACCGGATTAAGTCTGACACCATTAGTGGGTAAATCATACAGCTCGATATTCGGACAGTCGGCACCAGGAAATAAAATTAAAATCGGACTGATAGGATGTCGCAATCAGGGCTGGAGTAATCTTTTGACATTTTTGCAATATCCGGGTGTGGAGTGTGTTTCTCTCTGCGATATTGATGACCAGTGGCTTTATCAGCGTGCTTCCGAATTGGAAGAGCGGACAGGCAAAAGACCTCCTCAATTGGTAAAGGACTTTCGCAGGGTTATCGACAACAAAGATGTTGATATGGTAATTATCGGAACTCCTGACCATTGGCACTGTCTGCAGTTGATTGCAGCTTGCGAAGCGGGGAAAGATGTATTTGTGGAAAAACCTCTTGCAAATACTATTGAGGAGTGTGACCTGATGGTGAAAGCTGCTCGCAAATACAACAGTATTGTTCAGGTAGGACAATGGCAACGAAGTGATCCTCACTGGGATGAGGCAGCTGCTTATGTTCAGAGTGGGGCACTTGGGAGAGTGCGTACTGTGAAGGTATGGGCATATCAGACAAGTAAATGGACTTTGCCTGTTGTTCCGGATTCGGCTCCCCCTGCCGGTGTTGATTATGATATGTGGCTTGGACCGGCACCAAAGCGTAATTTCAATCAAAACCGCTTTCACTACAATTTCCGCTTTTTCTGGGACTATGCAGGAGGATTGATGGCCGACTGGGGTGTGCATCTGCTTGATTATGCAATGAAAGGGATGAATGCGGGACTGCCATCTTATGTTTACGGAGCAGGTGGCAAGTTTGGTTATCCTGACGATGCAATGGAGACACCCGATACATTAATGGCAACATATAAATATCCGGATTTTAATATAATCTGGGATCATGCCTGCGGTATTGGAAACGGACTTTTTGACAAACGTGAAGGGGTTGCATTTTTTGGTGAAAACGGTACACTTTTGCTAACAAGAAGCGGATGGGAAGTTATTCCCGAGCAAGCTGTGAATAGTCGTAATTTCCCTTACTGCTATCCTTGCGATGATGAAAGAAAACCAAACACTCTTCGTATGGAAGCAGTTGAAATGCACAAAGGGACAGGTAAAGGACTTTATCTGCATGCAGGTAATATGCTAGATTGTATGAGAACAAGGGAGTTGCCAAATGCTGATATTGCAATAGGTGCGGAAGTGGCCAAGCTGAGTCATATGGCCAATATATCTTGCAGGGTAGGGTCCGCTTTGAATTGGGATAACAAAACGGGACTATTTGATAACGATGAGGCAAATATGTTAGCCAAGGCTAATTACAGAGCTCCTTGGAAGCTTCCGGTATTATAAAAAGAAAAAGGCAGAATATAGAAATATATACTCTGCCTTTAATTTATTATATACTTTAAATCTTATCAGTCGTTATGAAATTTATGTACCCATTTTTCGAATGCTTTTAACCAGTCATCCAGGAATTTGCGGGTGTCAGGATTTGCAATCTCGTTATTCTCATTAAACAATGTCATGGTGTTGCCAATGTATGCTTCAGGTTGTTGCATCATATAAACGTCAATGAAAACCATTGGCTGACGAAGTACGTGGTTTGCAGCTTCTCCGCCAAGTGCACTTATTGAGCTGCTTACTATTGCACCGGGTTTGCCTCCCCAGTTATTTTGTCCGTATGGTCTTGATCCAACGTCAATTGCATTCTTTAGTACACCCGGAATTGATCTGTTGTATTCAGGTGTGAAGAACAGATAACCATCTGCTTCTTTAATTTTTTTGCGGAACTCAACCCATTCTGCCGGTGGATTAGTATCTAAATCTTCATTATAATGAACCAGTTGGCCAATTTCCACTATTTCCATATCTAATGTGTCGGGTTGCATTTTGATTGCATCAAGTGCCAGTTTTCTGTTATACGAATCTTTGCGTAAACTGCCTACAATAACTGCTATTTTCTTTTTACTCATATCTATGTTTATTAAATGTATTATAATTGTGTTTGTTTTTTACTTATAAGTTCGATTGCAAATGGTCACTCAAATTTTGAATGGTTATACGATAATTACAATCTAATTAAAAGTTCTTATTTAATTATATAAACACTCAATACTCAATTTTGTTTTATAATAAATATTTATGAGCTATTGTTTGGGTTTGAACTGTTCTCTGGGTACAAGCAATTTATCCGGAACTGTTTTCACGTTTGGGAGTATTTTCCCGGACTTTCCAGAATGTAAATTTTTAATATAATATTCTACTGTAGAGTCGGGCTTTACTACAATCATAGAAAAATTATAATTAGGCGGAACAATTACCGGCATTTGGTCTACGGGTGATTTGAAATGTTTAATAAGTGAATCTTTTGACTCTTTTGGGAACTTCTTCCACAATAAATATGGAATAGTATCACCGGGGTTGAAATTCAAAGTGTCAGGTAATCTTTCTAACCGTTCGGGTAAATTAAAATCAAACCGGCGTGGTTGTAGTTTTGAGGTGTCAGGTGTAACTATTATTTGCTGAGATTTAAGTAAAACCGGAAGAGCAACTATCATAATACTAACAATAATAAATCGTTTAATAGTTGTAAATATTAATGAGTAAGATTGATCTTTAAATATATACAATTAATTTTAATGTAAAGGCGATGAGTGATTTTAATAGTCTAAATTTCAATATTTTAACTCGGTTTTTTGTGGTGTTGTGTTTATTTAATAATAAAAATTTCCGCTCTTATTTTACCTTAAATGAGTAACAGATAATTATCTGATTTTTTTAAAAAAGATCTGCATAAGATCTGAGCACTCATCTGCCATAACACCTTTATTTACTGTAGTTTTTGGGTGAAGCAGGAAGGGGGAAATTGTTGAGTAGCCCCTTTTATCGTCGGAAGCGCCGTAAACTAACCTTGACAACTGAGCCCATCGTAGCGCTCCGGCACACATTGGACATGGTTCCACTGTTACGTAAAGTGTACAGTCGGTAAGATATTTTCCACCAAGTACATTTGTTGCAGATGTTATCACCTGCATCTCGGCATGAGCGGTTACATCATTAAGCAGTTCCGTTAGATTATGAGCCCTGGCAATGACTCTTTGTTCAAAGACAATTACAGCACCAACAGGGATTTCATTTTTGCTGAAAGCTTTTTGTGCTTCCTGCAGGGCCTGTTTCATAAAATACTCATCGTCTAACATATACTTGTTTCGTAATTAATTTGATTAAGCAAAATATTCTCTGCATTCAACGTCTCATTTCGTTCTCCTCAAACAGGGTAGGGTAATCCTTTTCCATATTTTTTAAAACGTGAGTAAGAATAGTTTCACGGTACCACCTTGAACGATTGGTGATTTTATATTTCTTGAGATAGAAATGAATCAGATCATACTCTTCATCTGCAAGTGTAAAAGCAACTTTTTTATTACGTGGCTTGGTTTTAACGCTCAAACTCTGTTTTTTTGTTCCCATTAAGTTATAATTGAAAGTAAGGAATCCCTTTGTAGATACAAAAAAACAAAATATTTTCGCCAAAAGGAAGTATTTATGCGCTAAATTTGTATTTTTACAAAGTATATAGTGCTTTTTGCGGTATTTGGGATGGCTGATCATAACGAATTAGGAAGTAAAGGTGAAGATAAAGCAGTGGCTTTTCTGGAAACAAAAGGATATAGAATTGTCGAAAGAAACTGGACATTTCACGGATACGAAGTTGATATAATTGCAGAAGACAAGGATTTCATAGTATTTACTGAAGTTAAGACCCGTGCAACAGATGAATGGGGAAATCCGGAAGATGCTGTAGGTAAACAACGTATGCGCAGAATGATTAATTCTGCCAGCCATTATTTAAAATTAAACATTATAGACAAACCGGCGCGATTCGATATCATTTCAATTATCTGGAATGATGGTAAGCCCGAGCTGGATCATTTTGAGGATGCTTTTATGGCTTTTTTATAACTGAACCTGATTATGAATATCGAGGAACTGTTTGATTACTGTATGTCTGTACCCGGTGCCGAAGCCACAACACCTTTTGATGATGTTACCATAGTAATGAAGGTGATGGGAAAGATGTTTGCATTAATTCCAACAGAACAAGAGAGGTTTAGTGTTACATTAAAATGTGATCCTGAAAAAGCAATATTTCTTCGTGAATCTTATGAGTGTGTTGAGAGTGCTTTTCATATGAATAAAACATATTGGAATACAATTTTTATTGACGGCGATATGCCTGACAGTGAGCTTAAAGAGTGTATAGATCATTCAGTTGAGGAGGTGATAAAGAAGTTGCCAAAAAAACTACAAAAGGAATATTATGGAACAATTAAGTGAAGAACGACTAGTTATAAGGCTCAAAGAGGTGGATTCGACTAATAATTATCTGAAGAGTCTTGTCAGAGAACAGCGTCCTGAGGAAGGTTCAATGGTAATTGCTGATTTTCAGTCGGTAGGACGGGGTCAAATGGGTAATGGCTGGTGTTCGGAGAAGGGTAAAAACCTGCTGTTCAGCATACTAATATACCCTGATATAGTGCCTGTTAATGAACAGTTTATAATCTCCAGAATTGCTTCACTTGCCGTGAAGAATACATTAGATCAGTTTACAGATGATATTCGCATTAAATGGCCTAATGATATCTACTGGAAGGATAAGAAAATAGCAGGTATGTTGATTGAGAATGATGTACAGGGAAAGAATATTGAAAACTCAGTAATCGGAATCGGTATTAATATAAATCAGGATGATTTTCCCGAACAGCTGCCCAATCCGGTGTCACTTAAACAAATAGTAGGTTCTGAACAGGACAGGGATTATATTCTGGATACTTTTGTCAGAGAGTTCTTCCTTTTGTATCGTGAACTCCAGAATGGAGATGTCAGAGTCATCGAAGATGAGTATATGCTCGACCTGTACAGAATAAACGATTACTACTGGTTTGAGGATGATAACGGACGTTTTCAAGCAATGATAAAAGCTGTGGAACCCTCGGGTCATCTGGTTTTAAAAGCTCTTGAGAATGGAGAAGATAGAGTGTACGCTTTTAAAGAGGTCTCCTTTGTTGATTAGATTGATACAAATTATATCATTATATGGAATATAACAGAATTTTACTGAAGCTTAGCGGTGAGTCGCTTATGGGTGACAAACAGTATGGGATTGATGAGGTGAGATTGACTCAATATGCTGAACAGATTCATGAAGTGGCTCAGATGGGTATTCAGATTGCTATTGTGATCGGCGGAGGTAATATTTTCCGTGGATTGAGTGGTACTTCAAAAGGGTTTGACCGTGTTAAAGGAGATCAGATGGGAATGCTGGCAACTGTTATAAATAGTCTCGCATTGAGCTCTGCTCTCATTTCTGTTGGTCAGAAAAACCGCCTGTTTACTGCAATTAGAATGGAACCTGTTGGAGAATTATACTCAAAATGGAAAGCAATTGAATCAATGGAAAAAGGAGAAATTGCAATAATTGCAGGTGGTACAGGTAATCCGTTCTTTACTACCGATACGGCTTCTGCATTAAGAGGAATTGAGATTGAAGCAGATGCAATGCTAAAAGGTACCCGCGTTGATGGTGTATACACAGCAGATCCTGAGAAAGATCCTAATGCTACTAAATTCCAGACTATCTCTTTTGATGAGGTTTATAAAAGAGATCTGAAAGTTATGGATCTGACTGCTACCACCATGTGTAAGGAGAATAACCTCCCGATTGTAGTTTTTAATATGGATATCTACGGGAATCTTAAAAAATTGATTCAGGGCGAAAACATCGGTACACTGGTTAAATAGTTGTTCTATAGATTTTATTCACTATTTTTGCTTATATAAACAAATTTGAACAGAATAACTAAAACTAAATATATATGGATACATTAGCAATCAGGCAAGAGGCCGAAGAGAAAATGAAAATGACTCTCGAGTTTTTGGATGAGACTTTTTCACGAATAAGAGCAGGACGTGCAAATACACATATTCTTGATGGAATTCGTGTTGATTATTATGGAAGTGTTGTTCCTCTTTCAAATGTTGCGACAGTAACAACACCTGACGCAAAAACCATTATGGTGCAACCTTGGGAGAAATCGATGTTAAAGGTTGTGGAAAAAGCAATAATGGACTCCGAAGTAGGGATTACACCGGAAAATAACGGAGAGGTAATTCGTCTTGGTATACCACCCCTGACTGAAGAGCGCAGAAAGCAGCTTGTAAAGCAAACCAAGCAGGAAGCGGAGGATGCCAAAATCAGTATTCGTAATGCCCGCAGAGAGGGTATGGACGAAATTAAAAAGGCTGTTAAAAATGGTTTGCCTGAGGATATGGGTAAAGACGGTGAAAATGAATTACAGAAACTGCACGATAAATATATCAAGCACGTTGATGATGCTTTTGCCGAAAAAGAGAAAGAAATTCTTACCGTTTGATGGTAAACGAGAGAGATGAAAGTAACCGGAAAGGTGTTAAAGGGCTGGTAATTAAAAATACAGGCAACACCTATTTTGTCAGGGATGACAACAACAACGAATATATTTGTAAGGCTAAGGGAAACCTCAGGCTGAAAGGAATAAGGAGTACAAGTCCGATTGTTGTAGGTGATATAGTTTTCATGGACGTAAATGACGATGGAACAGCATTTATAACGGATATAGAAGATCGAAGGAATTATATTGTCCGGAAAGCTTCTAATCTATCAAAACATGCTCATATTCTTGCGTCTAATATTGATTTGGCCCTGTTGTGTTTTACTGTTCGTTATCCCGAGACAACTACTGTTTTTACCGACAGGTTTCTTGTTACTGCCGAAGCTTATTCAGTGCCTGTGCATCTGATATTCAATAAGATCGATCTTTTTAATGAAGAAGAGACAGATTATCTTGATGCTATCATTAACCTTTATTCAACTATAGGATACCCATGCCTGAAAACTTCCATGGAAACAGGTGCTGGGGTAGGTGAGCTCAAAAAGATAACAGCAGGCAAAACTGTTTTACTGGCCGGCCATTCCGGTGTTGGGAAATCTACTATTATTAATACCCTCAAGAAAGAGCAGGTGCAGAAAGTAGGCAAGATATCGGACTACCATGACAAAGGGATGCATACAACCACCTATTCTGAAATGATTGAGCTCGATAACGGCGGGTACATTATAGATACTCCGGGCATCAAGGGATTTGGTACAATCGATATGACTATCGAAGAGGTTTCTCACTATTTTCCCGAAATATTCAAAACTTCAAAAAAATGCAGGTTCTATAACTGCCTGCATCTTAACGAACCGGATTGTGCAGTGCTGAAAGCTATTGAAAATCATTATATCAGCGAAAGCAGATACAACTCATACCTAAACATCATTGAAGACCTTAAAGAGGGTAAATACCGATTGTAGTTATGCAAATTAACGCAACATTACTATTGATAATTGAAATACTTTATCTGCTCACTGTAGTGAGTATTGTGGTTGTGGTGATTTCAGAAAACCGTAATCCGATAAAAACAGTTTCATGGATTCTTGCAGTAGTCTTCCTTCCTGTTATTGGGATTATCTGGTATGCAGTTTTTGGCCAGGATGTTACAAAGAAGTATGTAATCTCTAAAAGGATGTACAGTAAGCTTAAGCGGAGACCACTTGACGAAATGGAGACACCGGTGGAAATTCAGGTCCCTGATGAGCATGACAATCTGGTAAGCTTGCTGAAAAATATGGATTATAATCCTGTTTTAGGTGGTAATGATGTTGAAATTTTCACCAATGGCAGAGATAAATTCGATCAGCTCTTTATTGATATAGAGAATGCAAAAGAGCATATCCATGTAGAGTATTATGTTTTGCAATGTGACGAGATTGGAATGAAATTTCAGGAAGCTCTTATCAAAAAAGCTAAAGAGGGCCTGGAAATTCGTATTATTTATGATAGTTTCGGCTCTCGTAAACTGAAGAAAAAGTATATTGAAAATTTCAGAATGGCAGGTATAGAGATAGAGCCTTTTCTGAAGCTCACATGGAGTTCTATTACTTCACGACTTAATTACCGTAATCACCGTAAGATAATAGTTATTGACGGACAGGTTGGATACGTCGGAGGTATGAATATTGCAGATCGTTATATCGAGGGTTTTAAGTGGGGGCGTTGGCGAGATACTCATACACGTATTGAAGGTAAAGGGGTACAAGGATTGCAGTCTGTTTTTTTAATCGACTGGTATTTTGTTTCTCAGACACTTATTACATCAAGAAAATATTTCCCTTTGCTGGAGAATTTTGGTGATGTACCTATGCAAATAGTCAATAGCGGGCCTCTGAATGATGAGAAAAATATCTCTCATGGCATTGTACAGGCTATCTATGATACAAAAAAATCCATATTTATTCAAACACCATATTTTCTTCCTCCGGAAGCAATGATTGATGCCCTGCAGGCTGCAGCAATTCGCGGAGTGGATGTAAGGGTAATGATATCAAAACGTTCAGATGTTCCTCTTGTACAGCTGGCTTCACGATCATATATTAAAAACATGCTTGAATCAAACGTGAAAGTATATTTTTACGAAAAAGGCTTTTTGCATTCAAAAATGATGGTATTCGACGATTCATTAACTTTAATTGGATCGGCAAATTTTGATACGCGGAGCTTTGAGCAAAATTTCGAAGTAGAAGCTTTTATTTATAACGGTAAGGTAGCTAAAGTAGCAAATGGAATTTTCATAACTGACCAGAGTAATTCTAAGCAGGTGATTTTGAAAGACTGGCTAAAACGACCTTTATTAAAGCGTTTCATTGAATCTGTATTGCGACTTTTTGCACCGCTCTTATGACTTTTAATTACGTCAGGGAAAAGAAATAATCAAATAAAATAATGAAGTCTCATTTTGAAAATATATCGGGTAAATATAACTGAATTATTAAAACAGAAATATTTTCATTTAATCGTATGATAAGAGTTTTTATAATAGGATATATGGGGTCGGGTAAAACAACAGTCGGAAAGAAACTGGCAAAAACACTCGGGCTTTCATTTATAGACCTGGATGCATATATTGAGAGTAAATACCGGAAAACTATTGCTGAAATCTTTGCCGAGAAAGGAGAAGATGAATTCAGAAAAATAGAACGAAGAGCTCTTAATGATGTTGCTCAGATTGAAGATGTTATAATATCTACAGGAGGTGGTGCACCTTGCTTTTTTGATAACATGGATTTGATGAATAAGACAGGCACAACCGTATACATTAAAGCAGAACCTGAGGAGTTGGCAGCAAGACTGATAGTTTCAAAAACTGAGAGGCCGCTTATTGCAGGGAAAACTATGACTGAGCTTATACCATTTATAGCTAAACATTTAGCTTACAGAGAGCGTTATTACAAGGATGCAAAAATCATTTATCACACAGACAAGATGATATCAAAGGAGGATGTTTATCTGACTGTAAACGGAATTGCAGATGTGTTGAAATCAGAAAAGACGGGTTTTTTTAAGAAAGAGCTAAAAAATGATATATAAATCTCAAAAAAAGAATCAGTATGTATTAAGTGAACTTATGCTGAAAACTGATAAGCATAAAGTCTCCACAGTTATTGGTGTGCCCAGAGAAAGTCAGGAAACCGAGAAAAGGGTTCCAATAACACCTGAAGGAGTTTCCTTACTTGTTTCAGCCGGTTACAGGGTTTTGTTTCAGGCTGGTGCAGGGCTTACTATAAATTATTCAGACTCTTATTACGCAGATTCGGGAGCAGAGATTGTGGAAACTGCAAAAGAGGTTTTCCAGGCTGATATTATTCTGAAAATAATGCCGCCTACAATCGAGGAAGTTGATATGATGCGCCCAAGAACGTCGGTATACTCTTTTCTTTATCTTCATAGCTTGTCCAGAAGTCTTCTTGAGCATATGATGGTGAAGAGAATCAATGCTCTTGCTTATGAGCTTATTTATGATGATTCAGGTGCTTCTCCTTTTGTAACTTCTATTTCAGAGATTGAAGGCGCATCCTCAATAACACTTGCTGCTGAGCTGATGAGTAATGTTCATGGCGGTAAAGGAATTCTGCTTGGGGGAATACCCGGAATAACCCCTTCAGAAATAGTAATAATTGGTGCCGGTGTTGCAGGTACAATGGCTGCCAGGGCTGCAATTGCCATGGGTGCCTCAGTGAAGGTTTTAGATAATGATGTTTTAAAACTGCGGGCAATTCGTCATGAGCTGGGTACCCCTGTTTTTACCTCAACGTTGCAACCAAAAGTTCTGAGGAATGTTTTCCGTTCTGCCGATGTTGTTATAGGAGCTTTACAATATATCAATAAAATACATTTTTACAGAGTTTCAATTGACCTGATTCGTGAAATGAAGGAGGGTGCAATAATTATTGATTTGCGTATGGAGCAGGGCGGGTGCTTTGAATCTACAATGGAGGCATGTTTACCCGGCCACCCGCCTATTTTTGAGAAATATGGGATACTGCATTTCTGCGAGATGAGTCTTAGCTCTCGTGTAGCACGTACTGCTTCAATTGCCTTGAGTAATATATTTGTCTCTATGTTTAATGCTATGGCTGAATCAGGTGGTTCAGATCATTTTGCAAGTTTCGATCGTGGTTATGCTTCCGGGTTTTATATCTTTTCCGGCAAGATGGTTAATTCTTATGTCGCAAGCCATTTTAACCTGCCTGTATCTGAAATAGGTCTATATCTGCAGGGATTTTAAGAAGATTTTATTATGCTCTCTTTTAAAATTCTTCTCTTTAGAAACTGATACCAAATAAACAGGATTGAACCTTTGAAGAGTGAAGTGATTGTAATTGCCCACCAAACGCCGGTAACTCCAATTCTTGACCCCAGATAAATTGCCAGTGGAATTCTAAGTGTGTTGAATACAATACTGATTATAGCCGGCGGTGATGTTCTGCCTAACCCGTTAAACATTCCTTGGGTTGTAAGTTCAAGCATCATAAAGAGCTGGGATATTCCCAGTATGAACAGATATTTTCCGCCTGCTTCGTAAGCATCTTTTTCCGGTACGAAAAGCGAGAATATCTCTTCTCCATAACCCATGAATGCCAAACTGGCAATTGTACCTAAAATCCCCATCAAAATTAATGTAATACGAAAAGCACTTTTTGCCCGATTCATCTTTCCGGCTGCATAGTTTTGTGCAACAAAACTACCAAGTGCAGTGGAGAAGCCCGATGATGAGTTCCATGTAATTCCTTCAATCTGACCACCGGTTGTCTGGCTCATTATCCCAAGATGACCGCCATAAAGCGATGCTATACGCGCCAGATTCATATTTATAAAAGCAAAATAAACGTTCATGGCTGCTACCGGGAGACCCAGTTTCAGGATATTGACCGTATAACTTTTTCGTGGACGAATCAGATAAGAGAATCCTCCAAATAAGCCACTTTTCCTTTTTAAATGATAAAGGAATAATGCAACCACGACACCCTGAGATATAATTGTAGCTAAGGCTGCTCCTTTAACTCCCATTTCAGGGAAAGGACCGATACCAAAAATCAGCAGCGGATCGAGTATAATATTCATAACTAACCCCAAAGCATTAAAATAGAATGGGATGTCACTTCTTCCCGAACCAATATATATACCTGAGAAGTTGAGACCGATGAAAACGAAAGGTAGTCCAAGTGAAATCATTCGCAGATACCCTTCTGCCTGAAAAGCAATGTCGCTTTCGAGCTGATAAAATGATACGTAAGGTTTTGGGAAAAAGAAAAATATCAGACCGAAGGTTATACCCAGGATTATAGCAATTGTAGTTGTATGTGATGCATAAATGGATGCTTTATCCAATCTGCGGGCACCAATCGACTGTCCAATTGTGATCTCTGCACTAACCTTAGAGATAAGAGCAAATGAATTCATCATCCACATTAGCATGCCAACTGATCCGACTGCTGCAACTGCTTCGCTTCCAAGGCGTCCTATCCAGAGGATATCCACCAGATTATATGCCATTTGAATAAAACTGATGGCAAGTAATGGAAGTGCAAGTGAGAACAACTCACGGGAGATTTTACCCTGAGTCAAATTACGAACTGAAATGTTTGTATGTTGTTCTCCCACAGTTGTATTGATGATTTATTCTTGGCCTATGAAACTAATCGGATAAAAATTCCTGAAGATAATATTTCAAACCAGATTAAAAAAAAGAAGTAACCGGTAAGTTACTTCATTTAATCTAAAAAAAATAATTCTTAATTATTTATGCCTTTCCTGAAGCTCAATCATTTTTAAAGCAGTGATTGCTGCTTCGTCACCTTTATTACCATGCCTGCCACCTGATCTTGCAACAGCTTGATCAAGTGTATCAGTGGTAAGTAATCCAAATATTACAGGCACATTATATTTTAAATTCAGTTCAGTTGTACCTTCTGTTACACTGTTGCATACAAAAGTAAAATGTGGTGTTTCACCCTGAATTACGCAACCCAGAATAATAACACTTTCAACATCAGTCTTCTCAATTAATACTTTTGCACCGTATGTAAGTTCAAAACTTCCCGGAACATGCTCAATGATTATATCATCACTATCCACACCAAATTTTACAAGAGTATCCAGAGCACCCTTCAGCAGGTTGCCAGTTACATTCCTGTTCCAGTCCGAAACAACTATACCAATCTTTTTTCCTCTTCCGTCAGGAACTGAATCATGATCGTAAGAAGAAAGATTCTTTAATTCTGTTGACATAATAATTAATTAGACCCTTTAAGTAATTCAGCCTGTATGATGAATTTTTCTGCTTCTTGTCCCTCAGGAGAATTCAGATAGTCATCTTTTAACATTGTGAAGGTTTCTATGGCTTTATCGTAGTTACCTGTATGTATATAAGCTTCACCTGCTTTTTTGTAGTATATCGGACTCAGCATTTCATCGTCTGCTTTTTTTGCAGCTTTCAGATATTGAGAAATAGCCTGTTCTGTTTGTCCCATATTCATATATACATCACCAATTGAACCGGTGATAGATGGTGTGATAAGAATATCACCGCCTTTGAATTTCTTTAGGTGTTCAAGCGCTTTATCGTAGTTGCCTAACCTGTTGTAAGAAAGACCGGCATAAGCATGTGCCAGATCGGCTGTTTTTGTCCCTCTGTACTGATCGATAACTGATTCAAAGCCAATATAATCATTGCCGTTACCAAACAGTGCAAGTGAATCCTCGCCTTCCTGGAAATAACGCTCACCTTTGAATATCGCTGCCTGAGCTTCGTTATTACGGGGTACTTTGTAAAGATAGTGATATGCCAGAAAGGCTCCGACAATAACTACAACAACAAGCAATCCAATTAAAATGCTTTTTTGATTTTTTTCGAGAAACTGTTCCGATGTGGTTAACGCTTCACCAATATTTTCGAAGTTCTTCTCGGCCTTCGACTCTTTAGTTTTTTTTGCAGACATACTTTACTGAAAAAATGTTACGTTTGATTTTTGAGATGCAAAAGTAATCGTTTTTGACTGATAAATAAAATTTAATCAACTGTTTTTGAAAAAAATGGCATGCAAATTTAATCTTTTTCGTATGTTTGTAGTCAAAGGGTTGTTTATGGGAGGATATTTCATACAATTAAAATTATTTATTTTCAAATGTATCGTATGGAACTCGCTTTAATCATGTGCTTTTGAGATACTGATTGTCACGCTCGTTTCATGAAAAAAATCAATATTGAAAATTATGAAAAAAATAATACTTACAATAAGCCTCTTAGCTGCTATCACGATAAATCTTATCGGGCAAAATGATGCAGGATTCAATTCTGTTCCTGTTGTGAACGGTAAAGTTGTATTTGAACAATTTATTGTAACAAATCCAAATCAAACTGCAGATCAGAATTATGTTCAACTGCAAAAGTGGGTAAAATCTAAGTATAACGTAAGTCCTTTATTGTCAGGTATAAGGTTCGACGATAAAGCAAATTTTGTAACTGTAAGCTCAGGAACAAAATTGATTATGCCAGCAAATAGTGCAGGGGTTAGGGATGAAATGATAATGAACTACCGTTTTGACGTTTCTGTCACAGGAGGCGGATGTATGCTTGTAATCAGAGATATAACTTATCAAAATGCTAAAAAAGAAGGAGATTCATTTTTTCCGAAGAAACTCAGTGCAGAGCAAACTATTACAGATCAGTCAATAAATACACCGGGACCGGAAGGAGAACTGAGGACCAACCTGAGAAAGGCTTCTCTTGATTTTTTTAACGGACTGTATTCAGAACTGAACAGCCTGTTTTAATACAGTAATAATCCATTTATCGAAGTGTTATAGGTTATGGTTTGAATTAAAGACTCCTGTTTTGAGAATATTATTTTCATTTAAATTGTTGAGCCTGATTGAAATTAATTTGCTAAAACCTTTGGTATATTAAAATTATCTTCTTAATTTTGCGCCCTGATTTGTCAGGAATGTTCTGTTTTATAAGGACGTAAGGAACCAAAAAATAAAATACACTATACAGCAATGTCTAAGATTTGTCAAATAACAGGAAAAAAAGCAATGGTTGGAAACAACGTTTCGCACTCTAATGCTAAAACGAAACGTAAATTCAACGTAAACTTGTTTAAAAAGAAATTTTATTGGGTGGAAGAAGATGTATGGATCAGTCTGAACATCTCAGCAGCAGGATTGCGTACCGTAAATAAAATTGGATTGGATGCAGCAATTAAAAAAGCTGCAGAAAAAGGATATTTAAACGCGTAACCTTTACGCAATAATAAGAGGAGGAAGCAGAGATGGGAAAAAAAGCAAAAGGAAACAGGGTCCAGGTGATTCTGGAGTGCACAGAGCACAAAGAGAGTGGTATGCCCGGTACATCCAGATATATTACAACCAAGAACAGAAAGAATACAACTGCAAGACTTGAGTTGAAAAAATACAATCCGGTCTTAAAGAAAATGACCGTTCATAAAGAAATAAAGTAAAAACAGTATAGATTATGGCAAAGAAAGCAGTTGCGGGATTCCGCGATAAGACTACCACTACAGGACGAAGCCACACTAAGGTAATCAGAATGGTTAAATCACCTGAAACTGGTGCATATAGCTTCAAAGAAGAAATGATTCTAAACGATCAGGTAAAAGATTACTTCAAGTAGGATATTCGTCGTAGTAGTTCATACTTACGAGAATATTCGTTAATAATATCTAAAAGCTTCCCTGTGCAAAAACGCAGGGAAGTTTTTTATTTACTATTTTGTAGATTTGCATACAAATCAATTCAGCCTATAATATAATAACTACTTCAATATGGGTTTATTTAACAGATCCTCCAAAGGAAAAAAAGATGTACTCGAAAAAGGTCTTGAGAAAACTAAAGTTAGTTTTTTCTCTAAAATTACCCGTGCAGTAGCAGGTAAAACTAAAGTTGATGATGATGTACTCGATAACCTTGAAGAGGTATTAGTATCATCAGATGTGGGTGTCGATACTACTTTGAAGATTATTGACAGAATCGAAGCACGTGTAGCAAAAGATAAATATGTCGGTACTGATGAACTTAACAGTATACTTCGTGATGAGATAACCTTACTGCTAACTGAGAATCAGTCGACTGATGTCGAGGAGTTCAATGTCCCTGAGGGTAAGAGACCCTACGTTATTATGGTTGTAGGTGTAAATGGTGTAGGCAAAACCACAACAATCGGAAAGCTTGCTTACCAGTTCAAACAAAACGGACTGTCTGTTTATCTTGGTGCAGCTGATACTTTCAGAGCAGCTGCTGTCGAACAACTTGATATATGGGGTGAGCGTGTCGGTGTGCCCGTTGTGAAGCAGAAGATGGGGTCAGACCCTGCATCTGTGGCTTTCGACGCTGTAAGCTCCGCAAAAGCGCACGATGCAGATGTCGTAATAATTGATACAGCCGGGCGTTTGCACAACAAATTAAACCTTATGAATGAGCTTACCAAGATTAAAAATGTGATGGGTAAAATTGTACATGATGCACCTCATGAAGTTCTTCTTATTCTTGACGGATCCACAGGTCAGAATGCATTCGAACAGGCTAAACAGTTTACCGCAGCCACAGAGGTCACGGGTCTGGTTATTACAAAATTGGATGGTACTGCAAAAGGTGGAGTAGTACTTGGTATATCTGATCAGTTTAAGATTCCTGTTAAATATATTGGTCTGGGCGAAAAAGTGGAAGATCTGCAAGTCTTCCGAAGGAAAGAATTTGTTGACTCTCTTTTTGGTGAATAAAAGTAAAGGAACAATTATCAAATGATAAAGAATAGGGTAGATGTAGTAACTATGGGTTGCTCAAAGAATCTTGTAGATTCTGAGTTGCTGATGCGTCAGCTTATTGCTAACGGGTACACTCTTGAGCATGATCCTGATACACCCAAGGGCGAAATTGCTGTTATAAATACTTGTGGTTTCATAGGCGATGCCAAAGAGGAGTCTATCAATATGATACTCTCTTTTGCTGATGCTAAAAAGGAGAGGGGACTCAAGAAGCTTTACGTAATGGGCTGCCTTTCCGAGAGATACAGAGAGGAGCTGCAGAAAGAAATTCCCGAGGTTGATAAGTTTTATGGTAAATTCGACTGGCGCGGACTGATATCTGATCTTGGAAAATCATACAACAAAGAGCTTGAATTCGACCGTATTTTGTCAACTCCTCCTCACTATGCTTTTCTTAAAATATCGGAAGGGTGCGATAGGACCTGTTCTTACTGCTCGATACCTCTTATTACAGGTAAATATAAATCGCGTCCTGTTGAAGATATTGAGGATGAAGTTCGTCGTTTAGTTGCAAGTGGTGTAAAAGAATTTCAGTTTATTGCACAGGATCTTACCTACTATGGACTGGACCTTTACAAAACGATGAAACTGCCGGAGTTGGTTGAGCGTATCTCAGATATCAAAGGTGTAGATTGGATCAGACTGCATTATGCATATCCTGCTCACTTTCCCACTGACCTGCTTAGGGTAATGCGCGAAAGAGAAAATGTATGCAACTACCTCGATATAGCTCTCCAGCATATCAGCGACAGAATGCTGAAAATTATGCGCAGAAATATCTCAAAGCAACAAACAATCGATCTTATTCAGCGCTTTCGTGAGGAGGTGCCGGGAATACATCTTCGCACAACAATGATGGTGGGGCATCCGGGTGAAACTGAAGCTGACTTCAACGAACTGATTGATTTCGTAAAGGATGCAAGGTTTGAGCGATTAGGTGCTTTTCCATATTCACACGAAGAGGATACCTATAATGATAAGAATTATTCCGATGATGTGCCTGCCGATATTAAACAGGAAAGAATGAATATTCTAATGGAAACTCAGGAAGGTATTGCTCTTTCAATTAATGAGTCGAAGGTTGGTAAAACTATGAAAGTGATAATTGACAGGGATGATCCTGATTATTATGTTGGACGCACAGAATTTGATTCTCCCGAAGTTGATGGTGAGGTTCTGATCAGCAAAGAGAAAAAGTTGAATACAGGTGATTTTTACGATGTAAGGATCGATTCAGCTTATCCTTTCGATCTGATTGGAACAGTTGTTTGAGCATATTTCAATACCTGAATAATTTTGACAAAATCCTTATAGCATGACACAAAAAGAATTAATCGAGAAACTGGCAGCCAAACTTCAGTGGGATGAATCAGATACATCTGAAGTTCTGGAGGTTATTTCAACTATTTTGGCAGAACATCTGTCCGATCATAACGAGGTGTCAATAGAGAATTTCGGTGTTTTCCGCACTCACAAATATCAGGAATTTATTCTGATTGACTCCGATACGGGAGATCACTTTCTTATGCCGCCTGAGGTGGATGTTACCTTCGAACAATATTTTGATGTAGCTTCAGAAGCTGCAGAAACGATGCCCAAGATCTCTTTTGAAACTGATGACTCGCTGAAAAGTAATATAAACAGTGCATTTCAGAACTTCGAGCCAACATTGATCAATGTGGGTGTTGAATTTCCCGGAATTGAGGTGATAACAACAGGAGAAACGGAGGATTTGGTTGAGGAGGCTGAGACCGGGACTGTTGATGGAATCAAAGAAGCAGACGAGATTGTTGAAAAAACTGAGATTGAGAGTGATTTGGAAGTTAGGGAAACAGAGGTGATTGTTGAAAGTAATGAGATTGAGGATTTGCCTGAAATAACACAACCGGCATATTCTGAAGAAGAACCAATTTTAAAACCAGGTCCAGAACCTGAACCTATCCCGGATTTGCAATCTGAAAGGAGCCTGAGGCCAAAGACCCGTTCCCGTAAGAGTTCAAGAGTTTTTGTTCCCGTTTTAGGTGGTGTAGTCATTATTATGGCAACTCTTTTTTTTTTCAATGGAGTGGCAAGTCGAAAAAGATCTAAGTCCCGAAAAAGCATTGATAGCTGAAACCGCAGAAACCAAGGGTAGGGCAGAAATAATCAGTGAGCCCGAATCAGATGTTTTAACAGCTGCACAACCAGTGGAGCAATATCCTGAATCATTAACTCTGGGCAAGGGTGAGACTTTACGTTCAGTTGCACTCGACCTGTTTGGTAATAAGGAGTTCTGGGTTTATATTTATCAGGAAAACATGCAAAATATCAATAATCCCAACGTTATACCTGTCGGTACTGAATTATTAATACCTGATATTTCAAAGTATGATATTGATGCTGATAATCCTCAGTCAATAGAGAAAGCCAAAGAAAAAGGTGATATGATAATTATGTCTTTATAGATATTTTTACATAATAAAACTGTTTAACCATGAAACGTGAACTTTTAACTGTTCTGTTGATTATTTACGGTATTTGCCTGTCTGCTTCCGCTCAACAGAGGTACATCGATCTGTTTACTTGTCAACAGGGCATATAACGTAAAACCGCACAAGGGTAAAATACAAATTCAGTCTGAAGGTGCAGAACTTTTTGTTCGGAAGGTACACCTGACCAGACTGAATCAGTAATTGTTTATATGACTTTTGTTTGATTATAACCTGCCCATAAGCAGTTGGGGTATTTCGCTTGGTTCTTTTGCCACAGGAACTCCAACTGCTTCAAATGCTGCAATCTTCTCGGCTGCAGTACCCGAACCACTCGAAATTATAGCTCCAGCGTGTCCCATCTGTTTTCCGGGAGGTGCCTGCTGGCCTGCAATAAATGCAACAACAGGTTTTGTGATATGATTTTTTATATATTCAGCAGCCTGCTCTTCAGCATCTCCGCCAATCTCACCAATAAGAACTATTGAATCTGTTTCAGGATCATTCTCAAACATTTCCAGTAGTTCAATGAAATAAAGTCCCACCACCGGGTCACCGCCAACACCAATGGCTGTGGACTGACCTATGCCTTTTTCTGTAAGGTTGTATACCACTTCATACGTAAGGGTGCCGCTGCGACTGATTACTCCTGTTCTGCCTTCCTTAAAAATCATCGAAGGCATAATGCCTACAAGGCTCTTCCCGGGTGACATAAGTCCCGGACAGTTTGGTCCGATCAAACTGGCCCCTTTTCTTTTAATGAAGCTGTGTGCTTCTACCACATCAAGAGTGGGTACTCCTTCCGTAATGCATACAATCAGTTTGATTCCCGCATCTGCAGCTTCCATCATTGCATCTTTGGCAAAAGGAGCCGGTACAAAAATTACTGAAGTGTCGGCACCGGTCTCAACAACAGCATCTCTAACCGTGTTAAATACCGGAACGTCATCTACAAATTCGCCCGCTTTGCCGGGTGATGTTCCTCCAACAACATTTGTTCCGTACTCTTTCATTTTCGAGGCATGAAAACCTCCATCACGTCCGGTAATTCCCTGAACAATCAGCTTTGTGCTTTTATCTATTAGAATACTCATAATCTGTTTTTTGTCATATTTGATACTGCTCGGCAAGTTTAACAGCTATTTTGGTTGCTTCACTCATAGTATTGGCCACATGAAGGTCTGTATCTTTAAGTAATGCACGACCTTCTTTCTCATTCGTGCCTGTAAGTCTTATCACAACGGGAACATCTGACTTTATCTGATTAAAAGCCTCCAGAAGTCCTCTTGCTACGTCATCACAACGGGTGATGCCGCCAAAAATGTTAATAAGTACAACTCTCACATTCTTATCGCTTAGCAACAGTTTCATTGCCTCGATTACTTTGGTTGGACTGGAGCTTCCGCCAATATCCAGGAAATTGGCAGGACTACCGCCATAAAGCTTTATAATATCCATAGTTGCCATGGCAAGTCCCGCACCATTCACCATGCATCCTATCTCACCACCTAGATGTACGTAGCTGAAGCCTTTACTCTTGGCAAACAGCTCCTTTTTCTCCTCTTCGGTAGGTTCATTTAGAGCGGCAATTTTTGGATGGCGAAACAGTGCATTATCGTCGAAGGTCATCTTGGCGTCAATAGCAACAATTTCTTCCTCCTGTGTAAGAACCAGAGGGTTAATTTCTGCAAGTGATGCATCTGATTCAACAAAAAGTTTGTACAGCTTCTGAATTATTACTGCTGCATTACGTACATGTTTTATATCATCAAACAGCTTAAAAGCTGCTTCCCGTGCAAGATAATCGGGTACGCCTACTGAAGGATCAATAGCAAACTTGTGGATCTTCTCCGGAGTATCTTTAGCAACTTGTTCAATATCCATTCCACCCTCTTTGCTGAGCATCAGGATTGCAGATTTAGAACGTCTGTCGATTACATAACTCACGTAATACTCTTTAGCGATGTTAACTGCCTGACCAACGAGTATTCGGTCAACCTTGAATCCCTTTATATCCATTCCCAGAATTGCGGCAGCATGCTTGCGAAGCTCTATTTCGCCATCAGCGAGTTTTACTCCTCCTGCTTTGCCTCTTCCGCCAGTGTGAACCTGAGCTTTTACGATAACTTTTTGTGAGTCGATACGCGAATAAGCTTTTACTGCATCCTCCACCGAACGGCAAACAATGCTCTGTTCAACAGGGATTCCGTACTTCGAAAAAATCTCTTTTGCTTGGTATTCATGAATTTTCATGGCCCTCTAATAATATTTTTTTATGATAAAGAAATTTGAAAACAACTATTTTGTAAATCTATGATAAATGTTTTAAAATGCGAAAAGCATTTTGAATTTTAACTAATAAAATCTTTTAAAGGCTTGAAACGCATAAACAGTCAGTATTGTTTTGTAAAAGCTATTAAATATAAGAAAAACATGTAACAGGGGATATTTGTACCCTGCTTTCGTCGAACTTAACTCATACCTGATTATTACTTTGCCCATACCAAGTCCAGTTATACCTTATATATAAATGATGTTGATACGGACGAGATACGAATATGTAACGATTATTTTACGGCCCTGGTACAGGTCGTTTATAAGTGATAGATTGTGTATATCTATATCTCAATATCCTCAATCTCGACAATCTTTTTGGATATCGCGTATATTGTCAAACCCGACTGACTCCTTATACCTGTTTTAGTTGTTATGTTTTTCCGGTGTCTTACGACTGTATGTATACTTATATTGAGCTCTTCGGCAATCTCTTTATTGAGTTTTCCGTTGACAATGCAGGTTAGAACTTCTAATTCTCTTTTAGTAAGGTTGTCGCTGTCGTCGCTGTTGCCGGAGATAGATTTGTTTCTGTTGTCCATTCTGGATATCAGATGGAGTATATGTTCAGGAGTATCGTATAGTGTGAAACTGGCATCCGTTTCAATAACAGCTTTATGCATAACACCAAAGTCGATTCCCACGATCGAGAGTGACGGAAATTCTTTCTTTATCTTATTTATCTCCTTATCCCTGTTAACAAAATGCACAGGATTTGCAATAATTATGTTGATTTTCTCTGTTTTTAGTATATCAGACAGCTCATCAATATTCTCAGCTCTGTAAACCCGGCAGTAAATATCCGACTGATACAGAATGGAATATAATCCTTCGAAGATTATCTTCGAACTCTCGAGAATTACTATGTGAAGAGTCGTCTTAAGCATTTTCTTTCTTTTCGATATTTGCACCCGAAGGAATTAGTATCGATTCCTCAATCAAGGAGTGTACAAACAGATCATACTCCAGTTCGTAAAGTGCAAAAAACAATTTTCTGCGCAGATCCAGGTCACCTTCAATATTTACATATTTAAGCAGCAGGTTTTTCAGGTCATGCAGTTTGAGTTCAATATCCGTATGATGCTCACTATATTCAGTTGAAGAAAATTGTTCTGGCACACTCTCCTCACTTCTATTTTTAAGTAGTTTAATAAAATAGGGAAAAGCAACATTGTCCTCATAATCAAGATGTTCAAGCACCTCAGTGAAATACTCGTTAAAAAACCTGTTAAGCAGTTTAAATTCCCTCTCGGGGTGATTTTTCTGTAACAACTGAATGTAAGAATTTATCTGCGGATACATATCCGACCGGTAGTAATGGTGACTGTTTTTAAGAAAATCTATCACCTGCAGCAAATCTTTTTTTGTGTAAGTATGATTTTTCTTTGCTCCGAAACCGTTATACAGATTTGCGATATCAACGAAAAGAGCCTCACTGATTTCATATTGTTTGCAAAGTTGGGATACAGTAAGATCGCTCACCCTAAAATCAATATTAAAATGCTGTAACATCAGCAGCAGTCGTGGGTTGGCATCTATCTGATCCGCCATCTTCATAGACGGACTCATTTTTGTTGCAGTAAAATGATGCATAAACTGTTTTATTTTTTTGCAAAAATAGGAAAAATAGCCGGTTATTTAGAATAATTCCATATAATATATGCATTAAAGTCCCTCAATCAGTATAATTTGGGTCTGTTTTCATTTGTTATACCTCAATGATTCCCTTTTTTTTACTATTATTGTATCCGAATTTCAAATAGATTAAAATGATGAGTTTCCAGGAGCTACAAATACAAAGACGTAGTATCAGAAAATACAGTGATGAGTTGCTTTCACCCGAGGAGACAAAAAAGATTCTCGAGGCAGCACTGCTTTCTCCCACTTCAAAAAATAAACATTCATGGATCTTTATTGCTGTGGAAGACAGGGGTACGGTGGCTAAACTTGCTGAATGCAAGCCACATAGCGCCTCATTTATAACTGAAGCGCCGCTTGTGGTAGTTGTTGCAGGCAACCCTTTAATAAGTGATGCCTGGGTTGAGGATTCTTCAATTGCCGCAATTAATATGCAAATGCAGGCAGAAGAGATGAATATTGGCAGCTGCTGGATTCAGGTTAGAAATCGCTCATTCTCAGACAATATAACTTCAGGTGAATATATTAATGAACTGCTTGATATACCTATGCCGATTGAAGTTGTTTGTTTGATTGCTTTCGGCAAAAAAGAGATAAAAAGGAGACCTGCCGACATAAACAATCTCCAATGGGAAAAAGTGCATATTGGAAAATATACAACAGATCCCGGAAATGTAGAACAACAAGAAGGATAAAGAACAAATATGATAGATATATTAAAAGTGCCCTCTCCAAGCTATGTGATGGAGGAAGAGTTGCTGAGAAAGAACCTTGAATTAATTAAGTCGGTAAGTGATAGTACCGGAGTAGAAATAATCCTTGCATTCAAAGCTTTCGCAATGTGGAAGTCTTTCCCGATATTTCGTGAGTATATACAGCACTCCACGGCAAGTTCAGTTGCCGAAGCCCAGCTTGCATTTGAAGAGATGGGCAACTTAGCACATACTTATGCACCTGCATATACAGACGATGATTTTCCACTGTTTTTGAAATACAGCAGCCACATTACATTCAACTCATTATCTCAGTTTGAGCGTTACTATCCTGAAGTGACGTTATCAGGTAAAAATATAAAATGCGGACTGAGAGTCAATCCGGAGTTCTCGGTTGTAGATACAGACCTCTATAATCCCAGCAGTCCGGGCTCCCGACTTGGTGTCACAGCTGCCCTGCTTGGTGATAAACTGCCTGAGGGGATTACAGGATTGCACATGCACAATCTATGCGAAAACAATTCATACGACCTTGAAAAGACATTAGAGGTTTTAGAAGATAAGTTTGGAAAATTCTTTGGCAGCATCGAGTGGCTTAATCTTGGCGGCGGTCATCTTATGACACATAAGGATTATAATATTAAACATCTGACTCGACTGCTGATCAATTTTAAAAAGAGATACCCTCACCTGCACATAATAATGGAACCCGGCAGCGCTTTTGCATGGGAAACGGGAGTGCTGGTGGCTACTATAGCTGATATAGTAGAAAACAGCGGAGTGAAAACGGCAATGCTTAATGTCTCTTTTTCATGCCATATGCCCGATACACTCGAGATGCCCTACAAACCACGTATAAGGGGTGCTTATCAAGAGCCGGCAGAAGGTAAGCCAACATACCGGATGGGAGGGAACAGTTGTCTTAGCGGCGATTTTATGGGCGACTGGTCGTTTGACCATCCTCTGAAGATAGGTGACAGGATTGTTTTTGAGGATATGATACATTACACAACTGTTAAAACTACCATGTTTAATGGTGTTTCGCATCCATCAATCGGACTCTGGACCAAAGAAGGGGAGTTTAAATTATATCGTAAGTTTGGCTATGAGGATTATAAAAACCGAATGAGTTAAGCGGACGATTTAATAAATAATGTAAGTTTTTTACTTATTGTTAAACTATTTATAAGTTGCTGTTGTTTAATTGTCAAGTTTGTTAATATTATATTAGCAAAAATTATTAACTAAAAACACAACATTATGGGATGGTTATGGTGGATAATAATCGGTGCAATAGCCGGATGGCTTGCAGGTAAATTAATGAGAGGCGGAGGTTTTGGATTACTGGTAAATATTCTTGTAGGAATTGCCGGTGCAATTATCGGAGGGTGGGTTTTCGGCCTGCTCGGTATAGCAACCAGCGGTATTATTGGAAGCCTTGTTACTGCCCTGGTGGGAGCAATTCTGTTACTTTGGATTATATCTCTGTTCAAGCGGGCTTAGATATTATCCCTTTAGAGAGAAGAAATGAAAGATCGATGCTTCAAAAAAGAGGTGTCGGTTTTTCTGTTTAATATGAAAAAGAGAGAGATAGGCATATTTTCCGGGTCATTTAACCCTATACATTACGGGCATTTGATACTGGCAAGTTATTTAAGTGAATTCACTTATCTTGAACAGGTCTGGTTTGTTGTTACACCTCACAACCCCCTTAAAGATTCCGCTGTTTTAATTGATGATGGTGCAAGGCTTCAGATGGTGAAGATGGCAGTTGAAGGCTATGACAGGCTCTTGGCATCCGATGTGGAGTTCAACATGCCCCGTCCTTCGTTCACTGTTAATACATTAAAAAATTTGTCAGAGAAGTATGCTGATGTAAACTTTACGCTAATCATCGGAGCTGACAATTGGGCAGTATTTGACCGCTGGAAAAATGCTTCTGAAATAATAAACAATTATAAAATACTTATCTATCCAAGACTCGGAGTTGAGATTGTAATTCCTGAAATATACAGTCTTACCGTACATGAAGTTGACGCACCTGTAATTGAAGTTTCCTCTACATTTATACGCAAAAGTATCAGTGAAGGAAAGAATATGCAGGCGTTCGTTCCGGCAAAAGTGTATGAATTTATAAAAGCAAACAGGCTCTATTTACTTTCAGAAACATCCGAGTCATAAAGCATTTTGTCGACTATAACAGGCAAAATATCTGTATCTACACCAGCCTCCTGCAATTCATCAACATCATCTTGCAGCATTCTTAGGAAGGTAGTGAAACTACCGGCCTCTTTAAGGGACTGCTCGTATAATTTTACAGCATTGCTGTTATTTGAGAGGCAAAGCTCAACATGCCCGGCATTAAGAAAATCATGCGTGTTAGGTTTATTTTCCAGAATGCGCGAATAATATCTCTGGGCTATATCAAACTTCCTCGACAGAAATGCACACCATGCAATTGATCTCCATGCACGTGTATTATTATTGTCAATCAGTTCTACTTTGAAATAGTAGTTGAGAGCCTCATCATACTGTTTCAGTTCAAGGTAGCAATGCCCGATATTAAGCTGAATATTAAGATCCTCAGGTCTGAACTGTTCCAGCCGGCGGTAATACTCCAATGCAGTATCGGTTTCTTTCAGAACCCTGTAACAGTGTGCTATGCGGTTTAGCAGCCAAGTATTGTTGTCCTCAATCAAATCGGCATGCAGATATGCATCAAGCGCTCCTCTTATATCAGCAGTCATCTGTTTGCAAAATCCAATTTTTTGCCACACCTCGCTCTTTGCAGGCACCATTTCTGCAAGCATATTATATGCACTGAGAGCTTCAGGGAAGTTGTTTTTCTCGAAATAATAAAGAGCAATTTTCTCCATATGACGGGGTTGCTTAACTATCGACTGAAATGCCTCTATCTCGTGATAATTAAGAGGAAGATTAAATATGTCAGTGAAATCGGACTTACGGGCATATAACTTAAAGAAACGATACAGGTCCTGAATATACTGTTTTATTACAGTCTCCTCTTTTTGATGAGGGTTTAGAGTAAGCTCCTCCTCCTTCATGTTTTTTATCTCATCACCTTCAGCACCAAGCTGATTAATCATCATGCTGCGGTATTGTTCAGGCATCATCATAATGCTGAAAGAAAGTGAGTACTTATCAGAGTTACACATCAGAGAAGAGCCCAGCATTGTTTCAATTAGCTGATTGCCCTCTTGTTGATTGCTGAACATTTTCTGTAAACTGCTATGCTGCGGATCAAAAGGTAGAAACCAGTTGCTCATTTCACGAAAGAACGGATAGTTTTTGAGGTTCGAGAAGGTAGAGTGAAAAACGTCTGCACCCTCGAGCTGAAGATTTGAGAACTCCTGCAATTTGTCGGTTAAACCACTCTCGTCCAGTATTTTTTGCCATTCCGGGTTCTTTTCATCCAATCCGCTTTCGCCCATCCACTCATCAAGTTTAATCTTCTTGCCGATCATGGGACTCAGTTTCATCATCTCAGGTATGATCTCTTCAGTAAGTCTTTTTGTGATCTTCTCAGTTTCATGCGCCTGAATAAATCCAATAATAGTAGTCATAAACCGGCGGCTAAAGTCAGTATCATCAGAAAGCAATTTTAGTCTGTCGATACATTCAGGATACAGATGCCACCTTTTTCTGTAGATCTGAAAAATCGGTATAATACCTGTAATTGCACGTGTAGCGATTTCCACATCAGGATTGCGGCATACGTCAAGCATAAAAAGCACCTTTGCAGCATCAAAGCGTTGCATGATGTTGAGTGTGAGTGCCGATATAAGCATACATTTGTCATTCACCGGAATTACCTCGTCATCAATAAAGCTGTGGAGCGATTTAATAAGATCCGGATTTGCCCTGGGAGAAACAAATACAGTATAAAACATGTCACTCAAGCTGTTTTCATGAACAGCAGCATTTTGTCTCTTGCGCGATTCTTTTTCAGGACCATCATCCAGCAGTTCAAGAAAAGAGGATGTGTCCGACTGTTTAATAATAATATCCCTGTATTCATCAACTGAGACGGGAGTGCGCACATTCATTAATCTCACTCTCTCGAAGAAAACAGAAGTGCTGTCTCTTATCAGCAGGCTTTCAGCAGTATCATCAGTTATAGTGTAAATATCGCGAAAAAGCTTATCATATATTTTATGTTGTTCAGGATCACCCTTACCCTCAACAAGGTAATGGAGCATGTATTTGTAGTTGGTTTCCAGTTCATCAATCTTTTCAGAAATAGTCCAGTTCTGCTGCATTTCATTTAGCTCTTTTACGCTGTCGATTGCATGCTTCAACTGTCTGTCTTCAATATAATCGTGAATTTCTTTTATTCTGCTGTTTACTTCATTTGGACTCATAAATGCCTTTATGTTGTTTTTTCTTTAACTATCAGTGTTGACGGAAGTGCCTCTATCCATGGCAGGGAGGTGCATATCAATTTATTCCACCCGTCTATACCGATAATACAAAGATCCTGTTTCATAATAAAATCTTTATCAATTTTTTTATTGTCATCCCATAAATACATTCTCTCATCTGCTTTCTTTACATACGATTGATAAAGTTTCTGCATCTTAGGATTTGATTCAATGGCACCAATTGCGTCCCAGACCATTAGCTCAACATTCTCTTTTTGAGCAAAACGTATTGTTGTGAAAGGAATAGCATGAATATCATTTGTACTTAATATTGGCACAAATATTTTTTCAATACGCTTCAAGTTGTTGTAAATAAACAAACCTGTTGAAATAGGGTTCAAATCAAGCAGAGAAGAAATGTCGCTCAATAATTTTGACTCTTTATCTGTAAACTGCTCCAGGATGTATGCCTCAGAATTAGTAGGATCACTCTTTAGTTTGCTGTACCTTTTATATATCTCGGGGGTTAAAATATTACTACCGATTCCAACCAGAAGTAAGTTACTGTTTTGCTCTTTCGAAACTTTCAGAATCTCAGACACATAATCATCATACTTTCTGGCAAAATAGCGTATAGTAAGCTTGCTCTTATCTATAATATCTATAAAGTCGTTTAATTGAGTCTGATTTTCATTCTCATCCTCATTCTCATCAATGAGATGCAGGAATGTGGCAGAGGACTTCTCAGATCTGGAATTCGCAAAATATACTGCCATGTTGCTTAATGTCCGGCCAATTTCAGCATCTGTGAAACAGACCAGAACATTAACAGGTTTTTTTAATAAGCTTTCAACGGAATCCATGTGTGTGTTTTTTTATTACAGCCTTATCCATTCAGCATTTCACTGTCGAGCATCGAATCTTTATAACCCAAAAAGTATAATATACCGTCGATACCAACAGACGAGAGTGATTGCTTTGCATTTTGTATCACTTTTGGTTTTGCATGAAAAGCAATTCCAAGACCTGCTATACCCAACATTGGAAGGTCGTTTGCACCATCTCCTACAGCTACAGTCTGCCTTATATCAATTTTCTCAACCTGTGCTATTAGCGACAACAATTCAGCCTTCTTCTTACCTGTAATTATATCTCCCAGATAGTTGCCGGTAAGTTTCCCGTTTACTATCTCAAGTTCATTTGCATACATGTAGTCAAAACCATACTTATCTTTAAGGTAGTTGCCGAAATAGGTGAAACCACCCGAAAGAATAGCTGTTTTGAAACCAACCTTCTGCAGCACTTTCATAAGCCTTCCAAGTCCTTCAGTAATTGGCAGGTTTTCTGCAACCTCTTTAAGAACAGATGCATCAAGACCTTTCAGCAGTTTAATACGCTGTTTGAAGCTCTCCTCAAAATCGATATCTCCATGCATAGCTGACTCAGTAATTGCCTTGACTTTATCACCAACCCCGGCTCTTATGGCAAGCTCATCAATCACCTCAGTCTGTATAAGTGTTGAGTCCATATCAAAGCATATAAGCCTTCGCATGCGCCTGAACATACTCTCTTCCTGAAATGATATGTCGAAATTTAGTTTTGATGAGAGTTCGAGAAACGACTGCTGCATTTTCTGCCTGTCGATGGGGGTACCGCGAACCGAAAGTTCAACACAAGACTTGGCAGCACGTTGCTTTTCATCAAGCGGTATACGCCCTGTTAGTCTGATCATGTTGTCGATATTCAGATTTTGATCTGCAATGATCCTCGACACTGCGGCAATCTGTTCCGCCGTTAGAATTCTTCCCAAGAGTGTAATGATGTATCTGTTCTTCCCCTGCATCATCACCCAGTTTGAATATCTTTCGGCTGAAATGGGAGAAAAACGTATGTTTACATCCATTTCGTATGCTTTAAAAAGCAGATCCTTCAGTATCTCGCCCGAGTTGTTGTGCATCGATTTGAAAAGAATGCCTATTGCCACATTCCTGTGGATATCAGATTGACCGATATCCAGTATAAAAGCACCATGTTTTGCAAGAATCTCGGTTAAAGCTGCAGTTAATCCCGGTTTATCCTCACCGTTAATATTTGCTAATATGATTTCTGAATTTTCCATTTAAACATGTTTTTTAATCACATAATTGGCAAAGATACCTGAAAATAGATATCTTCAATATCCTGTTTTTCAATTTTATTAAAATCTTCCTCTCTCACAGTGATGAAAAGTCCTGCCATATCCAGGGCACCCGGACTTACAAGCATCTTTTTACTGCCTTCATCAAAGTACTGCTTTGGGCGATGTGCTTTTCGGGGGAAAATATGAATCTTGTAATTGTTATCCTCTACAAAAGTGATTACGTTGAGCATGGGCTCTTCTTCATCTGGCTGAAGTGAACGAAGAAATTGATATACTTCTTCAAAAAGTTCAACAGATTCAGAGATAGTTGAACCCTCTATTATAAAGCATGAACGCAATTCGTTATCACCCTGTGTCAGTTCAGGAGTTTTAAGACCTGCCTGAAGATGAAAATGATCTGGTGCAGAAGCACCACTTTTCGGCCCGTTATAAAAAACTATATAATCGGGCAGTTTTTCGGAAAGAGAAAGCATTTCTCCAATTTTGTGCCGAATACGTTGAGGCACATGCGAAAAAAGAGGTATGGTGATATGGTTACTTAATATAGGGAAAGGATTGCAAAGAATTATGTATTTATCTAAAAATGTGATTCCCTTTTGTTCAGCCGGCCGGTTTTGTTCACACAGGAAACAGGGTCTCTCTTCGATATGATGCTTATCGATATTAGCCCCCGTTGATGTTATTCTTGAAGGATTGAACTGGACCTTCACTGATATGTTGTCTCCCCAGTTAAATTGCTTAATCTTAACATCTTCAAGATTACGAATAGCTTCTTCCAGTTTTGGCCATTCATCTTTCTGAGTAGAGAAAAGATTTTCGATATCGTTTTGTAAGTTCATTTATACATTTTTTTAGTAGAAACAAAGATAAGGATAATTTTTACTATTTGGTTATCAAGATTTTTTATACCTTTGTAAGACAAAAGAGAGGTTACTCAATTTACTATTTTATAACAAATGAAAAGAACAGCTGTTTTAATTTCCTGCATCATATTTATATTTTTTATTTCTTGTACTCAAAACAGAGATGAAAAGAGTACTGATACAGGTAAGGAAGTAGCTGAGTCGGTTGATGTTGCAGAAGTAGAGATTGAGGAATTTAGTGAGTTTGTTGAAAAATTCAGTCAGGAAGAGTCATTTCAATTACAGAGGATTAAATTCCCAATAAGTGTTATTGTTCCTGATACCGGCACTGAGGGAATGGCACAGGTGAAAGAATTAATTGGCAGATATGAATGGGAGCAGCTTGACCTAAGCTATGACAGCACATTTTTAACTCGCCCGTTCGATCAGTATTACCAGGTTGTGCGTTTCATCAATGATACTGCAGTTGTTGAGATAAGAGGCATCGATAACGGTATTTTCGCAGATTATTACTTCGAACTTATAGATAATAAGTGGTATCTGGTAACCCTTTATGAAGCTTCCTTTTAGCAGTTGACGCTATTATTTCAGCATTTCATCACCAAAGCTTAGCGGTAAAATATCTTTTATACTGCTGATTACATATACTGCATCTGAGCTGCACATCATCACTTTCATAGGTGAATTAAATCTGTTCTCAGCTTCAAGAAGTACCTGCCTGCATGCACCGCAAGGTGTGATTACGTCTTTTGTGAAATTACCGTTATTCCATGCGGCTATAGCGATAGCTTCTATTTTCTGGTCGGGGTATTTTGAATGAGCATAGAAGGTTGCAGTCCTTTCTGCACATAATCCCGAGGGATATGCTGCATTCTCCTGATTGTTGCCTGTGATTATTTCACCATTGGCCAACAGGGCAGCAGCACCCACGTGGAACTCAGAATAGGGAGCATATGAGTTTAATGTTGCACTTTTGGCTGCATCAATAAGTTTTTTTTCGATATCAGAGCACTCCTCTATCGGATAAACAGCTATCTTTGTGGATAAATTGATTTCTTTCATATCATAATGGAGTATTTATCTTACAAATATACATTTATTTCATCGTTAACGCTATTACTATCATTTTTATTTATTAATTCGACCCTTTCAGCACAATCGGGTGCAAGAACATACGAGTTATATATTGATAAATACAGTGATCTGGCCATACAGCATATGGATAAATACGGGATACCTGCATCCATAACTCTGGCACAGGGTATATTAGAATCAGGTGCCGGACTGAGTGATTTAGCAAGACGATCAAATAATCACTTTGGAATTAAATGTCATCAGGGATGGAGCGGTCCCAGAGTGTATGCAGCGGATGATAGTCCAAATGATTGCTTCAGAAGTTACGCCAGAGTAGAGGATTCGTATCAGGACCACTCAGAGTTTTTGGTTGGCAGCGCCAGATACAAAGCTCTTTTCAACTTGTCTATCACAGACTATAAAGGGTGGGCGAGAGGGCTCCAGCAATCAGGATATGCTACTGACAGAGCATATGCCAATAAGCTGATAAAGCTAATTGAAGACTATGAGCTGTATCGGTTTGATGATAAGAAATACCGGCGGGGGGTGAGTCGCCGCGACCGCGAAGCTATCCGTTCTGCCGAAGCCGGAAGAGCATCATGGACACATCAGCCCTATATAACACATGGTCTGGTTTATGTGATTGCAGTTAATGGCGATACGTTCGGGACTATTGCGAATGAGTTTGGTTTTAGCGAAAAAGATTTGCTGAAATTCAACGAAGTTCCTGAGGATTTTCCGCTTAGTGAAGGTGATATAGTTTATTTTCAAAAGAAAAAGACGAGGGCAGACAAGCCTTATGAATATCACACGGTGCAAGTGGGTGAATCAATGTACAGTATTTCTCAGACTTACGGAATACAGTTGAGGAATTTGTACAGACTAAACAAGAAAAGTTATGAATATATTCCTGAGGAGGGTGATATTCTTAAATTAAGATAATTTGAGTTCCATACGATACAATAAATAATATATTGTTTTGTTCGTATGATTTATATAACAAAAGCCGAGAAAATATGAAAATGCAATACAATACTCAAAAAGAGAAGCTCATAATGCCTGAGTACGGACGTAACATCCAGAACATGGTAAATCATTGCGTGGGCATTGAAGACGCGGAAGAGAGGAGAAAATGCGCAGATACTATTATCGATGTAATGGGCAATATGTTTCCACATCTCCGTGATGTCAATAATTTTAAGCATATTCTTTGGGATCATCTGGCAATTATGTCAGATTTCAAACTGGATATAGAATACCCGTATGAAGTGATAAAGAAAGAAGAACTTTATTCATCTCCGGGGCGACTTGAATATAGCCGCCCAAATATGAAGTATCGTCATTACGGGAAAATTCTGGAAAAGTTAATCGGGATAGCAACAAAAATGGATGATGGAGAAGAGAAAAATCAGCTGGTTAAACTTATTCTTAATCAGATGAAGAGATCTTACGTGCAATGGAACAAAGCAATTGATGACGAAAAGATATTTGAGGATCTAAGAGATTTGTCAGGCGGGAAACTTAATATTAGCAGTGAAAACTATACTATCCCGGAAGTGAAAGCTGCTCCAAGTCGTACCAAACTGAAGAATATAAAATATCAACGGAGAAGATAAACTAAATGATCTCAGAAAAAGACATCATTAAAGTAGGGAGCACTCAAAAGCCTTATGGCATCAGGGGTGAAATAGTCATACTCTTTTCAAGAGAGGAGTATTGCGAAGCTGATTCTGAGTATTATTTCCTTATGATTGACGGTATACCGGTTCCCTTTTTTATAGAAGAGTTTACTTTCACATCCAATTTGTCTGCTCGAGTGAAATTTGAGGACCTTGAAGATGAGAAAGATGCATCTAAGTATGTTAATCTTGATGTATACCTGCCACGCAATTTTATCTCAGATGAAAATCCTGCGGAGAGAGACAGCTGGCACCTGTTGGTAGGTTATGACGTTGTTGATCAGCATGGAGAAATGCTTGGCTCAATTAGCAGTGTTGATGATTCTACAATGAACGTGCTCTTTGTTCTTTTGAAAGATGAAGAGGAGCTTCTGATTCCGGCTACTGAAGATTTTATTACAGCGATTGATCAGGATAAGAAGATAATTGAAATGAATCTTCCTGAAGGACTTTTAGAAAACTGATTGCTTGATAGAATTCGGTTTTACTTTTTTTATCCTTCACAAATAATTAAAAAAATGTCTTTCCTCCAGATTTCCCATTTAACAATAGGTTATACGGCAAAAAACAGGCTAAATGTTATTCAATCAAGTCTGAATTTAACTGCCGAGAGGGGTGAGCTGATTGCACTGGTTGGAAAAA
>JAQVXD010000050.1 GCA_028709385.1 Fermentimonas sp.
AAACAGAACCATATTAAAATACGCACCTATAAAAAGAAATCCACAAGTTTGAAGGTTAACCTTCAAACTTGTGGATAAAAATAACTAGTTTTGTAAAAACCTGTAACGGTTATTTAGGACTAGTCAAAAAAATATTATATTATGGTCCAAGCTTAGTTTCACTGGACTAAACTTATGCTTATTAAGCTTCTGCTTCTGCCATTGGCTGCACTGAAACATACGAGCGGTTGTTTCTTCTCTTGCGAAACACCACAACTCCGTCTATCAACGCAAACAGTGTGTGATCTTTACCCATACCTACATTATCACCCGGGTGATGAGAAGTTCCTCGCTGACGAACAAGAATATTTCCTGCTTTAGCAACCTCTCCACCATACAATTTAACGCCCAATCGTTTACTTTCCGATTCGCGGCCGTTCTTTGAGCTACCTACTCCTTTTTTATGTGCCATTTTCTTCTGATTTTAACTGATTAAGCAATAATTTCTTTTACTCTCACTTCTGAAAACTGCTGACGATGTCCGTTTAGTTTTCTGTAACCTTTTCTTCTTTTCTTTTTGAAAACGAGTACTTTGTCACCTTTTACATGAGAAAGAACTTCTAGAATTACTTTTGCTCCATCCACAACCGGAGTTCCAACTGTGACTTCACCATCGTTATCAACGAGCATCACTTTCTCAAACTCCACTTCACTACCCTGTTCGGCATTGATTCTGTGGACGAATAATTTCTGATCTTGTTCAACTTTAAATTGTTGACCCTGAATATCTACAATTACGTACATATATAAAATAACTTGACGTTATATGCCTGAGGCGAGCCACTTAGTGCGACTTCTTTTAAAGCCTATTGGCGAAATGAGGTGCAAAATTAGATAAATTAATTGTAATTCACAAACGATTACTTGCTTTTTTCTAAACTAAAATATGCATTCCCTATATTTTCAATTATATCTGAAGCAATAAATGATCGGGGGTGTATAGTTTGCATTGTCAGATTAGAAGTCATACCATGAAGAAATACCCCCGTTCTTGCTGCGTCAATAGGTTTGTAACCTTGGGCAAGCAGACTTGTTATCATTCCGGTTAATACGTCACCACTTCCAGCAGTTGCCAATGCCGGAGTTCCGGTACTGTTCACATAGATGTTTTCAGAGTCTATAATTAGTGTATATGCACCTTTTACAACTATAATCAGGTTATACTCTTCCGCAAAGAGTTTGGTCTTCTCTATTTTTTCGTAATCGTTGCTCCATTCACCAATCAACCTTGAGAGCTCACCCGGATGTGGTGTTAGTATTGTATTTGATTTCAGGAGCTTCAACCAGTTCCTGTTCTTTGCAAGAATATTTAACCCGTCCGCATCTACAACCAGAGGAGAGGTGTTTTTTAGATTCAAAAATTCATAAAGCGCTTTCTGAGTTTCTTCATTTTGCCCCATCCCCATCCCTAATCCGATCGCATCAGGTTTCATTTCGTAATCAATAGAGGTTATATATTTTTCACCCATATCCTCAATAGCCATAGCCTCAGGAAAATTAGTCTGAATAACCTCAATACCACATTTAGGTAAATAAGCGGTAACTAATCCACAACCGGTTTTCAACGCAGCTTTAGCTGACAAACAAACCGAACCGCACTTACCCAAACTTCCACCTATGATAAGAGCATGACCTTCTGTACCTTTATGTGCAAATTTCGAAAGAGGCTTCAGTAGATTCCTTATATCCTGCTTCTCTGTAAAATAAATATTACTCTCGATTTCGGAAATAGCCTGCTCATTCAGACCAATATCAATGATTGTTACATTACCGGTATATATATAATTTTCTGGAAGGAAGAGAGCCAGTTTAGGAATCTGAAAAGTAACTGTTTCAGTGGCTTTAACCGCAAAAGTTGTTTTCTTTTCAAGAAAAAGACCACTTGGCACATCAATACTAAAAACAGTTATTCCACTCTCATTTATTCGCTTAATTACTGATTCAGCAATACCGGTAACCTCTCTCGACAGACCTGTCCCGAATATCCCGTCTATAATAACATCATATTTACTGATATCGGGTATTTTACTTTCATCAGTTATTTTAGTAATAGAGATATTTTCAGCTCTGGCGCGCCTTAAATTATGAACACAGTCCTCACTGTAACGATTGTTATATTCAACAACATACACCTTTACATTGTAACCTGATTTGTGAAGCAGACGTGCAATAACAAGTCCGTCACCGCCATTATTCCCTACCCCGGAAAATAGAAGCACAGATGTATGTTTGTTCGAATACTTTTCAATAAACCATTTGTAAAAAGCGGTAGAAGCCCGCTTCATTAACTCAAGCGAAGATATAGCTTCTCTTTTGATAGTATCGGCGTCAACATTCCGAATTTGTTGTGAAGTGAGAATTTTCATAGCTAGATCTTACCTTATGAAGTGTGCGCAGGATGAGAGTCGAACTCACACGCCGTTGCCGGCACTACCCCCTCAAAGTAGCGTGTATACCAATTTCACCACCTGCGCTTAACGGGGTGCCCGGAACAGGGGTCGAACCTGCACGTTGTTGCCAACACTAGTCCCTGAAACTAGCGCGTCTGCCAATTCCGCCATCCGGGCATCAATTCTGCAATTAAAAGAACGTATTAATTATTATTTGAATTGCGGATGCAAAGATACTTTTTTTTTCAAACAGTAGCGAACATTTTTAAGATTTTATTAAAAAAAGAAAGCTATCTTCAACAGACAGCCTTCCTGATTCACAATGAAAGTTATAATGAAAAGTATAATGAAAAGTTATAATGAAAAGTTATAATGTTACAGGTGTATATGAGCTTGTATAGCTCCTTATCCTTTTTCTTGCAACTGCAGGAGGCTCATTGTCTCTGTAGTTATCCAGAACATCACTAACCTCAACAGATTTTCCTGCCGGCACAGAGACCTCTACAGTAACACTTTGATTACGAAACCCCTGCTCTACAGGAACAGAGAAAAACTCCGGCAATAATATTACTGAATCCCTCTGAACTATGTCATAGGTAAACTGTTCAGCATCCTTTTTTGCCTCTCTAAGATCGCGTCCGTTTGTAGCTGCAATTGTTCTTATATGAAAAAGAGAGTCAGAACTCTGCCTGATCTGTAAATTAATGGAGTTAAACAGCAACGAGTCCTCATTCACGTTAGTAAAAGGTAATTCTTCTATTTCTGGATTATATCCAAATCCAAATTTGAATTCAGCATAATCATTTCGGTATGGTTCCATTTCAATATACAGCTTGCCTGACGTTGACGGATCCATTACCATAGTTACTTCTTCTGATGCTTCAGTCTTGAATTTATCAGCTACTTCTTTAGCCAGTATTCCGCATATAACAATACCTGAAAACCACAGTACAGAAGCAATTACGCCAATTACAGGGCGTGATTTAGCCTTCATTACACGACGGATAATCCAGATAATAATCGCTATAACAGGTACAACTGTAAGTGCAACTAATGATGCTATCATAAGATTGCTTTCGTAACCGGGATCAATGAAAAGCGACTTTAGTGGTATTAGTTGGGTTCCTGCAAAAAAGAGTCCGCCAAACAGAGCCAGTAGTGCCAGTCCGAATATTCCTGCGAAGGTAAAAAACACAATTTTCAGCAAAACCAACAGCGCATTAACACAACCTGATCTTTCCGACTTTGTTGTTTCTGAAAAACGCATATCACTTCTTGGAGGATCAGGCGGCATTTGTGTGGATGATACATTTTCTGCCTCTGCTCTGATTTTAGAGCTGGCAACATTATCAGTCACCTTATCCCTTATTGTTTTTATGTACTCATCTTCGCCCATCATTTCGAGCTTCTGTTTAACAGTCTTAGCTTCAGGAACAATTATCCACAACACTAAGTAAAACAAGACAACACTGCCATTAATATTCCAATTGAAATCAACACCCCTGAATAAATGACTCAGAGGAAAAATTGAAATCATTCCAAAAACATTAATAAAAAGAGGCAACAAGAAAAGTAGTCTGGGTATCCACGAATCAATCTTGAAAAACGCTGCAATACCTCCGCAAACACCTCCGATATACCTGTCGTTTGGATTTCTATAAAGTCTTTTTGTCACGTTAGATTCAAGAGGCTGTGGTTTGAGTACAATCCAAAGTATTATATACACCCAAAACAGAATACCGAAGAAAAGCACAAAAATCAGTCTTATCCATGTAGGGTCAGTCTTAAAATAATGAGCAACTCCACTACAGACACCCCCGATAATTTTATCATTAGAGTTTCTGAAAAGAGAACGGGATTTATCTTTTGAATCGCTGTGTGTATTATCAGATGCAGCGTTAAAAGTTGTCTTAGCCTCAGCTTCTAACTTTTCCTCATATTCAGTATCAAAATCTTCTGGTCTACCGATACTATTTATAATTGACTCAACATCTTCATCAGTTATGCAATTGATGCCTAACTTCAACCTTTTTCCGAACAGCTCAGCAATACGGTTTTCAATGTCATTTACAATCTCATCACCACCCTCCTCACGTGAAAAATAATTTTTAAGGCTTTCGATATATTGCTTTAATATCTCGTAAGCTGTTTCTTCAATTGCAATAACTTGTCCCTGAAAATTAATATTGATTACCTTTTTCATACGATTAAATATATTTTTTGCAAGTATTCGGATTTATTCATCTCCATAATCATCAGATTCACTCTCTCCACTCTTTTCGCTTTCAACTGCCTGTTCAACAGATTCTTTTATCACACTTGTCTCATCGTTTGTCTGACGTGTCAATCTCTCCACCCCCGTAGCCAGCTCATTCCAAGTAACTTCCAGTAGTGAATAAAATGCTTTACCCTTTTCAGTCAGACTAAAGTATTTCCTTGGAGGGCCTGAAGTGCTTTCTACCCATTGATAGCTTAATACTTCAGCATTCTTAAGCCTGTTGAGTAGTGGATAAAGTGTTCCCTCCAGAAGCTGTAAACCGGCATTTTTCATCTCTTCAATGATATCACCGGGGTATGCTTCTCCCTTTTTAATAATTGAAAGAATACAATACTCCAGAACTCCCTTTCGCATTTGACTTTGTGTATTCTCTATATTCATATGATTTATTTGCTTTAAAATCTATGTAAGTATCTTTTACGATACAAAGATACTTTAAGCAAGGTATTATGCAATACAAAGTACCAAATGGTTTCACTATTTTAAATTTATTTAACGTTAAACGCCTTAACTACTGTTATAATTTAGCTATCCTAACACTCTATTTGTTGCAGCAAAATATTTAATCTATATTTGTAATTCTTAATAAAGAAGTTATGTCACTAAAAGGAAAACATATAGTTTTAGGTATAACAGGAAGTATTGCTGCTTACAAATCAGCTATGCTCACCAGATTACTTGTCAAACAGGGTGCAGAGGTGCAGATTGTCATCACGCCTGCAGGAAAAGAGTTCATCACTCCCGTTACACTGTCGGCATTATCAGGTAAACCTGTGATAAGTGAATTCTTTGCAACCGGCGACGGCACCTGGCACAGTCATGTGGATCTGGGTTTATGGGCAGATCTGATGATTATAGCACCGGCTACAGCTTCTACTCTCGGCAAGATGGTGAGTGGCATAGCAGACAATATGCTGATTACTACCTACCTGTCGATGAAAGCCCCGGTTTTTGCAGCACCGGCAATGGACCTTGATATGTTTAAGCATGTTACAACTCAGCGTAATATTCAGCGACTGATTGATGACGGCGTCCATATTATTGATCCCGGAACAGGTGAGCTGGCAAGTCACCTCGAAGGCAAAGGCAGAATGGAGGAACCGGAAAACATTGTTGCAATAATTGAAGACTTTTTTAATAAAGATACTGCCGCACCACAAGCAGGCAACCTCGAGAAAAAAAAAATCCTGATAACAGCTGGCCCTACATTTGAACGTATCGATCCTGTCAGATTTATAGGCAATTTCTCCTCCGGTAAAATGGGATATGCTCTTGCCGAACAGTGTGCTTCAAGAGGAGCTGATGTCAAACTGATTACCGGACCGGTAAACCTTATTGCATCACACAAAAACATTGAGACAATTACCGTGGAATCGGCTGAGGAGATGTACGAAGCATCAATAAATATCTTTCCACAAATGGATGCTGCCATATTATCGGCTGCTGTTGCTGATTATCGCCCTTTACATAAGGAAGATAAAAAGATTAAGCGCAGCGATAGTGATAATCTGACAATTGAACTCACACCCAATCCTGATATAGCCGCATCACTCGGAAAAATTAAAAAGTCCGATCAGATTCTAGTAGGATTTGCACTGGAAACAAACAACGAGGAAGCCAACGCTGTTAAGAAGCTGGAAAAGAAAAACCTTGATTATATAGTGCTCAACTCCTTACAGGATGTAGGGGCTGGTTTTGGGAAGGATACAAATAAGGTAACAATAATTGCGCGAAACGGTGAAAAAATATCATTCGGACTAAAATCTAAAACAGAGGTTGCCGTGGATATCATAAACACTGTTTTCTTTACAAATAAAAACAAATGATTCGTTATATAACTGTTCTATTATCTCTTTTATTTTCATTATCATCATATTCACAGCTTTACAGATATCCGCTCACCATTCCCCCTGCTCTAAGCGGCGGTTTTGGTGAACTAAGAAACAACCATTTCCATTCAGGCACCGATTTTAAAACTCAACAGGCTGTCAATAAACCTGTTTTAGCTATTGAAGACGGGTATGTTTCAAGAATAAGTGTCTCCCCAGGGGGATACGGACTCGCGCTCTATCTTGATCACCCCTCAACAGGTCACACAAGCGTTTATGGTCACCTCAACAGCTTTTCGAAAGAGATTGCTGATTATGTGAAAGAGAAACAATATGAACTGGAGAGTTTTAGTGTCAATCTTTACCCTGAAGCAGATGCCCTACCGGTAAAACGTGGCCAACAAATTGCATTAAGCGGCAATACAGGTAGCTCGGGTGGTCCCCATCTCCATTTCGAAATACGTAACTTAAAAACAGAGGAGCCGCTTGATGCACTCGAATTTATACCTGCAATACAGGATACACAAAAGCCGGAAATAAGGGGTATCGCGTTTTATACTGTCAGAGGAAAAGGTGTATTGAATGGCAGCGAAAATCCGATAAGACTCAATATCAGTAAAGATGGCAACGGCGACCCTCTCGGATTGGGCAGAACCATCAATGCATGGGGTCGTATCGGAGTTGGCGTTAAAGCTTACGACAGGATGAACGGACAGAATAACATCTACGGTGTTAAGTATATCCGACTGTTTGTTGATGATAAAAAGATTTTCAGCAGCAATATAAATCGCTTTTCATTCTCCGACACACGAATGCTAAACTCATTTATCGACTTTGAAGACTGGAGAAAAAGGCGATCTTTCTTCATGAAGTCGTTTGTTGAACCGGGCAACTCCTTACCCTTCTATGAAACTGTAAATAATGGATTTATTGACATTAATGAGGAGAGAGAGTACAACTTGCGATACGAACTTGAGGATCATTATGGAAACGCTCTGAACTATCAATTCAAAATAAACGGGAAACCGCAACCTATCCAAAAGCCTGCTCTTTGTAAAAACTGGATGGCGTGGAATATGAACAATTCACATATCGAGATGGGCTTCACTATAAATATTCCGACAGGAAACCTGTATACTGATTTTTGTTTTAAATACGACAAGCAGAAAAACGTCAACTACTACTCTGATATACATAAACTGCACGACAACCCTGTTCCTCTTCACAATCGTGCCGAAATATGGATAAAACTGGATAATGACACACTTAGCAACAGAAACAACTATGGCGTAGTGAGAATCAACGATAACGGCTCTGACAGCTGGATAGGCGGCAAATACAACAGAGGCGGTATTTCAACTACGATAAGGGAGCTGGGAGACAGTTATGCAATATCAGCTGATACACAACCACCGACAATTACACCTGTATCTCCTGAAAACTGGGCAAGTCAGCGACGTATTCGAATCAGACTCACCGATAATAAGAGTGGAGTCGCTTCTTTCAGAGGTGAGATTAACGGTAAGTTTGTACTGTTCACACACGACTCAAAATCATCTGTTTATACATACAACTTTGATGATACCAGACTGCCCAAGGGTGAAAAACTCACTCTCATTTTCACTGCCGTTGATGGAGCGGGTAACAAAAGTGAGTACAAAAAAGAGCTGTAAATCAAATATTACAACCCCAATGTTTGCTTAACCAGTTCAATCTCCCGGTCACTGCCCGTATGCTTACCCTCAACATCGGAAAGCTTCACACACTCCTGCCACTCCTCTTTGGCGGTCATTTTGCAGCGGAAAAGCTTCATAACTATATTCATGCTCTTGATATTTTCCGATACATCATTGGTAAGATTAGTACCAATTCCGAAAGTTGACCCGATACGATCGCCGCAATAATTCTTTATATCTATTGCTTTATCAACATTCAGACTATCAGAGAAAACAAGATACTTCATCCTGGGGTTTATGCGCAACTCTTCATATCTGCGAACAACCTTATCTATAAAAATAAAGGGATCACCACTGTCATGCCTGAGGCTCGTGAACAGTGCCGCATGTTTTTTACTGAAATTACGCAGGAAAACATCAGTTGTGTAAGTATCCGTGAGAACCGTTCCAAGATCACCGTCAAAAACATTAATCCAATCCTCCATGGATATGTAATTAGCCATCTTATAACCATAAATCGACCCGTGAAACTGAACCCATTCGTGCGGATGAGTACCCGAAACACTCAGGTTGTGTTTGTATGCCATGTAAACATTACTTGTTCCGTACAGACTTCTTCCTGCATGTTTCTTAAGCAGCTCCGTTACCTTGTCCTCCACCTCAAAACTAAACCTGCGGCGCATTCCAAAAAGAGAAAATGTAATATCATGCTCCTTCATTCTCATAGCTTTGTCAATGGCAGCATCCTCCATGTATTCCCTGTCAGGATATTTTCCCATCTCCCTGAAAAACAGTTCCGACACCGTTGCAAGAATAGGTGTTTCCCAAAGCGTCACTCTGTAAAGTAGCCCCGTAGCTCTAATATGCAGTTTACGGTTCTCAAGCCTTACATCAACCTCTGAGGGGTCAAATCTGAAACCTTTCAGAAAATCTATATAGGTAGGCGGCAGATACGGCATCTGTCTCTTAATAAAATCCTCCTCACCCTGAGTAAGTGTCAAAGCCGACATGCTCTCGATCTCCTTTCTCAGCAGAATATCAAACCCTTCCGGATAATCGCCGTTACTCCTGTCCACAAATTCAAATTCACCAAATGCACGCGGAAAAAGTTTTGAATAAGCATAGCTTGTTGTAAACTTATAAAGGTCGGTATCCAGTATACTTTTTATTATACCCATTTTCTCAATAAATCAAAAAATTAATAAGAACATATTAATAGTTAAAACACTTAATGTTTTCTTTCGTTCAGAATACTCCCGAAATTTCACACTAAAGGGTTCATCTTTCATCTTTAATTAGATATTCACCTAAATCTTTAAATGCCTTTTTTATAATACCGGTAAGTTTTTGATGTCAGATCTCTGTCTGTTTTTTAAACATTTCAAACAACACTGAAGTCCAACATTGAAGATAAAAAATCCCGAATATAAATATGCTCTATTCCTTCATAACTACTTTCAAAGGATCGTTCTCCCGACACAACAACTTTTGGGTAGTTATCTTTTATCTTTAATAAGTTGCCAAATTCACGTTCAATTGTACTGGGAGAAGTCAATTCTGCAGAGACCTGAATATAAAGTGTTTCACCACCTCGAGTACAAACAAAATCAATTTCTTCAGTGTTCATTGCTCCAACCTTAACATCATAACCACAATACAATAAGTGATTGCAAACCAGATTCTCTAAACGTTTTGCTCTATCCTGAGGCTTGTACCCTGCCACTACATTTCGGATACCCATATTTTCAAAAAAATACTTTTCTCCTCTTTCAAATAATCTCTTGCCAACAATATCATACCTGCCAATGCGATGTACTACGAAGGCCTCGGTAAGCGAGTCAGCATATTCAGAAACCTGATTAGGAGATATA
>JAQVXD010000051.1 GCA_028709385.1 Fermentimonas sp.
ATTTTAGCGTTGCAGCATTTATAACCAGTTCCGGCGCAAACTCTTTCACGTCTGCAGGATTAGTCATCCTCTGCGTGTTATAGATAAATCTCATCTTTTTGGGATCAGTATCCAAAACAGAAACTTCATGGTCAAAGCTAAGTACATCAGCAAAGAAAGAGCCCATCTTACCAGCCCCGAGAATTAATATTTTCATTATATTTTTTAATTATTCCGTGATTAAACTCTTTAAACAGTCAAAAAACCATATCTATTTTTACTAACTAAATATAATAAATCGTTTACTTAATCAATATGATTATCACCCTTTTTCTCCCTTTCCATAATCACCATCTGTTGTCTGACCGACTCAGAGTGTATAGCCTCAAGCACCTTCTTAACGAAGTCGCCCGACATTTCCATTCTCTCACCCTGATATGCACGGTCGGTCAGAATCTGATCATACCTCTGAGTCTGCAAAATAGGCATATCATGTTCAAGCTTGTAGTGACCAATCTCTCTTGAGACCCTCATTCTCTTGGCAAGAAGCTGCAGTAATTCATTATCCAGATCATCAATTTGTTCACGCAATACAGACAGGTCCTCTGTTGTCTGTACAGTGTCACGAATAACTATTCTGTTAAGAATATCTTTTAGTGCAGCAGGTGTAATTTGCTGATCTTTATCACTCCACGCCTCATCAGGAGAACAGTGAGTTTCAATAATCAGTCCCGAATAGTTCAGGTCCATAGCCTGTTGACTAAGCTTAAATATCATATCCCGCCTGCCTCCGATATGACTTGGGTCGCAAATTATTGGAAGTGTTGGAAATCTGCGTTTCAGTTCAATAGGTATATGCCATTGCGGAAGATTACGGTAAACCGTTTTATCCGTTGTGCTGAATCCACGATGTATGACTCCCAGCTTTTTTATTCCTGCGTTATATAAACGTTCCAGCGCACCAACCCACAATTCCAGATCAGGGTTTACAGGATTTTTAATCAAAACTGGTACATCCACACCCTTCAGTGTATCAGCAATCTCCTGAACAGCAAACGGGTTAGCAGCCGTACGTGCGCCAATCCAAAGTAAGTCGATACCATACTTCAGAGCTTCATAAACATGTTTTTCTGTTGCCACCTCAGTAGCTGTATACATGCCAGTTTCTTTTTCAGCATTTTTCATCCATTTCAGAGCTTCACTTCCTATACCTTCAAAACCACCCGGTTTTGTTCTTGGCTTCCATACTCCTGCTCTGAATATTTTAACCCCGGCAGTTGCAAGCTGTTTTGCGGTGGTCATTACCTGATCTTCCGTTTCCGCGCTGCAAGGACCGGCTATTACCAGCGGCCTTTTAGCATCTATTCCCGGCAATAAAATTGATTCAAATTCCATATCTTAATTCTTTAATTGTCTGTTTTTATTTTATTCTTAATTCTTTTATATGCCCCTTTAAGCAGGTCAACCGATGACCCCAAAGAAATGCGTATAAATCTCTCTCCATTACTGCCGAAGATAAACCCCGGAGTAATGAATACATTTGCTTTATACAATAAATCATTTATAAACTCCTCGCTCCCTGACGCCTCATCAGGAAGCTTTCCCCATACGAAGAGGCCAACCTGACTTTCATCAAACCTGCAGTTAAGCAGTTTCATTATCTTCTCAGCCCACACCCTGCGCTTTGCATAAACCCTGTTCATCTCTGCATGCCATTCCTCTGAGTTGGAAAGAGCGGCAACCGTTGCCAGCTGCATCGGCTTAAACTGACCACTGTCGATGTTACTCTTGGCCTTAAGCACCCACTTCACAAACTGTGAATTTGAGGAGAGCATCCCCATACGCCAGCCCGACATGTTATGTGATTTGCTCAATGAGTTGAGTTCTATACAGATATCTTTTGCACCAGGTACTGAAAGTATACTCATTGGCTTATCATTTAGGATAAAGCTGTAGGGATTATCGTGACAGATAATTATTCCATGCTTTTTACCGAAAGCAACCAGCTTCTCAAACAGTTCTTTTGTAGCATTTGAACCTGTCGGCATATTGGGGTAATTTACCCACATAAGCTTTACACCCGACAAATCCATCTTTTCCAAAGCATCGAAATCAGGATACCAGCCGTTATCTTCCAGGAGATCATACTCTATAACCCTTGCCCTAAGGAGGTTAGAAACAGATTTATAAGTGGGATACCCGGGATTGGGAACAAGTACGCCATCACCCACATTCAGGAATGTCATTGATATATGAAGAATACCCTCTTTTGATCCGATTAACGGTAAAACCTCATCAACAGTCAGATCTACGTTGTAAAAACGCCTGTACCATCCTGCATAAGCTTTTCTCAGCTCAGGGATACCTGTATAAGGCTGATATGCATGAACATCAGGGCGCTGCGCTGATAAACAAAGAGTATCAATTGTCAATTGTGAAGGCATGCTGTCGGGTGCTCCTACAGCCAGACTTATCACATTCTTTCCTTCTGCATTCATCCTTGCAACTTCTGCAAGTTTTACTGAGAAATAGTATTCAGATATCGATTTTATATGTTCTGCCGGTTCAATATTCATAATATCTTAAAATGTACTTAGTTACTGTATTTATTTTAATCTTGTTTCAATTTATGCTTCTCTTCCCGGTATTCACCCAGGACTTTAAGATTGCTTATCAGAGGCATGATTGCATCAATCGATTGCTTATAACGGTTGTAATCACTAAAAGTAAGATCAATATAAAACTGATATTCCCACTCTCTACCAACAATTGGGAGTGACTGGATACGTGTCAGGTTGATATCGTAAAAGGATAAAACCGAGAGCACTTTGGACAAACTGCCTTCATTATGAGGGAGTATGAATACAAGTGATGACTTATTTATATTATTCTCTTTCTGTACCTCACGCAGCATATCTCCTTTTGCCAAAATGAGGAAACGGGTAAAATTTCTTTTATTTGTTTCTATCCCTTCGGCCAGAATATCCAGTCCGTATATTTTTGCTGCAAGTGTACTGCATATTGCAGCAGTAGTTGTCATGTTTTTTTCTTTGATGTCTCTGGCTGCAAGAGCTGTATCTTCATGTTCAACGACCTTAACACCGGACAGCGACTCAAGATACTCCTCACACTGCATCAATGCCATCGGATGCGACATTACCTCCTTTAAGTCATTAATCGACTGACCGGGCAGGGCTGCCAGTGAGTGAGAAATACGTTGCTTTTGCTCTCCCGCTATTTGCAATCCGTTTATTTTCAGAAGATCATGATTCTGTAACAGGCTTCCTGCAATGGTATTCTCAATTGCCATAATACCGATGAGATCAGGATCTTTATCCGATTCAATAAATATATCTTTAAATGTGCTGCAAGGCACAATCTCAAGTTCCTCACCCTTAAAATACTCTCGTGCTGCGATTTCGTGATATGCACCTGCTCCGCCCTGTATGGCTACTCTCTTCATAATCGTCTGTAACGTTTTTATAAAAGAAAAAGTCCTATCGTGTTATCGACAGGACTTTATTTATTTAATATGTTATTTTATTCATTTTTGCATATAAAATCCTGCCTTCACCTACTAAAGTAAAAGTAAAAACCGAAAGAAAATGCAAAAATTGAATTGTTCACTTTAATGCTCTTTTTTGAGATTATGGATGCAAATGTACTACATTTTTTAAATAAACAAACAATATGTCATAAAAAAATCTACTCATATTTTTTATACTTAAGTTTAATACACTTTTTACTCCTAACTATTACACTTTCATCAGATTTCACAAATTCTATCTATAATTATTATAAAATTGTTGTTATATTTGCCAATTAAATACTCCTGAAACTAAATTATACTAACTTAAATAATACACAATGTTCAAAAATCATCCAAAGGGTTTGTTAGCAGCTTCGCTGGCAAATATGGGAGAGCGATTTGGTTTTTATACCATGATGGCGATACTCTCACTGTTTATAATGACTAAATTTGGTCTCGATGAGACTCAGACAGGAATCATCTACTCAATCTTTTATGCATCTATTTACCTGCTTGCATTAGTAGGAGGATTGCTGGCAGATAAAACACGTAACTATAAAGGTGTTATACTGACCGGGTTGATATTAATGACCCTGGGATACGTTTTAATTGCTATCCCTACCCCAACTCCTGTACCTGCAGATAAGTTTGGTTTATTGCTTGCATTCACTTGCTTCGGGCTTCTTGTTATTGCATTTGGCAACGGACTGTTTAAAGGTAACCTGCAAGCACTGGTGGGACAAATGTATGACAATCCCAAGTATGCAAAAATGCGCGACTCAGGATTCCAGTTATTCTACATGTTTATTAATATAGGTGCTATTTTTGCACCGTTCCTTGCTATAGGTGTAAGAAACTGGTGGGTAGAGAAAAACGGCTTTCAGTATGTTGCCGACCTGCCGGACCTAATACACCAATTTCTCGGGAGTACCATAACAACTGATGGTTTAAACAGACTTCAGTTACTTGCTGGTAATATGGGTCACACAGACTTAACCGCATTTTCCAATCAATATCTTAACGTATTCACAACCGGATTCCACTACGCATTTGCTGTTGCAATTATTGCAATGCTTATTTCATTAGTGATTTATTTGGTAAATAAAAACAGATTCCCGGATCCTTCCAATAAAAAAGTTGTTTCTGAAAATGGTGAACCTGTTGCAGAAATGGATATCAAGGAGGTAAAACAAAGACTATATGCATTATTTGCAGTGTTTGCGGTAGTTATTTTCTTCTGGTTCTCATTCCATCAAAACGGACTTACGCTTACATATTTCGCGAAAGACTATACTGACCTTAGCCAGATAAAAATAAACCTCGGCTTTTCTACTCTTCAGGGAGCTGAAATATTCCAGTCGATCAATCCATTCTTTGTGGTATTCCTTACTCCGATTATCGTAGGATTCTTTGGCTGGCTGAGAGCAAAAGGCAAAGAACCATCCACTCCCAGAAAGATAGCTATCGGAATGGGTATAGCTGCTCTGGCTTATGCAGTGATGGCACTTGGATCTATGGGATTACCCCTGAAAGCTGAAGTTGACACAATGGGCGGATTACCCGATGAAGCACGCGTAACGCCATGGCTGCTAATCGGCACCTACTTTATTCTTACCGTTGCAGAGCTGTTTATCAGCCCACTCGGCATATCTTTCGTTTCAAAAGTTGCACCTCCCAAATATCAGGGAATAATGCAGGGTGCATGGCTTGGAGCCACTGCAGTAGGTAACAGTCTTCTGTTTATCGGAGCTATCTTCTACACAACATTCTCAATGTCAACAACCTGGATGTTATTTGTAGTAGCATGCCTCATCTCAATGTTTACAATGCTGGCAATGTTGAAATGGCTTGAAAGAATTGCAAAATAGATTTTTATTAATCTTATTTGGAGGAGGGGAACGTAATGTTTCCCTCTTTTTTATTTTTATGTATTATGCTAATATGCATAATGTTTTTTGCATAATGGAAGGTAACAACTATCTTAGATGTTTAACATAATACAACACAATTATTGCAACATTTATACCTGATAATTCATCTGTCAATTATAAGTAATTATCAAAAACACATACCATGTTAAGATTAATTCAATTTTTCCTGATTGGTTTACTTGTTTTTACTATTCAATTCAGGCAGAGTAATCTAAATGCCCAATCAAATTTTTCCGACTCAAAAGGAGCTATTGGTATTACCTATTCAGGTTTAGGAGATAATTTCAGTTACTATTTTCAGGATGTTATTGGAGGAGGGAGTTATTCCGGCAGAGGATATAACTCTTTTGGGGCTACATACATACGACCCCTGACAAAAAGCTTAGAGATTGAGACAGGGCTCTCTTACAGTAAGTATATATATGAATTTAGCAATGCATCACTCGGTCCTGATGCTCCTGAACCGTATGAAATAACTAATGCAGTTATTGACATACCTGTTACAGTAAGATGGACATTTCTTAAATATTTCTTTTTGAACGGAGGTTTGCTATTAGGAATAGATGCCGAAAAAGAGAATCATTTAGACGATCAGACAGGGATTGGTGCATCGATAGGTGTCGGTGCAAAATATGACTTTAAAAATATCCCTGTGGGATTGTTTGTTAACCCGTACTATAAAATCCATAGTCTGATTCCATTTTCTACGGATAAATACCATCTTCGCACGGATGAGAGCGGTTTCCGTTTTGGTATTGTTTATTATTTGTGATAAAATTCACAGTAAAAAATAATTCCTCCTCCAGAAGAATATAAAATTCATATAAATACCACAGTTACTTATTCAACTTCTATTAATCAGCTTCCTCCAAGATCTGTGAGATATGAATTTGTGGGGAGTAAAATGCAAATTTTCTCCACTGCAGGAACTTTGGTCGTTCCATCTGGAAATGGAGGCGGTCCAATTAGAAAACGACATAAGAAAAACGCCAATATTCTTAAAGCTTTTGAGAAGTAATAGTATAATTATAGGAATTTTACAAAGCCTTTGCAGCTATAATCAAATAGTTTCTTTCTAAAGTTGCCCATTTCAACAATAAAACCTACAATTGCCATTATTACGTGTCTATAATGTGATTATTTACACACTTTCGACCCATAAAAGGTATGGAGCATGAAAATACGAAGAATATTATTGACCTTTTGCATCAATGGACAAAAGAATAAAATCGTAAGCCTATACACAGATGTACCTATTGAACCGGGTAATACATTAATTATATTCGATGAAATTCAAATGAGTAAAGGAGCCCACATAGAGTTTTTAATGTATCAAAACCCGGACTTCCGTTAAGTGTCTATAAGGATTTATTGGCATTTAAGATACCCTATCCCAACAAACTCCGATGGCTGTAACCCTCTTTTCTTCTGCTATTTTAGAACGAAAATACTTTTCTAAAATTAAACCACTGTTGTTCATAATTTATATCAATATACTCTTTGAGCAGATCATGCCTTTCCATCTCTAACAATGACTGATTAGCAAAAATAAACCGAAACCAAAAACGAAGGTATCCATTACAGTGAAACAGGCGCTCTTTTTTGATTGTTCAAGGTTGCGAGTTAATATTTCCAACTCTTTGGTTCTATTGTAGAATCTCATTATACACATTATTTAATGACAATTATCTTAATGGCTATTACAAAAAAAAGCATATACTTTGATCTGTGTCGTCCTGTCAAAACCCATACAAACTCCTAACCAAGTTCTAACCAACTCCTAATATCGCTTATATATATTAGGAGTTGGTATGTAGAAGGTAAGGACTATATATGTCCAATCCTTGGGTAAAACACAGGCAATGTTTGGACAGAGTTTGGATAAAGTTTTGCCAAATCACGTAAGAAGTTAGCTTTTTGATAGATAGCATAATCGGTTGATAACTTATACTGATAAAGCAAAAACTTTAGCCCTATTTTCCGTATATTTGCCTGAACAGATCCTCAAAAAATCTTACAAGACAGATATGCAACCATTTGTACATTTACACGTTCACTCTCAATATTCGCTGCTCGACGGACAGGCAAGTATTTCCCGTTTGATAGACAAAGCTCACGGCGATGGCATGAAAGCTATCGCCCTAACCGACCACGGGGCTATGTATGGCATTAAGGAGTTTCTCAATTATGCCAACAGGAAAAATGCTCCGGTGAAATCGGAAATAGGCAAAATAAAGGGAGAAATAAAGAAGTTTGAAAGTCAGATTTACGATTCGGGGAGTACTGAAAACTTAGATCATTCAACTCAGCTTAAGCAATTGAAGGATAAACTGGCTGAAGCAGAGAATAAGCTATTTAAGCCTATCGTTGGATGTGAGTGCTATCTTGCCCGCCGTGACAGGTTTCAAATGAATGATAAGGTTGACGGAAGCGGATGGCATCTGGTTGTACTGGCCAAAAATCTTCAGGGATATAAGAATCTGATAAAGATTGTTTCGAAAAGCTGGACTGAAGGATTTTATTATCGTCCGCGTATAGATAAAGATCTTCTGGAGGAGTATTGCGAAGGATTGATTGTGTCGTCTGCCTGTCTTGGTGGTGAGATATCACGTAAAGTGGACAGCGGTCAGATCAGTGAGGCGGAAGAAGCTGTGCAATGGTACAAAAGAGTATTCGGAGATGATTACTATATAGAGCTCCAGAGACATAAGACGGACCGCCCGGATGCTGATCAGACCACCTTTCCCAAACAGGAGAGAGTGAATGAGGAGCTTATCAAAATTGCAAAGAAATATGATGTTAAGCTGATTGCTACCAACGACGTCCACTTTGTGAACGAGGAGGATGCTGATGCTCATGACAGGTTGATTTGCCTGAGTACCGGAAAGGACTTTGATGACCCCGACAGGATGAGGTATTCCAAACAGGAGTGGCTGAAGACTACCGCTGAAATGAATCAGGTTTTTGCTGATATTCCCGAAGCTCTCTCCAATACTCTTGAGGTTGCGGAGAAAGTTGAGTTTTATTCCATTGACAATCCTCCGCTGATGCCTTTCTACCCTATAGATCCGGAATTTGGAACTGAAGAGCAGTATAAAAAGAAGTATAGTCAGCAGGATCTGATTGATGAGTTTGGGGCAGATACTTTTCACAGATTGGGCGATTATGACAAGGTTATACGTGTCAAGCTGGAGTCGGATTATCTGAATCATCTCACAAAAAAGGGTGCAAGCATTCGTTACGGAGAAGATCTGACTGAAGAGATTATCGAGCGACTGAAATTTGAGCTTGACACGATTAAGAACATGGGATTTCCGGGATATTTTCTGATTGTGCAGGACTTCATTAATGCAGCCAGGGAAATGGATGTTGCCGTTGGTCCCGGAAGAGGATCTGCTGCAGGTTCGGCAGTTGCATATTGCCTCAGGATTACTGATATTGACCCTCTGAAATATAACCTGCTTTTTGAACGATTCCTGAATCCAGACCGTATCTCAATGCCTGATATTGATATCGACTTTGATGATGAGGGTCGCGGAAAGGTGCTTAGATGGGTAACTGAAAAGTACGGCAGCGAAAGGGTTGCTCATATTATAACTTATGGAACAATGGCAACCAAAATGTCAATTAAGGACGTTGCCAGGGTTCATAAACTGCCTCTGTCGGAATCAAACCGACTGGCTAAACTGGTGCCTGACAGAATCCCAGGTAAGAAGCTGAGCTTGGCCAATGCTATTGATTATGTTCCTGAACTTAAAGAGGCTGCCGAAAGTGATGACCCTCTGGTAAGTGACACGCTGAGATATGCTCAGATGCTTGAAGGTAACGTAAGAAGTACGGGTGTTCATGCATGTGGGGTAATTATCGGGCAGACAGATATTTCTGATGTTGTTCCTATAAGTACAGCTGAAGACAAAGAGACAAAGGAAAAGCTCTTGGTTACTCAGTATGAAGGCTCTGTTATTGAGGAGACGGGACTGATTAAAATGGACTTCCTGGGGCTAAAGACTCTTTCCATAATCAAGGATGCTCTAACCAATATAGAGATAAACCGTGGCATAAAGATCGACATAGATCAGATTGATATGGAGGATGAGAAAACATATCAGCTTTACTGCAACGGACAGACAACAGGAACCTTCCAGTTTGAATCGGCCGGTATGCAGAAGTACCTTAAAGAACTTCAACCGAGCAAGTTTGAAGACCTGATAGCTATGAACGCTTTGTATCGACCGGGTCCGATGGAGTATATACCTGAGTTTATCAGACGAAAACATGGCAGGGAAGAGATCAGCTATGACCTCCCCATTATGGAGAAATACCTGAGTGAGACTTACGGTATCACGGTATATCAGGAACAGGTGATGCTTCTGTCAAGGTTGCTTGCCGACTTCACCCGCGGGCAGTCGGACGAGCTTCGCAAGGCAATGGGAAAGAAGCAGATTGACAAAATGATGGCACTCAAGGAGAAATTCCTTAGTGGCGGCAAGAAGAACGGGTATGATGAGAAAGCGCTGAATAAGATATGGGCCGACTGGGAGAAATTTGCTTCTTATGCATTCAATAAATCTCATGCTACTTGCTACTCATGTGTGGCATACCAGACTGCCTGGCTGAAGGCTAACTA
>JAQVXD010000052.1 GCA_028709385.1 Fermentimonas sp.
AGGCACAAGCACAACTTAACCTGAAATATAATAGCCATCTATTGGGCAGTAAAGTTAAAGTTTTATGCAATTTGGAAGAACTGTTTAATTCACCCGGAGGAAACTACATAACTGATTTTGCGATAATTCCCTGAATATCATTGACGATTATTGACTAATACTGAACATAAGTTGCCGGATTAATAGTATTAGATTTAAAATGAACCGTACCCTGGATATTGATTAACCGCTCCCCGGATATTAAGGGAGCGGTTACGTGAAAGCATAAAACCCCGTCTTTTATAAAAAAACGGGGCTGTAACAAATTACGGGACTGTAACAAATTAATGTATGACTATTACACCTTAGTAATTGAAAACATGCCTTGCCGCATTATAGTTATATACATCGTAAAACTGAAAAAGATCTTTTAGTCTCAAGCGGAACTTTTCAAAATCTTTTGATTGGGAATCCGACCACTGCACTTCGCTAATTGCTGCAAGTCGCGGTAAAAGCATATATTCCGCATGATCCGGATCTGATATATATTCAGTCCACAGATTAACCTGTGTGCCAATTATATGTTTTCTCTGTTCTTCAGTCAGTACTGAAGGTACAGGCTCAAAATTGTACACTCTCTCAACTGGCAAAAATCCCCCTATAGCTAATGGCTCATTCTCTTTATCTTCAGATTGATAGTAATCGATATAAACCTCCCTGTGCGGTGTCATAATCACATCGTAACCCTTCATCGCGGCATCTGCTCCGCTCTCTTCTTTTAGCCACGACATCACAACAGGGTTCTCCGCTATACCGCCGTCAAGAATCTCTTCCCAGGCAATGATGCGGCGACCTTTCTCTTTCAGAAATTGCTCAACAACCGACATTGAATAACTTTGCAGCTTTTGCTCTGCAGTACGTTCACCATCATCCTTTAATCCAAGTTCCCTGATCTTACTCTGACAATCGGGACAAGCTTCCCAGCGTGTTTTGGGACATTCATCTCCTCCTATATGTATATATTCCGAAGGGAAAAGTTCGGTTACTTCAGTAAATACATCTTCCAAAAACTGATAGGTACCCTCTTTACCCATACAAAGTACATCTTCATGAATTCCCCATTTAGTTGAAACCTCATAAGGTCCGCCCTTACAACCCAGTTCGGGGTAAGCAGCCATAGCAGCAAGCATATGCCCGGGCAGGTCTATTTCAGGAATAATCGTAATGTACCTCTCCTGCGCGTATTTCACTATCTCCTTCACCTCTTCCTGTGTATAGAAGCCACCGTGAGGAGTGTTATCATATTCATGAGGCTCACTTTTTAAATGCCCCACCAGAGTCTCTTTTCTTATACTTCCAATTTCCGTAAGCTTTGGATACTTCTTTATCTCCAAACGCCATCCCTGGTCTTCCGTAAGATGCCAGTGAAAATAGTTTACATTGTGAAGAGCAAGTATATCGATAAACCTCTTTATGAATTCCACAGGATAAAAATATCTACCCACATCAAACAAAGCGGCACGATAACTAAATCGCGGGTAATCGGTTATTGTTCCCGCGGGAAACTCAATCTCCTTACCTTTAAAAAAGGGTAACAACGATTTCCTTAAAGTCTGAATCCCGTAGAAAACTCCATTCTCATTAACACCGTCTATTTCGATTCCATTTTCATCAATCACCATCCGGTAAGCCTCCTTATTGTCGTGATCATAGCCCGTATTAAGCTGTATGGCGTTCTTACCGCTTTCACCTGCTTTAACCTTCAACTTCATTCCTGTTGTAACGAAAATGTACTCAGACAAAAAATCAGCATTAGATTTCAACTTCTCATTTTCTTCGGGATAAGCTATGACGGTCGTCCTGCTCAAAACAAACGGCTTCTCGTTGAGTATCTTAATCTCCTGAGGAAGAGGAACAACCTGGTAGTCAACCGTAACCACCTCTTTCTCTGCGCAGGAAATCAAACTAAACAATAAGATTAATAAAATCAGTGATTTATCTATAATTTCTTTCATTGTCATTTCCTGTTTATTATCGTTTTCCATATTGTAGTTTTTCTTTTATAATCAGTCAAAAACAACATCAAACTCATCAAAAGCATCCCTGCGGTTTGCCTTATCAGCAGTCAGTTCAGAAAAACCAAACAGAGGAGAATAGGTCTTCACCTTCATAGTCCTCCCGTCAGGCATAAACTCCAGCACCCTCAGCCAGCCGTCACCACCATTGCCATGCCAGCCACCCCCAAGTGTCTGAGCGTTGAACATCATCTGAAAAACAGATCTGCCCGCAATATTCCTGTCACTCCTTTGTCCCACATTCTCTTCATAACCTCCGATAAGTGCATAATGACCCGAGATAACCATAAGAATGTTTTCTGACGGATAAATCAGCTTCTCCCAAATATCATTACCGTAATTGGCGGGAGTCATCTTATAATTCTCCTTCGTTATCCTGTCACCGTCGCTGCGCAGATATGAGTGAGTAAGAAAGATAACACGGTGATCTTTGTACTTCTCACCCGCCACAGTTTTCTTCACCCATTCAAGCACTTCATCACGAGGGGCAAACTCAGATGTAACAATCAGCATCTTTCCCCAGTTGGGCAATTCTAAACTGAACATTGCATTCTCCAGCGTGAGAGCTCCCCACTGATTAGGAAAAGCCTCTACAAGGTTGTTTCTCCAGGCACTGTTTCTCTCTACAGGGAAATATGTGTTAAAATTCGACTCCCTGTTTTCACCGTTTCTGATTCCATAGTCGTGGTTACCCGGACTAATCATATAAGGGATTTTATTGTCCAATCGCTCAAAAGCTCTTGAGGCCGACTCCCACTGCTGTCTGCCCGTCTGGTTGCCATTCACCCCATCCGGCACAATCCAGTTGTTTTGCTCCACCAAGTCACCCGTACAAATCACCGCTTCAACGTTAAGCTTATCTATTTGCGATGCTGTCCATGCCGTCATCAATTCAAATACCGGCTGATTGGTGTCGAATTTCGAATAGTTCTGCGGATCGGGTAATAATATAAACGAGAACGACTCAGGGTCAGTTAATTCGGGACCACTATGATTTTGTGCAAATGTCGCCCTGGTGAGCGACATTGCCAAAATCATTAAAAATAAAGTAATCTTCTTCATTCCTCTGATCTTAATTACCCCATGCAGGGTTTTGAGATATATTGTTGTTATTGTTCACCTCGTTGGATGGTATGGGGAGGTCGTAAAACTTCTCATTCCATGCAAATCCACCCACACGCGGCCATTCTTCCGAGAGTTTGCCCCATCGCTTCAGATCGTAATAGCGATAACAATCTTCAGTGAAAAACTCAACACGGTTTTCGTAGTTCAGGGCTTCCATCAACTCCTCTTTACTGCTCACGTTAAACGGAGGAAGCACCTCATTTTCACTTATTCCCTCAGGCAGGTAACTGTCCGGATTGGCTAAAGCAAAACTCCTTGCCCTTGCTCTCGTTTTATCCAGATACTCGTTAGCCTTAGCGTAATTGGGTGACGACTGCAAACCGTATGCTTCAGCAAGCAGCAGATACACTCTGGGCAGTCTTATCAGCGTATTGTCAATCTGCCTGTTCCAGTTGTTATCACCATAATAAACACCCCTTTTCTGAATATCATATCCCGTAACATCGTTCACCAGCCATTCAGGATTCCAGTTAAGCGTTACACCCGAGGTAGTGGTCAGCACATCCATCTCTGTAAAGAAAGTAGCATCAAAACGAGGATCACGATATTTCCACTCGTTAGCAGTATCAAAATAGGGAGAGTTTTCATCAATCGACTTACCATCAATAGTCTGATAAAAATTCACCAACTCTTCCGAAGGGTAAAAATAGTCACCCGAATATGTGTCACCACGCATAATTCGTCCCTGGCCACCACCCAGATCTTCAATTGTTCCGTAGTAATATTCACGGTAAGTCTCTAAACCGTTGCCATAGCCGATAGAGAAAATAATTTCAGATGATCCTTCGTAATCCACACGCAATACATCACCCGGGTTTTCAATCATGCTGTAGCCAAGCTTTTCAACCTCCAGACCGCTCTCAATTGCTTTTGCATAATCTTTGATGTAAACATACAACTCAGTAAGCGTTGCCAATGCAGCACCTTTGGTGGCACGATTGTGAAGTGTAGTCTCCCACGAAACGGGAAGATTATTTACAGCAAACTGCAGATCGGGCAAAATCATTTCAGAGATAATCTCCTCTTTTGCAGTCAGCGGCAGCATCACCTGATCTTCGCTTTTCGGATCACTTACCAGCGCCGAGCGTAAAGGTATATCACCATAAAATCTAACTAAACGGAAATACCAGAAAGCTCTGATGAAGCGCATCTCTGCCAGGTGTCTGTTCTTAACCTCATCATCAATAATATCGGCACCCATCTGCTCCACTCTTATAATATTGTTGTTGCAAATTGCGATACCCTCATACCCTCTGCGCCAGATACCATTCACCACGTTAGCGTCGTTAGGATTAAAAGATGCTGTATAATAAGCCTGAGCATCCTTAAAACCCGATGGAGAAAAATCACCTGTCATTCCCAGTTCCAGCTGAGCATCAGCCCAGTGCGCATTCATCTTCTGCAAGGTTGAGTAACAAGCAGCCGCAGCCAGGTCGGCATGCTCTTTCTTCGTGAAAAACGTATTCTCATCCAGCGATCCGTAGGGGTTACGCTCGAGAAAACTCTCCATGCAACCGCTCAGTGCAATAGCTAATATAATTGTGATGTATAAACTAAATTTTTTCATCTTGTGAATTTTTTAGAATGTTAAGTTTAAACCGATTAAGTATATCCTGGCAGTAGGATAGTCACCTCCCCAGTTGGTGAAATGTCCCGGCGCCAATCCATTCTCAGGATCAAATCCGTCAAAATCCTTGTGTGCAAAGGTGAACAAGTTTTCGCCCGACAGGTATACCCTGGCGCTGAAATCATCGAAATTGTGACGATAACCAAGTGTCAGCGATTTTATTTTCACATAAGAGGTATTCGAAACCATCAGGTCGGTCATCTCTTCATACGATTCAGCCTGAATCATGGCAGGATATTTACCAGCAGGATCAGCACCAATTGTCCAGCGGTTGTCATACCATTTACGTGTCTGGTTTCTGTTGGGGAAACGATTCTGGAATGACATCGGAGAGAACTGCTTTCTTCCAAAAACACCCGCGAAAACCGTGTTGAAGTCAAACCCCTTCCAGTTTGCAGAGAAAGTAAAACCTGCAGAAACTTTAGGGATGTAGCTGCCAAGTATAACCCTGTCATCAGCATTGATCTTGCCATCGTTGTTAGTGTCAACATAGCTCATGCGACCAACCTTTGCGTTGCCCTGCCCCATTGTTTTCAGACTTGCAGCCTCTTCTGCCGTGGTTATCACACCTCCAGTCCTGTAGCCATACATAGAACTGAGTGATTCACCCACCTTGTTGATATACAGACCCCCGTAAGGAGCTGAAACAGTTTCTGAGTCGGCACCCGAACTAAGTTTTTTAATCTCATTATCAAGATACGACATGTTACCCGAAACTGAGTAGTTAAAATCACTGATGTTATCATTGAAAATCACCTCCAGATCAAATCCTTTATTTACCACCTCGGCGTAGTTCACGTTGGGAGCTGTCACCCCCACGTTCAACGGAAGCACCATTGAGCGGAGTATACCGTCGGTAGATTTATAGAAATAATCAGCAACAATCTGCACCTTATTATTCAAAAGCGAGAGATCCACACCGGCATTAGTAACAGTAGTTGTCTCCCATCTAAGAGCCTGATTTGACAGAGCCGTCTGCGTATAACCTGAATAAAGCACCTGCTCGTTGGCTGTTCTGCCGAAGATAACATTTTTCTTCACTACCGATGCTGTGGTGGGATACCACGAACCTATCGACTGATTACCAAGTTGTCCCCACGAAGCGCGCAGTTTCAAGGAAGATATCAGGTTTGAATTGAAATAATCTTCTTCAGACACTCTCCAGGCACCTGAGAAAGAAGGGAATACACCCCACTGATTGCCTCCCTTAAAACGTGATGAACCATCGGCACGAACGTTGAAACCAAACAGATAGCGCCCCATGTAATCGTAATTAACTCTACCAAAGTATGAGCCCAGCGCGAGCTGACTCTTTCCACCTGCAAGTGTTTTATCAAGTGCGTTTGTACCGCCATTGATAACCTGCATATTTGGCACTTCGGAAACAAAATCCTTAACTGTTCCATTTAAATTATCGTTGCTGAACAACTGCTGCGACATACCCGCCATTGCATTAACCGTATGTTTCGAGTCGAACTGCTTATCAAAATACAGCAGGTAGTCGGTCACCCACATCAAATCCTTCCTCCTGTTATCAGAATAACTGTTGGTGTTGTTTGTCTGTCCCCCGTCATTATACAAAGGAGAGAACAGGCTATATTCGTTGAATCCCAGATCTATACCACCGTTGAAGCGAAACTTCAGGTAGTCGGTAAACTGTAATTCCATATAGAGGTTGTCAAGAACCCTGTAGTTGTTCGACTCCGGCGTTCTCCACGCAACCTCGGGAATAGCATTCTTCGAAGATGTATATTTAGCATCGGGTTCACCATAGCTGCCGTCAGCATCATAAGCAGGAATAACAGGAGCATTGAAAATAACGTCAGAGAGGCGGTTCGACCTGTCACCCATGCTCTGATTGTAAAGCAACTGCACATTATTTCCAATCTTCAAAAAGTTGTTTACCTTTCCTTCAAGATTAGCACGCAATGTTGCTTTCTGGAAGGCTGTACCTATACCGATACCATCCTGATTAAGGTATTCACCCGACAGGTAGTAGTTCATCGACTCAGAACCGCCCGATACGTTCATATTGATATCATAAGTTGGTGCTGTCTGATAAATATGATCGCTCCACACGGTACCCTGTCCAAATGATGCCGGATCCACACCATCATATCTTGTTGTGGGATTACCTCCGTCTATAGCTTTTTTGTTATCGCGCATCTCTAAAATAGCCGAAACAAACTCTTGTGCCGACAGAACTTCTAATATATTAGAGGGTTGCTGAATACCGTAATTAGCATTAAATGATACTTTTGCCTTGCCGGCAGTACCCTTCTTGGTTGTGATAAGGATAACACCATTTGCAGCGCGCGATCCGTAGATAGCGGCCGACGAAGCATCTTTCAGCACGTTCACACTCTCAATATCATTGGGGTTCAGCATCTCGATACCTGATGATACAGGCGCACCATCAATCACAACCAACGGCGCATTGTCACCCGACCCGAAAGTACCGATACCGCGAATGGCAATATTTGTCTCTGCACCAGGAAATCCGGTAGAGCTCATTACAGAGATACCCGACATTTTGCCCTGCAAGGCACCCCCTACCGAAATGTTCGAGTTGGTTGTTAAATTATCACCGCTCAATGCAGAAGCAGCACCCATCAGGTCCTTCTTCTTCATTGTACCGTAACCAACCACCACCAGTTCATCCAGCAGTTCCGTGTCTTCCTGCAAAACAACTTTTGCAAGCTGCGGACTGTCAGCCGTAAATTCAACTGTCTTATATCCAATATAAGAAATGGCTACAATAGCATTTTGAGGTACATTGGCAAGAATAAAATTACCATCGTAATCAGAAACAACACCCTTGTCGGTACCTTTAATCATCACTGTTGCTCCAATCACCGGCTCTCCGCTTGAATCGGTAATTGTTCCTGTCACATTTTTAATCTGTGCAACTGCATTCTGAGATGAGCTTACCATCAGAACAACCTGGTTGCCTGTTCTTTCAAAACTTATTCTTTTATTCTCGAATAAGCCTGTAAGAATCTTAGTGATATCACTACCGCTTGTTTTCACGGTCACCCTCTGTTGTAAAGGCACCGAACTGTCGAATACAAAACGATAGTCAGACTGCGACTCAATAGAACGAATCGCTTCAAGCAGCGTGATGTTATCCCCGTTTAACCGGATAACAGCATTGTTTTGCGCTTCTGCCGGCAACGAAATAAACGTCAGCGTCAGGCAAAACATCAGCATAAACATAGTTTTTTTCCAAATCATAGTTCTATCTATTTTAATTGTAAAGAAAATTATTACTACCTTTGTTTCAGAATATAACGCACCCTGTTTACATTTTTAACTAAATGTAAAATTTGAAAAAGCAAAAGTAGATTGGGGCGTTTCTGATTGTGCGGAAGATGGCCGTCTTCCGCGCAATTTTTTTTTCTATTTACCTTCTATAATTACATGTTTATCATTTATTGAATATGTTATAGGCACTATTTTTCTTAATACCTGCAGCATCTCATCCAGCGTCTCGTTCTTTATAGTCATCCAGTAACGCTCGTCTGTATCAATATTGCTGTAATCAATGGTCATACCATATCGTTTTTCCAGTTTAATTATGATTTCATCAAAAGAAGCATTTTCAAACTTCAGTTCCTCAAGCGACCAGATATTATAGTTGTAATCAGTAATTTTAGCAACATCACAGTATAATACGCCGTTTCTTTTTTCTATAACGGCTTTCTCCATATTATTAAGTATAGCCAAACTCTCATTACTATCCTGATCTGCCAGCTTTACACTTCCCCGGTTAAGGGCAACCTCTATTGTCTGCCTGTTGTTTTTCACATTAAACGATGTTCCAAGAACAGTAAGAGAAACCTCATCCTCAATACTCAGGTTAAAAGGCATCTCTCTGTTTTTTGCAACATCAAAATAAGCCTCTCCCGTCATCGAAATATTACGGTTATCCGCGGCAAACGATCCGGAGTATGATATAGATGAGCCCGAATTCAGCCACACCTCTGTACCATCAGGCAGTATCGATATAGTTTTCTGTCCCTCCGGAGCAATAATTGTTGTGTAAATATCAGCATGCTTATCTTTATCAGAGATTAAAGCTGATATTGCATACCCTGCAGTTAAAAAAACAACTGCCACCATAGCTGCAACAGCAATAATCTGTTTTAATGAATATGCAGCCGCAGTTTTCCTGAAAGGCAACTTCTGTGAAAGCTCATTCCACACCTTATCTTTATCGGGAACCACAAACTCCCTGTTCTCAGTTTCAGTAAAAAGCCTTTCGTTTTTAAGTGTTGAATAGATAATTTCGTTTTCAACAGAGGTGCTTCGCCACAAGGCCAACTGCTCCTTCTCTTTTTCAGAAGCAACTCCGTCTAACACTCTATCAATTATTTTATACGGTATATCCATTATTTTGTAAATATAACTTTAGCCTTGTATCTAATAGACACAAAAAAGTACAATACCCCTAAAGAATAAGAAAAATTATAATAAGATTGATAAAGCCACTTTCTCAGAAACATACTCTCTGATCTTCTTGTAGGCAATACCCATTTGATTTTCAACCGTTTTCACTGAGATCTGTTTTTCTTTGGCAATCTGTTTGTATGTTTTGTTTTCTTTTTTGCTGAGCAGAAAAAGCTCTTTGCATTTCAGTGGCAATGTATCAATTGCCTCTCTTGTAAGCAGGTATAGCTCCTCGTTAAAGCCCGACTGCTCCTCATCCGGTTGATTTAAGTCGATATGATGTTCTTCCAAAAGTATCTCAAACTTCCTACTGTCTCTTAAAAGGTTAAGCATTTTGTTCCTGACAGAAGTGAAAAGATATGTCTTTATGTGAAATATGCTCACGTTTTCTCTATTCTCCCATAAGCTCACAAACAGATCCTGCACAATATCCTCAATCACCTCCACGTTAGAGGTGTAGTAATTGAGCGATTTGCATAAATCATTGAAATACAAATCATAAATATAACGAAATGTGTATTCGTCAATTTTAGTTTGTTTCATTTACTGTCATAATTAGTTTTTTACATACAGCAAATGTAATGGGATAATTTTTAATTCCAAAAAAAAGGAGAAAATCTTAATAAAAATGTAACAAGGGGGATAATTATTGCACAAGACCCCGCAAATAAGTTAAAACAATGAAATAATCTTCAGTTCAACGAATTTGTTATGCGCTGAAATGCTGAAGG
>JAQVXD010000053.1 GCA_028709385.1 Fermentimonas sp.
TGGTTGCACCTATAATTGGTTCACCAGACGGGTCGGTTATGGTTCCTGTGATGGTTCTGTTTGTTTGCTGACTTGCTGTCAGTCGTGTTGCAGGAACACTCTTAGTAACCAACACGATAAGGTTATCTTCTTCAATGCGGTAATCGATTCCTGTACCTGCTAAGAGCATACTCATAACCTTGGCAATTTCAGCATCGTTTACATTAAGATTGGTTTTCTTTTCCAATCCTGCGAGTGATTCGTTGAAGAAAAATTTATACTCGCTTTTTCTCTCGATCTCTTTCAGTGTTTCTCTCACTGATTTGTTTGTAACATTTACTGTAACCTGTGGATTTGCAGTAATTGCAAACATCCACAAAAGTAGTGGCAGCAATAACAATTTACTTTTCATTCATTTTTTTGTTTTAGGATTTAACAAATTAAAAAATTATTAGTCTCTTCCAAACTTTCTACTATTATGTATTATAGTTTCAAGGTCGTTATATGGTTTACAATAACGTGGCATAAAAACACTAATCGGTTAACTTAGATTAACACTATTTAACCAGTGGAATTCTGTTGTGTTGCTGATCTTGTATTCCGGTCGGCAACTAAATTTCGTTGTAGTACAACTCAACTGTGGTTCCGCTCATTTTATAATACATAGGCGAAGTTAGCGAAAGTATATCAAGAACATTTTTTATACTGCTGTTGCCCAGCGTTCCGGTAAATCTTATAGGACGCAATTTATCTGATTTGAACTCAATCTTAACGTTAAACATGCGAGATAGCCGCTTGGCGATATCTTCAAATGAACAATTGTCGAAATATAAGTATCCATCTTTCCACAAAATATAATCAGAAGCTGTAACAGCGTCAGTTGCCAGAATGTTACTCTCTCTGTAATATGTAGCGCGATGGTTTTCATTAAGTATACGTTGCTGACCCTCTGCTCTCACTTTTATGCTGCCATCAATAAGTATAGACGAAGAAAACATATCTTCTTCATAAGCTGTAACATTGAACGATGTTCCCAAAGCTTCAACAGCAATGTCACTAGTCTTAACTATAAATGGCCTCTTTGGGTCTTCTGACACTTCAAAATATGCTTCACCTGAAAGATTCAGGACTCTTTCCTTTTGATTAAAAGAAGAATTGTATGTAACTGATGTACCTGAGTTTAACCAAACGTGACTACCATCGGGCAGTGTAATATCAGCCTTTTCTCCATGGCCTGTTGAAAATGTTACCGGGGAGTTTTGATAATTTGCGCCTGTGGTTACTATATAATATGTGATGATTGATGAAATAAGGGGTAGCAACAGAATGGCAGTCCAGCGCAACAATCTGGAGGTTAAACTGAGTTTTTTTGATCTGTTTTGAGCAGCTAAAGCTTCTTCACTGTATATTTCAGTAGTTGTCCCCTTAATTCCTGAGTTGATCTTCTTAAGCAGTTGTTCTCTGGTATGAGTACTAATTTCTCCGGAAACTGCCGCTATCTCTTCATCTAAAATATTCTGAATATCTGAATCTTCTTCTATCAGTTTATCTATATATCTATCCTCATCAGAAGTAGTTTGCCCCTTTATGTATCTCTCAAACAGTTCTATTTTTTCAATATTACTCATCACCTGCTATATTAACTTAACATAATACCTTTCAATAATAATACAATCAATCAACTCATTACCGCTAAAGGGAATTTATATTTATATATAATTAACCATATATAGGAGTGAGCAGAAGTGCAACAAATATCAGTTTATCTCCATGTTTAAGCAACTCTCTTCTCATAAACTTCGCAGCAAGTGATATCTGGGTTTCCACGGTACTTAATGAAACTCCCAGATTCTCTGCAATCTCTTTGGTTGACATCTCCTGCTGGCGGCTCATCTTAAATATCCTTTTCCTTCCTGGTGGCATCTGTTCGATAAGTTCATCAACAGATTTTTTAAGCCACTCAACTTCTAGTTCTTGTTCGGTTGAATAATCCAGTTCTGTATCTTCCCGCAAAATCATTTCGCGATAAAGATACTCTACTGTATCTCTTTTATATTTATTATATAATGTGTTTTTAGCAATTGTTGCAAGATAGGAAATTAATGATTTTCCGGTATCAATTCTTTCACGCGTTTCCCACAGGCGGATAAATGCAGTTTGCACCATCTCTTCTGACATATATTCGTTGCCGCGGGTAATCCCTAACATGAAGTTATAGAGCTTTCCAACATATCGATTGTATATTATTTCGAAAGCTTCCTCCGAACCGTTTTTTAATTCTTGTATTACACTAGCTTCGATATCTACTTTCATTTGGCAACACCCTATCTATTGATCTGTATTAGCGGAACTGTCAGTAACACTTCAACTACATTTTCAAGAAATGCAAAATTAAATAAAAAAACAAAGCACTACAAATAGTTAACTACGACTAGATTACTAAATATGTGTGTCCTAAACACAACTCCTTAAAAAAAAATAATTGTATATTTGTAATCTTAAAGCTTTTATCAATTTGAAAAAGTATATCTCCATATCGTTCATGGCACTCGCTATCCTTTTGTTGATAGTGGTTGGCATGCTTCCCCACCATCACCATGGAGAAACTGCCTGCTTCGTTTTAGAACACTGTGAGCAGGACAAAAATATCAATGATGATCATACCGGTGATTCGGAAGAGGATGCGCCACACTCCTGTTTTGCAGAGACTGAATACATGCGTCCTTCATATAATCCTATTAACACATCCCCTATATTTTGTCTTATTGCTGACATTCCTGTTTTCGACTCGGAAATAGCAGCATTCAAGGTTGAATATGCAGAATATCTCACATTCTACAAATTTGAAGATACAAGCCAATACAACGGTTTGAGAGCTCCTCCCTGTATGCATTCTTAATTTATACATTTAATGTAGAATAGTTTACATTATACTGCATAGCTGATAAAAAAGCTATGCAGAGTGTCGTATTTGAATCAAATTTAAACAAGAATAAAATGAAAACCTACGCAATAAGTTTCCTTATTATTGCAGCGATGATGCTTAACGGATGCAATTCTGGACATGTAGACGGAGATGGTCACAATCATGGAGCTGTAGAAAAGGATGAACATTCAGATGAGATTGTCTTTACAAAAGAACAAGCCGTATTGGTTGGACTTACAACGGAAACAATTAGTCAGGGCGCATTTCAAAATGTAATAAAAACAAGCGGACAAATACAAACTTCACCAGGAGGTGAAGTGACTATTGCAGCCACTTCAAACGGAATAGTGTCTTTTGTTGATCCCTCGATTACAGAAGGAGCTTCAATAAGAGAAGGCGAAGCTATTGTTACTATTTCTGCGGAAAAACTGCTGGATGGTGATCCTGCAATAAAGGCTAAGGCTGAATATGAAGCGGCATTAAAAGAATTTCAACGTTCAGAAGAACTTGTAAAAGATAAAGTTATATCTGAAAAAGAATATGAACAAAGTCGCTTACGCTATTTAACGGCCAAAAACACCTACGAAGCACAAGCGTCAAATATGACCGAAAGCGGAGTTAGAGTTACATCTCCAATCGGAGGATATATCAGGAACAGACTGGTTGGTGAGGGTGAATATGTAACAGTAGGTCAGCCCATAGCTACTGTTTCACAAAACAACCGACTCCAATTAAGAGCAGAGGTCTCAGAGAACAACTATAAATACCTTAAAACTATAAGCAGTGCAAATTTCAAACCGGGATATGATAACAGGGTATATAAATTAGCGGATTTAAACGGACGCTTACTGTCTTTCGGAAAAGCTTCCGGTGAACAATCTTTTTTTATTCCAGTTACTTTTGAATTTGATAACCCAGGCGACATTATTCCCGGTTCATTTACCGAAGTATTTCTACTTACAAGTCCTCAAAACAATGTTTTGTCAGTTCCTGTAACATCAATAACTGAAGAGCAAGGCCTGCACTTCGTCTATTTGCAAGTACATGATGAGGAATACAAGAAACAGGGAGTGACACTTGGACAAAACAACGGAATCAGAGTGCAGATTCTTTCCGGATTGAATGTCGGTGATAAGGTGGTAACCGAAGGAGTTTATCAGGTGAAGTTGGCTGCAACGTCATCAGTTATACCGGAAGGTCACAACCACTAAATTTAAGAAGTATCATGCTGAATAAAATTATAAAGTTTTCGCTGAATAACCGCATGGTTATTTTGATAGCTTCGATAATTCTGGTGGTAGTGGGCACATATACAACTATCAATATGGAAGTTGATGTATTTCCTGATTTAAATGCCCCTACTGTAGTGGTGATGACAGAAGCAAGAGGAATGGCTCCTGAAGAAGTAGAACGTTTAGTGACTTTTCCTGTAGAAACAGCATTGAACGGTGCAACTGATGTACGTCGTGTACGGTCTTCTTCTACAACTGGATTTTCGATTGTATGGGTTGAATTTGACTGGGGAACCGATATTTACATTGCACGGCAAATTGTATCAGAAAAACTTGCCGTTGTAAAAGATGATTTGCCCTCTAATGTTGGTAATCCCACATTGGGACCTCAATCGTCCATATTGGGCGAAGTCTTGATCGTTGGCTTAACAGCAGATTCAACTTCTTTACAAGAACTGAGAACTATTGCCGATTGGACAATTCGTCCGCGCTTACTTTCAACCGGCGGAGTTGCACAAGTTACTGTCATGGGTGGTGAAATTAAAGAATACCAGATTTTGCTGAATCCTGAAAAGATGAAACACTACTCTGTAGGTTTAGATGAAGTTATTACTGCTGTAAAGGATGTGAATCAAAATGCAGCAGGAGGAGTTTTATACGAGTATGGCAATGAATATATTATCCGGGGTATATTATCAACAAATAAGCTGTCCTCACTTGGCAAAAGAGTTATCAAAACAGTTAATGATGTCCCTGTTCTGCTTGAAAATGTAGCTGACGTTAAAATCGGGAATAAGGCCCCTAAATTAGGTGTCGCAGCAACTGATGGAAAGCCGTCTGTATTGATGACAATAACAAAACAGCCATCAACAAGCACCTTGGAGCTAACCGATAAGCTGGATCAATCACTTGCAGAATTACAACAGTCACTTCCCGGTGATGTGAAAGTGTCAACTGATATTTTTCGCCAATCTCGTTTCATAAATAGTTCCATTGGTAATTTGCAAAAATCAATGTTAGAAGGGGGTTTATTTGTTGTCATTATTCTGATTATATTCTTGATGAATATCAGAACAACCGTTATCTCTCTCGTAACTATTCCTCTATCATTTCTGGCAACTATTTTAGCTCTGAATTATATGGGACTTACAATAAACACGATGAGTCTGGGAGGGTTAGCTATTTCAATCGGCTCATTAGTTGATGATGCAATCGTGGATGTGGAGAATGTATTTAAACGGCTTCGTGAGAATAGGCATAAGCCCAAAGAGGAGCAAAAAAGCATCCGTACCGTTATTTTTGAAGCATCCAAAGAGGTTCGTATGCCTATAGTTTACTCTACACTTATAATCATTGCAACATTTATACCTCTTTTCTTTCTGTCAGGAATGGAAGGGCGAATGCTTGCACCTTTGGGAATCGCCTTTATTGTAGCAATGATAGCTTCGACTTTAATAGCGCTGACATTAACTCCGGTGCTTTGCAGCTATTTATTGGGTAAGCCGGGGAAAAAAGACAAAGCGGAAAGAGAGCCATACATTGTCAGGTTGCTTAAAACACATTACGAAAAAGCATTAAGGTGGACTTTAAACAACAAAAAATGGGTTCTTGGTGGCACAGGGGTAATGTTGATAGCAACCATTATTGCTTTTACAACATTAGGCCGAAGTTTTTTACCTCCATTTAATGAAGGTTCATTTACAATCAACATAAGTACAATTCCCGGAATATCATTAGAAGAATCGGACAGAGTGGGAAGTATTGCAGAAAAAATATTACTATCAGTCCCTGAAATACAAACTGTTGGTCGTAAAACCGGTCGTGCTGAACTGGACGAACATGCTTTGGGGGTGAACGTATCAGAAATTGAAGCTCCGTTTATTCTCGATAAGCGCTCTAAAGAGGAGGTTTTGGCAGAAATACGGGAAAAGCTGAAAGTACTGCCCGGTGTGAATATTGAAATAGGTCAGCCGATTTCTCATCGTATTGATGCTATGCTATCCGGTACAAGAGCAAATATTGCCATTAAGCTCTTTGGAACCGACCTGAATAAAATGTTTGACTTGGGAAATCAAATCAAATCAAATATCGGGGATGTAGATGGAATTGTCGACTTAAATGTTGAGCAACAGGTTGAAAGACCTCAACTAAAAATAGTGCCAAAGGAAGAAGTTATGGCAAAATATGGAATAACTCCATCTGAATTTGGCGAAATCATAAATGTGATGCTTGCCGGAGAAGTTGTATCACAAGTATATGAGGGTAACCGCTCATTCGACTTAACATTGAAGGTAAATGATGAGAGCAGGGCAACAACAGAGAATATCAAAAACATGCTTGTAGATGCAAATGGACGTAAAATACCTTTAGCAAATATAGCTGAAATCACTTCATCAACAGGACCAAATACTATTAACCGTGAAAATGTAGCAAGGAAGATTGTTGTATCAGCCAATGTTGCAGAAAGGGATTTAAGAGGTGTGGTTACAGATATTCAAAAGGCGATTTCAGAAAATATCGAATTACCTGAGGGATATCACATTGAGTATGGCGGACAGTTTGAAAGTGAACAAGCTGCATCACGCATATTGCTTATTACATCTTTATTATCGCTGTGTATTGTTTTTGGGTTATTATTTGCACAATTCAAAAGCATTAATCAGGCTGCAATGATCATGTTGAACCTCCCTTTGTCGTTAATTGGGGGAGTCTTTGCAATTAAAGTTACCGGTGGAATAATAAGTATTCCGGCTATTATAGGATTTATCGCACTTTTTGGAATTGCTACCCGAAACGGAATGTTGCTGATCTCCAGATACAACGACTTGATGAGCGAAGGATATTCTAAATATGAAAGTGTAATACATGGCTCATTAGACAGATTAAATCCTATTATAATGACTGCACTTTGTTCTGCATTAGCACTTGTTCCGCTTGCTCTTGGCGGAGACTTACCGGGAAATGAAATACAAAGTCCGATGGCAAAGGTAATACTTGGCGGTTTGTTGACATCCACTTTATTGAATGGTTTTATCATTCCTATAATGTATTTATTAGTTGACAGAAAAGAAGTTAAGAAAGAGATTTTAGATATTGATTAAAATTAAAGTCATGAAAATAATAATAAATATATTGGCAATATTTGCATTTATTCCTCTTTTTGCACAAAACAGTATCGATTCGGTGTTGACTTCGATAGAAAAGAACAATACTACATTAAAGTCGTTGCGAGAAACAGCGGAAGCACAAAAATTAGAGAACAGAACGGGGATATATCTCTCAAATCCGGAAGCCGAGTTTGGCTATTTATGGGGAGACCCGTCAGCTATTGGTAGACGTACAGATTTTAGCGTTACACAATCATTCGATATTCCAACATTAACCGGAATGAAAAGCAAGGTTGCAAATGAGAAAAACAATCTTGTTGAGTGGCAATATAAAGCAGAGAGGATGAGTATATTGCTCGAAGCTAAGAAATATTGTCTTGATTTGATATACTATAATGCCCTGATGACAGAGATGGAATTAAGGTTGCAACACGCTGAAACAATTCTGGCAGGCTATAAGGAACGATTAGACAAAGGTTATGCTAATGTTATAGAATACAACAAAGTGCAACTTAACCTGTCAACTGTTCAAGGCGAAATATTACGGATTGAAACCGAGCGCAACACAATACTTTCTCATCTGAAAAGGCTGAATGGAGGAATAGACCTGGCTGTAGATGAAAACTCTTACAGACCGATACAATTACCCCCGAATTTTGATGACTGGTATCTTCAGGCAGAACAAAAAAGTCCGGCTCTGGCTTACATAAAGCAAGAGGTTGAAGTGAACAAAAATCTGGTATCGCTGAATAAAGCAATGAGACTGCCTACATTTTCAGCCGGATATATGACCGAAAAAGTAGTTGGAGAGAGTTATCGGGGTTTTATCGTTGGGGTTTCTATTCCCTTATGGGAGAATACAAACAGGATAAAGCAAGCTAAAAGAGCTGTTATTGCTGCCGAATCACGCGAAACGGACAGTAAACAACAATTTTACAGCAATTTGTTTATCTTGTACAACAGAACCCTGGGACTACAAGCAACTGCTCAAACATTCAGAAAATCGTTGGAGGTCGCTAGTAATACAACTCTATTGAAAAAGGCATTAGATGCCGGAGAAATATCACTGTTGGATTATATGATTGAAATTGGTTTATATTACGAAACCATAAATCAGGCTCTTGAGGCAGAAAGAGAGTATCAGAAAGCATTTGCTGAGTTGTCTGCGACAGAACTTTAAAGACAGGATTGAGAGCACCTAAAAAATAGAGTTCATGATACAAAAAACATATACGTATACGCTGATTGGGTGGAGTTAGTAAATCCTGTTCTAATGGGGATTTTGAAGGCTGACGTATTAAGAGGAAAGGAGATTTTCTCTTTCGAATATTCGGACGAGTGGCTGAAATCTGATTCTGCACACGTATTAGATCCAGACTTGGGATTTTATTCAGGTCCCCAATATCTGAGGGACGAAAAACCAAATTTCGGTTTGTTTCTGGATTAATCTCCCGATCGCTGGGGACGTGTTTTGATGAAACGAAGGGAAGCAATACTCGCTAAAAGTGAAAACAGACCTGTAAAGACTCTTCGTGAATCCGACTTTCTATTGGGAGTATATGATTTGCATCGTATGGGTGCTCTTCGTTTTAAACTTGCCCCGGATGGAGATTTTTTGGACAATAATAAAAACTATTCGGCTCCGCCCTGGACTTCCATTCGTGAATTGGAACACGCGAGTCTTGAATTAGAAAAAAATATCGAACATGACAATCCCGAATTACTTAAATGGATAAATTTATTGTAAGTAAAATAACAAGCATCATACTTATTTAACAAAACGATTTGACAGAAAACCGAATGGTGAACGGCTTCATTTTTCATCTGCTATGACTTTACTTGGTTACAGCGATGGCGCAAATTCCGATGATGGGGTAAGTTATCTTGAACTGGTAGAGTTTATCATTCAAAACGGAGCTAATGTCAATGATGATTTGGAAGAATTGTTCAAACGGATTGTTTTTTCCGTAGCCATAAGCAACACAGATGATCATTTGAGGAATCACGGTTTTATATTGACTCAAAACGGCTGGATACTTTCTCCCGCCTATGACATAAATCCTAATCAATATGGTACCGGCTTAAAATTAAATATATCTGAAAATGATAATTCCTTAGACTTTGACCTTGCTCTAAGCGTTTCGCCCTATTTTAGATTAACAGAAAAAGATGCGCTCAAATTAATTGATAAAATTAAATTAAGCGTTTCCGACTGGGAAAAATCAGCAGTAAAATATGGAATACCAAAGATGGAGCAAGATCTTATGAGGCGGGCTTTTAGGTGGTAATAAGAAAAGAAGAGCAACTCCTAAAATGAAAAAAGGCAAGAAACTGTTTTAATGTTTCTTGCCTTTTCTTGTTGCGGTATGGACGGGAAAGCCACCTTTGCAGGCTAATCTGCTTTCTTTCAGCACCTTACTTCCTCATTTTTTCTTAGGGGGTACAGTTTAGGTTAGGAACTCCTAACT
>JAQVXD010000054.1 GCA_028709385.1 Fermentimonas sp.
AGCAACATATTTTCAGAGTATCTTTATTTTGATTAAAAAATAATTTAGATACCTTAATTCCTCTATATTATTATTTTTCATTCTTTAAACTATAGCCAACTAAAAGTTCCTCTGATATGCTGATTTCGCATAACGTCCCGCGAAGTTCCGAAGTCTGGTTTTTACGACACCCCACCGAAAATCGACCTGCAGAGATGTCCCTCTTGGGGGTTCTTTAATGGGTGTGGTTGTCCATACCTGTTGAGAATCCGGCAACCCAGCACGAACTACTTTATAATAACGTGCCGTCAGTGTGAGTGCTTTGTTATGTGACGTCGCCCTATCTCCGAATTATTTCATAAAAGCCTAATCCGTTAAGAATGAATCCATTAAACCTATCTGGATGAATATTAAATCCACTCCGAACTTTAGTAATCCAACCAATACAACAGCAATTAATTTTTAATCTTTGCTTTCTGAGTTCATCAATATACTGTTTTATTAAATGCAGATTTTCAAATACAGGCGTATTTCCTGCCCTGAAATATTCACTGAAGTAAATTTTAATGCTTTTTTCAGTCTTATTGGTCAAGTTTATATAAGCATGGTTATTAAGGATAGACATACTTCTTACCTCACCGAAAACACAGCGAGTCTTATCTATATCAGATTCATCTAATTTATCAAACCGTCTTGTTAGAATATACGGTTCTCTTTCTCCATCAATATTAATTCCTAAATCAAATAAAGCCGGCTCTCCCTTTAATTCTTCTTCCCTCCGGTTCACTTCTCCGTATATAAGTTTTACTGGGCTTTTACCCGGATTAGAAATATTTAAAAATATCTGCTCATATGTACGCCTTAACTTCTCATTAATATGCTTGTTGGAAATATTTATATTCTTATCTCCAAACTTTCGGAGTGAGCCATCATTAAATTTATCGTAATTTACTTCGTATGGACATCCTTCTTTATGTTCTTTTTTAGACCAAGTTCTAAAGAATCCAGAATCATTCTTCTTACTTTCCACATAACATAACCATGCATTACACCCATCCTCCAGACAGAATAGATATCCTCTATATCTTGTGTTATATAAAGTTCGATTTAAATCAGCTACGTTAATTACTTTTTCAATGTCATCTCTTCGATATATGGCCATGGATATCTTCATAAATTTCCCCTCCAGACTCAAAACTTTACTTTCAAGGGTGATGTCTCACAAAACGTTTCACACTCACGACACCCCGCCGGAAAACCGACCTGCAGAGATCGTACCTCTTGGGGGTTCTTAAAGGGGTGTGGTTGTCCAAACCTAATGAAAAATCCGGCAGCCCAGGCACGAATTTTGCTGAACGGGCCGATCAGCGTGAGTGCTTTGTTATACGCAGTGCAATTAATTTTTTGAACGTTTTCGATAATACACAACACCTACAGATCCTTTGCTTTGATCTTTTGTCGTTTCATATTTTTCTGGTAAACTTGAAATCAAATCCGTAAATTTTTTGAATCCAAACGTTCTTGGATCAAAATCAGACATTGAACGTTTTACAAAACTGCCAGCACTCGCTGCGTTAACCCAACCATCATTTTCCGCATATTTTTCACAAGCCAAATCAAGAAGGTTTTCAACACTTTTCATTGGATCTTCTAAATTCACTTCTTTATCCTCGCCCTTAGAATTGCCTTCACTTATCAACGCATCCAATTCCATTTCTATGCTTTCATCTGGCGTGGAGTCCTTATCAATATTCTCTGTAAGTATAAAATCATCACATGCATTTCTGAATGATTTTGGGGTCTTTTTTTCTCCAACACCAAATACAAATATTTCTGACTCTCGAAGTCGAGCTGCCAATTTCGTGAAATCACTGTCACTTGAAACTAAAGCAAATGCATCATATTTATCCTGATACAACAAATCCATCGCGTCAATAATCATTGCTGCATCGGTTGCATTTTTCCCACTGGTATACGAAAACTGTTGAATAGGTTGTATTGCCAGTTCATTTAAATCATCTTTCCAATTTTTCAGACATGGGTTAGCCCAATCTCCATAAGCTCGTTTAACAATAATATGACCGTGTGTTGAGATTTCTGCCAATATTCCCTTCAATTTTGTCAATTGTGCATTTTCAGCATCAATTAATATTGCGATTTTTTTAAGTTCATCAAGATTCTTCATCTTTTAACTCCTGTTTTCTAAGAAAATTAGCATTGCGTATAACGTCCGGCACTCACGACGACCCCCCCGAAAACCGACCCGCAGAGATCGTACCCTCTTGGCGGTGCTTAAAGGGGTGTGGTTGTCCAAACCTAATGAACAATCTGGCAACCCAGGCACGAACCTTGCTGAACGGGCCGTCAGCGTGAGTGCTTTGTTAGGTGAAGTTGATAACTGAATAAATCAAATTCTTTCTGCAATTTGTTTCATATAGTAAAACTCAATATCATATAACTCTTTATACAACGTTGCCAAGCTTTCATGGTGAACACTGCATAGAAGAAATTCCTCTGTTGGTTCTTTGCTATCATATTGGTGTCTCCATATGGACAATAGAACTTTTTCTGAACTACATATACTATTTTCATGTTGCGGAAAAACGATTCCTTTAATTACATCATTATCACTATCAATATCCCAATAATCATAAAAATTCATAATAGGACTATTAAAGCATCTATCCCAGACCAATTTTATTCTCTCTACTCTCGGTAGTCTGCAGTAGTATTTATATGTACACTCAATTTCAATTTTCAGTTCATTCATAAGTAATCTAAACCCATTAAAACTATTTATAACATTTTCTTCATGTAAAAAAATGTTATTCCCATTCACTGTATGATAAAGATTATCATTTCTAAGCATTTTTTTTGAGACTTTTCCTGCATTATGTATCAAAGCATTTCTTATAATAGAAATTTGCGAACAAGTCTCTATTATATCCTTAAGGCTCTCTTCAAAATTTCTTGCTTTTTTATTGCTAATCATCCTGAAAATATCTTCAACTTGCTTATTAACGCCGTTTCTGAATAACTGATATATTTCATTATCAATAATAACCTTATGTCCTTTATCTGCAATCTGACAAATTTGTTCTTTCGTAATAGTACATGATTTTAAATCCATTTTTTCCGGATAACAAATTAGTATTAATTGTATGATTTTTCTAAGCGTATCTTCAAAATGTGAATATGCCATAAGAAAAAGACCTTGATTTATAATGACTCTGTTGTCAATATTTTTTTCAATTTCTTAAAGTACATATTCAAATTCATTAATTATTTTCATTAAATCTTCAGCATATATTAACTTTCTTCTACTATACATATATAAATCCTCCGTCATGATAATTAGGAATTTCACATAACGTTCCGCAGGTTCCCGATGTTGCCGGGTCCTAGAGATACCGGCCGAGCCCTAGTGCTTGCACTTGGTGAAGCCGGTGCCGTCCTGACCTGGCTTAGGCCCGGCAATATGGGCCGGAGTGACCGAAGGGAGCGGAGCCGGGAACCCTGCTGTTATCGGATGGATGAGGCCCCCAAAGCCAAAGCAACGACAGAAAGTAACACATCTATGCCTTGGATATTTAGTGCCTATTGCCTGTATTTAAAATACGGATGGCAGTTATATTTTGTCAGGTCTATCGCTGTTCCAAATAGTCCCTGTCGGGAAGATTGCTATTTAACACAACAACGTAAAAGTCTAGATTTATTTTCTACGATAAGCGAGGACTAAATCCGGCATAGACCTGCTCCCACTTCACAAAGGCCACGGTAATTTGGACGCATGCCAAGCGGTAGGAATTGCCAGGTTAACGCACTTGAGTCTACCTCTTCCATTTAAGAGCGTGGTTGTTACTTTTCTGCTGTATATCTCTTATAGTCATCCAAGTACAATCTCTCTGCTTCATCTATAAATTCCTGCCTTCTCTCCTTCAGTGACTGCAAGTTACGGTAAATACTTTTATACACTACCTGATGTGCCTGGTTCTTTATGACTTCTTCATCATATTCGTCGAATTCGACGTCATCATTTAATACACATCTTACTAGTCTGAGGAGGTCTTCTTTTGTTATTTCATCTATTGCACAGTAGTTACCGTCCTCCGCAAGAAAGAACCCTTGGTTTGAGTCAAGCTTCAATAGCTTCATAGTCGCGCCTCCGTTCTTCATAGGCATCTCTGCCCGCTTCGAGCGAATTCATTAGAACCTTTTGGTTGCTTATTATTGAACCGTCTACGAACCTAAGATGTTTGTCTGTAGGATATCCAGAGTACAAGCAATATCTTAACTTGCCTTCTTCCATTGACTTTTTGGCATAGATGATATAATCAGGTTTTATGGTTAATCCAACTGTGTTATTGTGTGTAACAACAACAACCGGCATCGTTCGCGAAATGTCCCTTATGATCTGATTAACGTCGCTTTTTAGGAACATATTATCAAATGACGACTCAGGCTCGTCAATCAGCAATATGTCGTAATTCTGCGCATCCTTAATTTCCTGCAGTAACCTAAATTCTGATCTTTCCCCTCCAGACACATCTGATCCATCTTTGTTCAGTATTCTATAGGAAATCTTAACGAACAACTTATAGATGTCAGCCTCATCAACTTTGTCGTGGTCCGTAAGGGCCATCAGAAACGCATATGGGTTATCATAATGATCAAGAACCTCCTTAAAAGCCGCCTTCGTCTTGATGGCGGTAACAAATTCCGATGCTTGGCTATATCTACCTTTTGAAGCCACAATTCGGAACCCCTGAACATTTTCGTCAAAGATAATGGCATCTTCCTGTAGAGCCCTTACGATTGAGTTAAACCGCATGACTTTTCTTTCCTCAATAGCGATTCTGTATAAATCAACATTCTCGACTTGAGTTGCGGCAGTACGCATTTTTAGACCATCCTTTACATCCCTGATAACGGCGTTAACATACTTGCGATCTCTATCTTCATCTGCCTTATCCCAGAGTAGCTTAATCAAATCTCGGGCCAAATTTCTTAGGGACCCTATTTCAATGTGTTTCTCGATCATCTTTCGATACTCAACATTTTCTGCCAAGTGTATTACCGATGCGATTAGTTTTTTTAATCCGTCGCTATTACTAATAGAAAACTCTATCTCATGAAAGAACCGGACATTGGAAAAAACATCACGCCGTTCTGCCTCTTCAGCCGAGCGCAACAGTGACGTTACGTAAGCTTCAACATCCCTATTGTTTTTCTCAGCATCTATCTGTGCTACATCATTTAGAATGGTTCTAAAACCCGACAGGTAGTCGTCTACAAATCGACTTCTCCTACGCTGAATCTCGGTCTCGAACGCTTTTTTATCTGCGTCCTCATCTTTCTGAACCAACTCAAACTGCCTGATGTATTTTGCTCTATCGTAAATCTGACTTAGCCTATCAAGGGTATAGGATTTGCCTGTTGATCTATCGCCAAGAAGTACATTAAGTCCGGTGGAAATATGCTGGCCGTCATCAAATACTTGAAATAACTTGTTGCCATCCTCCTCTGAGAGAAAGACTTTTCGTTTGTCACTTAAGCAGGCCTTCAATGCTTCGAGTGATATTTCCCCGCAGTCTACATACGTTTGCCTGGTAGGGAGGTTTCCAAGGCCTTCCTGCATCCTTGCATCACTAAAAAGAACTGGGGAAAGTTTAGAGTTATCCTTTATTCCCCTAACAAACTTTTTTACGCTATCAACTTCACCGGCGCATACATAGGGAAGAAGATCTACAAAATCCGGCCCGCTAATGGCAGGTCCTTTTTCGTAATGAGGGATAAGCATATATTCTGAGAGGTCTCCAAAAATAGAAAATAATTCCGTCACAGATACATAGTCGGTGGCTTGAGGTATGTCTTGGGATAACCGCTGACACCTTGATTCAAAGTCGGTCAAATCATCTCCATCTGAAATTAGCAAAAGGTGTCCACTTCCCACGTTAATTTCAATTCCGGGGAAAACTACTATCGGAGTTTCATCCCGAATTAGGCGAAACTGAGTTGCATCAAATACATTGTGATTGGTGATAGCGATGGCATCTAACTCGCTTTGCTGTGCATATCTTTTTAGTGTATCCATACTGAATGAAAAATCTCTGTCGCTGACCGTAGCGACCGTATGAATATGTAGATCTATTTTCTTCACATTGTCACCTCACTTATTTAATTATTCTAAGACACCACAATATGAACCACCGCATTAGGTTGGAAATATCGTTTTCCGTCCAAATTCCGCTTGGAACAAAGCATCTTTACCTCATCTTTTCGATAACGTTCCCGATTTCACGACGCCCCTGAGCCGGACCTGCGGCGAAGCCTGTCTCCCTTGGCGGTGCTTGCACCCGATGATAGGGTTGCGCAGCTAGCTTCAGCATGTCCCAGAAACCGGCTGCGTGAGTTTTCTTATCCACGCCCTGCGTGAAGCCAGTGTTATGTGCCGTTATCAGATAGTTTTATCTCTTCAATTTCTCTTACTTCTAAATAACCTTCAAATAATAAAACAGATGAATTTAAAACTGTCAGTTTTGTTAAAACTTGACCATCTTTTAGCTTAATATCTACTACCTGATACCCCATGCCTGATTCCGGTAATTGCTGTAGTTTCTTAATATAAAATTCCGGCAAATGAATCTCCATTGTTGTAACTCCTTTTAGGTGTTGATTTTTTCCACTAAAATAACTGCGCTTTTATCTGTTCCTTTTGTAAAAATAACTTCTACCCCACCTCCTAGTTGACCATATGCTGGTTGAACTACCCCTCTTTTTATAAGAGTTTTTTCTTCGGGTACTATGTGAAATTTATATTCTATCTTCAACGTATTTGGTAAAGCATATCTAGCAATGGGATCTATTTTTTGTGCAATACAATAATTTGCATCTTGAAGCGTAGTTGCATATGTACCTGGTAAGACAGATTTATTTTCTTTATCTATACGTTTATCATCTTCAAAATGTGAAAAACGTATAAAATACTCCTCTTGTTTCGTTTGTTCTTCAGGAGCTTCATTCGCTCCCTTGCTCTCCCTTTTTGCTCCTTCCGAAAACGCCCTTGTTTCGAATATTCCCTTTCCCGATTTTAGTTTTACATCTATTATTTCTTTCGACTCTACAGCAGATCTCATTAAATATGCTGTATTCTCATTTAGCATTGACTTTAAAATAGATTCAGCAATTCTGCCTTCTGTCGGTTCTGCTAAAGTAGAGTTCAATATAATTGTTTCTTTAATTCTGTGATCACTGTACGTTGCATCAACTATTTGGTATCCCATACCTGATTCTGGTAGTGCAAGTAATTTCTTTTGAATTTCTGATGTAACTTTAAACATAATAATTCCCCCTTAATTCTTAATATACTGACTTTTATTGATAATGGCGCATAACGATCCCGCATTCTCGACGCCCCACCGGAAAACTGACCCACAGAGATCGTACCCTCTTGGCGGTGCTTGCACCCGGTGATAAGGTGTGTGCGGCTGGCTTCAGCATATCCCAGAAACCGGCTGCGTGAGCGTTTTGTTATGTAAAGTCGTGCAGCTATAAGTTCAAAAATTTGTATCAATCAACCACCAGATTTAAGACTTTTACACTTTGATATCATATTTATGATTTTATTAAAAGGTTCTTTGGTATAGTATACTTCCTCAAATTCAATAGGATTACTGACACGATATCTAGATTCGAGCGGGTGGGTCGGATTATACCCTTCAACTTCGATACCATCACTTGAAGAATAACTTCTACCTAGCAGAGAGTGCCTAATACATAACTCAAATAAAGATTCTATTTCAAAAGAATCCACGCCCTCCCCTTTAAAAAACTTTATAATTTTGTGATCATAAGAAAATGTCTCATCCTTGTATTGTTTTAAAAATTCATTAAGGTATTCTATATTTGTAATATCAAAATCATTTGCTTCATTTAAAAATCCGAGAATACACATATCTTCATAAGAAATCTCTTTACCCTTCCTCAACAATTCTGCCACATATAATCCTTCTAACAGACATGCCTCTCTTGATTCTGATGAAAGTAATTCAACAATATAATGCACTAAGTAATCCGATGTTTTTTTGCTTTCTATATATTTTGCCAATTTATCCAACTGGTCTACCGAAGCATTATCAATATATAAGCCATAAATGAATCTTCTAAAATTCCTCTTTTTTAAATATTGACTTCCTCTGCTTAAAACTCGTATTAATTTAACTGCATCGCCCAATAATTCGACCTCTTCGCTATCAATCAGATCTTCAACTATTGAAAATTTTTCACTTAATGCATTTACTAATTTCATTAATTTCTCCCAAATTGAATTCCTGAATTTTTTATATCCACTGATCATTAGTCTTTGTCTTTATGATCACTGCGCGATTTTATTAACGTCCACGCACTCACGACGCCCCTACTAAACCGGACCCGCAGAGATCGTGCCCTCTTGGCAGTTCTTAAGGGGGTGTGGTTGTCCAAACCTAATAAAAAATCAGGCAACCCAGGCACGAACTGATCTTCTAAAACGTGCCGTCAGCGTGAGTGCATTGTTATATGACGTACTCCATCATACATTGTGTAAAACCATCTCAGATATTTCTTCAGCAATTTCTTCTATTGTGTGTGTTGTTGTACTTCTTGCAACTTTGTCTGCTAATGATGGACTGAAATCCAGCAATTCTTTCTTTGTTATATTATGCCATATTGGAAGAATTATTTGTTCTCCTGAAACTGCTCTTGAGACGATTCCATCTAGTTCATAATTCGTCCAGCCTTTTCCGAAAAAATCTTTTGAAAGAACGACAATTCCAAATTTACTATTTGCAAGTCCTTTATCAATCTTCTTTCGCAGGCTATCTCCAATTTTTAATTCGAATTCATCATACCAGACTTTTAATCCTGTGGATTTTAATGCTTCCGCAAGTGGTCTTACTACGTCATCCTTATCTTCGGAAGCGTGTGAAACAAAAACATCATATTCAGGATTAAAATCTTCATTTTCAGAAAAAGGATTCCCGTCTATTAATGATGGAATAGACGCAAGGGGACGTTCCTGCAAAGTTGGCAATGGTGCTGGTAGCACTCTTGCTGAAGATCTAACAGTTCCTTTTAAACCACGCATATCTACTGCAACATGCCAATGACCAGATCTTGGTATTGCTAATCTAACAGGGGACTGTTTTGCCAAGCCTCCAGTATAACTATATCTTCTACCATTTCTATAGTTACTAAAATTACTACTATCAAAAAGCTGGACATTTGCTGCATTTCCTGACAAAGTGATTTCAACTATTTGGCCTCTCTGTAGATTGCCAAGATCATGGTGAACGAACTGCATTTTATAATTCATTTTTTACCCTCCTGATAGAGTATGTCATATAACGTTCTGCACTCACGACACCCCTAACACAGACCCACAGAGACGTCAGACTGTGTGCCTACTAAAAACTAAATTGACGTATTGACGATGGATTTATAAGGTTTTAACCAAAAATCCATCGTCAATCTGGAATTTATCAAAAAATAGAAGGAAAAGGCCTCTATTCTCC
>JAQVXD010000004.1:0-3146 GCA_028709385.1 Fermentimonas sp.
ATTAGGCTCAATCCCGAAAATGGAATCATCGAGTGTCACCTTTTTGTCTGTCACCTCTCCTTTGATATTATATACTGCTAATTCCATTTTATTTCTCAATTATTACGATTGAACCTTTTGCTCCGGGTACCGATCCTTTAATTAAAAGAAGGTTGTGCTCCGGAATAACTTTAATTATCTGTAAGTTCTGAACAGTTACACGTTCATTACCCATTTGTCCACCCATACGGGTTCCCTTAAAAACCTTTGCAGGATATGAAGCTGCACCGATTGAACCCGGTGCGCGCAGCCTGTTGTGCTGTCCGTGGGTTGTTTCACCAACTCCCGAAAATCCGTGACGTTTCACAACACCCTGGAATCCCTTACCTTTTGATGTCCCTACCACGTCAACATAAACAGTGTCCTTAAAGATTTCTACATTTATTTCGGAACCTGCTTTATATTCGTTTCCAAAACCTTTGAACTCGACCAAGTGTCTCCTGGGTGTTACTCCTGCTTTCTTGAAGTGACCTTTTTCAGCATTCACGGTATGTTTGTCTTTCTTTTCAACAAACCCCAGCTGAATAGCGTCGTAACCGTCATTATCAACGGTCTTCACTTGAGTAACCACACAAGGACCAGCTTCGATAACAGTGCATGGAATATTTTTTCCCTCGGCACTGAAAACGGATGTCATTCCGATTTTTTTTCCTAATAATCCTGGCATTTCTCTAGTTGTTATTAATTAATACTATCTCTGATAATTACACTTTTATCTCTACCTCAACACCGCTTGGCAACTCGAGCTTCATAAGCGCATCAACTGTTTTGGCAGTTGAGCTGTAGATGTCGATGAGGCGTTTAAAAGAAGCCAGCTCGAACTGTTCGCGTGATTTCTTGTTCACGAAAGTCGAACGGTTTACTGTAAATATGCGCTTGTGAGTGGGTAATGGAATTGGTCCGCTTACCACTGCACCCGTAGCTTTTACGGTTTTTACGATTTTCTCTGCTGATTTATCAACGAGGCTATAATCGTAAGACTTCAGTTTGATTCTGATTTTTTGGCTCATATATATTTATATTATTTGATCAAATCTACGCGGCCACCCACTTCTGTTAATACCTCTTTAGCAATTGAAGCCGAAACAGGTTCAAAGTGTGAAAATGACATAGTTGATGTTGCACGTCCCGAAGTAATTGTTCTTAGCGCTGTCACATAACCAAACATCTCGGCAAGCGGAGTTTTAGCTTTAACAACACGTGCACCCGAACGGTTAGATTCCATACCTTCAACCTGTCCGCGTCTCTTGTTCAGGTCAGAGATAACATCACCCATACTCTCTTCCGGAGTAACCACTTCAACCTTCATTATAGGTTCAAGCAATACCGGTCCTGCTTTTTCAACTGCACTCTTGTATGCCTGCATAGCACAAATTTCAAACGACAATTGGTCAGAGTCTACAGAGTGGTACGAACCATCTATAACTGTAACTTTTAGTTTATCCATTCCATATCCTGCAAGCACTCCATTTTTCATTGCACGTTCAAAACCTTTCTGGATAGATGGTATGTATTCTTTAGGAATATTACCGCCTTTCACCTGGTCTACAAACTGCAAGTTACCTTCAAAATCGGCATCAGCCGGTTCAACGCGAACAATCATATCGGCAAACTTACCACGTCCGCCTGACTGCTTTTTATATGTCTCACGCAGTTCAACAGCTTTGGTGATAGCCTCTTTGTATGTAACCTGAGGACGACCCTGGTTAGCTTCAACTTTGAACTCACGTTTCAGACGATCGATAATGATTTCAAGGTGAAGTTCACCCATTCCGGAAATCACTGTCTGACCTGTATCCTCATCTGTTTTAACAGTAAATGTCGGATCCTCTTCAGACAACTTGGCAAGACCGTTAGACAGCTTGTCAAGATCCTTCTGAGTCTTAGGCTCTACTGCAATTCCGATAACAGGATCCGGGAAGTCAATAGCTTCCAGAATAATAGGATTCTTCTCATCACAAAGAGTATCTCCTGTACGAATATCTTTAAAACCTACACCGGCACCGATATCACCTGTTCCGATATAATCTCTTGGATTCTGTTTGCTTGAGTGCATCTGGAAAAGACGTGAAATACGTTCTTTCTTACCGGAGCGTGGGTTATATACATAAGAGCCTGCTTCAAGTTCTCCTGAATAAACACGGAAGAAACAAAGACGTCCTACATAAGGGTCAGTTGCAATCTTAAATGCAAGTGCACTCAAAGGCTCATTCGGATCAGCATGACGTACAAGTTCAATTGAAGAATCATTAGGATCAAGGCCTGTAATTGAATCTGTGTCAAGCGGACTTGGAAGATATGCACAAACAGCATCAAGTAGTGTCTGAACACCCTTGTTCTTGAATGAAGATCCGCAAATTATAGGATTTATCTCCATTGCGATTGTACCCTTTCTGATAGCACTCCTTATTTCCTCTTCTGTTATAGAAGAAGGATCATCAAAGAATTTCTCCATCAGTTTATCATCAAATTCAGCAATGGTTTCAAGCATGTTTTCACGCCACTCCTCAGCCTCATCCTGAAGATCAGCCGGAATGTCCATTATATCATATTCAGCACCCATAGTTTCGTCGTGCCATAAATATGCTTTCATTGTAACTAAATCCACAACGCCTTTAAAGTTCTCTTCAGCTCCGATAGGAATCTGAATAGGTGTAGCTTTAGCACCAAGCATTTCCCTGATCTGGCGAACCACATCAAAGAAATTAGCACCTGAGCGGTCCATCTTATTAATGTAACCTACTCTTGGTACTTTATACTTATCAGCCTGACGCCATACGGTTTCAGACTGCGGCTCAACACCCCCTACAGCACAAAACGCCGCAACTGCACCGTCAAGTACTCGCAGCGAACGCTCCACCTCAACCGTGAAATCCACGTGTCCCGGGGTGTCAATTAAGTTTATTTTGTATGTATCGTCCTTATATTTCCAATTAGCAGTAGTAGCAGCTGAAGTAATCGTGATACCACGTTCCTGCTCCTGCTCCATCCAGTCCATTGTGGCAGCACCTTCGTGTACTTCTCCAATCTTGTGCGTCAGACCTGTATAAAACAGAATACGCTCAGATGTAGTAGTCTTACCGGCGTCAATGTGCGCCATTATACCT
>JAQVXD010000004.1:3156-111771 GCA_028709385.1 Fermentimonas sp.
CGTGTGAATTTTAAAGTCTCTTTTGAACCCTTAGCCATCTTTTTTACCTTCTTGCTATGTTAAAATCTAAAATGAGCAAAAGCACGGTTAGCCTCTGCCATTCTGTGAATATCTTCTTTACGTTTGAAAGCTCCACCCTGACTGTTGTAAGCATCAACTATCTCGCCGGCCAATTTATCAGCCATAGTTTTTCCTCCTCTTTTGCGTGCATACAAAATGAGGTTTTTCATTGAAACTGACTCTTTTCTGTCCGATCTGATTTCTGTGGGAACCTGAAATGTTGCTCCGCCAACACGGCGTGATTTCACTTCCACCTGAGGTGTTATATTATCGAGTGCCGCTTTCCATATCTCGAGAGCTGACTTCTCATCGTTGGCCAATTTTGCCTTAACTGTGTCCAATGCAGAATAAAAAATGTCGTACGAAAGACTTTTCTTTCCGTCATACATAAGGTGGTTAACAAATTTTGTTACCCTTACATCACCATATACAGGATCCGGGAGGATCTGTCTTTTTTTAGGTTTAGTTTTTCTCATTGTTATAAAATTTTTGTTGTTTGGTTGCCTTTTATCTGTCTTCAATAGATTCCTCTGAACCTATTTACTCAACCCCCATAAGTAGCTTAATCCAAAAATATCAACAGTAATTATTTTTTATTATTTTTTCTTCGCTGGTGTAGTTTTAGCACCTGGTTTTGGGCGCTTAGTTCCATATTTGGATCTTCTTTGAGTACGACCGCTTACGCCGGCAGTATCCAAAGCTCCGCGTACTATGTGATAACGTACACCAGGAAGGTCTTTTACACGACCGCCACGCACTAACACTATAGAGTGTTCCTGCAGGTTATGTCCTTCACCCGGGATGTAAGCATTCACCTCTTTGGAGTTTGTCAAACGAACACGCGCAACTTTTCTCATCGCTGAGTTTGGTTTCTTAGGTGTTGTTGTATACACTCTCACACAAACACCACGTCTTTGCGGACATGAGTCCAGCGCGCGGGATTTGCTTTGCTCCTTCAGGGTAGTTCGCCCTGTTCTTACTAATTGTTGTATTGTTGGCATTTTCTACTTCCTTTTACCTGTATTATTATTTTTTAATATTACTTTTTTACTAATATGTCAATTTACACCCAAAAGGCTTTAATAAAGCATTGATTATCATTAGATAACGATACACTTCAGGTGAAAAACGGCACAAAATTACAAAGAATCAATGGATTGTGCAAGTGATTTACAATGTTTTTTTGAATCGCTGTGCTAAAAGAAGGGTGTTTTTTAGGTACTCAAATTCCAACTCAAAACATTCTGAGAATATATCGGCTCCTAAGTTATCTTCTATTTGTGCGGCAGTCCATAATTTTCCTCCTTCCAGATTCAGGCTTTTGAACTGATCCTCATCATTAACCTCGGAGACATATAAAAAGATCAGACGCTTTGTCACATCATTTTCAAAAGTGTATTTTAACATGAAACGTATAGGTAAATCTTCGTTTCCACACTCTTTACGGAATATTTTTTTTACAGTATCGTCAATCTTATCGTTATACTGCATATATTTCTCGAAAGGATAATCCAGTTTGCCGGGATTTAAAACTCTCGTCTGATCACGTTCTTTTAAATATATTTCGCCTTTGCTCATCAGAGCAACCCTCACTACGGGATGCATAAACCTGTTTTTTAAATCAGTTGTCACTGATTTAGCCACTCTGCCCATAACCTGTCCGGTTTCCGTTACAACAGGCAGCCACTCCTCTTTATATAATTTTTGACGCAGCAGATGTAAACGAGTAGTCTCTACAAGTATAAGTCCGAGAATTATTACATTAGCCATGCTAATTATAATTGTAGTGGTAACTGCTGACGCCTCCCTGTTTCCGGTAGCATAATAAAGCAGTACAAGCATTAGGTGAAAGGTCAGACCGTATTGCGACTGAAATGCTACTCTGAACGACTCTTTAAGCAGATTTCTCGAATTCCTGTCCCTGTCTCTGGCGACAATAGTTAATAATCTCCCTTTTGACAATCTGATAAAAATAAGAAGGATAACAAATATCACCTCAACTATAATAAACTTATTCAAAAAGGGGAGTTCCGACAAGGTGGAAAACGATAATAACAACGCCATCAAAAATGTCAGCGTCGAAACATCATAAATCAGCCGGTTACGTTTATTAACTACAATCAACCCTGTAAGCGATAAAAGCAAAGCAATACTTACTGCAATGCGCGAATTTATATAGCAAATCAGAATTGAAAAAACTAACAACGGTATTAGCCCGAACGACGGATTTCGAAATATTCTCTCTATTTTGGTTACTCCAAGCATAAAAAATTTAATCGCGTAATCTTTAATATCTTTCTATGTTATCTAAGCGTGCAATAATAACAACAGAAGCACATTTTTGTTTAAAATGAATGCACTGTCCAAAATAGATTTGAATAAAATCGACTGTCGGAATATTTGTAAATTATATATTTACTTTATTACTCTTTGTTTGAAGTTATAGTTTATTCTTAAAATGATTGATTACTTTATCGTATAAGTAACGGGTTGTGTTTTCTCCGGAAATAAAATGGTTCTTGTCAGGAAAGAAAAACATGTCGAAATGTTTATTAGCACTGATCAGTGCACGTGCATACTCAATCGAGTTCTGGAAATGCACGTTATCGTCAGCGGTGCCATGTATAAGCAGAAGATTGCCCTGCAGATCACCTGCCAGAGTAATAGCCGACCCGTTAACATATCCGCTGTTATTTTGTTGCGGAGTACGCATAAACCTCTCAGTATATACAGTATCATAAAAGCGCCAGTCGGTTACCGGTGCAATTGCCACCCCTGCCTTAAATATTCCATTGCCCCTGCTCATACTCATAAGCACATTATAACCGCCGTAACTCCATCCCCAAATACCAATCCGGTCGGCATCAATATAGGGCAATGAACCAAGGTATCGCGCTGCCGCTGCCTGGTCGTCAGACTCCTGAATACCCAGATTCATATAAGTGCTCTTTCTGAATTCAACACCCCTGGCACCTGTTCCGCGTCCGTCAACAGAGGCAACCAGTATACCTTCATTCAGAAGGGCATAATACCATCCTGCTTCATATCTGTCGACAACCTCCTGAGAGTTTGGTCCGCTGTACTGAATCATCACAACAGGATATTTCTTTGCAGGGTTAAAATCGGCCGGTTTCAGTATCCAGCCGTTAAGTTTTGTTACGCCATCATTTGCGGTAACAGTTATCGCCTCACGCTCGGGAAATCTTGCAGCAGTAAATGCTTCACGCACGGCACGGTTATCCTCCAAAACTCTCAGCTGCTTTCCTGAGGCATCATGCATGGTAATGACAGTAGGTGTTTTATAATCCGACCATCTGTTTATATAATACTTGCCGTTGTCACTAAATGTAGCAGTGTTAAATCCTGATTGCTGTGACATCTTCTGCGGCTCTCCTTTATTTATGTTGATCTTATATATATTACGTCTGAGAGGCGATTCATCAGCTGCCTGATAATAAACAGTGGCTGTCTGCGGATCAACCGCAAGCAATGCAGTTACATCAAAATCACCTTTTGTCAGCTGTTTCTGCAATGTGCCTGTTATACTATATATATATATGTGACTGTATCCGTCTCTCTCCGAAACATAGGTAAACCTGTCGTCCGTGAAATGTATCGAATTAAGCCACTCCGAATCTATGTAGTATTTGCTTTCCTCTCTTAAGATTAACTTGGCGACTGTTGACCTGGGATTCACGAAATACATGTCAAACCTGTTCTGATCTCTGTTAAGCGTCATCACAGCCAGCTGATCAGGTGCATTAGTAAATTTTATCCTTGGAATGTATCCGTTAGCTTCAATAGGCACATCAATATTTCTGGTTACTCGTGATTCGATATCAAATATCTTACACTCAACTATCGCATTCACCCTCCCCGCTTTTGGATATTTAAACTTGTAATAATCCGGATATAACTTCTCTTCATAAGTCTGAAAAGTGAACTCTTCAACCTGCGACTCATCAGTACGCACGAACGCCAGTTGCCTGTTATCAGGTGAGAATTCCATCAGTCTGGTTGTACCAAACTCCTCCTCATAAACCCAGTCTGTTGCACCGTTAATGATTTTATTAAATTCACCGTCATTAGTGATCCTCGATTCGGTATCAAAATCAAATTTTGTAAGCCAGATATCATTATCAATAACGTATGCCACCATCCTACTATCAGGCGAAAAGGTAGGGATCATCTGTTTCGACGCCTGTTCACTCAATTTCCTAACCATGTTCCTGCGCACATCGTGATAGTAATAGTTTGCCTTGAAAGAACGGCGGTAGATCTGCTCCCGGTCACGGTAAACCAGCACCCTGTTTTCATCACCGCTCACCAGGAACCCCTGGAAGGTATCGAAGTTGCAGTTTCTTGCTGTACGTGTATTAAATAGAGTATCAACTGCTTCACCCGTAGAGTACGCAAACTTGATTACAGCTGTTCCTGCAGGGTCTGACTGGTAATAATGCATTCCGTCACTTGAAGAAACTACCGGGGATACTCCTTTTGGCGTAAACTTACCACCCAGAATATCGTAAAGATTGTAATTCTGTGCTTGTAATGTTAACAAACATATTACCGTCAATGCGGTAAGAAAAAGTCTTTTATTCATTATATCATTTAGCTTTCAATGTTCTACAATTATAAAACACAAATATACTCATTATATATTAACACAAAAACCATAGAATACTATTATAAAAACCAATATTAGTCATTAATGGTTCTTAGCTTATAGTATAAAACACATATTAGATATACTCTGGACGTATCTCGCCAAATGCAACATCGTATCATCCTAGTTACTTCTTCGTATCTACCTCATATTTTATTGAGGATGGCTTGGGTTATGTCATACGAATGTTACAATTGTATGTGCAAAATGATTATCGGAATAGGAATGGTATCTTTGGGCAAACAAAACTCAGGCGGAGTCGTTAATTATAAACAGTCACAAAAATTAACAAAGAAATGAGACAAAGGTACATTTCCGCTATAATGATATTATCCATACTAACAGCTTGTACCACAGAGCTTGACTTAAGCAATATGGATAAAACAATTCAACTGAACAGTGCAATTTCTATGCCTCTAGGCACAACCACGCTAACGGTTGGCGATATCTTCTCGGAAGAGTTTGGCGATCTGTTTAAAGTGGATAGCACGGAAAACAGTGTCAGCTTATATTGGTCAGATATTTTGGAATATAATGTTGAGAGTGAACTCACTAACTTCGGTCAGGGCATTCAGATGCAATCATCTTTTGCTGCTGACAGCCGACTGAAAGTGTTCCCCGATGCAGGTACATTGAGAATAAATAAAATGATGGCCGATGCAATAAATTCTGAGCTGCAAAGCGATGATAATTATATTGTAGAATATGATTATGACTTTAACAGGGAGGAGAATGGCGTTATTAACAGGCAAATCGATTCTGTTTTTGTAAACAGCCTCAAACTCAATCTTAATATCGACCTAAATAACATTGCAGGTATTTCTGCAAATAACAGCAATATCCGGATGATAGTATCCTTTCCCGGTATCCCCGAACTGTCAGAAAAAATTATTACAATAAACTCCAATGCACATTCCGAGAGAATTCTCCTGGAAGATTTCACTCTCGTTTTTAGTGGAGGAGAAACAATAATCCCAATTTCGATCAAGTTCTCTTTTATTATACCGGAAGGTAAATTTATAACTGTAAATCCAACTTCGGACATCTCCACTACTCTACATATCAACGAAATAGACGCGGAAAGAGTTTGGGGGTTTTTTAATACATCCGACGATCTTATCAACAGTAGCTTCGAAATAAATATCCCTGATGAAATTTACAAGAACAAAGAGCTTCAGAATTTCAAACTATTGTTTCATAACCCCACGGTAACCCTTGATATAGAAAGCAATATAGGAATACCACTTCAAGCTTCAATCGACCAACTCTCTGCCACCGACGATAAAGGTAATCAGGTGTACGCCGATTTCAACGGTTCTCGCAACTATCTGATTAATATAGATAAACCTGCCGAAGGCACCACAAGTAGTACCCGTGCCATAATTAACAGGGAAAACGGAAGTACAAACAAAATTTTCACCATTGTTCCCGAGTTAATATCAGCAGCTATCAGGGTCAATGTGAATCATCAGGAAGCAATAAAAGATACGTACCACCACCTGTCGTTTCCACTTCAATTCAGTATACCAATTGAATATAAGCTTCCTTTCCAGCTTGATCCCGGTACAACCTATGAGTATAACGATACCATAAAAGATGCCGATATATCAAAGATGATGGCTGAGATTGAAGGTGATAACGGCAATCTGGATATAAATGATCTGAAGGTAACACTGAAAATTGAAAACAGTATGCCACTGAATGCAGTTGCAAAAGCAATATTCCTCGACCAAAATAACAGTATTGTTCACACAGAATCAGATATCGTAATTCCTGCACCGGAAACAGATGTTCAGGGGCGTTCGATTAATTCGGCCGAACAAACTATAGTTCTCAGTGCCGGTAATAATATAAAGGAAACCAAACAAATTATACTAAACTTCAGCATTGAAGCCGGATCAGATACTGGCAGCATAAGCTATTTCAGATATAATGATTATATGAACATAGCTGTAGGATTGTATCTCAAAGGTTCACTTCAAACAGAATTTAATTAATATCATCGTATGAAACGAGCATGACAATGATTATCACACAAATACATGGTTAAAGCGAGTTCCATGAGATACATTTGAAAATAAATAATTTTAATCGCATGAAAAAAATATACTTTCTGTTTTTCCTGCTCTTTATATCAACAACTACAGTTACACAACTATACTCACAAAACGGAACACTTTATTTTATTGAAGGACTTCCCGCGAGGAGCAGGCTCAATCCGGCATTCATGCCTGACTCCAAATGGTTTCTCGAAGTACCCGTAATATCAGGCATTCATGCCGAAGCAGGGGGTAACGCATTTTCTGTTAGCGATTTTCTCTTTAACTACAACGGAAAGACTGTTACAGCGCTTCATCCATCACAGGATGCTGATAAATTTTACAATAAGGTGCGAAAAGTGAATTCTTTAGACACAGATATGGGAATTAATCTCCTCTCGATTGGTATAGCGGGTGACAACTACGACTACTTCTCTCTCAGTGCTGAACTAAGGGCGACAGGCAGAGCTAATATACCGCGTGACCTCTTCAAACTTGCACTATATGGCACACCAGTCGAATCAGGTAACAACATTTTCAACCTTACAAAAACAGGCGTGGAGTCGGCCATTTTTTCTGAACTCGTTTTTGGATATTCCCGTGAGCTTAATGAAGAATTTACTGTAGGCGGAAAACTTAAATACCTCAAGGGTTATGCATCAGCACATTCACGCAACAAAAACTTGCAGCTAAGTGCGTCTCAGGATGAATGGCTGATGGAAGGTGATGCTGAAATTTATGGATCCATCCCTTTAGATTATCAAACAAAAGAAAACGGGAATATCGACTTCAACTCATTCTCCGGCTGGGACAACAAAAAGTATCAGAAATTGTTACGAAGTCCTGCAGGTAACGGTTTAGCCATCGATTTGGGAGTCGTATGGAAACCCGTTGGACCCCTGACTGTTTCGGCGTCGCTTACCGATCTGGGCTTTATTCGCTGGAAAAACAACCTGCTTATGGGATCTCTTCACGGTATTCATAGTTTCACAGGGATTGATTATCATAAAGGTGATTCCATTAACTGGGAAAGACTGGGTAACGAGATTGAAGATGCTTTCGAATTCAGTTCTTCAGAGGGTGAGCCTTACTCGCAAAGGTTGACCGCCAATATGCATATAGGTGCCGAGTATGAGATAAATAAACAGTTGAGTCTAGGTGCCCTGTCACGTACAATGATGCACACTTCACACGTTTCACAGGAAATGACTCTGGCAGCCAATTATTACCCCATCCACTGGTTCGATGCGCATTTAACTTACTCCTTTATGAATGGTGGAGGGAACACTCTCGGTCTGGGAGCAAGATTCCGCTTCGGCCCTGTACAGGCTTACTTTTTGACCGACTACATACCTTTTAGCTACGCAAAATTAATCTATGATAACGGGCAGACAACCACCGTTCCTTTTAAAAACAAGCGAGTTAATTTTCAATTCGGAACAGTGCTTACTTTTGGAGAAAGAAAATAGTTTGTGGTTATTTATAAATAGTTTAATGTCCTTATTTTATCATTTTTTAAATCAATTAAAATAATTTTTTGGCTTAAAATGCCGTTCACACAAAATCAATAAAAATAATTTTATATTTTTTTCGAATTAATGCAAACAAATTGATACAATTACACGTTAATTAATTTGAAACAGTAAGTTAATTAGCGCGTATTCTATTTTAACTTATTTTGTTGTTGATTTGCGACAATTGCAATTTATGAACATATTACTTTTTAATAGTTAAGGTGTAATATTTCTGAATAATCAGGAAATTCTGAATAATTAAGGTGAAATACTGCTGAAGTATTTATGTCATTTCAATATTACTTACAATTAAGTGAGAATAATTTCGGGAGCCAGTTTATTAACTTAATAATAACCAAACACATGTCATTAAAACGAAGATTAAACGTTAGTGATTTTAGAATACGTCCTGAAATCACCAGAATTAATGAAATTAAGGACCCTATTGAGGTAAAGGAAGTTAAACCAACAATAACCACTATCAATCCGGCAATAACCACTATCAATGAAATCCAACCACACAGAGTGGTAATTAATGCAAAACCGGGTCTTAATAAAGCAGATTTCAGATTAAAGAAAAGAGATCTGGCAACAAATCGGATAGATTTAATCAGGCAAAGAGTAGAACTTAATTTCCCTATTTTTGATCTGTTCAAAGGCACCCCTGCTTCACAGTTAAACGTTCCATATACCAATAATCAGCAGCCCTCAGACACCGAAATATTCTCTATAAATGATCCTGCAAATGGAAAATCTTTTCTACCCCGATACAAAATAAAAAGTCAGAAAGTATCAGACAAACAGCAATTGATGATTAAACTTAATGAAGCTGCAGAGGGAGAAGGAGGCACATTAAATATACAATTGCAATCTGTAGTTCCACCCGAAATTGCAGCAACTGTAGCAGGTATGAAACCTGTAAAACCAAACATTTCATTCGAAATAAGATATACTTTGCCCAACACAGGATTTAAAATAGTAGAACCATTCACAGAAATTATAGAAACTGAAGATGGCTATAGCATCTCAGCACACATAAACAGTATCTTAAAATACAATCAACTCATTGCTGCAATGTTAGATAGTATTTATGGCTGTCAATTAGTAGTTAAAAGAGAATTAAGTTTTGGAATACCTTTTCAAAATGTGCCTGCTAATAATAATCTCAATATAAACCCACAACTTTATTTTACAGGAAAAGAGACATCCAATATCAACGGAAATATATTTACACGGATAAACTTATCAGTAAAAAACTGGAAATCATTCTCAAACGACCTGTTCATTGCTGCACCATCTCTCCCTCCATGTGGTTTAAATTCTAATGCTTCAAGGACATGGGTAGACATATTTGATAATAAAGGGAAACGACTCTATGGTTACTGTGCATTTAATTCAAATGAGAATCTTAAGAGCTTTTCTTTTGCAGTAGCTGCGAACCAAAACTTGCCGGTAAATGTATACATAACTTTAACAGACAGGGCTCAAAATAAAGTTTACACATCAAACATTATAAATATTCAAAGTACCCCAACACCAATAATAGAAAGCATAACCGAGCAATTATTTACCATTACAACTAAGGAATTTACCCAGGAAGAACTATTTCATTTACCCGAATTATTATATCCTTATATCTATAGAAATACCACTCGTACTACAGTAGATGTGGGTGGATTTGTCCAACACAATATTGTATTTAAAAGATCAGAACACATTTACCTACAAGACGAACTGAACCCTACCAGCTTTTATTTCCTTCCAGACAGTTTTGTATTAGGTAGAGGAACATATCCGCCATTTTACCCTAGTCTAAAGGTAAAACTTGATGGCGAAACAGTGGAAGATCTCAGAGCATCCATAAATTACGAAGCTGTGGCTTATACTGATGCCGAAAGAATATTTGATGCATTTGATGAATTACAGAAAAAAACAGGTTTAAATAAAGATGACATAAATTTTTCTCCATTATCTATCTCAGGAGATAAACTGAATTATAAACTATCAGCTCCGGGAGAAATTGGATTTAAAGAGAGAAAGGATAGTCTGGTTTCATTAAACAGGATAATAGATACGCTGCCACCAATCAGTTTACCTGTTTTTGAGGACCTGTTCGACAATCTCACATCACCCGCAGCAACAGCTATGCTACAGGGGCATGTAGAGGTCACAATATTAGGAAGAGCTCAGCCTGCAATAATACCGGTAAATCTGAAACTCACAGAAGTTTACAGCGAGATTTTATTAATTGAACAGAGCAAAGTGCCAATCATTTATATCGGTATAGAAAATAACAGCGGGAACACATTACAGGCACAGGGACTGGCAGCTGAATTACAGGATGGGGAAAATATTCTCTCATGTTCAAAAGCAAACCTTAAGTTGCCATTAACATTAAATCCTGGAGAAAAAACTGAGTTTATACTTATTCCAAAAGGACCTGTTCAGAACCCCGACAGTGTTAAAGTCATTCTAAACTGGGAAGGTATGCAGGGTACGGGTACATTTCATATGCAGAGTCAGCTTTATGGCACTGCAGATTTTGTACAAGCCACAAATGGATTAGAGAGTACACTGCAAATGGATAACGTGAAGGGAATATTGTCCTTGCCGGAAAGAGATGTCCCTCTGAATATCAAAAAAATTAATGCACCCAATTCAATAGCGTCAGGAGAAAAGTATTCATTTCTAGCTTTTCTTTCCGAAGAAGTAGCAACATATGATCCGCTGGATTTTATTTTTCAGTGGGAGGGACTAAAAATAATACCAGATAAAAGCAAACTCTTTGATATTATTGTCGCCACCTCCGTTGGAGCAAACTATGCATTAACTGTGAAAATCAGTCTGTTCATAAAGTTTAAAACAGATACAACATCAATAAGGCTGATGAAAGTGGAGTTTAAAAACCGACAAGATGGTCCGCTTATAAACACAATAATGTTTACCGAAACAGATAAATCAAATGAAGTTTTAGGTATTATAGAAAAAGAGGCTGTTTTAATGATGCCGGTTAAAGATTACGTATTGGGAGATCCAAATGCCGGGCAATATTTTTATCGTATAACCCTGATAAAAGAGACAGATACACTTGGCAATACAGAAATCACAGAGGGCGAGTGGAAAGCTAAATCAGGCTCGCTTGAAATTACAACAAATCAACTGCCCGGCTCTGTTTAATAATTACAACACAATTTAATAATTAAGTATGCAATTATTAGATTTCACATATAAGATTGAAGAAGAATCCTTTGTAGCATGTAAGGGATATGAGGGTAAAGATATTTACCTGCTGTCTAAAAATCTTCAGCTGTCAGCTTCCAATTCCGGGAAACCGGCATTCTTACTTGAGTTTGTAAGAGGAATCACCCCTTTCAGCAAACCACCGCCATACGCCCTTATGGAAATGCAGATTGAGCCACCGGATCTGAATGAATCATTATTATCAGAAATATCTGAAAAATGGCCTTCCCATCATATACAGTATGCTGATATAGATTCGGGTTATTTAACACTTACATTGCAAAAGAAAGATGTCGGTGGTGATGAAGGCAATTCAGATAAGGAAATGAACACCCCAATACCACTGAGTAAAATGTCGCTTTCACGCCTCAGAATTGTAGAGCAATTCAACGAAGAATATATGAATTTATTTCACTCAGTGCTTCAGAGCGGGATTCTCTTAATGAGTGCCAAAGGGTGGTATTGTGTAAGCGGATATGCACCGTTGATTGAATTAACCCTAAAATTCAATCCTGCTGAATTAACAGGCTTTGTCAAAAGCTTCATTTCAAATGAAGAAGGCTGCATCAGTAAGGATAATTTATTACTGCTTTTCAGAGATAAAATAAATATACTGCCAATCCATATCTCAGAAAAAGAAAAAGAAAAAGTTAAAGCAGCAGAACCATTTGCTCTGAGTCTCGCAGCCAGATATCTTAACTATTTTTGTGAACCCCAGCCTTTACTTAACAGCACCAACGATATCAACTTCAAATTCAACGAACTGGCAACAAAAGAGGGAGAATTCACCTGGGATCTGCTCAAACCTCAGGTTGTAAAATATTACACATCCTACACCCTTCAGGGTTTGGATAAAATGCTCATGATGATCAAAGAGGGCAGTTTTCCCGAATATACACAAACACGAATTGTAGAATCGCTGCCAACAGGCTTCACTACCGTTTCAGTATATCATCCATTCTTTATGTTACCTGTCGGCATAAGGCAGGCAGGAATAAAAATAAGTGCGCCACCGGTAGAAAATCAGAGACTGCAGGCAATAAATGAAACAATAACTTTTGATACCGGCACTGCAAAAAAAACAGTAGTTCTGAGATTTTCCCCTAATGAAAAGTGTGAGTTTGAAGTACTTCCATTTGTAATAACAGAAGAAAATGGTGTCACAAATGAGTTACATGGCGAAAGCTTCACAAGTGATAAAAAAATACTATACATACAGGCAGATCAGTTTCCACTGCATATTGCCTCATTCAAATGTACAGAAGCATTAATGGAAGCAGCAGATATAAAATTAGAAATAACCGGAGATGATGAAGAAAAGGAGCCACTCCCCTCCACATCATTTTCAAAGGAACAACAGGATGTCATGTATGCTTTCTCAAACAAAAACATGAAAAATTGGAAAGCAAAGGTTACTGCCACTGAAATTGGGGATGGTAGTGATAATGAAGTTGGCAGAAAAACAATTACAAAAACACTCAACCTTAACAATGATCAGAAAATAGATCTCACCTCGTTTGACAGCTTTGGGTCACATTCAGTAAATATCAAATTGCAAGACAAAAACAATGGAATAATAGCAATAGACCTTTTACCCGAAAACCGTGAAGAGTCGCATGAAAATATTACCACGATAGCTTTGTCACAAAACAAACCTGAACAAACCTGGCAATGGTACAGCGATTCATTGTTCAAGTCAGGGTTCAGATACCGACTTACCCTGTCAGATAACAAATGGAGCGAAGTAATATCACACAATATAAATGAATTAATAATTCACCCTAACAACCAAAACATGAAAACAGAAAATGTTTTTAAGGAAATTGCATACTTCCCCAACACTAAAGAGGAGGGACAATACCTCTATTACCCAACTACCGTAAACGCACAAAAAGATGGCAACGGAAGTCCCATGATTTCACTAATCGGGGCGGGCGAAAACTGGTTTCTGCTAGTCTCATCTGTATGGCAGGCCGGTTCAGAGAATCTTGATGAGCTTGCCAGTAAGCTTGTTAAAGATGAAAAGATAATCAATGTTTATGAATTAAAATTAGCGCCTATAGAAGTAGAAAAAGCAGAACTTATCCTGATAACTCAACAAGAAGAAAAGGTATTATCCACATCAGCCACATCAGGGTACTATCCATTCTCGGCTGTGTTCAATGTTACTGTAAATAATGAACAGCAAAAACTCATAGCGCCTGCATTCACAGGGCAGGCAGGCACTTTAATAGTCAGGTACACCGGTTTGTTAAACTACTCCGAACCAATTGTTGCGAAAGGGGATGTGTCTGACTGGCTTACAGATAAAGGAACAGAAAACATCAGAATAATTAAATAATAGAAAAACAATCTTTTAAAATCTCATTATTATGCTTTACATAAACAATCAGAGAATCATCGAGAATATTGTTGTTTATGGCGACGACCGCCAGTTCAACATGTTTTATCCCATCCCGGAGAAGCCTACATTTATGGTGGATGAAAAAGGTCACCCCGTTTTCAAATTTATAAAATATCGTTTTCCTGTCGACCGTGCCGACGGAAAAAAGGGTGGTGGTTTTGTAGTATTTGCTACAGAATTTACAATTCAGGATGATAAGATGGCAATAATAAAAAGTAAACTTCAGGAGGAGGTAAATGCCACAGCCCAGCGGTTAAATATATCTCCTGTGCCCGAAGCAAAAATTGGCACGGTCAGGTATAACAGAGGAACATCGAAGCTACTCTTCGAAAAAAATGATTTTATAGAGAGGATGTTCGATGCAGGTAAACCATCACTGTATGGCAAAAATGTATCAACATTCAGTCTCGAATTATCTGTTGAAGGTGCTTCACTTTTTGAGTCTGCACTACAGGGTAAAGGTGGTTTTGTAAGTGTAGTATATGAATTATATCACGATGCCAAACTACCTCCCATAACTGTTGTGGGCACATTTCATGCAGAATCGTTTTATTCTTATGTTCAAGATATTAATGTAGAAGAACGCTGGTGTGCGGAGGACGATTACAAAGAGACATTAAAAGAGATAATGACCAAGTCGGAGAGTAAACGCCTCACCATAGATCCCGGCAGCGCTCAGATTGATCCAAAAGTAATGGATCAGCTACGTACATGGGCACAGGGTACACTTGATGATGCGGCAGAGCGGCTGATGATTGAAGCTTTAGATGTAGAAGATCCCGAAGCAGCAAGAAAATGGTATCAGGAGGAAGATATCGAAAACGTTCGTAAAGAGGTCACAAAAAACCGTATATCAGATTTCACACTAAGATATACCGAAGAATCATACATCGAGGTAAACATAAATCCCAACGGTCCGCTGCCAAACATAACAACACTCATAGATAAAGAAGGAAATTCAATTCTGTGGACAGATTATGCGCAGGAAGTAGATCTTAACGATAAGTTCTTCAAACAGATAAATGCAAACGTACAGGTAAACGCTCCTTTTGATGAACTGCCTATTCATAGCGTAGAAGTTAAACTTATGTATAAAGGCAAACCTATGGATGTAATAGGGAGTGAAATAAACGGTGAATATCAGTTTACCAAAACAGATGATGTAGCCCGTTTTGCAACATATGTTGAAGAAGACGATTTTAATTACAATTACAGTTACCAGGTAAATTATAAAGGAGCTGCCAGAATATTTCAATCTGAAGAGTTTACAACTAACGAATCTGTGCTCACGGTAAACGTAGATGATGTCGGCATTCTGTTTGTACAGATTACCCCTGGTGATATAGATTTCAAGCAGATAAATCAGGCACAGGTATTAATGGAATATGAAGACAGCTCCAAAGGAGTTGATAAAATTTCCGACCAGTTTATTCTTACAGAGAGTACGCCCGAACACACTTTCAAACATATTATTTTCAGTAAAAGAGATAAACCCTACAAGTATAAAATAAATTACAAGCTAACCGATGGTAAAGAGTTTGAAGGCGAATGGCAGGAGGGAAACTCAAATCGTCTGTTTATTAACGACCCGTTCACACAGAGTAAAACAGTCGGTTTCAGAGCTTCAGGTGATCTCGAAAACGATATCTTCAACATATTTATCGATGCTCTGTATAAAGATAAAGACAATAACTACCAGGTGAGCAAATCCATCTCACTCTCCAAAGACAATCCTTTCTACGACTGGTACATACCATTGATAAACAAGGATGTAAACAGCATAACCTATAAAGGAACAGTTTTAAGAAAAAACGGAACTCAGGAAGAGATAGCCGAGGTCAGCACAGACTCATCAACCATTATTGTGGGAGAAAACGTTGAGAATCTTTTAGAAATCACTTTAATGGCTGATCTGCTCAACTTCGATACTATTCTTAAGCTGGCACATGTTCAGCTTCAGTATTCCGATCCTGATAAGGGTGTGGATGAACGTAAAGACTTCACCTTCAAGGCAGGTGCTGTAGTTCCCGCAACCTGGCTGATTAAGGTAAAGGATAAAACCAAAAAACTATACAATTATAAGGTTACCTATTATCTGCAGGATGGCAGCAAGAAAGAAGCCTCAAAAGAGGGAGTATCAGATCTCACTCTGTTTTTAGAACTACCTGTAAATTAAGATCATTATGTTATACTTAGCACCACCTTTTCACATAATAGATGGCATCAGTATATTCAGGGATCATGAAGATGAACTTCAGTATTACTTTATGCCGTTGTACCCTCATCTCACCACAGTAAAAGACGCTGTCACTGGTGCAGACGTTCCGCAAATACAGCTCATAAAATACAGGGGAGAAGCGGGCAATGGAGGTTTCCTCAATTTCGATGTAAACCTTGGTATTATGGAAGATAAGCTGCAAGAACTCACAGCTTCCATTAAATCTCTTGAAAATCTTGACCAAACACCACGACTCGCACCTGTACCGCTGGTAGATGGCACGGTTAAACTAATGATTCTGAACAAGCAATCCCCCGAACCTGCCAATGATACAGATCCTGTTCCTGCCAATGATAAACCGGAGGGACCGCAATTTGTAATCAGCATGCAGCACCATGCCAAACCTGCGCTCTATGGCACAAATCAGGCAGCATTTTCGGTACAGCTCGATGAAGCAGGCGTGGTAGTGGTAGAACAAGCAATCCAGGGCGAGATGGCACCTATTGGTGTAGTTTATTCGTTAGATTATATGTGTCTGAGAGATGGATATAAAGTATCGGTAAATGCCGATTGGGAGAGAGTTCAGAAACACTTCGACGAGTCTTTTTCTGTAAATACCCCGATATTCAGTTCAACCGTTGATACCATTGTCGATGAGCTCATAGAGACCAGGGTAATAGACATGCAAATTGATAAACTGTTTGTTACTGACGACACCACTTCTGAACTGGAAGCACGAATGAACGAAGCTGTCAATCAGATAAAAGACATGGTGCTCGACAACTTTTTCGAACCATCATTAGAACCAATAGAAAACAAGGAAGACAATACCATACGCGATATCGGAAGAGTTGCTCTGATACTGGCCTCGGGAGGTGCTTCTGAAAGCACCACGTTTAGTTACAAAAAAACTGATATCACCCGTATCGATAAGAAAAAGCTGAATGTAAACTTTTCAGAGCGCACAGCAGTAATAAGGAGCATTTATCCGCAGGGACACCTTGGGGGCCTGTTTACCGTGCTGCGTGAGCCGGGTATCGAACTATCCCGTTTCGTAATGCCTGTAGAGCTCGATAACCCATGGTTTAAGAAGCGTAAGGTAAATGTAATTGCGAGAACCGATTTTGATTCAGATAACATAGAATCTCTCAATGTAACATTAACTTACAATGGTGCATCTAAAAATGTGCTGCTTGATAAAAACAAGACTACCGAACAGGTTCATTGGTTAAGCAAAATAGTAGATGATAAAATGGTTCCCGAAGTTTCCTGCAGCTATATCGTTAATTTCAAAAAGGGAGATGGACTGGAGCGCCCGTCGAAAGTCGTCTCTCCACCCGAAATCATCACAGTTGAGAATTACGAAGTGCGGCCAAGAGAAATCTATGGAAATACACCAATTGCCATTTTAGCGCTCAATTTCCCGTGGGATGTTTACAGTCACGTCGAAATAGCAATAAAGTACACCGATGAGGAAAACGAAATAAGAACCGATGATAATATTTTGCTGAATAAGGATAAAACGGAGGCAACCTGGCAATTGTTCTCACTCAATCCAACAAAAAACGTATTCTCCTATCAGTTAATATATCGGGGAGTAGATCATCGCGATCTTATCATGCCCTGGCAGGAATCAGAGGCTGAAAACATAATTATCCGCGATCCGTTTCCCGATAAACGCCGCATCAGCTTTGTGCCGGCAGTGAGCTGGGCAGAGGTTAAGAATATCTTTGCTGATGTAGTATATACCGATAAGGAGAATGGGGTCAGAGAAAGTAACAGTGTCAGTTTTAGTGAAACCGACAACAATCCAAAGGATGTCATTATACAACAATTCAAAAACCCCGAAGCACGCATTGTCTCATTTAAAATAACGTTTATCTATGCCGATGGCAGGGTAATTGAGACACCAACCTGTCAGACTTTATCTGATCGTATATTCATCACCACCGCCATAAAAGGGCACAAGATATTATTGATAGATCCTTCAGGTATTGCTTTTAAAGACAACAAAATCAAAGAGGCTAAGCTGCAAATACGTTATGAAGACGAAGAAGCAAAACTATCATTCAACGACAATTTTTCTTTTAAGTCAGAAAATGATCAACCAAGATACTTTGAGTACGACTTTGTAGATCCCGACAATGCGGCTGTCCTTTACCGTTTAGAGCTCCATTACGAAAATGGAATGAAAAAGACGGGCAACTGGTTAAATTCAAAAGATGATTTACTCAAATTAACTGTTTGAAAAAACATAATAATTAAAACTATGTTAGAAATCGGAAGTAAAACAATTACAATAGACGGGGTAACAGTTTTCAGTGACCATGCAGATCCCGATCAATTCTGGTATTTGCCCGGTCCCGTGCAGATGGCACGGCGTAAACCCGATAACAGGGCTGCTTTTACTTTTATCAAGTATGGCAATGTTGATGGAAATGCAATAAAAGGCCGGGGTTTTTTAATGGTGGAGGTAAATCTGAAACTGGATGCCAACATCGAAAGAAAAATTATATCTCGTATCTCTTCAATGGCAAAAGGTACACCAAAACTGGCAGCAGTACCTTTTGACGATGGCACTGTGGAATGTATTGCACTCGACCTGCAGGGTGGAGGTGGTACCGTCGCCCAAGTGGCTGCCGACGGGAGTTTCAGGGCTGTAGAAAACATCCTGGGTGGTGCCGTTCCCTCTCTTCATGGCGATAATAGCGCAGCTTTCAGTTTATCTCTAACAGGAGAGGGTGCTACCATAATCGAAGATGTTTTTAAAAAGAAAGGTACACCCGTTGGTGCAGTTTATCATCTAAAGTATTCAGGACTCACCCCTGCCCTTGAGGTTGAAATAAAAGCCAATCTTAAAAGAGTATATGACCATTTCAGTGCAGGTCTCGAGGCTCAGGTCTATTTTGTGAGAGCAGGCATAGATGCCGGTTTCGAGAAGCTGGTTCAGGATGGAGTAATCGAAATAAAGGTGATTAATTTCTCCACTGCAGACGACAAGAACTCAAAGGAGGAGTGGGCTCTCAATTTCTTCAAGGAAAATCTTTTAACAGAATGGTTCCGCCCAACCCTGACACCTGGACAACTTGCTGGTGGTATTGCTCAGGCTGAAAATCTCGATGCAGTTCAGAAACGTGCTCAGGCAATGAAACCGAAGCCTACACCTGAACCGCCTGTCCCTGCAAGAACTGTAGCTCCCGCATCGGGAGGTACACCAGCAGCCGAGGGAACGCCTGCTTCTGGCGGGACTCCTACTCCAGCAACTCCCCGCGCTCCTCGTCCTGATGCAGGTACCGGCACTCCCGAAACAACAAGTGTAGTGCCTAATCCGCCTGTACAGACAGGCAACGCAGCTACTCATGCCGAAACGGCCACAGCAATGCCCCCTGCAGCACCTGCCCCACCGGCTGTTCCCGATGTCTCGGCACCCAGATTGCCAAACCCTGCAAATATGGCGCCCGACACTGCATTAGTCTCTTTTAAATTGAAAATGATAAAACAGATAGAAGAAAAAACTCTTACTTTTAAATTTACCCGTGCAGAAGCTGTTCAACGGACTTATTCTCCTCAGGGATTCTTTGGTCTCTTTGCTGAGGATCTTAACAAGGAGGGCCACTTTTTCCAGGTAGATGGTGATGATCCATTTTTCAGAGAGTTCAGGGTGTCAGTGGAGAGTCCTTTCGATAAGGAGAAGATCGACCTTGCCTCTGCTCATGTCCAGATGAATTATGGTAAACCGGGTACTGACAAAAAGCATAAGGATTTTATTATCGACAAGGATTCTCCAGCTAAGCTTGAATGGCTGGTGAAAACCATCCCCGGTGTTAACACTTATGGTTACACCGTGCAGTATCATTTTAAACCTGATTCTGAGTGGAAGAGCGAAAAGAGCAGTTATGAGTTTCCCGAAAAGGTTACTGAAGACCGTACACTGCTGGTTCATCCATTCGATAATCTGGTGTTTCTGGATGTTAATATTTCTGCTTCAAATATCGACTGGACACAGGTTGCCGAGGTTTCGGCCCAATTAACCTATAAAGCTGAAAACGGGTGGACTCAGCAGGATACCTTTTTCTTTACAGCGGCCAATCCTGGCGATCAGCAGTGGAAAATCCGTTCTTCGGATATTAATAACAAGTCCTACAGCTATTCTGTATTCTATAAAATGATTAATGGCAATACCTATAATGTAGAAGTTCCTAAAACGGGGATAACACAAATAGCTATAGTTAACCCGTTAAAGGCTATATCAATAGAGTTTATTCCTCTCTACACGCCTAATGTTTTCAAAACTATTTTTATCGATATAAATTATACCGATGAAGAAAACAACCTGAAAATAAAAGACAGACTAAAGCTCGATGGCAATTCTACTGATTCTGTAAAATATCTTTTGCATGTAATTGATGACACAAAAGGCAGTTACACATATCAGACTACGTTCGTGGGAGCAGACAACTCGTTAAAACGAAATGAACCCATAGAAACTCAGGAGACTTTAATAGCATTAAGTAACTAAATAAAATAGAATATTATGTCAAAATATGCACTGGTAGTAGGAATAGATGATTATTCGGTACAAGGAAGCAGTTCATTATCTTTTTGCGTGGCCGATGCAAACAGTATTTATCAGATGTTGCTTGCGGCTATGGGGTTTCAGGCTGAAAATATAATACTGCTGACTAACGCTCAGGCTACCCGCAGAAACATCCTGAGTTCACTTGCATATCTGCTCTCAAATGCAACCGTAGGAGACACTGTTCTCTTTACCTATGCGGGACACGGAAGTATTTTCCCTGCAACAACTGCACCTGATAATACAAGGTTTTATCAGTCGATAATTCCATATTCAGGTGACTGGATTTATGACTTCAGGCTCTATGAGATGGCAACAGAAGCCGGGTTTAACCCCAACGAGGTAAACTTCACCTGCTTTATGGATTGCTGTCACAGCGGCGGACTGCACCCTACTGTAAATTCAGAACAGTCCATCCCACGCAGTGTTCCCTTCAGGGCCGACGTGGCAGAAAGCATCAGAAATATTCAGGAGCTATGGCCTTTTGGCATCTGTCTGCCCGATGATGTAAATGAACTTTTCCCAAATGTAAGCAATCCACGGTTAGATAATAATGTACTTATTGATCTGGATGAAGATGAAAATAAAAATTTTGTAGCATCAGCGCAATCCACTCTCATAGCTGCCTGTAAATATTATGAATTAGCAGGAGAAAGTATTGTGGCCGGTCACGGATATCTTACAAAAGCACTGCTGGATACTGTAAACAGCTCTAACTTCAGAATCTCCTACACCAGCCTCATCGATGAATTGGTGCATAGAGTGGGACAATTATCAAACAATGAGCAGCACCCCACATTACGTGGCCAGCTTGCAAGAATGAGTGGCATTTTTCTCGAGGGTTTTAATACATCGGTAATATAAAAAATAAATATTATGGCTAAAAGAGCATTAACAGTAGGTATAAATAAATATACAATTTTAGACCCATCGGGTGAAAGCAACCTCAGTGCATGTGTTGATGATGCACGCAGCATTTATCATCTGCTTAAGAACAGCTTTGGCTTCGAAGAGATATATCATATCGAAGATTATGCGGCAAGCAGAGACACAATTCTCACCGCCCTGAGATATCTGGTAAGAGTAAGTGAAGCAGGTGATACCATTGCCTTTTATTTCTCCGGTCACGGGGCACGTTTACGGGCCGATTTATCGGCAGGCGATTGTGATACTTACTACGAAGCACTGGTGCCGGCGTCGGGAGCATGGATTACTGACCGTGATCTGAATTCAATCACAGACACGTTGTATCCCGATGCCGTAAACTTTACCGTAATCACCGATGCCTGTCACTCCGGCGGAATTCACATAGCTGATGCAGCATTAAAATGCCGTACTCCCATATATGCAGCAGAATTATTATCAACAATTGTGCAGTTCATGAATACGCTCATCCCTTGCGGAGTTTGTTTGCAAGTAGCAAGCGAGATCGAAAACAATGTTCGCAATGTCACTGAAAACGAAGGACATATTGATCTTGATCCGGATCCTAATAAAACTTTAATCGCATCCACTAAATCAACTTTAATTAGTGCCTGCCATTTTAACGAATTATCCTGGGAGACCAGTTCAATTGGTCATGGTCTGTTTACTCAGGCAATATTAGATACTGTAAATCAGAGTAATTTCAGCATGAGTTATCATGATTTTATTACTACTTTGCAAACAAATGTTGCTGAAAAAGTACGTAGATTTATTAATCCTAGCAAACCTTCTGTAACTCAAACACCGCAGTTGTTTGGGCAGAGAAATCGCATGGAAGAATCGTTATTGACCGGCTGGAATTATACTCCTGCCAATCCTTGATTAACAATCAGGAGTTTTAGCAATAATTAAATTATAATCGCTACTATCCAAATAAACACCTCAATTAACAATAAATTTAAACTAAATCGGGGACCTGCACTCGATTTAGTTTAAATATTTTTATGCTTAACATTTATACAAGCAAAGTTAGCAGCTCCAAAATCTTCTCATTTATTCTTTATGAAGAAAGTTTACTTTTCATAATATTTGAAATCATTTGAGTCTATTAAAATTGACTTACAGGGCTACCCTTTACGTTTTTTTTTGTATTTTCGGCTTTTTAATTCAGATATTGAGATTTGATTGCACAAAATCACAAGGAATTTTAATCTGAAAACTGACTACTGAAAATCAGGACAAAAAATGTAGATTTAAAATATTAGAAATTCAAAACATGGAATCAAAGAAGCAAGTAACTCAGGAATTTCCGGAAAAGAAAGTAACGGAACTTCCTGAAAATGCGTACAGGGAACTTGAGCCGGGTGAAGAATACAAACCTGTTCTGCCGGCTGATAAACCTGCAACGGAAGTAACGGGATACTCCCTTGTAATGGGTGTTCTCATGGCAATAATCTTTTCGGCTGCAACTGCATATTCAGGACTTAAAATCGGTCAGGTATTCGAGGCAGCCATTCCAATAGCCATTATTGCCGTAGGCGTCTCAGCAGCATTGAGAAAGAAAAATGCACTGGGGCAGAACGTAATTATTCAGTCAATCGGCTCTTCATCAGGTGTAGTTGTTGCAGGAGCCATTTTCACTATCCCCGGCCTCTACATTCTTCAGGCAAAATACCCGGAGATTGAGGTTAATTTCTGGCAGATATTCTTCGCTTCACTGTTAGGCGGTTTCCTTGGCATACTGTTCCTTATTCCCTTCCGTAAATACTTTGTAAAGGAAATGCATGGCAAACTGCCATTCCCTGAAGCAACAGCTACAACGGAGATACTGATGACCGGAGAAAAGGGCGGAAATAAGGCTAAGCTGCTGGTCACAAGTGGAATTATCGGCGGACTTTTTGATTTCTGTTTCGCTCAGTTCAGACTCTGGAGTGAGGTTATCACTACAAAAATTATTCCCGCGGGTGCGGTACTTGCCGACCAGTTTAAAATGGTCTTCAAGTTCAACGTAAGCTCACTGATATTTAGTTTCGGCTACCTTGTAGGACTCAGATATGCACTAATAATCGTATGCGGTTCACTGCTCTCGTGGCTGGTGCTCGTACCTCTTGTAAACGAGATAGGAGCCCTTGGCGCTATTGTGGGCGGTGGTGTCAACCCGTTCGAAGCAATGTCTGCAGAGATGATATTTAACAATTATGTCAGAAATATCGGTATCGGTGCAATCGCAATGGCCGGTATAATCGGCATTATCAAGTCATCAGGAGCAATAAAAACAGCTTTCTCAATGGCAACAGGAAAGAAAGTTGCAACAGGTATACATCAGGACACAACAAAAAGAACTGATCGTGACCTGAAGATGAGCGTCGTTACTCTTTTACTGCTTTTCACACTTCTGGCAGTATTTACATTCCTCATGGTGGGTGTGGATATCACCCCGACACAATCAATAGTAGCACTGGTTGCCATAGCCGTTATATCATTCCTTTTCACGACAGTTGCCGCTAACGCCATAGCGATAGTAGGTTCCAATCCGGTGTCGGGAATGACCCTGATGGCTCTTATACTTATCTCTGTTATACTTGTTGGCGTGGGAGTTGGAGGACCTAAAGGTATGGTTAGTGCACTTATCATCGGCGGAATCGTGTGTACTGCGCTCTCAATGGCGGGCGGTTTCATTACCGACCTGAAAATAGGTTACTGGATAGGCTCTACCCCTGCAAAACAGCAAACTTATAAATTCCTCGGTACATTTGTTTCAGCTGCTACAGTTGGTGCTGTAATTTATATACTTAACGAAGCCTATGGTTTTGTACTCTCTCCGGAAAATCCAAACCCGATGGTTGCACCTCAGGCTAATGCAATGGCTGCTATAATCGAACCACTAATGGCAGGCAGCGGCGTAAGTTGGATGTTGCTTGCCGTGGGTGCTGTCATAGCAATTCTGGTAAACTGGCTTGGTGTATCACCTCTTGCATTTGCACTTGGAATGTTTATTCCTATTCAGCTCAATACTCCGCTTGTTGTGGGTGGATTACTTAACCACTGGATAAACAAGAAAGGTAAGGATGCCAAACTCACAAATGCACGTCACCAGAGGGCTATACTCATCTCATCAGGCTTTATTGCAGGAGCGGCTCTGTTTGGTGTGCTTGGTGCTTTAATAATATTTATAACCGGAAATTCAAATGCTCTTAATTTTGGAGTATGGAGCGACCCCGATGGCGTTGGTGCACAGATCACTGCACTGGTTGCTTTCATTGCTCTTGTACTTTATTTTGTATGGGAAGCAAAGAGAGCAAAAGTTGATGATTGACAGTCCGGTTAATTCAAAAAATAAAAGGTAATTTTTAACAACCTGACAAGTAATCAGGTAATACAAGTAATTTTTATAATTATGCGAAAAATAAAACTATTTTCGTTCTCATTAGTGGTGACTCTATTCACAATGATACTATCCACAGGCTGCACAAACAAAAGCGGAGAAATTAAATCAGGTGAAGAGGATCTCACTAAATATGTAAACCCGTTTATCGGTACTGCCTTCACGGGGCACACTTTCCCGGGGGCTACATACCCGCTTGGATTAATGCAGCCCGGACCCGAAACGGGTAATTTCTCATGGGAATACTGCTCAGGTTATTTCTATGATGATGAAAGAATTACCGGATTCTCACAGAACAGACTCAACGGAACGGGCTGTGTGGATCTGGGTGACTTGCTTATGCAACCTTTCTCGGGCGACAAGCGTGACGATCTGAGTAGCAGCTTTGATAAATCAACCGAGATTGCCTCTCCGGGATATTATGCCGTAGAGCTCAGCGAAAATGATGTTAAGGTTGAAATCACCACTGCACCTCATGTTGCCTACCACAGATACACATTTAATGCAGATAAAACTACCAATCTGCTGGCTGATTTTCAAAGCGGACTGGTTTGGGGCAAGGATCGTCTTTTCACTCATGTGCTTGATAATGAAGTCAATTTCGAAAGCGACCGTGTGATAACAGGCTATACCCGTCGCCGCGAATGGGTAGAGCGCACATACTACTTCGTTATAGAATTTGATAAACCTGTTGTCTCTAAAGAGCTTCTGGAACAAAAAGATCCCCGTGAAAAAGCACCACGCTACATTCTCAATTTCGATTTAGGGAACGATCCGGTTTTGAATATGAAGGTAGCCATGTCGACCACCGGCATTGAGGGTGCAAAGGCAAACCTTGCTGCTGAAGGCGAGGGTCGCGATTTTGAAGATGTTTATCAGGCTGCAAAAAACGAGTGGAACAGATATCTTTCAAAGGTTACCATAGAGGGAACTGATGACGACAAGACAAATTTCTACACAGCTCTTTATCATCTGTATATACAGCCAAACAACATTGCTGATGTAGACGGAAAGTATGTAGGCCCGAGTCGCGAGATTGAACAATCGCCCACTGGCAAGTACTACTCTACACTATCACAATGGGATACATTCCGCGCTGCATTCCCTATGTATACCATACTTAGTCCTGAGATAATTAACGACCTTACAAACAGCATGCTGGAGTATAGCGAACAGAAGGGACACCTGCCGATTTGGGCACTGATGGGACAGGAAACATACACAATGATTGGCAATCACTCCGTTCCAATGGTAGTTGATGCCTATCTGAAAGGATTTGACGGATTTGATGCAGAAAGAGCATACAACGAGATAAAAAAATCTCTAACAGAAGGCAGACATAAAAACACGGGATGGGAGGAGTACGACAAATATGGATATTACCCGCATGATCTGTATCCGGTAGAATCAGTTTCCCGTACACTTGAAAGTGGCATTGATGATTATAGTGCCGCTTTGATGGCAAAGAAACTTGGCAAAACAGAGGATTTTGAGTTCTTCATGAAGCGATCCGGGTATTATAAAAATCATTATGATAACGAAACCAAGAGCATGAGACCGAAAGACTCAAAGGGTGAGTGGTTGGACCCGTTCGACCCTTACCAGCTTGCACATGCTGATTCAAATATCGGAGGGCATTATACCGAAGGTAACGCCCTTCAATACACTTGGCATGTGATGCAGGATATACCGGGACTCATTGAACTTCTTGGCGGTAAGGAAGAAGCAGGTAAGGTTCTTGATTATCTTTTCACAACTGAACAGGAGTCAACAGGTACACTTTCGGATGTAACAGGACTTATTGGCCAGTATGCTCACGGAAACGAACCGAGTCATCATGTCGCTTACATTTATATGTATCTCGACAGACCTGAGGATACTCAGCGACTAATTCGCCAGATATGCAACGATTTTTATCAGAATAAACCAGACGGACTGATCGGAAATGACGACTGCGGTCAGATGTCTGCCTGGTACATGTTCTCAGCAATGGGATTCTATCCAGTGAACCCTGTTAGCGGTGAGCTGGTATTTGGTGCACCACAGCTGCCAAAGACAACCATAAACCTCGGAAACGACAAAACCTTCACAACAGAAGCAGTAAACCTGTCAGAGGAGAACATCTATATCGAAAAGATTGAACTTAACGGCTTACCCTATTCAGAGAAATTCATCACTTATGACGATATTATGAAAGGTGGAACGCTCACGTTTTATATGACCTCAAAATAATGCCACAGCTATTTGGACATCCGCGCGGATTAACAATACTTTTCTTCACAGAAATGTGGGAGAGGTTTTGTTATTACGGAATGCGCGGATTATTAGTGCTTTACCTTACAAAATCCCTTTTGCAGGGAGATACTCAGGCATTTGCAATCTATGGAGCATACACCGCTCTTGTATATATGGCACCGGTTATAGGAGGCAAAATTGCTGACAACATACTGGGCTATCGGATTGCAGTTATGCTTGGAGCCATTTTAATGGCAATCGGAGAATTCCTGATTCTGGGTAACAGCGAAACATGGCTATATATAGGCATGGCAGCTATCATTGTAGGTAACGGATATTTTAAAGCAAACATATCAACCCTTGTCGGAAAGCTATATAAACCCGATGACCCAAGACGCGATTCAGGCTTCACCATTTTCTATATAGGTGTTAATTTAGGTTCGCTGCTGGCTACTTTGATAATTGTTTGGGTAGGTGAACGATTTGGTTTCAAATACGGTTTCGGATTAGCTGGAATCGGGATGCTGCTCGGATTACTCATCTTCAGGGCGGGACAAAAACATTTCAAGCATGTTAGCAGTCCGCCAAACCCCAAAAAACTACATTCTAAAGTATTCGGCCCATTCACACAGTTACAGTTAACCGTCATACTATCTTTTTTAGTAATCCCACTGTTATATCTCCTTATCAAATACAACAGTATTGTAGGTATCCTGCTGGTATTAACATTACTGTATGTAGGTTACTTACTAATTAAAGAGGGCGTTAAAGGTGGAAATATTTTAAGAGACAGAATGATAATTTTCATTATACTCTGCCTTTTCAATATCCTGTTCTGGGCACTTTTTGAGCAGGCAGGTTCATCATTAACACTCTTTGCAGACAGGAGTGTCGACAGAAATGTTTTCGGACTGTTTGAAATGACGGCAGGTCAGACTCAATTCTTCAATCCATTCTTTATTATATTGATGGGATCGCTCTTCTCGGTGCTTTGGACAAAACTTTCAGAGAAAAATATGAATCCCAGTATTCCTGCTAAATTTGGATATGGGATGATCCTACTCGGTATAGGTTATCTTATCACCTACTTTGGTAAATACACTCACAATGAAGCCTACCTTGTACCACTTTGGATAATTGTTGGCATATATTTCTTTCACACCGTGGGAGAACTCTTTATATCACCAATTGGCTTGTCGATGGTTACCAAGCTTGCACCTGAGCGAATGTCAGCAACACTTATGGGTTGCTGGTACCTGTCATACTCCGGATCCAACTTTCTGGCAGGGCAACTCGCAAAACTAACGGGAGCCAACTCAGACACTTCAATAGTGCCTGCTGAAGCATCAGCTGTCCTACCCTCCACTGCAGAGTCTCTTTTCCGCTATATTGACGTATATACAGTTTTCGGGTTGATTTCAGTAGGAGTAGGAATTATTGTTGTCATCGCATCACCCAGACTAAACAAATTAATGCACGGCATTCGCTAATAACAAGCCTCACTAATGAGTATGTCCATCTGCATCATAAGAGATAAAAATCTCACTCGCAACAAATGATTCCTGTCCGGATTCATCTGTGCAATAAACAATAAAATGGTAATGCCCCTCCTTCAGGGGCATTTCTTTTGTTACCCCGTCTACTGCTCTGCTTATAGATGCAGGAATAATAATATGCTGATGATCAACTGTAACCTCTTTCTCTCCGGCTACAGGTGAATCTCCAAGTGCCGTGAAATCGGTCTCCAGCCATGTCTTCTCGAATGCAATACTATCTGTAGCAGCACGAGTACTCATAACTGACGCACTATGCGAATGATTGTCAAACGCCCCGTGAATATTCACCTTATAAGAGGCAAGTGCCACGTTATCAGAGAACATTACTTTAAAGTGAACTGCTTCTCCGGGTGTTACAACCTTATCATCTGAGGGTTCTATTACACTGATAACAGGCTTCTGATTATCTACTTCCACCTTTTCGCAAGCAACAAAAACAGTTGACAGCAAGGATACTGCCAACAAGAGAACATTTCGTGATAATTTCAATCTTTTCATATTTTGTTATATTTCTACTTACACGTTAATTATACTAATACTTTATTCAAATCAATTTAATATGCTTCTAACCATATTTTTACTGTTATGATGTTTTAAAACAAAGTATACTCCACCGAAGAAATACCTTGTTACTACACTTTACTTTAAAACACCTATTTGGTACATCACTTCAAATAATCACTTCAAATAATCACTTCAAATAATCACTTCAAATAATCACTTTAAAACATCAGTTTAACAATCAGCTGAATATTTCTCCCCGGTTCAGGAGCATTAAGTTTTCTATAAAAACTCAGATGATTCATATATGCTGTGTTGAAAACATTATCTGTTCTAAACTGAGTTACAACTCTGTGTCCACCTATATTCCAGTGAGCCTGAGCTGACAGGTTCCATAAACTTGCACCCGGTGTAATCTCCTCATTCCTTGTTACCCTGTTCTGATCCATAACCAGTCGATTTTCCAGAGCAAAAGTGTATTGAGTAATCAGACCTCTGCCAAGGTCTGAATATGACAAATCAGTTGTAACGACTGCAGGCGGTGAAAAAGGTAATGGGTAATTATCCGCCAGATTAATGCTATACAGGTATTCCAGGTCTGATGAAGCCTTCCAGCTATTATTGATATCATACCTTACAATCAGCTCACCACCTGCCATAAAAGCTTCGGACTGATTGTAGCGATAAATCTGACCCGTATGGGGTAAAACCGACCACTCACCTGAGGGCTCCAAATAAATATAGTTGGTAAAGTATGTAACAAACGGGTTAATAGTTACAGAAAACCTGTTTCCACTGTACTGATAATCAGCATCCAGCTGAAAACCTTTCTCTGACTTAAGATCTATATTCCCCATCTCATGACGGAAAGCGCCGTGATGAACTCCGTTTGAAGATAACTCATTTGCTCCGGGATACCTGAAGCTATTACCTATATTGAGTTTTAACGAGTGATGAGTGTTTATTTGATAACTGACACCTAAAGATGCTGACAGATCGCTGAAAGTCCTGCTGATATCGGTTGCCCGTTGTGCATAAAAATCAACTTCCTTATCATCATACCCCTGCATCAGTAAATATTCTTCCAATACCGGATCATGAAAGCCATAAACATTCAGTTTTCCGGTATCATACCTCAAACCGCCTGTAAGTGTTAAATTATTACTCAGACTGTAACTGTTCAGCCAATATGCACCTCCTGATAGCCTGTCGAATCCAGGCAACAGAAAAGAATATCCACCCACCCTGTTGTGCTGATATTCTGCAGATAACCCGAATATCTTCGACCACTTTTCTCCTTCATCCCTCAGATATCTCAGTCCGGCTGAATAAGTGTTAAGAATGAATTGAAGCTCCTTGTCGGGGTCAACTAACGGCGGTAACTGGTTACTGTAATGCGTGTGAAACTGCGACAGTTCCTCCCTATGATTATTCTGATAACCTAAATTCAGATTAATCCTGTCAGAGTCAGCCATTCGCCACTCACTGTTAGATATAACTTTCAGGTGATTAGAGGTAGAGTAAGGCATCTCAATATTGCGGTATGACCCATTCGGCTCTAATCTGTTAAGCGCAGGAATACCATGAGAACCCGGGTAAAAACCGTTTTTGGTATTAACATTTGACAAATGCAGCCAACTGCTGAAAGTATCATTAGAATAATTAGACGACAAAGAAAGATTATATTCTCTCCCCGCCGTATTCTTCATTCGCCTGTCGTAAACCGGCATTCTCCAGGTCAGGTAATTAATAGTATCTGCGGGAATACGATAATCAGCATAACTCTGAACTGTTGCCCTACCCCTAAAAAACATGTTGCCCTTTTTATGGCTTGCTGAAACAGATGTTCCCAGCAGGTTATTGTTGCTTTTCCCAATCAGCGTAACATCACCCCAAAAGATATCATGATCAGGAATATTAGGCGGCATAATTTCTATTACTCCTCCAATAGCATCAGAACCGTAGAATAGTGACATAGGACCCTTGTGAATCCTCACATTATCAACATCATACTGATCAATCTCCAGTCCGTGATCTGCACCCCACTGTTGATTCTGCTGAACAATACCTTTATCAACTACCACAACACGGTTAAATCCCAGCCCGCGAATTACAGGCTTAGAAAATCCTGCACCAATATCCATTGATGAGATACCGGCAATGGTTGCCAGAGTCTGTACGAAATTTACAGAGTTATTCTGCATCAGGTAATCCCTGCTGATATCCTCAACCGCCAAAGCAGAAATCTGCTCACCCTTTCTCCTGTTTACTCCGTTAACTGTTACTTCTGATAAAACCAGAGGCGATGGTCTCAGATGCAAATGCAGAAGCGTATCTTTAGTTAATGTTATCGGCAGCGTTAGTTGGTCGTAACCGATAAACTGTACAGTTATGATATAATTTCCCGATTCTACTCCATCGAATTTAAAAAAACCTTCTCTGTCAGCCTGTATATGCCTCTCAACAGGTAGTAACGATACAGTTGATGCTGCCAGATAACTTCTGTTTTCAGCATCATGCACAAATCCGCTTATCGAAATGCTTTTAGTCGTATTAACAGACTGAGAAAACAGTGCAATAAAACTGAATAGCAATAAAAATATTGTAAAAGATAACCTCATCGACTTGATTGCAAATAATTACTTAATATGGCTTGCACAGTCTGCACAAAACCCTTCGATCACAACAAAAACACTATGACTGACAAAATTATCAGGAAGCTCTGCCTCAAAACGGGTCTTACCTTCAAGGCACAACACCTCGTCGCACTCCTCACAATGGAAATGCGAATGAAGATTATTTTCGTTTTGATGATGACTGTTTAGGGCATACTTAACCGAATTGTCGTTAAGCACAATCTTGTGAATAATTCCGTGCTCCTCAAGTGTTATTAGAGTACGGTAGAAAGTTACCCTGTCAAACAATTCAGGAAAATCACCTTTCAGTTCATTCTCCGAAAGTGCCCTGTCACTCTCAAGTAATCCATTGATTATAAACCTGCGGCAGGCAGTACCTCTCAAGTCCTGTTTCCTAAGTATCTCTTCAACTGTGATCATAATTAATACATGTAATGCAACAATGTTGCAAATATAACACTGTTACATTTACTGTAAGTCCTTATTACATACTTTAACTAAATTATCAGTAGTCATAAACAATATGATTTTAATTAATTATCTGGGAGATCCGATTTATCAGTTTAATATAGTAAAATAGACAGTTTACTTAAATCCGGCTAAGTTATTTAAACCTTTTGCTTCATTGCCTATCCAAGCAGTAAAGTAAAAGGTTTAAAACTATTAGCTATGAAGAGAAATATATTATTACTGCTACTGATGGCGATATTCCTGACTACAGGAGCGCAAACCGATATACTGGCTCAGGGACGCAAAGCCGAAAAAGATTACTGGAAACGGATTGAAAAATCTGAAAAGGCGAGAGATAAATATTATAAAGACCTCCGCAAGCAAGAAAAGAAATACTACAAAGAATCAGCTAAAAGGCAGAGGAAATATTATAAAGATCTCCGTAAAATTTATAAAAATGGACCACCGCCATGGGCCAAGGCTCACGGTTATGATGCCCGTCACCATATCTATTTTTCAGATTACAGAACATTTTACGATCCCTATCGCGGCGGTTATGTTTACATAAATGGCGGTAACTGGAGTTTTTCTGCTGACATCCCATCCTTCTTGATAAACGTAGATCTTGGGCGCGCCAGAACAAGGGTTTTAAGAGATATACCCCTGAATCGCCATCCTGAAGACTTCTACGATGATTATGATGATGATTATTGGGATGATTAAAATCAGGTTGAAGAGTACTAAAAAATAAAGGGATTGCAAAAACGCATCCCTTTATTTATTGTATGTACTGAAACGGTTATTTAGGACTAGTCATACATTAACCCTGAACCAGATGTTATTATTTATCATCAAAACCAAAAAATGAAACAGCTGCATCGTAACTTTGAACATCAAAAGGAAGTTCATCTGCTTTTATGGAAGCATTAATAGTGTTTGAAGCAGGAATTAAGAAAATCCTAACCCCCGTGAAAGTAAGGCTTGTTAAATAAGATGTTCCTGCAGGAGTCATTGCTCTAATTCCATATAAATAATTCGCACCATTCTGATACCAGTATGTTCTAATACTATAAACACCCTGCGAACCGAAGCCCGGCATTTGATACCATGTTGATTCTGCCTCATTTGAAGGGTTGTAATAGGCAAGCAAAATGCTATTATCCATAGTAGCTCTCGATACATTTGGTATAGTTAGCGTATGAGCCCCTGTAAAAGTCATTGGTCCGTATTTATACAATGTAACATTAGCATTCCCATCTGCTCCGGCAGGACCAGCAGGACCGGCAGGACCGGTTGCACCCTCTATACCAATCGGACCTTGAGGACCGGCAGGTCCTTCTGGTCCCTGTGGACCTTCTTTTCCTTCACATCCTAGCATTAGCAAAGTAATGCACATAATTAAAATCCCTGAATTTTTGTAATTCAAACTTCTCATAACTGTGAATCTTTAAAATGTTAAAAAACTAGTTGTGTGTTTATTTATTAAACATTTATTATAACAAATTTAGCATAAAAAGGTTGAAATGTTTAGTTTTTTAACACTTCATCAGGCCAGTTTACATTTCATCTGGCCACGGACAAAGTTCACCTGTAGCTTTGAATGAGGGACGTTGAGCATCAACTCTACGCAAAAAATCTCCCAAAGACGATGAGAGTTCCTTTACAATTTCATGGTTTCGACCCGATAAATCATTTTTCTCTCCAATATCCTGAGTAATATTAAAAAGCTCTTTTTTACCCGTTTCGTAATAATAAATCAACTTCCAATCATCACTCCTGAGAGAACAACCGGGTCCTATTCCCGGACCCTCATTACCCCATAAATTAGGAAAATTCCAGTAAAGATTTCTTTTCTCTGTATCAACAGAATCATTTAGTAATAAGGGTACAAAGCTTACGCCATCTATAGCCTGTTTTGTCTCACGATCTTTCACCTGAGCAATATCTAAAATTGTAGGGAAAAAATCTTCAATAATCAGGTAACTATCTGTTCTCGTGTCCGGCTTCACAACACCCGGCCATTTTACTATCATCGGCACTCGTACCCCACCCTCATAAGCAGAACCCTTTCCACTGTTTAGCGGAGCATTGTGTACGTGCAATGGCAAATCGCGCCAGGCAGATTCAGATGAAAGACCTCCGTTGTCCGACATGAAAATGATAACTGTATTATCGGCAATATCGTTATCTTCAAGCCAATTCATCAAATCGCCCAGACTTTTATCCATACCCTCAATCAGCGAAGCGTAACCTGCTTCTTTTTCTGACAAACCGGCTTCAATATACTTTTGGTAAAAGCGTTTATCCCTGTCGATAGGAATATGTATAGCGTAATGAGACATGTACAAATAAAATGGCTTGCCAAGCTCCTTTGCCTCGTCCAAAGCTTTAATGGCCTCAAGGGTAAGAGCCTCTGTTGCAAATATATCCTTTCCCCAATAATCATCTAACCCCGGGATTGCCAGCAAAGGAGACGGTTTTCCGTCAGTACGGTTACCAAAATTCCGTTCTCCAAGATAACTTGCCAGTCCTCCACCGGCGTGACCTGCAATATTAACATCAAAGCCAAAATGGATAGGATCTTCTCCCGGAGTATCAATAGCTCCCCAGTGAGCCTTACCGCAATGGATAGTATGGTAACCGCTATTTTTGAGCAGTTGCGTTAATGAAGTCACTTCATAAGTGAAAGGAATATCCGGATCCTGACTAATTCCATTTACGTTCCATTCAGGGAATTGCAGCACTTCACTACTTTGATCTGTTGATTTGTTTTTTTCCAAGGTCCAGTTAGTAACCCTATGACGAGCAGCATTCATACCGGTCATCAAGCTTACACGTGTGGGAGAACTCACTGCACTGGCATATGCTTGTGTAAACATCTTGCCCTCTGAAGCCAACCGCTCCATATTAGGAGTATGATAACGCTCATTAAGATGAGTTTTCTCATTCCAGAATTGCAGGGATGTATCCTGCCATCCCATGTCGTCAACCATAAAGAGTATAATATTCGGACGACTGATTTTATTACTATCAGTTTGTGCATAGAGTCCCACAAAAGGGATTAAAGCAAGAGGAATTAATTTCTTACAGATCATATAATTATAACAGTACAAGTTAAATTGTTATGAAGCAGGGTCTTGAAGAAATGTTTTATTTTACTACTATTAAAACACTTATTATTACTATTAAAACATTTTTATTACTCAACCATCTTAATATCCCTCAACCAGGATAACACCCTGTGAGGCCATTCATTCACCGTGTGCCCGGTATTTCTCACCCCGTATCCATGTCCTCCCGAAGGATACAGATGCATAGCTGCAGGCACTCCTGCTTCTTTAAGAGCATAATAATAGAAAATGCTGCTGTCAATAAAACTCTTATCATCCTGTGTTTGAATAAGTATAGTTGGCGGGGTATTCTCATCCACCTTCAGCTCCGGAGAAATGGTGAAGTTGTCTGCCGAAAGATACGCAGGATATACAAGCACGGTAAAATCAGGACGCAGACTTACATCATCATACGAATCGACTCTTGGATAGGTACGATTACTGTAATTAGTACTTGCCACAGCCGACAGATGGGCACCTGCAGAAAAGCCCAATACTCCGATCTTATCAGGATTAATGTTCCAATCCTTTGCATGAGAGCGAGTAAAAGCAATAGCCCTTTGTACGTCCTGCAATGGCGCTTCGTACATCTCTAAACCTTCACGGCGAGGCACTCGATACTTCACAAGAACACAGTTTATGCCATAGTTGTTGAACCGATTACAAATCTCAGTTCCCTCAAGATTATACGCAAGTATATTATACCCGCCTCCCGGATTCACAATAATAGTTACACCCGAGTTGTTATCGGCAGGAGCAGGATAAAATGTAATAGAAGGCTCACTGACATTACCTACACGCAACACCGGGCATCCCGCCACTTTGTTGCCCGAGGCATCATCAACCTGTTTCATCTTCACCGTCTCACCCGGTGCCCCGTCAGTAAACAGTAATATTGGTTTCTCCTGTGATAGTAAAGTCATCGCTGCAGTTATAAAAATTAGCAGTAAAAGTGTTTGTTTCATTATTAAATATGTTTATTGCGTTTGCAAATATATCAATTACTATTCAATACTGAAACTCTATAGTTATCGCCCAACCTATCCTCAATAATTTATGAGGTTGATATGATGCTGTAACGAGGTTGATACGATGTTGATTTGAGCGAGGTATAGCTGATTCATATACTTTATATTGCCGAAGCAGATTCTATGTGCATTATTAGAGTATGTCTTATTGGTATTGATTTAATATATGCAACTATCATACATTCTATAATCTTACTCCAAAGCTTGTTGTGAGGGGGTTTTGAAATATAGTTGACGTAACTAAAAAGAGGATAGAGTACATTAAATGAGCGGTTATTTAAGTCTAATATGTTAAATTTGTAGTGAAAAGCATCATGGCCCCTGCTATTGGGGAATTTGAGTGGTGCGAGTTGATCAATAATAAAAGAAATAATTTTAATCGTATGAAAATTGAAATATGGAGCGATGTGATGTGCCCGTTTTGTTACATCGGCAAGAGAAATTTTGAAACTGCGCTGGAGCAGTTCGGTGACAAAAATAAACTTGAGGTAGTTTGGAAGAGTTTTCAGCTGGATCCTACGCTTCCTGAAGTGCAGAACGGCAGTTACACCGAGCACCTTATGGATAGCAAGGGTATGCCCCGCAAGCAAGTTGAAGGTATGCTGGGAAATGTTACGCAGATGGCAAAAAATGTGGGACTGGAGTATGATTTCGACAAGTCGGTAATGGTTAATTCTTTCAAGTCTCACAGGTTGCTGCAGCTTTCCAAAACGCGCGGATTGGGTGATGCAACCGAAGAACGTCTGTTCAGGGCTTTCTTTACAGAGGGCAAAAATATTGCTGATGATGAAACGCTGGTGGAGCTAGGAAAAGAAGTGGGACTCAACGAAACTGAGATCCGCAATGCTCTTACTGATGAGAAGTACTCCGACATGGTAAAACAGGACATTCAGGAAGCGCGTTCAATTGGTGTAAGTGGTGTTCCGTTTTTCGTGTTCAACAGGAAATATGCCGTTTCGGGTGCTCAGCCGCCTCAGGCATTTCTGCAGACGCTGGAGAAATCGTTTGGTGAATGGAGAGAGGCCAATCCTGAGATTAAGATTGAGGTCACAAAAGGACAGAGTTGCTCAATCGACGGGGTTTGTGAATGAAAAAAACTTTTGTGATTGAAATAAACTTGGGTTAAATGTTTGATACAGATCCCCGGGATTACAATTGTGATTCCGGGGATTTTTGTTTAATGACAACCTGAATCATTTCAACTGCCCCCTCTGATTAAAAAACGTTCGTGAGCCCCACTTGATTACTATGTAAACCGTGAGAGTTACGCTGCCCATAATTCCCAGCATTATAGCTATCTGATATTTTATGGCAGCAAGTGGCGGCGCTCCTGCAAGAATCTGGCCGGTCATCATTCCGGGAAGGAAAACTATACCCATTCCCATCATAGAGTTTATTGTAGGCACCAGCGCCTGGTAGAAAGCTCTTCCGGTAATCTCTCTCATAATCAGTGAGGGCTTGCCTCCAAGCATAAGAGCATTCTCTATGACAGCGCGGTTATCTTTCATGCCGGTCAGCAATCCGTCGATTCCAAGCGTGATACCTGTCATGGAGTTGCCGATCATCATCCCTGCAATCGGTATAAAGTATTGAGGCTGATACCATGGCTCTATTCTGAAGACCAAAATAATAAAATATAATATAGTGATTCCTGTACCGGTAAACATTGCCACTCCAACAATCTTCTTAATGTCTTCAGGCACATTCCCCACCCTCTGAAATGTATTTATAACTGCGAAAGTGAGCATCAAAAGCAGCACGATAAGACTGAACCAAACACTGGGGTTGTCAAATATGTATGTAAGGATATATCCCACCAGAATGAGCTGTACAGTCATCCTGACGGAAGAAAGAATTATCTCCCATTCATGTCCGAGTCTCTCTTTGCGCATTATTGCAAGCAGAATGAGCAGGAATATAAATGCTGCTGCCAGTCCGATTAATGTTACATCTTGCATTTCTTCCATTTTTTCTATTTCTTTTGTTTAAGGTCTTTTTTATAATCCGGAATAGTGCATATTATTTTCATCTTTCAGAGAAATATTATCAACAATATCCTGAATCTTTCCGTCAGAAAGAGTAATAATTGTGTCGGCAAATTTTTCGGCAACACTCCTGGAGTGGGTAACCATAACAAGGGTACCTGCCGTCTCCCGTGAGTAATCCACAACCATACGTATAATAAAATCCTCTGTTTCATCGTCAAGTGCCGATGAGGGTTCATCAAGAAGCAGAGTCTCTGGTTTAAGTAATAATACTCTTGCCAGTGCAATACGCTGCTTCTCACCACCCGACATATTTTTTGTATCTGAGTCGAGTGAATGCGTTAGTCCCACCTTCTCCAGTAACCCTTTATAAGTTACATCATCAGCAAGATCTCTCACAGTATAACGCAATGTTTTCTCAAAGTTGTCCCTGATATTACCAGTAAACATTACCGGTGTTTGAGGAAGCATTACAACCTCTCTCCTAAGCTCAAAGGGGTTATACTCCTCTATATTTTTGTCTTTATATAGTATTTCTCCCTTATCTGCCGAAATCATGTTGTTAAGCAGCTTCAGCAGAGTAGTTTTGCCTCCACCGCTTTTACCTACGATGCAGGTTACGTTGTGTTCCTCAACTTGAAGATAATCTATATCGAGGATATTTTTAAACTTAAGATCTTTAATTTTGAACATTTGATGACTAATATTTACACGTAGTGTCTTAACTAATTCTATTATAAACAGGCAGAATCACTGTTTTGTTAAATTAATCCTGAGATAACTAATCTCTTTTATAAATGTCAGACTAGAAAAGCTCTAATTAAACCAGTATGACAACTTCACCACCAGCGCCCTGTTGCGCACCTCACGGGTATTGGCAAAGTAATTGTCGGTATAAACGATGAAAAGATCAGATACGGGCTTGTATCGCCACTGAAACCTGATATTAACGTTGGTGTTGTTGAGCTGCTCGTTGTATTGCACAAAAGTGGTAAGATATACTTTTGGAGAGAAGGTGACATCCAGCTTGGGACCTATCAGCCAGAACTGATGATGTTTAAATGGCTCGGGCAGTCTGAGATTTGTATAGACTGTGTTGAGCGACAGATTGATAAACGGCTGATACCTGTAGATGATATTGGCCTCTACCATATCCACTTTTCCGCTGTAAAAACCGCCCTTGGCGTAGAGCAGAGAGCCGTTCAGAGGGCGGCGGGGACTCGTTTCGATTTCGCCGAACCACTGTTTGTATCTGTATTCGCTTCCGGCAGGAAGAAAAACATCACTCACATGTGTAGGGTCAAAATCCTCCATCAGCCTGATATGAAGGTCTGTAACTCCCGTTGTGAAGCTTGAGTTACCGTCGAAATTCACAAAGTAGCCGAGCTCGAAAGAGTGATCGAGTTTCTCGAAACCGGGAGTGTAGTATGTCTCCAGTTCGGCAAACGGTCCGTGAGTTACAACCAGCTTATTTGGAATAAACGAGTACTTAACTTCGGGATTGAAAGAGACATAATTACTGCGCCTTACATATCCGGTTTCGGCAAGGAAGTTCTCGCCCACTGCCGTTTGTCTCAACTCAAGATTTAGATTCCTTTTGTTGTAATCAACAGATACGCCCTGAGCATACTGCTTATCGGGGTTGCCCGGACGAAATGAGCGGTGATAGAAAAACTTTCCGGTCCATACGTTATCACTGCTTGCCATATTGTAATCTAGAGCTGCAACACGGTTGAACTGATCACTTCCGGAGTACTCCTTGTTTACGAACATGAAACTGATATTCGACCTTGAAAAGAGCTTCTGCTGCATCGACATGACAGTGTAGTTGCGAACCGGCATAATGCTTGTTTGGTCGGTTATCATATGCATGAAGCCGAGACGGAAATCATTACCAATCTTACCTGTAAACCTGGCACCACCGAGCACAGGAGCATCCAGTCCTATTCTTCTGGAGAAGAAAGGGGTTATATCATAATCACCATATTCTGAAAAAAGATCCTGATTCTCGAGGAAAAACTGACGCTTTTCTGGGAAGAAAAGCTCGAAACGGTCGACATTCATCTGCTGCTGATCCACCTCCACCTGTGCAAAGTCGGGGTTGTAAGTAAGGTCAAGATTAGTTGAAGTAGAAAAACCGATCTTTGCATCAACACCAAAGCTCCTGCGGTAGCCTGCCTCTTCTCCCGCTTCAAAATCACGATGATAGCCACCAAGTACATAGGGTATCAGAGAGAAATTGAGTCGCGGTTCAGGCAGCGGCTCATCAAAGATAAGTACACCCGTATAAGCAGGCGAAGCGTGAGGAAACTGACGAGGAACAGGTGCCCATGCAGATTTCTCGTTAGTCCTCAGATCGAGGCGACCGAAATTCACATACCACACCTTACTGTCCTTGGGATATCGCAAAGATTTAAAAGGCACCCTGATCTCGGTGATCCATTTGTCGGGATAATTCTCAACTTCAACCTCTATCTTGCTGTCCCAGTTGAGATTAGTTTGAGAACCTGTCACAACACCATCCCATATTGCACCCGAAGGAGAGCTGCCGAAAGTGTAGGCGTTTGTCTGGTCTCTGAAAGTATCAAAAACAGTGAGCAGGTTATCATTATAATTAAACCTGAAGTCTCTTCTGAACGACTCTGCCACTCTCTTTCCGGGAATCGTGTCATAAAAGATTGTAGCAATATATAGAGCTTTATCGTCATATGTGACCATGGCAACCGATTGCTGAGAGGCATACCCACTGTCGACGGGAGTCACCAGGCGGAAGTTTGTTGCAACATTGGCATTTTGCCAATCCTCCTCATCCAGTACACCGTCAAGAGTGATTTCACCCTTCATCTTTTTGGCTACATAAACGTAATTCTTGTTTTGAGTATTAATACCAATAGTATCGGGAAGCACCTTCTGAACATTCTGAGCACCAGCCTGTACAAAAAACATCAAGCAAAGCAATAAAGCAGCAGTTCCATTTTTTAATGATTTCATGTGATTGAAAGATTGCCCAAATCTTTTATTTAGGTATTTATAAACGTTTTTCAAAAAAATAATCAGAATAATTCTCAAATTTAGGAAAATAATTGACAGCTGACAACAAATAATGATATTGGCACGTTAATTGTAATAACTAAGGAAGAGTAATTGATTACATCTATAAAAAGAAGATAATTTATGAACAACGATAAATATATTATACCAGCAAAGACCCGTATTGGGCATGTCCATTTGAAAGTATCAGATCTTAACAGGGCTATAGATTTTTATAGCGGACTGCTTGGATTTGAAGTAACTATGAATTATGGCAGTCAGGCAGCATTTTTGTCAGCAGGCGGCTATCATCACCATATAGGGCTCAACACCTGGCACAGCAAGGGTGCTGCACCTGCACCTGTAAACTCGGCCGGGCTATATCACGTGGCAATTGTATTTCCTGAAAGAAAGGACCTTGCAATGATTTTCAAACGGTTACTGGATGCCAAATATCCTCTCGCCGGTGCAAGTGATCACGGCGTATCGGAAGCCATTTACCTGAACGACCCGGACGGAAACGGACTTGAACTCTATTGGGATAAGCCAAGAAACCAGTGGCCTTCAACACCTGATGGCGGAATGGATATGTACACAAAGGCACTTGACATTGAGGATCTTTTAAGTGAAATTGAATGACGTTCGGGTTGATTAATATTCGAGTTGATAAATAAATCGGGTTGATTAATAAAATCGGGTTGATTAAAAAAAGTCCGGGGAGATTCTATTCTTCCCGGACTTTTATTCAATTTTCAACTCATTATTTCCCGTTAACTTCCTGATCAATATCCGCTTTAAGCCGAAGTTTCCGCACAAACCGCATATCATGCTCCACCATAATCTTAACAAGAGTGGCGAAAGGAGTCTTAGTTGGGTTCCATCCAAGAAGAGTACGGGCTTTTGTCGGGTCGCCTAGTAACTGCTCAACCTCCGCCGGTCGGAAATATTTAGGATCCACCTCCACGATCACACGTCCCGTTTCAGTTTCAATACCCTTTTCATTAACACCCTCACCCTCCCAGCGCAGAGTGATACCCGCCTCAGCAAAAGCAAGAGTACAAAATTCACGCACCGAGTGCATCTCACCCGTTGCAATCACAAAATCCTCCGGTTCAGGGTGCTGCAGCATCAGCCACATACACTCAACATAATCCCTGGCATAACCCCAGTCGCGCTTGGCATCAAGATTACCCAGATACAGCTTATCCTGCATCCCCTGCGCAATTCGTGCAGCAGCGATAGTTATCTTGCGGGTTACGAAAGTCTCCCCTCTCCTTTCACTCTCATGATTAAAAAGGATACCGTTTACAGCGTACATACCATACGACTCCCTGTAGTTCTTAGTAATCCAGAAACCATAAAGTTTGGCAACCCCGTAAGGACTTCGAGGATAAAAAGGAGTAGTCTCTTTTTGTGGCACCTCCTGCACCAGACCAAACAACTCAGAAGTAGAAGCCTGATATACACGCGTTTTCTTTTCCAGTCCCAGAATCCTCACCGCCTCCAGCAGTCTGAGTGTACCCACAGCATCCACCTCCGCCGTATATTCCGGCACATCAAAACTCACCTTAACATGGCTCTGAGCTGCAAGGTTATATATCTCATCAGGTTTAACTGTCTGAATCACCCTTATAAGAGAGCTTGAGTCGGTCATATCCGCATAATGCAGATTAATCAGTCGCTTCTGATGCATATCCCTTACCCACTCATCTAGATAAAGATGTTCGATCCTGCCCGTGTTAAAAGAAGAAGACCTTCTCATAAGTCCGTGAACCTCATATCCCTTCTCCAGAAGAAACTCTGCAAGATATGATCCGTCCTGTCCCGTAATACCGGTAATTAAAGCTGTTTTTGTCATTATTTTAAATTATTTATATTAAATTTCAGCAACCTCCCCAAAACCGTCAGTATCCCTTTTTACAGTTTTAAGAAACAACCGACTTTCGTTAGCTTATTGAACATCAAATGTACAAAAAATGTTTAATTTTTCACAGAATAATATCCAATATGCTTGCGCTTTTAATAGAATATTTTTAATTTTAACTTCCCAAAAGTATAGCATAATGAGCACATGTCACTCATTTCGGACATTTAGCTTCATTATGTTATTTTTTTGTTGCCAAATCTGACCATATGGTACATATTTTACATAATTTATTAACTATTTAAACTAATTCAAAATGTTAAGAGAAAGTTTTTTTGTAAGAAATGAGAGAGGTTTGTTAATTACGACGACAGCAATTGTAATTTTATTAATGCTATCATGCACCAAGGGAGAAATTGATATTTCAGGAGAAAACACTGAGGATGCAGATGAGGTAGAAGCAACATTCAACACGACAATCAACAGTGCCACAACCAGAGCATCAGGCACGTTATGGGAAGCAGGCGATGAGATCGGATTATTTGCGGTAACAAACGGTAATTCATTATCCAATGCTTCAATTTACAACAGGTACAAAAACATCAAATATATAAATAACTCGGCAGGTGCAACGGCAAATCTAATTTCATCAGGCAACACCATCAAATTTCCGGGCACAAAAGACACTGTTGATTTCAGGGCATATTACCCCTACTCAGCCATCGGTACAATCGGCGCAACTTCATCAGAAGGAACATGGGGAACCGGCTCAGGTTCCGATTTCGAACTTTTGATAGATGTATCGCAACAATCACCATGCTCGGCAATCGACGTAATGTTTGCAAAAGCAAAAGGCAACAACAGAGATAATCCGAGTGTAGACCTGCTATTCAACCACTCACTAAGCCAGTTCATACTAACTGTTACGGCTGAGGAAGGTATTTCGCTTGAAGGAACAGAAATAGAGATAGTAAACGCTGTCACACAAGGAACCATGAATCTGAATGACGGAACAGTAACCCCCTCCGCAGAGGTATCAGGCGACACAATAACACCGCTGGTTTCATACGATGCTGCATTAAACAAGATTACAGCAACAGCAATATTGATTCCCGACTGGGATTTATCCACAGCTAAAGTTAACTTACAAACTGCAAATGGAACCGAATATTACTGGAAAGCAAATGAATATCAACTCCTCCCTAATACCAGAAAAGGATACGATATAAAGCTCACCTCCGAAACTGTTGAAGTTGTCGCTACAGGTACCACGATAGGCGACTGGATCGACGATTTCAGTGAAACAACCGAAATAATCCAACCCTCAGACCCGGCGGAAGGAGAACCCGGTAGTGGCGACACTGGGGGCGGCACTGGGGGCGGCACATCCGACAACCCATACACAGTTGCACAGCTGATCGATAGTGAACCCGGTTTAGAAGTATGGGTGCAGGGATTTATTATGGGAACAGCAAAACCTGACGGTTTAAATAAAATCTCTCTCCATACAGAAACTTCTGATAAAAACCTAAATAATGAAAACATTGTACTAGCAGACAACATAGCGGAAACAGATACCTCAAAAATGGCACCAATTCAATTTGGCGATGACAATGCAGGCATTGAAGTTCAAACTCAACTCAATCTCGTAAATAACAATGATTTAATCGGCAGAGAAATAGTATTAAAATGCACAACAGGCACTGCATATAGCGTTAAAGGCGGCACCAACATTACCGAATACGAACTAAAATAACAAAACTAAAAATAAAAAAGTTGGGACTGAAGCACAAGTGTTAACAGTCCCAACTTTTTTTTCTGACGTTTCACTTCAGTCATAACGGCTTGATTTTTCTCTAACTTAAGTTCAACAATCATCCTTCCCATATCTGCCTTATATCCTTAAAATCAGAAATATGAACACGGTCCCCGGCATTTTCAATAAAGTATATGGGTTTCTGTCCATAGTAAGATGCCCACGCCGAATAGGTGGAGGGCGGTCCTATAATATAATCGCATTGAGATAGCATAAACAGGTCAGATGTAGCACTCCCCTCATCCAGAGAAAAAGGGTTTAAGCCACTAAAAGCATTTAAATCAATTCTCTCGTTACTCGCCACGAACAACGCTACTGAATGATCCTGTCCTAGTTCTGCAAATATCTCTTCAATTTTTTCTCTGTATTGCTTCAACTCATAAAAATACTTCCCGTTTTTATATTCCCTGTAATCACCATAACGGATATGAAGCCCGATTACAATATCAAAATCAGCCCTGATTTGGTTCATTTTTATCAAACAATTATCCCTGATTGCTTTGTCAGGAGTAAACATCTCTTTCAGCTCCCTGAAATATCGCTCTTTGTTTTCATTACGTTTGCCCGCAACCGTGACATGATGATATTCTATAGCCGGTATGACCGGCAGAATATTTTTGAATACTTTTACGGAAATTCTGTTTTCAAACAGTTTCTTCAGAAATAAAATATATTTTTTGTACCCGAACAAACGGACGAAGAACTCTTTATAGAGCGGAAACTTTACAATGTGGGAATTTCTCAGATTGGGATAATCCTCAATAGATATATCCGGGGAGAGAATGTAGATAACTTCGCTGTTTGCCAGAGCATCCGAAAAATAACGTGACCAAACCCAGAACTTATTACAGGTCTGCCCCTCTGCAGATAATATAATCTTTCTCATAATCCATTTACTCATGAAGTTTAATATTTATAATTCAGGATTTTCCCCATTTATAAGTCGATTAATTACCGTCAACTGGTAATGAGGATTGTAGTACTTGTCGATTATTTCATTGGAATTGTTCTCTGTGATACTTCTGTCATAATTACTACTGAACCATTCCTCTATTTTATTTTTCAAATCTTCAGCATCGTTTTCTTTAAAGAAGAAGCCGTTGTAACCGCTTTCAATCGCTCCGGCCTCCGGCATTTGGTTACACATGTTATCATGTGTACAAACGGGGGTGCCGAAACTCAGTGAATGTATAGCAGTTAATCCCACATTCCCGGGTGAAACACAGAGATCGGATTTTGATAAAAATTTCCCGATTTCTCTTTCGTCATAGCAGGCACCCGTAAAGTGGAGCCATTTGTTCTCGATGCCCTGCTTGCCCATTTGTTCCAGATTTTGCCTTTCCACACCGTCACCCATAATCACAAGGTTCACTTTAGTCGAGTCTGCGTTAATACGATTTGCCGCCTCCACAAGCAAATCCAGTCTTTTCACCGGTGTTAATCTTCCTACAAAAATAAGAATCGGCAGATCCGGATTTCCAAAAAAGGGAAACACCTCTGCCTTTTCAATAGTGCGAAATTCATCCCGCAACTTCAGATGAGTATCGTAATCCAGAGAATTGAACACAACATGCAGTTTATTCGCGGGGAATCCTTGCTGCACCATCAGCTTCTTTGCCCTCCTTTCATATAGCAAGTGCGAGTGAGCCAAGCGAAACAACATTTTTTTCAACATCAAACGATATTTACTTTCTCCTCCGAGCAAACCATGACTCCAGAAAGCAACCTGTATCCCTCGCATGCGACAAACCATCACGGCAATCCAAGTGGACAAGCGCGAAATCTCCCCTAAAAAGATTGCATGCTCAAAATCACCTTTGATGCAGTGATGTATGAGCCCCACCTGCCATATTTGTTTCTTCCCTATCCACCGATACGCTTTTAGCTTGTGCAACCGCTCTTTTTTTGAGGAAAAATCTGTCTCGCTAAAATCAATAGGCCTGATACCACTTTTACTGTCGTCACTATAAAAAAAATGGGCATTCCAGATATTGTTATTAAGTAGAGTTTTCCATAAAGGAGCTCTATAGTGAGGTGCAATATTAGTAACAAAGTAAACAGTTCCCATCTGATCTTTAATTTAAAAATAGTATCGCATGCGTATTATTAAATCATCCACATCTAATTCTTTAACGAATCCAAACCGTCTGTGTAATTTGTACGAGAGGGCATTATCTCTACGCATATTAGCGTAAACGGAGGAAAGCCCTAAATCACGTGCATTATCCAGCGTTGCCTGCATCATATCCGCGCCTATAGCTTTACCCCAATATTTTTTCTCACCTATATAGCCAAAAATCTCGCCGTCTGTACCGTTGATATTTTTAATCCCTATCACGCCGATTGGTTCCTCGTCACGCCAGACACCAACGACGAAGTAATCTTTTCTGTCTTTTAAACTGCGAAACCATTCTTCCTGTGCCTCTTTGTTCATATCAGTGACATTCATAATCTTCTTTATCTCCGGATCGTTCAGCCACTCCCACGACTTTTCGAGTATTATTCTGTCATACTCTTTGTACTGTACTTTTATGATTGTTCTGTATTCCATTACAAATTGTTTTAAATTCTTACTCTTTCTACTGTTTCTTTACACCTTTTGATGAACTATACATTTAGCTTTGAACAGAGGCTATCCAAAAGCTCTCCCACATTCTTCCAGGAAAGTATCTCTTTGGAAGAGAATTTCACCTTGAATCTTTTCTCGATAGCCACGATCAATTGTATATGGGTCAGTGAATCCCATCCATCTACATCATTGGCTGTGGTATCGCGTTTAAGAGTAAGCGACTCTTCATCAAGTACATCCCTGAAAATATCTTGCACCCGGTTCATTATTTTTTCTTCTTCCATTGGTTATTTTATAATTTAAATAGGCTGTTTAGTAATTTAAACTGGTTGTTTAGTAATTTAAATTTGTTGTTTATAGTTTAAACTGGTTGTTTATAGTTTATACAGTGGTGATATAACACTCTTTTTTCTGGTAGTCAGCCACATCGAGAACAAAAAGATGACGTCCGTTTTCATTTGAGGGCACAAATCCAAGCCGACTGTAATGATCTTGAACCATACTGTTCTTGGCAGTGGGAATATACTCTCCCACGATATTTTCAAACCCGTCACGTTTGGCATAATCCACAATTGTGTTCAGCGTAAAATGCTCCATTCCCCGTTTTAGTATGCGGCAGCTCATTAACCAGGTATCAATGAAAAGTGTCTTTTTATCTTTTTTCTCGAGAATAACGACACAAATCAAACCATTATCCCCGAATTTGTCAGTAAGGGTGAAACTGAAGTTCTGAAAACGGGGATCTCGCGACAACTTTTCAATATCAGCTACTGTGTATCGTATTGTGCGCAGATTAAACTGATTACTGCGTTGGGATAATTGCGATACCCTGGGTGTGTTGAACGAGTTGAATGGTCTCACTTCAGATTTCATGTTAAGACTTTTCAGGAAATCTGCTTCATTGGTAAAGTTTATTTGCGTGGCCACACGTTCTGCATCCACCTGGTACTGCCTGGTTCTTTCGGCATCGGCATTCGAAAAGGCGGCTGTTTCGAAAAGATTTAAACTATAGAGATATTCCAGGTACTCTGCGGGATCTTCGGGAAGTTCGGGAACCATAACTTCCGGCAGATTTTCACGAACAATATTTCTCTCGAAAGGGTTATCGTCTAAGAAAACCATGGAGTCGTACCCGATATTCAGTATCGATTGTATTCGCCTGATATTATCTGCCTTGTTCTCCCAGTTTGCGATAAAAACAGCAATGTCATCTAATTTCAACACCATCTCCGGATGCTTCAGGAACGGCTCTTTGGCTGTTTCCTCATTATTTTTGGAGCACACGGCAATAATGATTCCCCTGTTTTTCAGCTTCAAAACCCATTGCTGAAATTCGGTAAACGCTTTTCCTATTCCTAACTCGTGTCCCAGTTCAAGCTTTTCATACCCGTCGTCGCCCACTACTCCTCCCCACAGGGTATTGTCGAGGTCTAGTATTAAACATTTCTTAAATTTCCCATGTAAAGCCGAGATAACATCGAGCGCACTTGCTGTAACATAAGGTATGGCATCGAGCGACAACACCATCTCGCTGCCGATATATACTGCCGGATGAAACATGGCATCCCTACCCATTTTATTTTGTATTGAAGCGATATCGTTAATAAAAAGATTGGTGTTGGCCACACTGCACTCCATGAGCATCAGGTTGAGTTTTCGAACCTGGTAGGTGAACGACCGCTCTGTCTTGTTCGCGTAATTCCCGAAAACGGTATCGTCAATCTCGGGGTAATTGAAGTAGATAAGCCGCGATTTGACCATTGCAGCGATGGTCTTCACGAATTCGATCCGCTCGTCTGCCAGTGTATGCTGCTGTTCCGGTGGCAGATTATTAAAAGCAGAGAGAAGTTTATGAGTTGACTGAAACACGATAATGTATTCCGGGTCAAAAGTATAGAGGTCGGAATCAGGGTCAAGCAACTGTCGCTCCACTTGATTGTAATCGGCCTCAAACAGATCGATGTTAAAGCCTCTTTCGATTGCTGTACCTTTCAGCGCAGTTGCCAGGAATTGTGTAGCGGTATCCCCCAGCAGGGCTGCTTTGATGGTTGGCATCAAAGATGTATCCTTCTTCAGATTCTTTTGTAACGTACTAAAATTGCTAATCATTTACAAGTAAATTTTTAGTCATATATGGAGATGATTGATGTTCCATGATGCTGTCCAAGAGTAACGTAAACTTCTTCGTTCCTTTCTCATTTAAATGACTGGCATCGTAGAAATCTTCATCGCTGAACCTGGGGTCGTCCGAAAAATCAAAATACTGCACGTTGTCATATTCTTTTGCAAAATAGGTGCAGAAATCTCTTTGTTGTTTCAGGAACTCACTGTTTTGAGTATCCCTGTAAGAGACATAGAGCGGCACGTTAATCAGAAGCACTTTAATGCCTCTTTCCGCACTTTTCCTGATTATCTCTTCTATATATTGCCGATTTTGTCCGATAAGGCTGTCTTGCGCGGCTTCTGTAATTAATGCATTATGGCGGGATGCATCCAATTCACCGTTATCCCAGTTATCTGCCCGGTTTTTTAAAGTGTAATGAAGCCCCTGGCCGTTTTCTTTTACGGCTACATTGGTTACCTCTTTCAGTCCCAGCAGTCTCAAAAACCCGCCGGCAGCTCGTTTAAACGTTGAGATGTCACGAAAATAAAGTTCATAATTATACTTCCCCTGCCATTTGTAAAAGTTGCCTCCGTAATGAATATTGTAATATTTTACACGCCACCACTCCGGACTGTTTTCCATATCCCCGAAGGGGCTCCAGAAATCAATACCCATGATCACATACTCGAGCGAAGGCATCCGGTCGATATATTTATTATAAATGAAATGATCGTATTTCAGGGACTGGGAAAAATGTGCCGCATTAAATCCTTTGCTGCTAAAATAAGCAGGGTCCACATCATACAGGATGGTAGAAGCACCAAGAGCAAGAATCTCCACATCCCGGCTGTTTTCTGTCAGCCATTGATTCTTAAAAGAATAATCATTGGGTATTTTTCTTAATGAATACTCCGCAACCGCAGCTATCAAGAATGCGGGGAGTAAAAAGAAGAAAACCATCTCTGTTAAATAATTCTTCATAGCGGTCAGAATTGCATATAGATAAATATCTGCTCCTCTCCACTGAATAACACAGTGATAATCAGCAACACCCAGTATATAGCAAACCGGGCTGCTTTTTTAGGAACCAGTATGTCAATTTGCAAGGCGTATTCCTTGTCCCGCTGCTTCCATTCGGCGATAAGTACCAGTATCATGAAAAACAGGGATAGTGAGAGCATCCGTAATCCCTCAGCAGTTAATGCGGTTAGGTTCGAAAACTGGAATAGTCCTTTCACGAAAACGACTGCCTGTCCAACCGATGGCGCATTGAAAATGATTAACCCGAAAGCAACCAGTAAATAGGTTCCCATCATTTTCAACAAATCACTACTGAGAGGCAGTCCGTAGCGGTCAGCCCTCAGTTTTTTATTCCCGGAGAAAGATCCGGAAAGCACCAGGGGTATAAACAGCAATCCATGGTATAATCCGAAAACAGCGTAGGTCCAGTTTGCACCGTGCCAAATTCCAATTACGATCATATTGATAATAATTGCCAGTAAAAGTCCCGTGGTTCCCCATTGCCTGAAGCGCACATTAAGAGGCATAAACACATAGTCGGTCACCCAAGAGGTAAGCGACATATGCCACGAACGCCAGTACTCGGCCACATTACGTGCAAAGAAAGGATACCTGAAGTTTACAGCCACTCTGATACCCAGAATTTTGCCCACTCCGATCGCCATATCAGAATATCCCGAAAAATCGGCATAAAGCTGCAAGGGGAAAACCAGTGCTGCAATCAGCAGGGTGGTTGCATTTTGGCCTGTCACATCTCCCCAGACACTTCCCAAAAACAATCCCATGTTATCGGCGATGACCATCTTCTTGAACATTCCCCACAGAACCTGACGCGTTCCATCCATCGCCAGATCGTAGTCGAAAAGTCGAGGCGACTTCAACTGTGGTATAAAATAATTTGGTCGGTCAATTGGTCCGGCTAATAGTGTAGGGAAAAAGGCTATAAAAGCGGCAAAGGCGACAAAATCGTGCTCGGGTTCTATTTTCCCGCGATTTATCTCTATCAGGTAACTGATTAAACGGAAAGTGAAGAAGCTTATCCCCAAAGGGAAGATGATACTCAGTGTATTGGGGTTAACCTGCAGTCCGGCTGCAGTGATCAGATCGGCAAATGAATCGATAAAAAAATTGAGGTATTTAAAATAAAACAGCATCCCCACTCCAGCTATGACACCTGACGCTGTCAGGAGCGAAGCTGTCTTTGAAGCACTCTTCTGGATCATGATCCCCAGCAGGTAAAAGACCACCGTGGAGATTAATAACACCGGAAGCATCTTCAAATCGGCAACCCCGTAAAACACGCAGCTTGCCGCGAGCAGCAAGGTGTTCTGTGCGTAGGTTTTATTTCTCAGGGGGAAATAATAAACCACGAACAAAACAGTAAAGAAGAACAGAAAACTGAATGAATTAATAACCATATTCAATTAATTTACTGTTGATCTGCTAAATACCAACGGTACATTAAGGCTATTCCCTCTTCGAGTTCCACCTTATGTTTCCAGCCCAGCCCACATAATTTTGATACGTCAGTCAGCTTCCGCATAGTACCGTCGGGCATGGCCGGGTTAAATTTTATCCTTCCGTTATACTTGACAATACTTGCAACTAACACTGACAGTTCACGTATGCTTATCTCTTTACCCGTACCAATATTGATATGGCAGTTACGAATTTCCACCTTACCTTTGGTTAAATCCACAAAGTTCACGTTCTCTATTATATACACACATGCGTCTGCCAGGTCCTCGCTCCACAGGAATTCACGCATTGGTTTACCTGTTCCCCACAACTCCAGATGATGGGGAAAGATGCCATACTTGTTAAGCGTGAGCACGAAATCGTCCAGGGTGCTTCTGCCGTTCAAATCGCCGAGAGATCTTCGCTTAAGGTCTTTCTGAATACCACTCCAGTTATTTTCCTGCATGCATTTGGCCAAATGCATTTTCCTTATTAATGCCGGGAGCACGTGACTTTTTTCCAGATCAAAATTATCATGAGGCCCATACAGGTTAGAGGGCATCACAGCAATATAGTTAGTACCATATTGAATATTAAAACTCTCGCACATTTTAAGACCCGCAATTTTTGCGATGGCGTACGGTTCGTTTGTATATTCAAGCGGCGAAGTAAGAAGTACATCCTCATTCATTGGCTGCGGAGCCTCCTTAGGATAGACACAACTACTGCCCAGGAACAGAAGTTTCTTCACCTTATGCCGAAAACTTTCTCCTATAACATTATTCTGGATCTGTAAATTACGATAGATAAAGTCTGCGCGATACGTATTATTAGCCACGATGCCTCCCACGAAGGCAGCCGCGAGAATCACGTACTCAGGTCTCTCTTCATCGAAGAATTTTTTAACTGCCGGTCCGTCTAAAAGATCCAATTCATAGTGAGTTCTGCCAATAAGATGAGTATACCCTTTGGACGATAAATTATTCCAGATGGCTGATCCGACCAATCCCCTGTGCCCGGCAACATATATTTTACTATCTTTATTCATTCTCTTTTATTAATTTCAGTTTCAATATTGCAATTATTTCAACTTTTCTAAGATTAATATCTATCCTGCATTTTTATAAGCTTCGCTGCCAAAAAGTGTCATAAAAATGATCTTGATATCCCAGAGAAAATTCCAGTTCTCCAGATACTCCATATCGTATTCCACCCGCTTTTCCATTTTCCACAGTTTATCGGTAAGTCCTCGGTATCCGTTCACTTGTGCCCAACCGGTTATCCCGGGTTTCACGAAATGCCGCACTTTGTAATGTTGTATCAAGGCGGAGTATTGCTCGGTATGCTTAAGCATGTGAGGGCGGGGACCCACTACTGACATATTGCCAAGCAACACGTTGATAAATTGGGGAAGCTCATCGATATTGGTGCGGCGTAAGAAATTTCCGATAGTGGTGATGCGTGCGTCATTCACCTGTGCCTGCTTGCTGTCAGATTCTGAATTAACCGTCATAGTTCTGAATTTAAAACAATTAAATGTTTTATTATTGATACCCGTTCGCTGTTGCTTAAAGAATACAGGTCCTTTGGAATTCAGCTTTATCAGCAACCCGACGATAGGAAACAGCCAGCTGAACACAAACAGAATGACGCCGGCAGAGAACAGGATATCAAAAAGACGTTTACTGAAACGCTGTGTGAGGTCGTCCAGCGGAATCTTATTCGGGTTGAACATTTCAAAATAACTTGCCGACTGCACTTTCCGCTGAAACGACTTGTTCCAGTAGCCTTCCATAAGGATGTAGCGTACTCTTATACCGGTTTCGTTGCAGAGAGCGAGCAACTCCTTGGTTTTGTCTTTCGTGAAATACCGGGGATCAGTAACGAAAAGCATGTTAATCTTGTATTGTTCAGAAACGGTGGGAAGTTCGCTGAGCGTACCAAGCGTGGCATACTCACTCACACTATCGTGATCAGAGATGTACCCTGCCAGCCGGAATCCTAAGGAAGGATTGTTACCCAAGAGCTTGCCTAACACCAGATTTGCGTTTTCCTCACCAAGGATAGCTACCCGCTGGTTCGCGTATCCATTTTCATAACGATACTGATGAGCTTTGTAGATAAAATAGAACACGAACACTTTCACCACGAAAAAGAAAACTGTATATTCCAACAAAAAACCTTTGTGATACCCTTTCCGAAGAAAAAATTCTGCCAATACAAACTGGATAATAATAAGAATAAGGAAACGTACACTGAATGCTTTCACCCTGTCGGTATACTTGTCAGTGAAAAAATAATTCCTTTTTGAATACAGAATATACGCAAGCAGTTCGGATATGTTGGCATGCAGAATGTACATATTTCTCCCGGTTAAATCCTCATAGTTATACATCGGGCTATTGTAAAAAACCAAATAGGCCGACATATTCAAAAGCAGTAAATCGAATAGTAAGAAGAAAAATTTTAACCAAGAATTATCTGACTCCATTTGCCGTGATTATAAAATGTTATTCAATTGTTTCAAAAAACAATCATATTTTCCCCTAAATGAACGATCCCTGTCTCAACGAGGATCACTCTTCAATATTTCTGACTGCAGCTTGTCAAAACGTTGATCTTTTCTTGCCCTCCGGAATTTTTCCCTTAGAATGGATGAAACAAAAACGGTGTTCCCTATAAGGTACCTGCGCCACATGCGCTGCGGTTCCATTGCAAGGCGGTAAAACCATTCAAGACCGGCAGAGATCATCCATTTCGGTGCACGCCGTACTGTTCTTGCATAAAAATCAAACACGGCTCCGATGCAGCAGATGTGACCCGCTTTGATTTCTTTAAAATGTTCAAATGCCCATTTTTCCTGTTTCGGAGCGGTCATCCCCACGAAAAGAACATCCGGTTCAACCATGTTTACTGCATCAATCATAGCCTGGCAGTCTTCTTTCGTGAACTCCTTCCTGTAAGGCGGGGAATATGAGTGAACCTGCATACCCGGGTATTCCCTCTTAGCCCGCTCCCTGATAAGTGAGAGCGTTGCTTCTGAACTGCCCAGAAAAAAGCAGGATCCGCCCTTGGCGTTCACTCTGCTCATCTCGTAACGGAACAGATCATCCCCTGCAATTTTCTTTATCTTTTTGCCTTGCAGCCATCGCACACTCCACACGATGCTGATCCCGTCGGGAAGCAGTATATCACTCGCTTTAAGTGCTTCGAAAAAAACAGGATCTTTCTTTACAGTATTGAATGAGTGGGCATTAAGAGTAGTGATCAGTTGTTTTTCAGGAAGCAAATCCTGTAACGACCCGCAAAACAGATTAATTGTCTGAAACATACTGTTGATTTTTAATGTATTAAACGCCTCTTTAAATAAATAATCATTATGCTTCCCACGTGAATGTGTAACGAAGCGATGTCACGCTGTTATGAATCTCTTTGAAACGGAGCAGACCGGGATTTGCTTCTCCGTTGAGACTTGATGTGCCCATATCAATGTAATCAAAGCCCAGTTCTTTGTAATAGTCGTAAATATTCATGTACATGTAATCTATTATCCCCAGGTTACGCTTTTCCAAATCACTTCCCATGAAAATACCTTGTATGATTGATTCGTGACCACGGTATAAAACGGCACCTCCCACGCAGTTTCCATTTACTTCCCTGATAATAAAAAAATCAACCGGAAAAACCTCTTTCACCCTTATTATATCCTCTAATGTCATATATATCTTGCGTCCCAATTCCATGCGATTACGCTCAATTACTCGGTACACCTCTTTCATACCGGCCATATCGGTTACCGCCGACCATTCCAGACGATGTTTGATTGCCTTCCTGCAATTTTGTGCTACCACGCTTTTAGTCCATGTTCCGTCAAATTGTTTTAAATCCACCCAGTTATTCAGATCAGGCAGCTCCATCCTGTAACCAAGCCTGATCATCGCGTTAACAATCTTGGCATTCATGTTCACCTGATAGAGGTTTGGCGGGAGAGTGAGCGAAAATTTTTTTATCCCTTTAAAAATAAGGTACTCTTTCAGGTCTGATAAAAAATCATATATCAGTTCATATGCCAGGTGCTCATGTGTGTAATGAAATCCTCCGAAAGGTGCGGAAAAGGGTGATTTCATAACTCCCCCTTTCAGTCCTGCCAGCAATCCTACGGAGTGCTCTCCCTGCCTGATCAGCCTGACCACCTCATCCTGCTTATATTCATTAAGAGCAATAAATGCTTCACTCACAAAAGGGCTAAAATCAACAGGAAAAAACCTCCTGTAATCTCTCTTCGAAACTTCAACAAGCATTTTAAGATTCTTTATTAATTGTAAACGATTTAGATAATATATTGTACATCCGCCTCTCGAAAATGGAAAGCGTAAAAAGTTGCTCATACCTGACCCTGCCATTTGCCCCCATTTCCAGTTTTGAAGCAGGATTAAGAATAAAGAACTCGAGTTTCTTCGCAAGAGCATCTGCATTATCATATGGAGATATCATGAAACCTGTTACTCCATTATCCACCATATCAGGCATCCCTCCTTCATGTGCGGTAATAACCGGCAGACCATGCTGCATAGCTTCCAAAACTACTAACGGGAAACAGTCACAACGTGAAGGCAAAACGAATACATCTGCCTGTTCAAACGACATTTCTTTCAATTCTCCGTACCTTTTTCCCAAATATTTCACTTTATCTGATAATTTTCTATCGTAAATATATCTCTCCAGTTCTGGTTCACTTATATCACCCTCCCCTCCCACAAATTCACACTGAAAGGCATAACCTATCTCATTAAGAATAGAGCATGCATCCACTAACACGAATACTCCTTTTTCTTTCATAAGGTTGGATAAAAAAAGAATTGTAAATGGTTTATTCCCCGATGGTATCAAGGAGGTAGTTTTAGGGTAATAATCCCTGATGCCGTTCGGGCAAATTTCCACCATTTCAGAAGGCACATATTTCTTTAAATCGTAATAAAGATGCGAGGAAAGCAGGATCACCCGACTATGTTTAAACACAAACCGGTAAAGGAGATTGTTAATCCTGTTTTTACCTGCATCAATAATTCCTCTATTATGGATATGATAAACAATTTTTACACCAAACAAACGCAACATGACTATCAACAGGACATCTTTATAAAAACCGCTTCCGGTAGTTGTCAGCGCATAATAACACAAGTCCGGTTTTCGATGGAGCAGCTTACCAAATAGATGAAACCATACTATAGCGTATCGTACAAGTTTCTTTAAGCTGATTTCACCACTTTCATTCACCTTTTCTGACAGGGTAAGGTTAATATACCTTCCATGGAAGGCATCTCTAAGCAAGTCGCTCTCTTTAATGAGTTCGCCAACCATTGTGGAACCGTGCACCGGCGGCGGCAAATGCAGCATGAACAGAATATTTTTTCGTGCCTTGGACATATTTTAATTATAAACTATTTGAATTGCTTCCAGATAAAGGGAAAAAATGTTTTCAACCACAACATAACAAAGGAATAAGGCAGGAACATCGGGAAGTGCTTCCTGATATAATACAGGTATTCACTGTATGCCAGTCCCTTTGGACTTTTCAAATAATTAATCCGCTCTTTGAGTGAGTAATTTCCGTCTCTCCAGTTTTTACCGTGATCATGCACGCATATTCCGCATATTCCGGGTGCGAGCAGTACGGGAATATTTTTCTTTGTTGCCTGCATGGTATAATCGTAATCGGCAATACCGTGTGTAAACCTATAATCAAAAATACCTAACTCATCCACCACCTCTCTGCTCACCCAAAGTACATTCGCATTTGTAATATCACACGGCTGCGGATGTGCAGTCGGAACAAGCGGGTGTAACCTCACAAGCATAAGGTAATTTTTTACACGTGATCCTCCGTAAGTCACTTTTCCACCTCCGTTATCAACCGTAGCACCCGAATAAATACCGTGTCTGCCTGTTTTTTCGTACGAGTGAGTATCGGTTTCTATAAGCTTCAGAAAGAAATCGGGATTCAACACAACATCGTCATTTATAAGCAGGTACGCCTTGTAGGGTTTATTCTTTATCGCCGTCTCCCAGGCAAGCCTCATTCCGCCTGCCCAAAAACGGTTACCGTCACCCATGATCAGGTTCACCTCCGGGAAATCCTTACTCACCGCCTCCGCCGTGCCATCGGCAGAGCCGTCGTCAGTCAGGTAAACATCAATCCCGTAAGGGGGCGGTATAATCGCCCTGTAGAGCGAGTCAAGGCAGGATAACGTTTTATCTTTCCTGTTATGGCAGGTCAGCAAGACTGCTATATTCTCTTTTTTCATTGCTACTTCTTTTTGGTAAAAATTTCTGCAAACGCACATAACGCATGTCGAATATCCCGCGTGCCCAAATGAGAACCTCCTTATCGGTCATATGCCTGAAAGAGTAAGAAAAACAGAGGCCGATCATGACCATCAGCATAAAATAATTCAGAGAGAAGTTATTCATATCTTCTATCCATGAGTAGAGCCAGCGGAAAGCAACAAAGATCCCGAGCATTTTAGCGTAGATATTACGGGACTTGTTTACTGCCAGATAGGAGGCTCTGAAAAACATCAGCATGTATAGTATTACTCCGATAACACCTGTCCAGGTAAACACATTGGCCAGACCGATCTCGTTTGCCAGTCTCTCGTACCTGCCCGTTACTTCCACCGAAATTACCCCGAACGTTTCCGAATCATTACCCCTGGCGGGAGTTCGCCCTGCAAGCCAGTAATTATTATTAATAGCCGACTCCAGCACTTCTTCGTAAAGAAATGTACGGGTGTCAACCGTCAGGTTCTGCTCCGTTATGTTACCCTCGGGATCTGCACCCGTGTAAGTTAAGTCGCCCTTCATGTATTCACTCATATTGAAAACATTGAAAATGCCGCTCACGCCTAATATAAATAACACAAAAGGGAGAATAAACAACGTAAGCCGGGCAGTCTCCAGTTGCCTCTTGATTTTTCTATTTCTGAAAAAGTAGAGAATGAGTATTAATAAAGGAACTCCAAACTTAATAACATTACTCCTGGCTCCTAAATCTGCCACCAAAACTACTACTGTCACACACAGAATGAGAAGCTTCTGACGTTTCGTAAGTACGGGTAAGAAAAACAGCAGAAAACTCATCGGAATCAGATAAAACCCAAAGGCATCCGTTCTTATAATTAAACCAAAAATCAGAAACAGCGGTAACGCATATTTTATGTAAAACGCCAGAAGATACTGCACTACCGCTTTGTTGGTGGCCGAAAATATAACAAGGGGCAACACCAGAGCCATTGCATTACCCACCAGCGCTTTCCAGTCCCAGTATATTTCAGCAACAAACATGCCCCTTACAATACATGTTGCATTCCATAGCAGATAAATCCAGACAATAAGCATGTTGTCGTCATTTCGCTTATCAAAAAAATAGTTCTTGGATAAGAAAAAAGCGACTAATATTAATATGGAAATCCCCCACCACAAAGTGGTACTGTTTAATAATCCGATCATCGGAATTCCCGGCTTCATGTAGGGCAGGATCGAGTAAACTGCCAGCAGAAGCATGGAAACGGGGATTAAATGGCTTATAATCTGTTTATTTACTGTGTTCATTTTTCCTGTTAATAATTTATTCAGTACGACTTCACTCCGTTAAGTTTCATATACCAATAAAAAAAGCTTAGTTTTCTCAGGAATGTATCTCCTTTAAAACCGTATGAACCTTTATATTTGAACCTGAGCCAACATTCGTAATAGACAGAAAGATCCAACGGATTGAAAATGTTAAGATGCTTAGCGCGATATTTTAAAAAAATCCGGTATGCCTCTTTTTCTCTCCTGTCATTCATTTTATCACTGCGCGAGACAGAGTTCTGATGTATCCTGTATGCCACCGTGGGCTTTTCCATGTAATAGAGCTTTATGCCCTTTTCCATCATTCGTATTACCATAGTTGTATCTTCGTAGATCGAAAACTCTTCGTCACAAAAACCGATACGCTCAATCACATCTCTTTTACAGAAAAAGGTGGGAACATTCAAAAATACCGGCCACCGGATGTAAGCCTTCAGTTGCTTTTTTGAAGATGAGATTCCTGCAAAGTATTTTACGCCTTCACTCGTGGTTACTGTCCGTAAAAATTCACCCTTTTCATCAATTTCCTGTACGTCGGAGATAATAAAGGAGGCATCACTGAAAAGGTCTGCATATGTTAAATTATCAGAAATACAATTTTCCAGCAAAATATCATCACCGGAGATTGTTTTGACCCAATCACCCTTTGCGGCACGTAACCCGCGATTGCAATTCGACGGAATTCCTGTGTTGTGAGGCACAGTGATAAGTTCCGCATTATAAAAATGTCCCCTGTTTTTATCCAGCCAGTCTGAGCACAGCTCAATGGTATGATCAGTGGAACCGTCATCACTGACAATTAATTCAATGTTACGCCATGTTTGCGCCTTCACGCTCTCCAGTGTTTCCAGTACATATCCGGAACTGTTATACGTGATGAGAACGATCGATACTAATGGTGTCTTATTATTATTCATGATCTCCCTTTTTTCTCCTGATTTGTTGTATACCATTTTTAACAGCCTCTTTTAATCCTGTTCTTTTATCCAGTTCTCTGTATGAATACCACCCCGAAATAATTATCAGTATCAAACCGAAAAAGTACATATAGGGCTCCCGCATAAAAATCACTACAGCAAAACAGGCAAGTGCAAGTGAAAACTGAACTGAAAAGATGGTCAGCAAAGAATAATGAAATGAAAACTGAAACTTTATTTTAGCAATCAGATAAACCTGGATAAAATAGAGCAGGTAACCCGCCAGAAAGGATATTCCCAACCCGGTGAGTCCGGCCAGATAATAGCCAAGTACACTGAACCCTAATGCATAAATACTGCCTGCAAACTCGTTCCAAAAGAAAAGTCTGCCCGCACCTTTTGCCAGGAACAGAAAGGCAATCGCCCAGCTCAGTGCTTTAAAGAAAACACCCAGCGTTGCCCAATACACCATACCCGTGATTGCCAGAAACTTACTTGAGTAAAGAAGAATAATTGTCCAGTTGATAAATACCAGAAACACTATAAGTATAGGCGCCAGGATAAGCAGTGCGATCTCCGATTGCTGATTAATATGCTCTTTACTTTGCATGTTATCGTTTGCCACAAGTGACAAGCGGGGGTAATAGTCGGTACCCATAGCCGTAAACACCATTCCAACGTAGGTATTGATGATGGTAAAGCCTGCCGTGTAATATCCCACGTCGGCTACATCACCTGTACGGTTAATAAATATCCGTATCACGTAGGCCACGATCAGTGAGATTAAACCGCTCATACTGATCATGAATCCCATCACAAGCATATTCTTTCCTTCCGAAACAGTAGCATCCCGTGAGACCCTCTGTTTTTTCATTTCAATACCACGGGAAAAATACCACGAGAAAAACAAGGTGGTAAACGCAGATATGATAATCACAGGAACAATCCCCTTTACCCCCAGTTTATAATACAGAGGAATAGTTATCAGTAAACCCGTAAGGCTGCCGTACACGTTTGCTTTCGCCAGCTGCTGCAGTCGCCTTAGTCCTTGCAGCAACACCAGCTCACCTGTACTCAGCTGATTCAGCAGCAAAGTGACCGATATCCACACGAAAGCCAGTGTGTACTCTCTGTTTCCAAAAGTAAACTCACTTAGCAGAGGAGATAAAACAAGCGTAACGATTGCGCCCAAAATACCGGTAAACCATACCAGACGTCTCATAACCGTAATCACGGTAAATATCCTGTCCTGATCGTTAGTGGCATTAGCCTCCGAGATATTCTTAACAGCACTCGTGCCCAGTCCGAAATTAGTGAACCCCGCCACCAGCCCCGTAGTAGCCGTGAGCAGTCCCACGATACCCATACCCGCGGGTCCTAATAACACTGCCACAAATTTCGAGCGGATAACCGAAATCACGATCTGGAAGAGCTGTACTCCGCCAAACAGCGAGGTCGCCTTCATTATCTGCCTGTATGAACTTTTCTGTTCAGTCATCTTTTTCTTGCTTCAGTTTTATCGAAATGAATTTACTGCCTCAATCACTATGTCCGCTTCTTCGTCCGTGATCACCTGGCTTATCGGTAAACTCAGCACCTCGTTATGAATCTTCTCTGTAACAGGATGAGTCATCTGATTCCACTCTTTGTACGCCCTCTGTTTGTGGGGAGGAACCGGATAATGGATCAATGCCTGTACCCCTTTATCCTGAAGGTGCTTAAGCAACTCATCCCGACGGTCACACCTGATCACAAACAGATGAAATACATGAGAGTCCGGGTCTTTAACAACAGGCAGAACAATCCCGGGATTATCAATATGTTCCAGGTAATACCGGGCTACCTCTTTACGACGCTGATTATCCTGATCCAAACCCGAAAGTTTCACACTCAGTATCGCTGCCTGTATTTCATCAAGGCGACTGTTGTATCCCTGGTAATCAAAGACGTATTTAATACTTGAACCGTAATTGGCAAGCGACCTTACTGTATCGGCCAGTGATGTGTCGTTTGTGGTTACAGCTCCCCCGTCACCCAGTGCACCCAGGTTCTTGCCAGGGTAGAAACTATGCCCTGCGGCATCACCAAACGAACCGGTTTTCTGTCCCTTATATTTACAGCCGGCCGCCTGTGCGTTGTCCTCAATTAATTTCAGATTATATTTCCGGCAGATTTCGCCTATCTTTTCTGTATAGGCACATTGTCCGTACAGATGCACGATCATCACTCCTCTGGTCTTTGAAGTAACCACAGACTCGATTTTCGTCTCATCTATCTGGTAAGTATTGATATCAGGTTCCACTAACACCGGCACCAGCCGATTGTCTGTAATGGCAATAATCGATGCTATAAAGGTGTTGGCAGGTACAATGATCTCATCCCCCTCTTCCATTACACCTGACTCTATATATGCCCTGAGGATAATGCGTAAGGCATCCAGTCCGTTTGCCACGCCCACGCAGTGTTCTGTGCCGATATAACGCGCATACTTCTCCTCAAACATTCCGGTCTCTTTTCCCAAAAGGTACCAGCCCGAATCGATGACACGGGATGCTGCCTCGTGAATTTCCCGGGAATATTTATCTGTAATCTTCTCTATGTCCAAAAATTTCACCATATCACTCAGTTTCAAGATCTCTTACTATCCCCTCTTTATCTCTCTTGTCCATACTCAGCAGTATTCCGCTACGGGTAATGTAACCCTTATGTCTCGCCGGATTACCGTAATAAAGCGTATAGGGCGGCACACTGGAAGTGATAACACTCCCCGCTCCCACAAAGGCATGCTCTCCAATTATCACTCCCGGAAGTATCGTCGCGTTTGCCCCTATAGAGGCTCCGTTTTTAACTATTGTCTCTTTTATGTTCTCTGCATCATACACCCTCGATTTTGGAATCAGTTCATTGGTAAACGTTGCATTGGGCCCTATAAAAACATTATCTTCGATTGTCACGCCATCCCACAGCTGCACCCCATTCTTGATGGTCACGTTATCGCCAACGGTAACATTGTTTTCAATAAATACATGAGCACATATATTGCAGTTGCTGCCTATCTTCGCGTCCGGAAGAACTACACAATACTGCCATATCTGAGTATCCTCACCAATATTATTGCTTAAAACGTCGGACTTTTCGTGTATCATAATTCTACCGTTGTTTGTACCTTTTAAACTCATCATAATCTCTGATATAATCTTCGGCAGAATAGGCAGTCGATGCAAGTACCAGGCATACCGATCCCGATGAAAAATTATCCAGTTCACGCCATATCCCCGGCACAATCAGCAGTCCCCGGTAGGGACGGTTAATGGTGAATGTTCTCCTTTGTTCACCATCATCCAGGATAACGTCAAAACTGCCGCTTGCAGCCACTATAAACTGCTGCAGCTCCTTGTGGGCATGTCCTCCCCTTGACTCGCCCCCAGGCACATCATAGAGGTAATAAACCCGTTTTACATCAAACGGGATAGTCTTACCGTTTTCAACCACACTGATGTTTCCCTTTTCATTGTGATGCTTGTCTATTTCAAGCATTGAGCAGTCATATATATTTGTTTTTTTCATTAAGTTTAGTTTTAGTATAAAACCGGCTTAGTGCTTTTCAGGGTACTTAATTCTCTGAAAGCCTGGTAATCGTATATATAATCATTCGGGTCGAAAGGGATCGATGCCAGTATCAGTGCAAGCGAATTGGTTGAAAAATTCTCCATTTGCCGCCATATCCCTTTAGGCACGTACAAACCGTAATAAGAGCGGTTCAGCGAATAAACCTTCCGCTCGTCTCCACTGTCCAGTATAACATCAAAACTCCCCGAGAGAGCCACAATGAACTCCTCGTTATGCCTGTATGCATGTCCGCCGCGACACTCTCCGCCCGGGACATCATAAATCCAGTAAGTTCTTTTGATTTTAAAGGGGATGTTACTGAACTCTTCCACTACCGAAAGGTTTCCCCTGCGGTCATAATTTTTGGAAAGCTGAATAATATTCGCTCCATTGAGTTTCATCTTTTCACTCATTATTAAGTTGTTAAACAATATGTAATACACAGGAAGAAGACCTTAATTTTTAAGCTGTGACGTCAGGACTCTCCTGTCTCATTAATTAAGCGTAACCGTAACCGTAACTATATTTTTTTCCCAATCCATACCGGTAATCCATTCCGTTTATATCTACCGAATTGAGTATTAAATACATTTTCTTTAGCCGATTTTCATGAAAATGCCTGTCTGCATCTTCAATAAATTTTTTTGGTGTGTACCCCGAACGGGTCACGTAGAGATTCACGTCAGCCAGGCGATTAAGTAAAAAGCCGTCAGATACCATCCCCAGCGGAGGAGTATCAATAAATATATAATCAAACTCATCCCTCAGCTCTTTTATCAATTCATCAAGAGCGGGCTTTGCCAGCAACTCGTTAGGGTTTGGAGGTATAACCCCTGCTATGATAACTGAGAGATTAGGATGAATACCCGATGGCTTCACGAGTTCACTCCTGTCAAGAGCCCCCGACAGGTAAAGTGTAATTCCGTTTCTGTCTTCAAGTCCCAGCTCTTTAGCCATCTTGGGTTTCCTGATATCCAGTTCAACCACAATCACCTTTTTATCCAGGAATGCCAGGCTTAATGCCAGGTTCAGGGAAATAAAAGACTTACCCTCTCCGCTGATACTGGAGAGCATGTTAATTACTTTATTTTCTTTTCCGTTAATCACAAACAGCAGATTGGCACGCAAAAGGCGTATCATTTCGTTAAAACTGTCACTGCTGTTCTCTTTCACGGCAACCCAGTGGGTTTGTTCATTTATCGGAATTTCTCCCAACATCGGAATTGAAGTGATCTCTTCCAGATCTTCCCGTGTATCGATCTGATACCGGAGAATATCTCTTGTTTTAATTCCTGCTATGGGCAAAATCATACCCAAAAACATTGCTGCAAGCAATATCATCATCTTATTCGGCCACACCATTCCCATCACCTGAATATTGTCGATGATCGTGGAGCTGGGCTCTACCGTGGTCATATTCATATACCGCTCCTCTTTCTTTTGTAATAGGTAGAGAAACAGCTCCTCCTTAATATTCTGCTGCCTCTTCAGATCAGAGAAAACCCGCTCTTGCCCGGGTATTGCCCTGACCAGGGCGTTATTACGTGAATACTCCGTATTGATGTCGCGCAGCTGAATTTCCAGGTTGTTTTTCTCGTTGCGCAGACCGGAAACCACAGAGTTGAAGGTGGCCTGGAGCTGACTGTTGAGGTTAATCATCGACTGGTTACTGCTTGATGCAATGCCTACAAGTCTGTTCCTTTCCAGTACCAGATTATTGTACCTGTTTATCTGATCGTTCAGAACCGGACTGTGTATTCCGGAGTTAGCCGGGATAAGCTGGTGCTCGTCGGTCTGTTCCACGAAACTCAATACGTCAGATACGATTCGGTACTGCGACTCCACATCCATTCGTCTTTGACTGATACTCGCCAACTGAGCGTTGTAAAGATCTGCCTGCGACGCGATATCGGTTAATCCCCGCGACTGCCTGTAATTTTGTGTCTGGTCTTCCACCTGCGACAGCTCACTGCTCAGATTGGCCAGGTGAGTCTCAATCAGCTGGGATGTTTCATTTGCCAGCTTCTGCTGATTTTTTATTCCCTCTTCATTATAGGCATTAATATACTCCCTCAGGAAATCTTTTCCCAGTCCGGTATTATAAGTGACCAGAGTAACATTTGCCACTGAAGAGGTTTTTGATGTCAGTTCAATCTCTAAATTACCCAAGTATTGATTGGCTGCACTTTGAGGATGACTGATCGTAACATGAATTTTCATATTCTCCTGCGGGAATGATTTTCCTTTCCTGATCATCAGAACCCCGAAAGGCAAACGAAGCATGCGGTCTTCATAGGGCACCGTCTCGTGAAACTTTTCTTTTTCATACTTACCCGAAAAAGTGAGTTCCCCGCTCTGATCTATAAACATGTCGAAACTGATCGGCTTCGCGATACTGTTCAGGTTGTTTTCGGTAAGTGATAACACCACGGGAAGTTCATCACCGTAAAGAACAGCGCTCTTCCGATGAGGCAGACGGGAAAGAAACTCATTACTTCCCTTTGTTTCAATGGGTAAAAACGGTTTCATTTCGGTATAATTGACAAACAATCCCAGTTCCCGCACCACATTCTCCACTATCAGCGATTTCTTAAGAATCTCCACCTCGTTATCCACGTTATTTCTCCTGGTAACAACTCCCATCTCCTTAAACACGTTGAGCTCGGTGCCACCCCCTCCCCGCTGGTCATCTTTGAAAACGATAGAAGTTGCAACTTCATACTTTGGCAGCGAGAAGTAGATATAAGCCACAGCTATAACAAGGCAAAAAATAAGAGACAGTACAAACCACTTCCAATAGGAGAGGTATTTTAAAAGTATCCCCATCACATCTATCGGTTTTTCTGCCAGCAGGGTGAACTCTTCTTCTACATTTATACCGGAAAACTTGTTCTTAGTCATTTTGAAGTAATTTTAATATACGCTAATCAACGTGTTAATCCAAAAATGGTGATTGCCATGGTAGCCAGCGAAATCAGTACCGATACGGTAGTTATCCGATAGCTTTCGGCTGCTCCGTATTTTGATGAATTTGCCCGTGACACGTTGGGTTCAACGTAAACTACATCATTCTGTTCCAGAAAAAAACCGGGGGAATTAAACACGTTTTTATCATTAAAATTCAACGTGTAAACTACTCTCTCACCATCTGCATCTTCGCGTATAACTTTCACGTTATCACGCCGGCCGTAAATTGTCATATCACCCGCCAGCGCCAATCCTTCAAGAACCGTCATCCTGCCGTTTTCAGTCTGAAACTGCCCCGGTCTGTGCACTTCACCAATCATGTTCACCGAATAGTTCATAATTCTTGCTGTTATTATCGGCATCTCTTCCGTGAAATACGGTCTCAGTCGATCTTCAATTAATTTCTCCAGTTCTTTCGTAGTCAAACCTTTAACCTGTAATAACCCAAGCGAAGGAAAATTTATATTTCCCTCCTCGTCAACCAGGTAGTTTTGTAAAGTAGGCTGACTCTGGAGATAACCGATTTGGGTACCCGGCTGAGGTGTAATAAGGTTATATCTGCGCGAAGCATCGGGCTCACTGCTGACCACGGTGACAGAAAGGAGATCCTTGGGTTTGATTCGGGCACTGTATTCAGCTTGACTTAAAGTACTAACAGGTTCCCCAACTTGTTGAAAATAGGCAACATCCCTGGCCGGCGTACATGAAACGGCCACTATTGCTAAAAAAAGCAAATAAACATTTATTTTCATTGTTAAACATATTTTTACGCACAGTTGAACTTACCCTACATCACATATCTCAAAAGAGACAAAACGATGTTAATTTTTAAATATGACACCTTAATATTTTAATTTATAGCGAAATTGGATCGCTAAACCTCTTACAATCTTAACTAACTTAGTTAAGTGCTGCAAATATAAATTGCGGATGCCATTTTTCCGTCATGTTTTTCCTTACATAATATTACACTTTCAACGGGCTTACTTCGAAAACTTACTTCGAAACTGGATTTGAGCAAACCTCATGTTTAAAATCATTCTAAATAGTAACTACAAAAAAGTTAAGACCGTTTAATTCTCTTTAATTTGCTCAAAACGAAAGCTATTTAACTGTATATTAAAAGGATATTTAAAATAAAAATTATACTTTTGCATCATCAATCAACAACAAACAAGCAGACTGAATTATTTTTCGTGGAGAAAACGACCTTTCGGAAAATCAAAAACACTCCCTTTAATAATGGTATTTCATAATGATAATTCATAATGATAATTCATAATGATAATTCATAATGATAATTCAAAAAGCTTTTCAAATTTCCTACAAAAAGTTTTAAGCATGCAAAACTCCACCGTAAGGAATAAAATGTTGGTTTTAGAATTATTTTTATTTAAAGAAAAATGTAATGAAACGAAACAACTACACTATCATCGTTGTGTTATTATTAATTTGCTTCCCTTTTTTCATGTCTTACGGGCAGGGGGCAAGATACACCGGAGAATACACTAAATCTCCCGTTATTTCTCATTATCGCAAAAGCAATTTCGTGATCGAGGGATTAGAAATATCCAGCACCAACACCCAGAGTGCCATAACCCTGGACGGATGCGAAAACGTAATTATAAGAAACTGTAAATTCGGCCCTATGCCGCTTACCAGGGCAATCTATTTAAACAATTGCAAGAATATTACCATCATCGACTGTACATTCGAAAACGTTCAGTCCGGTATCAGGGTAAGCACATCACAGGGGATAAAGTTTGAAAACAACGATGTGACCAATATCGTCGGTAAGCTGAAAGGTTCAAATAGCCTTGGACAGATGGCACAATACATTAATGTATCCGGAGCCGGCAACAGCATCAGCTACAACGTGGTTGAAAACTTTCCGGGTGAAAGCGACACCGAAGACATTATTAATTTATACAACTCAAACGGAACAGCTCAAAGTCCCATTATCGTCAAAGGTAACTGGATCAGAGGCGGCGGTCCTTCAGCCTCCGGAGGCGGAATCAACCTTGGTGACGGTTACGGATCCTATCAGATTGCCGAAGATAATATTGTTGTTGATCCGGGACAGTATGGTATCGGTCTCGCCGGGGGACATGATATAATTCTCAGAAACAACAAAATATACGGGAAAAGCCAACCTTTTACCAATGTAGGTCTTGGTGCATGTAACTGGTATGATACAAAGGGACAGTCCTATAATATCACCGTTGAAAATAATGTCATAAACTTCAGAAACAAAGAAGGAATGGTAAATTCATGGTGGTTTTACAAAAATGTGGAACCGATTGCAGGAAAGGAAACTAACAGATACGATCCCTACCTGACAGCTAACATACTTCCTGAACAAATCATCGGCAGAGCACGTGCAGGCATGCCCGGCGAAGGATCCACCCCACTGCCCGGTGAAGTAGAGCCAAAGGATGAAGAACCGAAAGATGAAGAACCGACAAATCCTGAATTCAATTTGCCGGATATCAACAATCATCCTTCAATAACTATCTATTTAGACCAGTTTAATCGCGCCTGTATAAACATCAGCGGAAGGCTGACCTCACCAACTGTCCTGATTGCAGACAGCCGTGGTAACCTCATTTTCCAGAATAAGCTCACTCGTTTTCATACCGTGCTGCCAAACGATTCGGTACCGGGTAGTTACTATGTATATGTAAAAAACGGAAGCTACGAACATTTGAAAATGCTTACTATCAATTAAGATATTCACAAAGTTATTTCAAGACACAATCAACTGTTAAAAAAAACAAACTGAATTTTATAACACTACACTGTTCTACACTAAAAAATACTACACTAAAAAATGAAAATAAAATTATTTTTACTGGGCTTAGCAGCTCTCGGTATATTCGCATCATGCGAGCGTAATATTGAAAGCGGAGAGTTATCCGATATCTCCGCCGCAGCGGTCGATGTCAACGGCCAGTGGGAAGTAACAGCCCACAACGATTCAACAGCTATATTTGGTCCCTTTACGGTGCTTACAACAAGCAACCCTGAGGCCAAAAACGATTCGATCACCATCAACGATTCGGAAGGCATGTTCTGGCAATTCCAGGTTAAAGCTGCCGTAAATGAAAAAATCGGAACATTTGAAACCAAACTTTCCGACTGTGAACTTTGTGAAGAGGGCGTGGGTATAAAAATTGCGAACGGGAGAATAATTAATTCAGACAGTATCTACTTCGAGATACAGTTTGAGGACGATGTAACTCCCTTCGGAAATACTTACCGCCTGAAAGGACACCGGGTTAAGTAAGCGGATAGTTTCACATGGACGTAATCAACGTCACAACGGAAGTGGCCGATTGCATTAAAGAGCATCGGTCACTTTTTTTATAAATCTTGCCGGGTTTCCTGCCCAAATTTCATTTTCAGGAATACTCTTTGTCACAACCGAACAAGCTCCGATTATTGAGTTATTACCTATACTTACCCCTTTCAGAATGGTGGAATGAGCACCGATAAATACATTATCACCAATTATAACCGGTGCTTTACCGGAGTTTAATGCATCAGTTTTACTGTTTTTCCTGATATCCGGATATAACGAATGAAAATCTGTATCATAAATACAAACTCCCCCTCCGATTTTCACGTAATCACCTATTATTATTTTTTGATTTGCATGCAGAGTTGCGGAACTCATCCCCACATTTTTTCCGATAATTAATTCAGCCCCGTTATCCGCAAACAGGATACAGCGTTGTACCCTCCCTATCGGATTTCCGCGCAAATTATTATTCATCGAAAAATTGTCACCTATCACACACCTGCCTCCCCTGGCAACCGATATATAAGGGATACCGTTTGTAGTGATTTTTTTATGTTCCACACCATTGCCGGCTAAAAGTATTTTACATGCAACAGAATTGAATGTGTCACTTATAAACCGTGATAAGTAACGCACCGATTTAAATATCAGCGGGAAGTATTTTTTCATCAGGCATCATTTTTTGATAAATATCCAGTTGGGTACGAAGAACCTTATCCGGGTCATTCCTTAGTAATGCCACCTTTCTTGCTTCTGCGGAAAGATTATTCGCTAAATCAGTATCAGAGATAATGCGTTCGATCTGCCGTGCGCACGACCATTGATCTCCCGCTGGAAAGAAGAGAGCCGACCTGCCGTTTTCCGCCAGTTCAGGCATAGCGCCGGAGAAGGATGCGACTAGGGGAACGCCCGTCATCATAGATTCCGCCATAAACAGGCAATAAGTTTCAACATAAGAAGGAATAACAACCATGGATGAGCGGCACATTTCATCTGTCATCTCATCAGCATTCATCATCCCCATCCAATAAATGGAATCTGCAATGCCCAGTTTCTTAGCTTTTCGCAACAACCAGCCGGTGTACCCGTCCCTGAAAAGCCCATATTTTTTTACCATCTTAATATCTCCGCCTATGCTCAGTTTTATATTGGGATACCTGTTTTTAAGCAGGGCAATTGCATCAAATATCACATGTATTCCTTTATACGGAATAGGCCCCGAGCAAGTAGTAAAAATTCTTATCTCCCCGTTATCGTCCTGACTCCTCCATGCAGGAGCTTCAGCAAATTCACTGCGCAGCATAATGCCCGTGGAGAAAATATTACTTTCAGGAGCCACGTTTTTAATAATAGAATGAACCCACTCTGACTGCACCGAGATATTTTTCATCTGGCGAATCAGACCAAGCTCATGCCTGCCCTGTTTTTTAAATCTTCTGCGCACAAAAAAAGGATGAAACTGCGGTTTTAAAAACTCTTTCAGACCGATGCACTTCAACAGATCCCTGTTTGACAATCCCCCGTAATAGTACTTCACTGTTGCGAAAAGCAAGCCCTGGATATCAAAAAGTATTCCGGTCTGCAGCTTAGCCTCGATAACCGCAAACCCGAAACCGTACTCAGTTCCCCACACATGAATAAGATCCGGCTTTATTTCATCATCAATCTTTTGTATGAAAGAAATAAGTTTGTCCGACCCCCGATGGTATTTCACTCTTTCCTTTCTGGGAATAATCCACTGAGAGATATTCCCAGCGTCTTTTCGTGTAATTGATTTAACATCCCCATACGTCACATTATACAGTTCAATCTCCTCAGTTTTAGCCAACGCATTTCCCATCGCGATCAACCAGGTTCCGGTAGTCTTAATTTTCTGATCCGAGAATTGTGCGGCACAAAACCAAATAACTTTTCTTTTTTTCATCAGGCTTCTTTATTAACAGGAGAATATTTAATCCTCTGTCGCTGCGATTTAGGAAAGCAAAATTACAAGGAAAAAAGAATTACGCAAATTTTTGGTCACATATCATCCTCTTGGTTTAAGAAATAACGGTGATTCACTCTATCTAAAATACAACCTCTGTTCTGTTTCCGTCAAATGACAAAGCATATACCTTAATTTTGTCATCTACAGACTGATCAATTTTAAAAGTACTTTTATTTGATGCAAACACAAGTTTTTCATTCTGATAGACTTCAAATGCTGCTACATTCTCCCAGCCTTTCATTGTGAAAGTGGTCGAGTTAACTGTCACCGTTCCCTTTTTAACCTGTTGCCTGTTTTTAAAAACATCAACATTGGAATCACAGATATACTCCAACTTGCCTGTTGGCAAAGGATAATTCTTCGCTTTTATTTCATCTGTTGTTTTATCAATTTGATTCTGAGTAATTGTAAAACGTCCCTCTCCATAATCATCAATTATTTTATCATAGGGTGATAAATATCCCCACTTACCAAAGAAATCTGTAAGATCGGTCTGAGTAACATCACACATCATTTTAACGAATTCGAGCTGTTGCTCACCTGCAGTTGCTTTATTTGGTGATGTTCGTACTTTCTCATACAGGTCTTTATAAACATCTGTTTCTCCAAGTACATCCGAGAAATAGAGCTGCAACTGCCACAACGAAACAAGTTTACAAAAGACATCCTCCTCACCCGGGTGCGGAGTGTTCTGAACGAAAGAGCTAAAATAAGCTTTCTCATACCTGTTGTTAAATCTGCCCATGCTCTCAGTCTCAATACGAGATTCATTACCCCATTGAGTTTGCACATACAATGAATGTACGTTATTCGTCACTTCAGTCATACCGCGCCACAGGAATCCCGGACGTGTCTGAAAAGTATGTCCCATCTCATGAGCAGGACCCCAAGGCTCAGACTTTAAACTGTTAAGATTAAGTATAGCTCCTGTTGTACTTGCGTTATAAGCTGTTCTATAAGATGTTGCGTACATATATGAATGATACATAACATGAAAATATGCCCTGTTTACAGTGGGACGATTATATTTCATAAGTCCCATAAATTCAGACTCAAGTCGTACAAGATCATCATAAGCATCTATTAAACCGGGACCGTTTGAGGAGGCATATTTAATAAAATCCTGAGTAGGGAAAGTAAGATGAGCATATTCTCCTAAAACATCAAAATACTTGTCAACAGCCTGATTAACAAGACGCTTCCAATCTACAGGCTGATGCTTCTGAGAGTCGTAATACCCATTCACTTTTCCTGTAGCAAAGTGCATTTTGATTTTTGGAGCACTCTGATAGTCGGGTGTATGATAAAACAGATACACCAAACCGCCATTTCTGGCTTTTAATTTATTCACACCTGGTGAAAGCGGATAGAAAGAGGCATTATTATAACCGTCACCTCCAGGTAAGTCCAGATTTTGAATCTTTAAACTAATTGAATACCCGCCTGTTTCACCGACAAACACAACCAAATCTTCATCTTTTGAAACACTTATACCTGTCGGATTATCAAGAAGACTCAATGTGGATGTTTTGTTCTCTCTTGACCATGCATCAGGATGTGGCCATGCTCTAAACTCCTGAATCCTGAATTCATCAGGGTATGTCCCGTTATATAAATAAAGAGCAATATTTCTGTAGAGTTTACTCGAAATGCTCTCAATATCTTTCATGGTTATACCGGGATTAAGCTCCGAGCAAGTAAAATCAGTAAATACTGAGAGCGGGTTGAAGTTTTCAGTATTAAACCTGTAAAACTCCATTTCGGCACAGGAAGCAAAACCCTGACCGTCGCCTGCTCCCGATTTCACAATAAATCTTACCGACTTTGGATCTGTTAAAGGCTCATCAAAAACAATTTTTGTAGCCGAGCCGGAACCCATAAAGTCGAAGTCCATTATCTTTACAAACGAAGGATTTGACTTGGTAGAAACCCAAATCTCAATCTTTTTGAAATTACCGTTTCCACCACTTGTACGCGGATGGTAAATCAGATAATCTATAGATTCCTGTTCACTGAAATTATAATCCAAAGTAATTGGAAAGTAATTTTCAGCACTATTATTCCAATTAGAATGATAAAGAGTAGAATAATCCCCGTCAAAAGATTTCTCAATTTCACCTCCGGGTTGATAGGAACTGGCCGTTGCACTGCTTACAGGCACTTTAATGTCGTCCAGAATATCATCAGCCGAACCTCCGGAGTAACCCTCCTGAGCTTTCTGAACAACTATAATTTTCTCAGAAACAGAACCATTTACCTGCCTGATTATTACTTCTGCCTTACGTTCAGTTTCTGTAGTATTCCAGGAAACATCAAATTCAAATTCATTTTTGACCATCCCGGATGCTCGCAGACTTTCTGACAGCTTAATCCAGGAATCGGCCTCTTCAGGAATAACAATCTCATACTCAATATTTGATGTTATCTCTAAAGTAAAAACATCCCCGTCAGCCGAAACAGTAAAAATATTTGAAGAAACAAGAATTGTCGGAGTCTGACCCATTTGAACTACCTCAACAACCTCAGTGAGATCACCTGCTTTAACAGTTATCTCACCCGCCCTGGAATCGTCATCTGAATTTTCTGAAACCGATACACCTATACTGTTTTTACTTTTCTGAATTGTAATCCAGCCGGCTGAGGATGGACTAACAGATGCATCCCAGCTCAAAGCATTAGTTGAAATATTAATTACTGCCTCCGATGCATCTGCAGTGAGATTCACCTTATCTGGTTTTATAGTAAGGAAAGGAGGAGTATCATCTGTTTTATCAGAACAAGAAAAAACAAAACAGCAAGTAAATATAAATAATACAATTAATCTAACTGCCCTTAAAGGAGTATTCATAATATTTTGGTTTCAAAAAATATGGTAATCTTCAATAAATCTCGTAATCTTCAATAAATCTCTTGATATTTAATCAATACTTAAATATTCAATCAATATTACAATAAAAAATCAATCTTCCAATAAAGTAATATCAACTTTAGGCTTTGGCAGATTCATATCGGCAATTGCCTTCTTTACAGCTGCAACATCCTCTTCAAGAATATCATACTGATAGTTTGCATAATCATTCACCTCAATCTTCTCAACATAGAAAAATCCCCATCTTTCGAAGAATTCTGTAAGATCGGTCTGCGAAACCTCACAAGCAAGCCGGCAAAACTCAAGCATATTCAAATAATCCTTATTCCTGTTACCAACTGATATCGGCTCCTGTTTTCTCATAGCAATCATCAGGTCGGGATAAAACTCCGGATACCCCTGCTCCGTAAAATAGAGATGCAATTGCCAGAAAGATACAAGACGATGAAATACATCAGTATTTTTACCTCCTCCATATTGATCACCTCCAACATTTTCACCCGGAAAAGATAAGTAAGAAATCCCTTTATCTAAAATTGTTTCACGAGCTTCCTTATATCTGTTCTCTTCAGAAATTCTACTCTTATTACCCAGCATTGTAGTTGAGTAAAGAGTTAGAATATTATTACTCACCTCAGTCATTCCACCCCAAGTAAGTTGCGGACGCATTTGCAATACATGTCCCAACTCATGACTAAACCCCCAGCAAGGGTCACCCTTAATAATACTTTTCGGATCTGCAACCAAACGCATTGCCCAATCTATATAAGCTACACCATCACGATCCCGAAACATGTAGTAATGGTAGTTGATTCTTGCTAAAACATGATTCTTTGGTGATAATCCCTCTTTATTCCATCCGATAAATTCTCTTTGCAAAGCAGCAATTGTATCAAAATTGTTAATAAGTTCCACACCTCTGTCATATGCAAATCTTTTTAAGCTGTCTACCGGAAAAGCAACCTGAATATACTTTCCCCTTATATCCATTATGGGACTTATTGCATTATCCAACAGAGAATTGAAATGGCTGTTTGTATCACCTCTTGTAATATCAAAATAACCATTTACTTTAGCTGTTGGAAAATGAACCGTTATTGGTTTATGGTTGTCAGGGTTATCATCAGTATAGTATTGAATATATGCATGTCCCCCTTTTTCGACGTCAACTATATTTATACCCTCTTTTAATTGATAAGTCTTATTGTGCAACCTCCAGCCTGCAGGATCCTCTTCAGGTTTGATGCCTTCCGGTGCCTTTCTGCTCCATTCCGGTATTATCAGCTTTATGTCGTTACCATTTGTCTCACCAACAAAAATGATATTCTCACCTTCTTCAAGTATCAGACCGGTTATACCTTCATATTTACTGAAGCCGTCACCAATTCGCATTTTTTCTCCTAACACTTTAGGATTAAGATATGGCTCATACTCGGCAAGTCTAAGACCCGGGTTATACTGTCCCTTTTTCATCTTCAAAGCCATATCTTTGAGTACAGGGTTTTTCATTTTCCTAATATGCCTTCTTTTAATATCCGGATTTAAGGAAGTTGCGGCAAGATCTTTAAAAACAACAGTATCTGAAGCTTCAATACCATTGAAATCTTTACTGAAAACCTCTCCTTGAAGTAAAAATAAAAAAGCTAAAATAAATAATGAGAACTTTGTTAAATTCATTTGGACAATATTTAATTAAATAAATATCTACCGGGAGTTATATATGCTCCCGGTAGATAAGAAAATGAAAATGAACATGAAAAGTTTTTAATCTGCTTCTGGATCTATAATTTCTAATATGAGTTCAGAAATTGCAAGTTCTGCTAAAGCAAAATATGTAGAGTTTCCATGTGTTTTATTAACTTCAAACCAAACATACTGATAATCATCATCCAAAACATAATTCTCAGAATCGAACGTTTGCCCGGCCTTGCTAGGCAAATTAGTCAGTTCGTCTACAAGAACTGCATTCTCAGTATTATAATCATCAAATGAATTGCTAACATATATATTCATTATACTTGGATGATTTGCAACATTCCCGTGGTTGCGGGTTACATAAGAAAACGAAATTCCATTCACTTTTTTACCAAGATCAACCACAATATAATGAGGCATCGGTCCATAATTAACTGACCAGGAACTGTGGAAATATGAATTATTATTTCCGTCAATTAAATTAGCAATTGGTCCTTCAGTTCTTTCCGGAGCATCTGTATAAAGTTTATCCGGATCAAGAACCACCGGCATTGCATCTACAACTGAAACTGAAATCGGAGCCGGACCTGATTTTCCTGACACTTCAAGTATTTGTCCCGCATTTTCTGTTATACTAAATGGCTGTAAAGTAAAGTGATAATCTCCATATTTAGCACGCGTATTCGGAATAAGAATAGTATCACTGTAACTACTGGCCAAACGCACCATTTCTTTTTCCTTCAAGTGGTCGAAATATGCAATTTCAATATATTCGAATTTTACAGGCTCATCTCTTGTCCAGCTTATTTTAATAGCTCCGGGCAATGCCTCAGTTTGAATATTGCTTATTGTTGAAGGATTAACAGGTATAATATTATCATTATCACAACCTGCCATTCCCAGCAAAGTTATTACTAAAACTAGAGTTGCTATTTTCTTCATTAAATTCATGACTATCTGTTTTATAATTAATAACCAGGATTCTGAACCAAGTTCTTATTTTTCTGCACCTCAGAATAAGGTATTGGCATTAAATAATTACGAGGTGAATTAAACTCGCGTGTAATATTGGGAGCATTACCACCGGGTACTTCTCTTCCGTCTAATGGTGTTCTTTCGGCAAATTGGGTAAACTGATCTGCCATAATATTATTACCTTCAGGTACAGCAGTAAAATACTCCTCAGCCAACAGCCATCTCCTCATATCCCAGAAGTTTTGATGTTCCATATACATTTCCACCATTCTTTCCTGACGAACTATTTCTCTTAATTTATCTCTTGTCAGACTAACGCCAATACTTCCCCATGATTCCTCAACAGTTGGAATACCGGCACGCTCTCTGATTTTGTTTAAATAAATTCTTGCTTCATCCAGATCGCCTGTTTCAACACATGCTTCTGCATAATTCAGGTATAATTCTCCTAATCTTACTACCGGCCATGGATATTCTCTGTGTCCTACACCTGAATTTGAAGCAGGATGCACACCTTTTTTATTTAGGAATCCTGTAGGGCTATAATTGTTTGCTCTGTTTCTGATACCGGCTGTTTCGTTACGAGTAAAACGTGTTAAAACCTTTTTATTATCAATACCTCTTAAGTTTTCAGGAGCATAAGCCCACTGACCTGATGAACGATTATAATTACCTGTACTTTCATAATAACCTCCATGAAAACTTATCCAAGCATAATAACGTGGTTCACGATTTAAATTCATAGTTTGAGTTTGTCCCTCTCCATTAGGATCATCTTCCGTGAAAACTGCAGGTGAGAATCTCCCGTCAAAGTTGAATTCCGGATCCTCATCAACCGGTAATCCATTCTTTGTGTAAAATCTGTCCAACATTGCAAGAGTAGGTGAAATACCATTCCATGAATAATTTTCGTAAAAAGGTCTGGATTTATTTTGCAGTGAATAAAAGCCTTCACCTCTTGCATCAATCCAAATATGCTCTTTACTTGATTTATCAACCAATGTAAATCTTAATCCTCTCTGTACATGATCAGACGGTTCAGGAAGATCTGAAAAATTAGCGTCAGAAGGCTGATACAACCTGTGTCCTACAGCTTCTGCCGCATCAATAGCAGCTTTAGCTGCATTCTTAGCCTCTACCCATTTTTCTACATCATAACTTAAATTCATCAGATTAGTTCCATCGGGATTTTTAAAATCTGAGTACATACTATTTCCATTAAATAATGGAGATGCGGCATATAGAAGCATACGAGCTTTAATTGATTTTGCAGCAACACTTGTTGCAAGTCCCATCCTGTCACTAGGCCTGGTTTCAGGCAGCCTTGCTGCGGATTCATCAAACTTTGTAGCAATCCAATCTATACACCCATCATAAGGTGAACGAGCCAGGAAATCTTCAGGTGCAGTATTTAATTGCGGTTCCTCTTTAATTAAAATTACAGGACCATAGTTACGAACCAATAAAAAGTGATAATACGCAATAAGAAATTCTGCCTGTGCAACATAATCATCCTTGAGAGATTGATCTAAATTAGGTGTCTTATCAATATTATTAATAAGCATATAACACTGCTTAATTCCACTGAAAAGTGTATTCCAGTAAGATATTATTGGATTGAGTGCAGTATAGTTCCCTTTTGGAAAATGAGCAAAAGTTTCATGCTCAAATGCAGTTACAATTTCATCTCCTGTAAACCAGTCTATAGAGCCAGTACCACTTCTTGGATTTGGAATGTAAGAATAACATGAGTATAAGAAATTTTCCGCAGCCTGAACTGTTGCAAAAGCGTCATCTTCAGTTGCAACCTCATCCGGAACAACATCAAGATAATTACATGAAGCGAATCCGATAACTATTAATATCGATAGAACTAAATATTTTATATGTTTCATCATAATTATAATTTAATTAATTGTCATTTGGAAACCTACGTTGAAAACACGGGTTGTTGGATAACTTAATCCACTACCACCACCCTGTTCAGGGTCCCAAAGTTTGAAATTTGAAAATGTCAAGAGGTTGCTGCCACTTACGTAGATTCGCATATTTTTAATACTATACCCGATTTCTGCATTCTTAAGTTTTAAGAATGAAGCATCTCTCAGCCAAAATGAAGATCCGGCAGTATTATTTCCATGGTCAATTTGAGTAAGACGTGGATATCCGGCATCAACACTTTGATTATCAGGACTCCAATGATCATCAACAATCCACTGCATAACATTTCTGCGGGTATTTGTTCCAAAAGGATGCATACCTGACAACATCATCGAAGTGCGTGCAGCTCCCTGAAATAAGAATCCAAAATCAAACTTTTTATATCTGATACTTGGACCAAATCCATATATAATTTCCGGTACGGTAGGATAACCCATTCTTACGCGGTCATTACCTGTAATCATACCGTCAGTCTCACCATTTTTATCCGCAACATCTTTATACTTAATATCACCAACTCCAACATTTCCGGAAATCTGCTGTTCCGGTCTGTTTGCAATTTCCGCTTCATCAATAAACAAACCTTCTGCAATATATCCTAAATGAGTGTTGAGAGGATATCCAACATTGATTAAGTTTGGATATTGTTGATCAATAGGCTCATCATATCTGGTCACTTCGTTCTGTGCAAAACTAAAAGTTCCCTTCATTTGAACCACAAAATCTCTGTTAAACTGTTTTGTGTAATCAACAGATAAATCAAACCCCTGATTTCTAACCCCTGCAGTATTGGCAAACACTGCAGTATTGGCAGTACCTAAATAGGTTGGAATAGTCCCTCTTTGCTGAAAAATATTAGTTCGATTTTCACGGAAAACATCAGCTACTATTCTCAGATCATTAAAAAGATGTAAATCGAAACCTAAGTTTACTTTCTCACCTGTTTCCCATGTAAGATTATAGTTAGGATATCTGTTAAATACGGGACCCGATCTTGAGTAGTTTTGATCTATACCTGTTGTAAATCCAGCACCTGTCAGATTAACACTTGACATATAAACAAACCTTTCACCACCGATTCTGTCATTACCGACAAGACCCCATGAACCTCTGAGTTTAAGATAGCTTACAACAGGCAACAAAGGTTCAAACCATGATTCCTCACTAACATTATAACCTACAGCTACAGAAGGGAAAAATCCAAATCTGTTACCTTTAGCAAAGTTCTCAGATCCATTGTATCCGAAGTTAAACTCAGCCATATATTTGTTATCATAAGCATATGACAATCTACCTGCAAGGCTTTGTCCTCTCTGTGGCAAAGCATTATACAATCTGCCTAAAGATGTATCCGTTCCTGAACTAATATTGTTCAGATTAAATTGCTCTTGATTATAAATTAACAAAGCATTCAAATCATGTGCTCCAAAGCTGCGTCTCCAGTCAATATTTGTTTGAAGATAAAACCATCTGTCACCATTTGTCGCACCTGTAGTACCAAGAATCGGATTCTGCTCAGTGTCTGCTTAGCCAATTTCATAATCGACAGTATTATCCGGATTCCTTGTATAATTAGACAATACAAACATATTATATGGTGCACTTCTGTTTGTTGAAGTATAGGACCAGTTCTTAAATGATACAAGTGCATTTGCCGAAAGACCTTCGGTGATGAAGTCCAGCTTCTGGTCTAACTGCAAACTGGCAACAATTGTCGATGTAAACTCGTTACTTGTACCACTTACAAAACTTGCCAAAGGGTTATATGCCGGATTACTTCCAAATTTAAAACCTCCCCAACGTGTATAATTCACTGAAGGATCATCCGGATAAGTGATGGGGAAATCCACCGGGTTGATCTGCATAATTCCTCCATAATATCCTGCTACACTGCCACCCGGACCTGTTTTGTCCATCAAGTTAGCATTAAGACGTAACGAGAATTTTGTAGTTTCTCCTAAATAAGCGTTAATATTGTTTTGTAAGTTGTATCGCATTACGTCGATATTGTTATCAAAAGAATAATAATCACGACTTCTGTTCTGCATCAGACCTGTCTCATGTGAAACAGAAATGCTGCTAAAATAGTCAGCTTTTTTTCCTCCGCCTCTGATGTTAAAATTCACTTTTTGATTAAATGCATAATCTTTAAAAATCTCGTTATACCAATCAACATTAGGATAAACGTACGGATTTAATTGATTTTGTGTACCATAAATTTTATCTTCAGAATATGGCAAAGCGTTACCTAAATTACCTACAGCTTCATTAAACAGATTCATATAAGTAACTCCGTCAGCCAACTTGATTTTACTGGTTGGCGTAGCAACATTACCCTCAATCCTATAATTGATAATAGGCTTACTAAGGTCTGACCCTGTTTTTGTTGTAATGATCATTACACCATTCGCACCACGTGAACCATACATCGCTGTAGCTGTAGCATCTTTTAATACAGAAAAACTTTCGATAATTTCAGGATCAAGTGTGTTTAAGTCGCCTGCTGAAATTTCTACTCCATCCAGAACAATGAGTGGAGATGTAGCACCTCCGATTGTTGAAATACCACGTATATAAAAACTTGCTCCGTCTGCTCCAGGCTGGCCTGTTCTCTGATATGAAATTACACCTGCCAAACGACCGGCAAAACTGGTTGACAAATTTGCAGAAGGCACTCTCAATTCAGTAGGGCTGACAGTTTGAATCGACCCAACCATAGTTTCTCTTCTTTGTCCGGTTCCAAAAGCTGTAATAACAACTTCATCCAGTGCCTGTGTGTCCGGACTCATGAGTATAGTTCCAAGATTAATACGGTCACCCACCTCTATTCTAAGCTCATTATAACCAATATAAGTTATTATGAGTACAGTATTTGACCCCGATACAGGTATCGAAAAATTACCGTCAATATCTGTGACAGTACCTCTGTCGGAACCTTCTATTCTGATATTTGCACCAATAATTGTCTCTTCTGTCTGTGCGTCAATGATCTGCCCAACTACATTTCTCTGTGAGGGTTGCTGATTCATAAGAACATTAGTACCCTCAAAAGTTGTTTTGGGTGTTATAATAATGTTATTCCCTCTGATTATAACATTATAGTTACTTAATAATGTTCCGGTAAACTCTTCAATAGACTCAAACTCAGTATCCATATTAACCTTCTGAGTGACATCCACCTCCTTGTTATTATACACAAATTTATATTCTGTTAGATTTTCAACGGCAGTTAGTGCTTCCAACAGAGTTTTGTTTTTCAACTGCAGGTCAATATTGTCAATCTGTGGCATTGCACTTAAGTGCGCAGTGATTATAAGAACTCCTATTAGTAGAAGTTGCTTTCTTCTGTTTTTTAATTTTAACAATAAACGATTTTTCATTCTAAATAATTCAAATGTTAGTCTTGATTTAAATTTTCTTTTGTAATCTTTAATTTTACTTCTCTTAAAAATTGGTTGATCTGTTTACTTCGTTATCATTCTCATAGGCGTATTCACATTTATAAGTTAAAAATTATGTTTTAGGTATATTTCAGTTTAATATTATTGTTTTTCCGCTTCCTTCAGACCAAGTCAGTGGAATAATTTGCGACAAAAGGAACAAGGTCTCCTCCAATGGTTCTTCATCTATGGTAATAGAAACCGGAGTATCTAAAATTTCACTATTATTGCAGACAATGTCAATATTATACCACTTTTCTAAATGAATAATCAGTTCATTCACAGGTATATTAGCAAAAGAAAGGTTATCCTCAATCCAACCGGTATATGAACTTGCATTTACTGTCTCGAGAATCGAGCTGCCATCCACACTGTTAAATTCAAACAATTCATTTGGTTTAATATTAAGATTAAAATCTGAATCATTTATTTTAATATTCACAGCTCCTGACTCCAGTACTGTTTGAGCAATATCTGAATCCACTCTGTCATTTACCAGGAAAGTTGTTCCTAATACTTCAATTAAAATTTTAGGCGTCTCTACAGTAAAATTTTTTCCTTCCGACTTCACTACATCAAAAAGAGCTTCACCTGTTAGTTTTACTTTACGTGACTTGTTAAAATTCTTTGAGTAACTAATTGAACTTTGTGCATTTAGCCAAACTTGAGATCCATCCGGTAATACTATCTCCTTTTTATTATTGTCAGTTGTAAAGGTTTGAACTCCTCCTCCGATCAATTGATAGGGAGTAAATAATTGTAGCGTAATGAGGAGCAATATAACTGCAGCAACCGAACCCGTTGCTAATCTTATTAATTTATGATTTCTATGTCTCCGCTGTTTTTTATCAAACTCTTCCAGTTTAACTTTTACTTTATTCTCGTCTTGCAATACTATATTTGATGCTTCCCATGTAAATGCAAAATTTCTAAAATAATTTTCATTATCTTTTGATTCAAGAATCCATTCCTTCAATAGTTTTTTCTCTTGGACAGACATTACTTCATCCTCAAGATACTTAAATATCAAAGAGTCATGTTCGTTTGGACTAGATAGTTCAGAGGGCATAGAGTAAATTATTTTTGTTATATTCTATTAATAACACGAATAATTCGCTAAATACCCTACCTGTATCTTCAATTATTTTATTAAATAAGTATCACTTAATCCCTTTACAGCCTGTAGCCTCTGTTTTGGAGATGTTTGTTTAAAGAACTAAGGGCAAGTGATATATGTTTTTCAACTGTCTTAATACTAATCTCAAGCTTCTCAGCTATTTCTCTGTTCTTTAAATTATCATGGCGACTTAATAAAAAAACCTCTTTACACCTTTCGGGCAGTTGTTTAACACAATCCAAAATTTCTTTCTCCACATCATCAAAGCTCAATTCTTCGTGCGCGGTGAAAGTAGTATACAACATATCCTCCAGCAGATCAGTTTGATAAGAAATGGGGATATTTTTATTTTCGGAAAGTTTCAAAAAATCAAGGCTTCTGTTGTGAGTAACTTTGTACAAATATGGTTTTACAGATTCAGATAAATCTATATTCTTTCTGTTTGCCCAAAGATCTGCAAATACATCCTGAATTATATCTTCTGCGGCTGAATCATCACTCACGATACGACACGCAAAAATCCTTAACACATTATAATATGTCAGGTATATTATTTCAAAATCATCTCTGCTCATTATAACACAATACACAGTTCACACAATACTACTTTGAACTGATTGTTAAACCTTTATTAATGTTTAAAAAGTGGGAAAGTATTAATTTTACAACTAATACTTAATTTGCAAAGATATGAATACTTCCTTAGAATAATCAAATTTATTTAAAAAGATTAGGTATATAATTAAAATCAAACAGTGTCATTGTATATATTGAATTTATTTTTATGATCTATAGTGATTTTCATCCTGAAACACTATTAGATTAAGCAGGGATTGTAAAAATAGATAATATTAGCATAGTCCCGACAATCAGTAGATAGTGTTAATAAAAAGCTGATTGCTAATCACATCTATGGATCTTCTTACGTCTCTCTGGAGAGTGCACTGCGTAACAAGTAATACCTACTATTATTAAATCTATTTCAACGATGACTATATGATAACAAAGTTACGGCCGTAACATTTACGGCCGTAATACTTATATTTATCGATCTTTTATATGATCCAGGAATTCATTCAAATACCTGTCATTGAGTTCATCGCTGTCACCATAATATTCGCGCAGCTCCTTAAGTCTTTTGTGCATATCTGCCTGAACAACCTTATATTCAGGGTTATTGTAGATATTTGTCATCTCCTGAGGATCTTTTTCAAGGTCGTACATTTCCCATTCATCTATATCATAATAAAAATGAATAAGCTTGTATCTCTTAGTTGAAACCCCATAGTGGCGTTTGACCATGTGTTCTGCCGGATACTCATAATAGGTGTAATAAACAGCATCACGCCATTCATCAGTTTCGCCGGAAACCAGTTTGCGGAACGACTCACCCTGCATCTCCTCAGGAGCCTTAACACCCGCATAATCGAGAATAGTAGGAGCATAGTCTAGATTTTGTACCAGATCATCAATCACTGTACCTGCCTTAATTTCTTTTGGATATCTTATTAATAACGGAGTTCGGAATGATTCCTCATACATAAACCTTTTATCAAACCAACCGTGTTCACCAAGATAGAAACCCTGATCGGATGTGTAAATAACTACTGTGTTTTCATCAAGACCCGACTCTTTAAGAAAATCAAGCAGTTCGCCTACACCATCATCAACAGATTTAATAGTGCGCAGGTAATCCTTAATATATCGGTTATATTTCCATACAGCTATCTCTCTATCAGTCATATTAGCATAGTTGGCTTTAAACTCCTCATTTTGCGGAGTATAAACTGACAGCCAATGTTCCCTCTGTTCAGGAGTAAACCTCTTCAGCTGATTGTAAAAACCTGTACTGTCACCTTCCGGTGAAACAATAAATTTGAAGTCATGTCCCCATCTGGCATGACCGTGAACCTGCATCTCCTGCTCTTTTGCTGCTGTACCGCGGCCTTCATAATCATCAAAAAATGAAGCAGGCGGCTCAAAAGTCACATCATCATACAATGTTAGGTATTCAGGAGCAGGAAGCCAGTTTCGGTGTGGGGCTTTTTGGTGATATAATACAGCAAAAGGTTTATCTTTATCACGTCTGTTCTTTATCCAGTCGATTGTTTCATCTGTAATAATATCAGTACAATAACCCTCTTTTCTAATCTTTTCTCCGTTAATAAAGAAATCAGGATTATAGTAGTCACCCTGTCCCGGCAATACCATTGAATAGTCAAACCCCTGAGGGATACCATCCATGTGTATCTTACCGATCATTGCTGTCTGGTAACCGTTAGCCTGCAGAAGTTTCGGGAAATTAGGCTGATCCCAGTCGAATGGCTGTAAATTGTCAACTTTTCCGTTAACAAAACTATGCTTGCCTGTTAATAAAACAGCGCGGCTTGGAGCACTGATAGAATTTGTTACAGTTGATCGGGTAAACATTGCACCCTCATCAGCCAGCCTGTCGATGTTTGGGGTTTCGTTTAGTCCGTGACCATAAGCACTGATTGCCTGATATGCATGGTCATCACTCATAATGAAAATGATATTCGGACGCTGTTGCTCTTTCTCCTGAGTCTGGCATGAAGCTAAAAGAGCCAGGGAGCCAAGACCTAATAATGTTGCTGAGTTTATAAAAATATGTTTCATCTAATAATTATTTTCCATTATGTATAAAACTAATCCCGAATCTAAAATAAAATTTTTAATGTTTTATATTTTCTATCCGGGATTAATTAGACTTATAAATTAAACAATTAGTTTACCACCCTGGATTTTGCTCCCATTTACCATCAGTAAGTGAAAGCATTCTAGTTTGAATAGGTAGTAAATAATCACGATTTACATCAAACCTCCAACCTCCTTCATAACCTTTGGGATTGCTGGGTACAATATAACGAAAATCATCTTCTGGTGTACCGGTTAAGAAAAGATTGTTATCAGAAGGTTGGTCATAAATTAAATTGTTTTTGTATGCTGGATGTCCTTCCAGGTTACTTCCTCTAAAAAGTGCACCTTTTGGCCATTCTCCTACAATAAGTTCATCTGCAGCTGCCCAACGTAATATATCTTCTAATCGTCTGCCTTCACAAGCTTTTTCAACTCTTCTTTCGCGACGTACTGCTTGGATGTATTTATCTAAATTTCTAAAAGCATAATCTGAATCTTGATTATATTCTCTGTCAAAATCGACTGCGGGCATTCCTACTCTATCACGTAGTGGCTGTAATGCAGCAATTATTTTCTGTGCATTCGTGGCTCCGTCTAATTCAGCTAATGCTTCAGCATAATTTAATAAAACATCTGCATAACGGAACTGAATAGCTGGTGTTGCTCCTTGTGTTTCAGCATCAAGATCACCAGTGAAGTCAATTTGAAGATGCTTTAATAAAGAATAACCTGTTGTATTAGGCCAACTACCAGAGGGATCTAAAGGAGGTACAACATAGAAAGGAGGCAAATCGTCAGGGCGTAGTTGTTGTCCCGGAGTACAAACTGTTTGAGAAAGACGCGGGTCACGTACAGAAGGTAATAATTCATTTCCAAACACTTTTTTAGCGTTTAATTTTTCTTCTGCCACAAAAGGCTTACCATCAATTGTTAAATAATCATCAACCAAAGATGCTGTAACTCCCACTTCTCCACCTCCTCTGTTTAAATAACGATTAACACTATTACCTATATGTGTTCCATCATACATTTTAAACCATAGAACCTCAGAATTATTTGATAAATCTGTTGTTTGGAACATCTTTCTATAATCATCATTCTTATTTCCTGTTGTATAAATTTTCCAAACATTTCTATCCATTACCTCTTTTGCTGCACTAGCTGCTATTTCTAAGTAGCTTTTAATCTTTTCATCTGTTACTGAAGGATCATAAAAAGGAGTTTTTTTAGCTTTGTGATATTTCTCCCATGTCCCTTCAAATAGTGCAACTTCACTTTTCAATGCTCTTGCCACATCTCTATGGATACGCATTGAAGAGCTATTATTTTGTTCGCTTAAAAGAAGAATTGCATTATCTAAATCAGCTAATATACTATCTGCGATAGTTGTTCTACTATCTCTTTCCATTTTCATTATCTCAATGTTTGGATCAAGAGGTTTACTAACCCAGGTTAATTGGCCATAACTTACTAACATTTGGTAATAATACCATGCACGAAAAAAATAGCCTTCTCCAGCATACTGATTGTATAAAGGAGAACCTTTTTCTGGATTTTCTCCGTCCAGATTGTTCAAAAAGAAGTTGACATTCCTTATATAATTATAATTTGTCAGACTTGAAGCACTACTTAAAGATGTTTCACCTGCTAAACGAGTACTAACAGAATTAGAAGACATATTATCGCTGTGTACGTCACTACCTGCGATTCCATCACCTCCTCCTACAATAAATGATTGATTTCGCACACCTGTCTCATAGAATTGATCAAGGTAGCTCATCATTTCACCGGTACTAGTGAAAGGGCTAGTTGTAGAAAGGACTCCTTCAGGCTCTTTATTTAAATCGTAACAAGAAGTTATTCCAAAAATTAAAGCTATATATATTATTAAATTTATTTTTTTCATAATCCTTTTTTTTATAAGTTAATAACTGCACCAACTGAAAGAACTCTATTCATAGGATAATTCTTTCCACCTTCACTAGTATAAGAGTTTCCGGTAAATATAGCTTCCGGATCAAACATTGTTTTAAGTGAAGTTAAAGTGGCTAAGTTTTCTCCTGAAAAATACACCTGTAGTTTACTTATTCCAATATTATTCAATAAAGAACTTGGAATATCATAACTTAACGTAAGGTTTTTTAGTCTACAGTAAGCTGCATTTTGAAGATATCTGTCACTTGTAGTCATAGTTTTGTTGTTGTAAGGTACTACCCCGCCTGCTGAATGTATGTAGGGTTTTGGGTAATAAGCATTAGGATTTGATTCGCTCCAATAATCCAAATGTTCTTTAAAAACTGTAACCTGAGCATAAGGACCACTACCCCAAAAATAAACTGCTTTACCTGGATGCCAATCGCGTTTACCTACACCTTGAAACATCATACTTAAGGATAAGCCTTTCCAACTGATATTTCCATTTAATGTATACTGATATCTGGGAGTAGTGTTTCCAATAATTGTCATGTCACCTGTATCGCTCAAATTATTAGATCCATTGTTGATTGCGTTGTCGCCATTTAAATCTATAAATTTTACATCACCCGGAGACCATGGTCTGCCGCTTATGAAAGACAAGTTATACTTTTCATTGTATTCATCTGCTTCTTTTTGAGTCTGTATTAAACCCGATGAACGATATCCCCAAATTTCTCCTACCCTTTTGCCTACATACCAGTTTCCAGATGGATTAGTTCCAGTCGGATTTGCATATTGTGTAACTTCAGAAATTGCATCAGAAAGATACCCTGAAACACTGTAATCAATTTCCGAACCTATTTTTCCTCTGTAATTCAATGCCAGTTCCCATCCTTTATTGCGCATACTGGCATTATTAGTCTGTGGAGCACTCGCTCCAAAAAAATCTGGATAATCTTCTCCTGGTCCCATCATATCTCTTGTTTCTCGTTGAAAAACGTCGAATGATCCTGTTAATGAGTTTCCACTAAAACCAAAGTCAATACCAATATTATTACTTGTCACTTTTTCCCAAGTTGTAAATGGATCAATTACTCCTGGTGCGTTTATATAAGTATGTCTTCCATCACTGAAAATATAACTACCTAACCCGCCACTTAAAGACATTGTTGAAGCAAAAGTATATAAACCGGCACCAGCTTGATTACCTAACTGACCATATGAAGCCCTGAGTTTTAATATTGAGAGTATTCTGGTTGCATCAGTCATAAAATCTTCTCTAAGAATATTCCAACCTGCAGAAATTGAAGGGAAAAATCCCCATCTGTTATCCTTAGCAAAACGTGAAGATCCATCATATCTTCCATTAAATTCTAAAAGATATTTTTCCTTATAATCATAGTTTAATCTTCCAAAATATCCTCTTGTCGCCCAACCACTACGATTATCAGTAATACTGTTTGTTCCTGAACCCATTGCCACATTAGGATTTGTTGTTGAGTATAATCCAGTAGTCATATTTCTCAGATAACTATAATCACTATCATCTTCCTGATAACCAGCCATAACTGTAAAGTTGTGTGAATTTCGAAGTGAAAACGAATAATTTGTAAAAACGTTTATGGTTTGATATCTATTGTTATTATATCTTCTTGTGAAACTACCATCGGGAGAAACACCCATTTCTCCACGTGCACCCGGGGATGTTGTTACACCATCAGCAGCAAAAATCAATGGACTCTTGTTCAATGCTTCATACTCTACATTATTTAAGCTATATGTGTAATTTGCATATATCATCCAGTTTTTGAGAGGCTCTATTTCAACACCTAACGTAAGATTTAAGTTATCACGTTGAGTATTTGTATAAGTTCCACTCTGTAAATAAGGGACCAAACTTAATTCCGTATAATTTCCGTTAGGGTCTATTTCATTTTTTGTTGGACTAAAACGTGCTAAAGAATGATAAAAGCCTTCACTTAATCCACCATCTCCAAAAGGAGTGTCATTTTCTGAATGAACATATTTTGTATTAGCTTTTAAATTTAACCAATCATTTACTTGTGAACTAATGTTTGCAGAAAAGTTATACCTATCATAGTTCATGTCAGCAAATCGCAATATACCATTTTCATTTAAATAACCACCTGATATATAATACTGTGCCAATTTATTTCCACCACTAAAACTAATATTATGATTTTGCTTAAATGAATTATCTTTAAAATGAAGGTCAAAATAATTTACATTACCTACACCTAACTCTGTATTTTCAAAAGCAGGATTTAAACTTGCATTTGGAGACAACTCAAACCATGGATCTACACTACTTGGATCATTTATATATTTTTGTAACATCGAAAGTTTTTCTTCACTATATAAACGAGTTGCTCCAGCATTTCTAATACCATCATTCCAATACTGTGCAAACGTATATGAATCTACCATATCAGGTAGCACTGTAGGTGCACTCCAGCCTACATTTCCACGATAATTGACACGCATTTTTCCATCTTCTCCTTTTTTAGTTGTTACTAAAATAACACCATATGCTGCTCGTGCTCCATAAATGGATGAAGCAGCAGCATCTTTTAATACAGATATATTTTCAATATCGCTAGGATTAACATCTGAGAGACTCATCTCTACTCCATCTACTAATATATATGGGTTAGATGAACCACTTAAATTTCCTTGACCTCTCAAGCTTAATGTAGCAGAAGCACCAGGTCTTCCAGCACTTGAGTTGTTAACAAATAGACCTGGAACTAACCCCTGCAAACTTTGAGCGGCATCTGTAACTGGGCGGAGTTCTAAGTCTTGACCATTAACTACAGAAACAGAACCAGTTAAATTCTCCTTTTTCTGCACTCCATAACCAACCACCACTACTTCATCCAAAAGCTCTGAGTCTGATTCCAGAACAACTTCAATTGATTTTCTTCCATTAAGTGCAACTTCCTGAGTTACCATACCAACGTAACTGATTTGTAAAACTGCGTTGTCAGACAAACCTGTAAGGGTGAAATTCCCGTCAATATCGGTAACGGTACCGTGCGAAGGATTTGACTTATCAACAACAGTTGCCCCGATTACAGGAATACCGTCATTATCCTCAATTGTTCCTGAAACCGTTGCTCCCTGTTGTTGGGATGATTTTAACATACTTGAAATAGCAGATGCATTCTTATCCGCTCTTTTTGCAAGTACGATATAATTGTTTTCAAACTCATATCTGATATCAGTACCGTTAAAGGCCTCATCAAGATATGTTGACACCCTGTTTGATGATCTCTGAATCTTTACATTTTGGTTTACGTTTACCTCTCTGCTACTGTAAACCACCAGATAGTCGGTCTGCTTTTCTATCTCTTTAATTAACTGACCAACGGTTATGTTATTAGTATTAAGCTCAATAACTGCATCTTGAGCACTACTGTTAACCGCTGCCATCTGAAATGTAAAAACGAATAATAATATCAAGCTGATTTTCATGATTTTGAATAAATCTTTTAAATCACTCTTTTTCAGTAAAAAGTGATCAGATGAAATGTTTATTTTCATATATTTGTTTTGTGTTTAAAGTGAATACTTAAATTTTTCCTTAGTGTTTGCTTTTTTAGAGCGATAAATGTTGGCGCATTTATCGCTTTTTTCATGAAATATTGTAAATTCTCATAGGCTTGTCTTTTATGGTTTAATTTATTCTGATAATGTTATTTTATTATTCTCTCTGTCTTTCTCTATCTTAAATGGTTGTATAATCTGTAATATGCGCAGAATCTCATCTATACCGTCTCTTTGTCTGAATTTACCGGTATACCTGACATTAAAAATTTCAGGATCTTTCACTTCAATGGTAATATCATAATATAGTTCCAGCTTCTGCATTATATCAATCAGCCTTTCATTGTCAAAAGAGTAAATACCTTCTTTCCATAACAGATAATCGGGATTTGAGGCAGGATGCACAGACAATTTACCATCCATATAAGAGACCTGCTCATTTGGTTTAATAACAACCGAGTTGTTCTGATTTAATTTATCTGTCACCTTAAGCGATCCTTCCACCAGAGTAGTTTCTGCACTTTTTGACTCACTATAACTGTGAATATTAAATTGGGTTCCTAAAACTTCAAGATCAACATGATGAGCATTTACAATAAAAGGTCTTTTGCTGTCTTTAGTTACATCAAAAAATGCTTCTCCCTCAACCTCTACTTTTCTCAATTTCTTTGAAAACTTTGAGGGATACTTCATGGTCGACTGTGCATTCAACCAAACCTCTGTGCCGTCTTCAAGTGTAATCTGAGCCCTCTGTCCTGCAGGTACATACAGGGTATTAAATGATTCATCTTCCAGTCTGTCACTCAAAAAAAGAGTACCGAATATAGTTGACGAAACAACCGCAACTATAACCGCTGCATACTTCAAAAAGCTTCTTAAGTTTACTCTGCGCTCCCTGCTGATTAAGGTCAAAACAAACTTATCAAAACTACTTTTCCCTTCAGTTCTGTCTCCGGGCTGAGATAAAAGCTGAGTTGCAGAATAGATATTTTGATAATGAATAAAATCCTTTTTCAAGGACTCATCACTTTCAACTTCCTGCAGGAATTTAAACCTCTCACTTGGCGAGAGTTTTCCGGTAAAATATTTTAAGAGTTCTTCGTTCATTTTTGTCTTCTATAATTAAAAGACGAACCGACTCATAAAATCCGCTAAAGAAATTTATATTTTAATATTAGTTAACAGTAGTCGCTAAAAAAAGAATATAAAAACATGGAAATACTCCTTCAACTCCTCCTTCAACTTTTTATAAGCTATGGACATCTGACTCTCTACAGTATTTATTGAAATATCCAGCTCGTCTGCTATATCCCGCTGTTTTTTTCCCTCAAACCTGTTCATCACGAAAATCTGCCTGCACCTCTCCGGCAGATTATTAATAGCCTTTTCAATCAAATTATCAATATCAGGATTGGACAAAAACTTATCGTCGAGTGCCTGCAGTGAGTCTAATTTAAGCTTAAAACTGATTTCATTCTCTTTCTGAATCTCAGTAAGTGCTTTTGCCTCAACTTTAATTCGTCTGATGTTATCAATGCATTTATTTTTAAGTAACAAAAACAGATAGCCGCTTACATTTGAAATTGCTGAAAAATCAATCTTTTTCTCCCATATATCTATAAAAATATCCTGGACAATATTTTCTGCCTCTTCTTCATAAATCAGGTAGGATTGTGCAAACCTTTTCATTCGTGAATAATAAGCAACATATATCTCCTCAAAGCTATTTTTATAATCAATACTGAGTTTCATCCAAAAATTTATTATATCCAGATGGGATTGCAAAAATACATAAAAATAATCATAACAGATCAAATTGTGACAAAGGTCAATAAAAAGCAAGTGACTCTGTCATAACAAATCATCAAAATCATATGATAAAGTCTGATTAAACAACATAAAATATTCAACTGTGATTGAAAATTACTATATTTGTTGAAAATATTCAACTATGATTGAAACAATTGACTCTATAAGGAAGTATAATTTTTGGGACAGTAACCCGATAGACTTAGGATTTACCCGATTTTATTATACTAATAAGATAAGCCAATACGTTGGTAATAAACTGGTAAAGGTGCTGGTTGGGCAACGACGAGCTGGCAAAAGCTATATCTTACGCCAAATTGCTGCTAAACTAATCTCAGAAGGAGTTAATATGGAAAATATACTTTACATTAATAAAGAGTATATGGAATTAACAACCTTGCGAAGTGCCGTTGAATTAGAGAAATTGCACAAAGCCTACCGGCAAGAATTAAAACCATCCGGAAAAGTTTACATTTTTATTGATGAGATACAATACATCGAAGAGTGGGAAAAATTTGTAAACTCACATTCTCAGGACTTTGCAGAACCGTGCGAATTGTTTATTAGTGGCTCAAACTCTAATTTACTATCAGGAGAACTGGCTACACTTTTATCTGGCCGTTACGTTGAATTTGAAGTATTACCTTTTAGTTATAATGAATATTGCGGAATAACACAGCAGGAAGTTGGAAATAAAAGTTACAAAAAATACCTGGAAAGCGGAGCTTTACCAGAATTGTTCAGCTTACCTACCGATGAAATGAAACAAAACTACGTATCGTCAATCAAAGATACAGTAATGCTTCGTGATATTGTGGCAAGGTACAAAGTAAAAGATATCAAACTGTTAGATGATCTGTTTGTATATCTGGTGAATAGTGCCGCAAATTTCATGTCTATAACTAATATCATAAACTATTTTGCTTCAAAAAAAAGAAAAACTAACTACGAAACTCTTTCGTCATATATTAGCTATCTGGAAAATTCTTTCCTGATACATCGTGCCGAACGCTATAACATAAAAGGTAGAGAAACTATTTCGGGCAATAGTAAATACTACCTGAACGATTTAAGCTATCGCAATTATCTATATTCAGGATTCGGTTATGGAATTGGTTATCTTTTAGAAAATGCGGTATATTTAAGTCTGAGACGCGCAGGTTATCAAGTTTACGTAGGAACTATAAAGGACACAGAGGTTGATTTTGTCGCGATAAAAGGCAGTCAAAGACTTTATATACAAGTCACATTACAATTAATAGAGGAACAGACTTTAGAAAGGGAATATCGTTCATTAAAGCTAATAGATGACAATTTTGACAAATATGTAGTTAGCATGGATGATTACAAAATTCCTACTAATGAAGGAATTGAGCATATTTCCGCATGGAACTTAGACGAAGTATTACTCAAATATTAAATGATTCCTGATGTACTACTCATATACGTTAGACATATCCTCCAGCGACAAACAGATAAACAAACTCAATCCCTCAGACAACCTATAGGAGCTACCAATACACCATCTTTGCGTCTATACGCAAATTCTCCTCCCGTAAGCACCATAAGAAAAGATGGCTCACCCATTTTGTCGGTATTTACTCTTTCTTTTAGTTTTAATAAATTTTCAGCAGCCTCTTCAATTTGTCTCTGTCCCAACTTCACTTCAATTGCCGCCCATCTGCCATCTCGTAAAGAAATAATGATGTCTGCCTCAAGATCATATCTGTCACGATAATGAAACACATTACCCCCGATTGAATCAGAATAAATTCTTAAATCACGGGTACATAGCGACTCAAATAAAAAACCAAAGGTGTTAAAATCTTTCAATATCCCTTCCGGATTAGTCCCCAAAACCGCTGTTGCTATTGAAGGGTCTACAAAATGACGCTTTGAAGATGTTCTTAAAGCAGTTCTCGATCTTATTGCAGGCATCCATGCAGGTTGATCTTCAATCACAAATATTCTACGTAAAGCATTCAGGTAAACTCCCAGAGTAGGTGGAGTCATCGACGTATCATTAGTTTGCATATCATCAATAATTGTCTTATTTGTTGCCATAGTTGCCGTATTTCTCGCCAAAGATCTGAGCAGCAATCTCACCCTTTCCGGATTTTTATCTATGCCGTCAACTGTAGAAATATCCTCATTAATTATTGCTTCGATATAATTTACTGATGTATCTAATGCAAACTCCTCAGGCATTGTTACTGAAGCCGGCCAGCCTCCTCTGCATATTGCAAATGCAATATTTTCTATACTCAAAGAGGAGGTAGATGCTATATCTAAATTCCCGTCAAATAACGATTTTAAAGAGACTGATCCATTTGACTCTTTTGACTCGAAAAGACTCATTGGCCTCATGAGCATTTGAGAAATCCTGCCTGTACCGGTATGAGCTGTTACTCCATCCTTTGGAACAGATGAACCTGTCAAAATAAATTGTCCCACCGCCTGTCTCTGATCCACTTCAAACCTAACGGCATCCCACAAAACAGGTGCCATCTGCCACTCATCGATAAGTCGCGGAGTATCTCCTTTCAGCAAAAGCGAAGGCTGTGTATCTGCCAAAGCCAGATAAGAAGCAGATTTATCTGCATCCTGCATAAATAAAATACTTTTTGCAGCCCTTGATGAGGTCATAGTTTTACCACACCACTTACATCCTTTTACTAATACAGCTCCGGATGATGCTAAATATCTTTTTAGTAAAGCATCACTGACACGGGGTAAATAAGTCTTGCTTTGATTCATAGTCCTTCAAATTTTCCCCAAATATAGCAAAACTTTAATAAATAACGGTGATTCACTTTAAGAAATAACGGCGATTCACTTTAAGAAAAAACGGTGATTTGCTTTAATTGCGAATTCTTTCAATAATACAAATAAATCACAAAAATATTAAAAATCAGAAATATTATTTTATTTTTGTAACGATTGAAATACACATACACAAACTAACAAAATAACAGTATGAGTAAGATGAAGTTTTTTACAGCTTTAATCGTGTTATCTCTGTTTTCTTTTCTATCTCTGCTTTCTCCGATAACTCTTTTTGCCCAGACTGACCCCATGGATGTGACCACGCAAACCGGTTCGCTGACATGGAACAGGCTGCCTTCGGATGCTGAGCTGGATGTTGCCAGATCACAATTGGTTAACCAACTGGGTGGCGATATCTCGGTGAACGGCAAAGTGGTAGATGAGAGGAGTTTTGAAGTTTCCGAAATAATTAAGCTGCACAACAAGGAGCTGGCAGGCAAACAAGAACCGGCCTCAATTTCTAATGCACGCATCTTTTCGGCCATTTACGGTACTTACGGCACAACTATCAGATCCTACTCATTGGTTCAGAATATTCAGGAGGATAAGTTCTATTTTATCAACACCTATATGGGAAGTTACAGGCCTTCCTCTTTGGAAGAGGCTTACAATAGCAGTATAAACGATATTACAGCCTCACCCTTCACGGCATTGGGCTTTGCTCCTCCTCTCGGAGGATCTTCCGCAGAGGGAGCAGAGGGAGCGACTGAAGCCTACGGTGAGCAACAGCCACCTTCGGATGAAGAAATCCCCTGGGAGGCAGTTATAGGTTTGGTTGGCGCGGGAGGCCTTGCAGCACTGGCACGGAGGCTGTTCAGGAAAAAACCGGGAATAAAACAGAAACAGAGCCAGAGCCAGAAACAGAGCCAGAATAAAAACACAAAAAAAGATAATAAAAAGGAGGAGAAGAAAAAAGAGGAGGAGGAGGAAGAGGTAAAATATATCCTGAACCTGAATAAGGAGCAATTCAGACTCACTGCCGGTAAACCCGATATGTTAGAAGCGGTAGTGTATAAGGTCACATCAAAAACACAGCGAAAATATCCTGCACAAATTCAGATCATCAATTCCGAAAAGGCGCTGAGAATCAGTCCCGCACAAGCCCAGGGCAGCCTTTCAGCCCAGATGATTCTGGAGGGAACTCCCAAAACTGCTTCGTTTAATATCACTGTTCAGGCAACTGCGGACGGTCACCAGTTTCAGAAATCCATCAGCATTCAGACTGAGGGGAAAAAGCAGATCTCGGTAGAGACGCTGCCGGGCAACAAACGCTCATTGCGCCCGGATACCTACCAGGTGATTGAGGTACGTGCAAGGATCCTGGATGAAAATGAAAAGCCCGTTCCCGAGCTCACCGAACAGGTTATCTTTAAACCGCAAAGCGACTGGATAGATTTGTCGGAACCGTCTATCATCGATGATTATATAGCTCTTAATATGGGGTGTACGAGTCCCAACCCCAACAATAAAACGGCAAATATGCCGGGCTCAGTAAAACTTACTCTGCTGATGGATGATGTGCCCGAAGGGGAACCTCCCATGAAGCAGGATCTGGAGATAAAGCTGCTGGATTGCAAACTGGAAACCGAAATCGGGGAAGCGACTTTTCCCGTTACTGAAGATATGAGCGAGATCACCTTCGAGGCAAGTATTGAAAATGGCGACGAAGAGATAGGGTGGACGTTCAACGGCGAATACAGATACGGCTCTCTGCCCACCGAGCCGCTCACGCATATTGATATTCAGCCGAAAGGTGAAACAAAGGCATCAGTCACCCTCACGGGTCCGTTGATGAAACCCAATGAGGGCGAATCAGTTATCAGCAAAACACTAATTATTTCTGCTGCACAGGGCGATGAAAAACCGCTGGAACGCCACCTGAATATCATGGTTATGCAGGAGGGACTGATCATTAAGAACGGCGTAAACAGACAAAACGAAATTCATATTCTCGCAAGTAAGCCGTTCGAAGAAAATATCGACATGGCACTGTTCCGCTATGATAAACAGTCCAACCAGGTAGTCATAGATAAAGAGGGACTGGCCGAAATTCAGTTTGAGTTACAAAACGAGGAGCAGGAAATCATCAATCTGGCAAGTGTACTGCAACCCGAATTCACCTTCGAAGGTCTGGTCACCAATATTCCTTACGGTCGCTACCATTTCACAACAAAAGAGGAGATACCAGGTACGGGTGATGTGTATGTTCTGGAATATCTTGTAAAGGCACCGTCAGGTGATGCCGAAAGACCCGAATATTTCGAAAAGATCATAAGTATAGAGGTCAAGACCTACGGAGTCGGTGAGGAGTTCCCCGACTGGGTAAAAGCATACGAAGAGTGCAATTACATAATAAATAATTATGTACCTATCGGCGAGCCCAGGAACAAGTTGAGAGAACTGCTGGAACTGAGAAAAATGACACTTGGTGCGGAAGGTCTCACCGAGCTGAGAAACAGAATCTGGAAAGTGGCTTCAAACCTGATTCTCGCCGAAGGTGCCGAAGGGTATAAATCGGAAGAGGCATGGGCAAATCGCATCACACTCACCCTCCAATTTACAGAGTGGGCCGGCGATATGGCATTCAGCGCACTGGCCGCTTTCTACCTAAAAGGAGTGGGAGCAACGGCGGCGGGTATGATAAAAGCAAAAATGATTGAAGCTCTCAATTTTTATATTTATGAGCCGGAGAAAGGATGGGATGTTTTTGCATCACGACAGCTGGATTCAATCATGCCTTTGCTGATGAATATGGCAAAAGGCCGGCTCCTAAGCATCGAAAATATAGAGCTCGTGGTAAGGGGCAACCGCCCTCTCGCATGGACTATCTTCATAAGTTGCGAGTTTCTATACAATCTTTACCAGACAAAATCGGTGGTAGAGGCTGCAAAGATAACGGGACAGCAAATAGCTGAAGAGCTGATCGTTAAAAAACTCACCGGAATGCTTCATCGGGAGGCGATAAAACTAAACTATGAGGTGACTACTCCCGATGAAGTACTGAACGATATGATGAAAAGCGTGAAAACGGTTGACGGTACAGAGGTGATCGATCAGCGCAAATTGCTGGAGATAATGCGCGACCCGGCTAAGGTGCGCACAATTCAGAATCACGGGACAAAGGAGATGAAAGATATTTTCAACCGTTCGCGCAACAAGATTTACAACGAACATGATGCCCGGCTGAAGGATTATATTACTAAAGAATTTAAACTGAATTCTGAGGATGTTAAAATTGAAAATGTAAGAACACCCGGGAAGGTGGGCAGCTCGGTGAATACCGACCGAGATTACCGTGTGCTGCGAAAAGTAAAGGGTGCCGACGGTACCGAAAAATGGATCGAACTGCAAAGAGGTAACTGGCTCAACGAATCCTACAAAATCTTTGGCGAGGTTACAGGAAAGCCTGACGGTCTGACCGATCTGGAATGGGCAGAGGCTCACCAGCAAAGGGGAACTGACCGGTTTGATGCGGAAGCATCGAGTGATTACTCAGATCACGTTTTCAATCCCGAAACCGGTGAAATAGATATCAACGTTTCGAATATCACTAAGGTGAAAAAGGGGGAAACAACTTTGCAAAATGCCGAAGAGACAGGCAGTATGTATCAAAACAAGGTAAATAATGCCATGAAAGGGGGTCGCGAATCGGAGGCATTTGCACAGGCAAAGAAAGCGGCAAGTACTCTTAAAGATGTACGTACAGGCTACAAAGAGGGAAAGAATCTGGATATTAAGGATTTGCCACCTGAACTGAATAAGGCAATGGAGGTGATAGAAAAGGCAAATATTGATGTAAATGCAACAGAAGCGCATATCAAGAGATTGAACAACGAGCTGAATTCTCTGGACTATTCAGATGTAACGGATGTCATGAAAGAGATATCAAAAGCATTTGGCGATCTGAAAGAATTTGACAAGAAAATATAAGAATCATGGAAACAGGATACAAAGAGAAAATGTATAAAGGTGTTGAGCAGCAACTCAAAAGCAGTCTCAGGAGCTACGCCGAATCAACTTTGAAGAAAAACATACAACAACTTGCAGAAAAAGGGATTGCGGCTGTTTCTGAAACAACAACTTATTCTGAACCGCCCCCGATTGGGAGAAAATCAACTTCAGTTTCTGAACCGCCCCCGGTTCCCAAATCAAATTCGGTTTCCAGATCAAGATCCGTTTCAGAAACAACACCCGTTTCAGAAACACCCCGGTTTTCCAGATCAACTGCTGACTCCGAAACAAAATCCGTTGGCGTAAACATCCGAACCTGGCTGTACCTTGTTGTCAGTTTAATTATCGGCTTTCGCGGCTATCTCTCTAACGAAGTAATCGGAATTCTCTTTTGCTCATTTATCGTGTTGTTATCAGTTTTCATCAGAAGGAAAAAGGAAAAACCCTACAACTGGTTCTCAAAACTGATAATTCTTGTTCAGATGATCGTTGTTGCATCAATATTATACCGCCATGTAATGAGTCAGTACTTCACACTCACTTCCCTACTCTATGCGGCGTTGCTGTATATCGACTTTTCACTTCTCTTCAAAGGGAATAAACAGAGATAATTATGGATAATTCTATCGATCTGGAAAAAATAAACGGTAAGATTAAAGTAAAGAACAATCAGCAAAAAGGAGTTGCCGTCTCGTTGATTGTTGCGCTGGCCGGAGTGATTCTCACCATTCTCACCTTCACCGAGGGCAACCCCCTGTACAGGTCTTATGCCGTCACATTACTAAGCATTTTTTTAGTGCTTGCAGGCCTGATTATTGCCCTTGTCCTCAGAAGCAGAGCTAAAAAGATGAACACTCTCATCTCGGGCGAAAAAGTGATAGCGAGCTGGCAGCTAAGCCAACAGGAAAAATCGGAGTATGCCGGCTACCTTTATCAAAACGAAAAAGAAAAGAACAAAGCTATTCTGATGATCACTGCTGCTTTGATAGTAATAATTTTCGGCATTGTTATTATTATCATGGGCGAAGGCAGAGGTGCGATGTTTTTGATGATGGTTGCACTGATTGCCATAATTGCCGCTTTTGCATTCGCGATGCCTGCTTACTACCGCAATAAAAACCTGAAGGGCGACGGGGTGATTTTGATCGGGCAGAAGTTTGCCTATGTCAACGGCTTTTTCCACAACTGGGATTTCCCGCTCTCGGGCATTCAGAAAGTGAAGATAATTGATAAACCATTTCACGGACTTTACATAAATTACTACTATTTCGACCGCACACTGAAAAACAGCGAGGAGCTCAACATTCCTGCATCGCCAGATATTGATTTAGAACATGTTGTTTCACTCTTAAAAGTAAAATAGTATGGCCTACTCCTCAAAAATCAGTGACCCGGCATTCGACCGCTACCTGCGAAATACACGAAAGTGGAAGTTCCAGTTTTCATTGATCCTTGCAGCCATAGCCATTGGCGGATTCTATCTCTACGGGGCATTCAGCGACGAAATGGACAACCCCGAAGCACTCCGGATCGGACTGGTGATAGGTGCCATGTTTTTGCTTATAGGCCTCATGTCGGCTAAATCAAATAAAAAAGCCTCGTGGGATGGCGAAGTGATAAACAAAAAAGTCAGGAGAACCGATAAATATACTATTTACACTGTTTACATAAAAAGCGAAACAGGCAAAGTACACGAAATAAGGTCTGAGGATGACACTACCGTCTTCAACTACTTCCAAAAAGGAGATAAGGTGCGGTTTCACGGCAAACTCAACTCTTACGAGAAGTTCGATAAATCGGGCGACGACATAATATTCTGTAATGCCTGTGCCTTTTTGCATTATATCACTGAGGATGTTTGTATTAAGTGTGGTTGCCCTTTGCTTAAATAGGATGATGCAAGATCTTTATAAGTAGTTTTGATTTTTTTGAAGAACAACAATTAAATTGTAACATAATGAGAAACATTTTTTCAATATTTTTAGTAATACTTCTTCTAATTTCATGTAATCAGAATCAATCTGACAATGTTGCCGTCAGGTCTATGGCAGAAGAGACTGCTCTTGTTGAACAACAGACCCCAAGCAGTTCAACTTCCCCGTTTGATGAAATCGCGGAGCAGGAGGTCGTTAAAAAGAAAATCATCAAAGACGGGCGCATTGGTGTTCGTGTTTCAGATCTTGAAAACACAAAATCCCGAATTGATACATTGATTTTCCATTATGGAGGATATTATGCAAACGAGAGACTTAATAAATCGGATTGGGAAACATCATATAATCTTAATATACGGATACCAAGTGAAAATTTCACGAAGTTTATATCCGATGTTGAAACTGGTGATGGCGAGATACTTTATAAAGAGATTGATGCACGAGACGTAACTGACCAATTTATTGATCTGGAAACAAGACTTGAAAATAAACGTAATTACCTGAACCGTTACAACGAGTTACTGACAAAAGCCAATACTATAAAGGAAATACTTGAGATTGAAGAAAAGATTCGTGCTTTAGAAGAAGAAATTGAGAGCACAACCGGCCGGTTAAAATATTTAAATGACTTAGTTGATTACAGCACCCTCGATTTAACAATTACAAAACCAAATAATTTTAAATACAACCCTGCAAAACGAGATAAATTTTCAGAAAAATTAAAGCAATCACTCTCCAAAGGATGGTTCGGATTTGTTGATTTCCTCCTCTTTATAATAAATCTCTGGCCCTTCTGGATTATTGCTGCTTTGGTTTTTTATTTGTGGAGAAAGTATAGAATGAAGAAAAAATAGTTTGCAAACAATACCCTCTCCTTTACCGTTATATCTAATATCACAAATTAAAATCAACAGCAAATGAAAATGTTTGAAGGAAAAACTATAGTGATCACGGGAGCTGCAGTGGGTTTAGGTTATGCTACAGCAGAAAAATTAGCTTCAATGGGAGCAAATTTATCGTTGATAGATTATAATGAAAAGACGCTAAATGAAAGTAAACAAAAATTATTGCAAAAGTTTTCGGGAATAAAGCTCTTGGCCATAGTAGCCGATGTTTCTGATGAAGCTGCTGTGAAAAATTACGTAGATCAAACGGTAAAGGAATTTGGCACAATAGATGGGTTTTACAACAATGCCGGTATCGAAGGTAAACAAACCCCGTTGATTGAATATGACACCAATATATTCAAAAAAGTAATCGATATTAATCTCTTGGGAGTATTTTACGGAATGAAATACATTATTCCGGTAATGATCAAAAACGGAGGTGGAAAAATTGTTAATGTTTCATCAGTAGGCGGATTGAGGGGAGTGTTGAATCAAGCGGCCTATGTCGCCACCAAACATGCCGTGGCCGGATTAACCAAACAGGCTGCGTTAGAATACGGATCAGATGGAATATTAACTAATGCAATTGCACCCGGAGCCATTATGACACCCATGGTGGAAGAAGCTTTCAGGCAAGTGAATCCTGACAACCCTGAAGCAGCTGAAAAAGAATATGCAAGCCGTAATCCCATCAAACGATTAGGAACTCCCGCAGAAGTTGCTAATGTAGTAAGTTTTCTGCTGAGTGATGATAATGGTTATCTAAATGGTCAGGTTATCGCTATTGATGGTGGAGAGGCTAATTTTTATGGGAATGAGAAAAAATAAATCCTCATTTTTCCCCCCTCAACAACCTTCGCAAAATCAATATGCACGCTGTCATATTCTTCTCCGTTGAGGTTTATCGACTCAATATAGATATTATCCTTGCTGTTGTTCACCGTTTCAATCACAAACGTATCTCCCGGGTAGTAGTCTTTGTTCAGCTTGATTGTAATTTTATCAAAAAGGGGACTGCCTATCTGGAAAGAGGGATTTATCTCTGTCAGGCCTTTAATGTCAAACAGACCAATGGCCGACATTACGTACCATGCGCCCAGTTGTCCCTGGTCTTCATCCTGCCCGTATCCGTAGCCGTGTATACCTTCGGTACCGTAAAACTCATCACAGATTGCTCTTACCCACTTCTGCGACAGCCATGGTTTTCCTGAAAAATTGAACAGCCAGGATATATGCAGATTAGGCTGGTTACCGTGATTATACATAGTGTGCAGTCCTGCAAAAGCATCAATCGTCTCACCGCCTCCAAATATATTCTCCTGAGAGATTTCAAATGATTTATTAAGCCTGTCGTTAAATTCATCAGCACCAACGAGTGAAATCAATTCATCAATCTGGTGAGGCACGTAGTAGGTATACTGAACGGCATTACCTTCCTGAAATCCGATCCAGGGTGCCATAGGATCAAAAACTTCAATGAATTTACCATCTTTGTCTTTTGGACGGATAAGCTTTGTTTCAGTATCAAAAAGATGCTTCCACCCCTCTGATAATTCCATTAACTTGTTATAATCATCAGTCTTACCCAGATGTTTGGCAAATTGTGCAACAGCAAAACTGCTGAATGAATACTCCATTGTATGCGATGCTGAGAACCCCGATCCTTCGGGAGTATTCTGCATGTAATATTTTTCGTTATATGGTGAATAACCATATTTAACAAATAGCCCCACATCTAATTTACCGGCTCCGGCCGGTCTGTTTTCACTCTCCAGCTCATTTTTTAATGCTGCTTCATAACCTGTTTCAACATCAAAATTTCTGATACCTACATTATACGCGGCAGCAATGGCCAGACTCACGAAGTTGGTCCCGACACCCGAAACATACCTGCTGTTGGCAATCCCGTCACCCAGCCAGCCGGAATCTTTATATACCAGCAACTGACTCTGTACCCAGTCGGCGTAATATTCGGGGTAAACCAGACTCCACAACTGCGTCAAATTCCAGAATGCTCCCCAGATAGCGTCTGTATTGTAGTGTTTAAACTGAGGCACTCCCTTATCATCAAGAGGAATCTGTCCCACTCCCCCGTCGTTTTTGGGATAAGCTCCGTTAATATCGCTGGCAACACCGCGACCAAGCAGTGCATGATACAGACCGGTGTAAAATTTTGTCATATCTTCATCCGTTCCGCCCTCCACCTTGATTCTGCCCAGATAGTCGTTCCACATCGCAACAGCATTCTCTTTTGCCACGTCGAAAGTCATATTATCCGCCTCTTTTTCCAGGTTAAGTCGTGCGTTTTCTACTGAGGTATATGAGAGTCCCACCTTAATATTTACACTACTCCCCTCCTCTGTTTTGTATGTAAGATAAAGACCTGCTCCGGGTCCCTCTGCGTTGCGTGAACCAGCACTGATATCATCTTTTATAAATGTTCCCCACGCTTCAGGTTTCACGTCGGCAACTGCACTGAAATACATAGTCAGATCTGCATCTTCCTGATAATTTTTAATGTAAACAGGGAAAGTTGTGACAAATCCCTCAATGCGCCCGTCATCGGTAAATGTTACCTCTGCATCCTTTACCGGACCGCTTTCTCCCTGCTGGTTGCCGATATCAAAGATGATATTCGATTGTTCTGATTCGGGAAAAGTGTACCGATGAAAAGCAACCCGCTCAGTTGACGTAAGTTCCGCTTTAACCCCATAATCTTTCAATAAAACTGAATAATAACCCGGTGTTGCAATCTCATCTTTTTTGTCGAAGGCTGAACGGTAACCGCTTTCAACATTATCAAGATCACCCGGCACAGTTATTAATTCACCTACTGTAGGCATTAGCACAACCCCTCCAACCTGAAACTCGTGGAAATTTGCAAATCCCTCTATGGATGTATGTCTGTAGTCATACCCAACAGCCTCCCAACCGCTCCTGTTTCCCAAATGAGCATCGGTTGACGGTGCCGGTTTAGCCATTCCGAACGGTATAGCTGCCGGTGTAAAGAAAAACCAGCGTGAGTGTGCTGTTCCAATCATCGGATCCACCCACTCGGCAGGAGTTTTGGCGGTAGTTTCGGAATTAGTACCTGATGTATTACCGGACCTGTTGCCTAAATTTGCACAGGAGGTTAAAGAGGATAATGAGGTTAAGATTATTAATATGCTTAAAGTAAGTATTGAAACAGCTCTCATAATTCAGTTTTTTCTGAAGTTTATATCATTTGATTCAGTGCGAAATTATACGCCCCTATGGAAATCGCTCTACTTGTGCCCAGTCTGGATACCATCACCCCAACCTTTTTCACCTGGTGATATACAACTGTTTTATCACTCCCCGGCACAGTTATTGTTTTGGAGTCATTTTTCATAAAAAGCAACCTATCCTCTTCATCTTCCAGGTTATAAGCCCTCATCTGCAGTCGTGGAAACAGCTCCCCTGCAGTAGTTTTTCTTACTCCGTTCATCTCCCTTATCATCGCGGGAAGAATATATTTGGAAGCTTTTGAAATTCCGCCGCCTAAAACAACAATACCGTCAACAATATTCAGCGACTCAGAGATAGTAAAACCTGCCACCTCACCGAGTTTCCTGAAACTTTCCACGGCAGCATCTCTGTCGCCCTCTCTTTCGCCTTCGGCTATGTCGAAAATATCTTTAGGGGTAAAATCTGTATCATCTCCCGAAAGTTCACGATAAACACGTTTAACAGCACGTATACTTACGCCCTCTTCGGCAAGGAGAGAGTTGTCGTACTTGTTTGCGGACAACCATACATCGCCTCCGCAACCGTTATCACCTCTCAGTAGATTCCCGTCAATCACCACCCCGCCGCCAAAACCTGTTCCAAGTGTCACAGCCAGCAGGTTTTTATACTGCTTGGGGTTACCTGTTGATGCAAGTTCCGCGTTTAAACCCGGCAAAGCACCCGCAATTGCCTCACCGTAAGCAAAGAGGTTGCCGTCGTTGTTTATAAATACCGGAATCCTGAATTTCTCTTCTAAATAGGGACCTAACGCCACACCACCCCTGAATGCAGGGAAATTTGGCAAGTCGCCTATAATACCGTTTTCATAATCGGCAGGACCGGGAAAGGCAACACTTATAGCCGCAGGATAAGTATCCAGTTTTTCAATAACCCTGTTGAAACAGTCAACCATAGTCTCGAGACACCTTCCAAGGTCGGCAGGAAAAGCCTCACTGGTGATTGGCTCTACAGCCTCTTT